>CAZGNJ010000014.1:19865-73226 GCA_964526985.1 uncultured Ginsengibacter sp. | reverse complement strand
CTGTTCCTGTCCACATAATAAAATGCACCTGTAGGAGTAAAGGTTCCCACTCTTTCTGCGGCATCAACTGTATATTTCAGCGCATTGACCTGGCCCATTTTCAGAGGCTTCCATACATTCTGCCACGAAAGGTTTCCTGAATAGGTTATTTGTGGAATACTGGAGCCTGACCCCTTTTTGGTAGTGATCAGTATAACTCCATTAGATGCCTTAGCTCCGTAAATGGATGCAGCAGATGCATCTTTCAGGATGGTGATGGAAGCAATATCGTTTGGATTAACGATTTGAATACTGGGTATTTCAACGTTGTCCAACAATATAAGTGGTCTGCTACTTCCCTGGAAGGAGGTCATTGCACCTCTGATCTTGATGATGGGATCCGACCCTACTTCTCCACTTGGTACTGTTACCGATAATCCGGCTGCAGCACCCTGCAATCCTCTGCCAACATCCGCTATTGGTCTCCCGGTCAGCATTTTCTTTACGTCAACTGTTGTAACGGCCCCTGTCACATCTCCTCTCTTTTGGGTACCATATCCCACCACTACAATGTCTTCCATTGACTGGTCGATTGCCGACAAAATAATATTGATCGTATTGGATTCGCCAACAGTAACCTGCTTGCTTTGAAATCCTACAAAGGAGATTACCAATACCTGGCCTTTTGCAGCCTGAATGGCAAATTTTCCATTGTTATCCGTCTGGGTTCCCGTTTGGGTACCTTTTATAAGTACAGAAGCACCTACTACAGGTACATTTTCAGAGGAGACGACAGTACCTGTGACAGATCGTTCCTGGGCATAAGCCCTTTGCTGCAATTGCGTTGCAAAGATTACAACAAGTAGAGTGATGAATTTTCTCATAATGAATGTTTAAGAAGGTTGAAAAATCAATTTTAGAAATAATGAGAACTAAAACCAGGGTAAGATTTCATAAGGGTTACACTAACAACCATCATTCCCTCCACATAAAGAAGGCAACTGCTACAGAACATTTATGCCTGCATCTGCATAAGCTTTCAAAAGGTTTTCATTGGGCGGTAATTCTGTAATAAGCACATCCACTTTTTCTAAAGGACAAATAGGTATTGGCTGCCTTGAATTGATCTTCTCAGAAATAGACAAGCAAACCAATTTCTTCGATGCTTCAATCATTGCTTTTTTTAGTTGAACAATATCCCAATCATCATCAGAAACACCGATTTCAAGATTTATGGCATTGATCCCCATAAAGCAGATGTCCACTTTCAACTCCCTGATTTTAGAAATAGCTTCCGGCCCTACTGTGATCATCGATGTCTTGGAAACCTTGTCACCAATAGTTATCACATTGATCAGCGGGTGTTTACTATATTCCATCAAGGCAGGCAGGCTACCGGATATAAAAGTTGCATTCAAGTCATATGGTAAGGCCCTTGCTAATTCAATAATAGTAGTACCTCCTCCAGACAAAACAAACATTCCGGGCTTTATCAGTTCTACTGCTTTTTTTGCAATAATTCTTTTTTGATTATAGGCATATACTTCCTTGGTGGATTTATGACCATTATGGAAAGAAATCGATACCGCACCTCCATGAACTTTGATGATCTTTCTTTGTTCTGAGAGGTCTTGAAGATCCCGGCGAATGGTATCATTAGATACCTGCAACTGCTCGCTCAGGTCATTTAGCAATACCTTATTGTGAAGGTTGACCTGGTGGATGATATAGTTCTGGCGTTCAGCTTTCTGCATATTGGAATCATTCAGATACCAAATATAACAAGTTTGTTAATAAAACTGCAAAAGCTGCAAAAAAAAGTTATAAAAAACTGCAATCAGGCATTTTGCTTCCGATTTTGAGAGAATCATTCATCTTCAATCGGCCTGCCGCCTTCAAAGATTTCCGCGATCTTCTTTGCCTGGTAAATGTTTCGATTGTATTTATTTCCCAAAACAATGATCGTAACTGAATCCGCAATACTTCTTATAAAAACAGTGTTGTTACCATGCCACCACCCATTGTGATAAATAACTTTTCGTCCATCAGGGTAAACATTCATACGCCATCCCAAACCATAATTGCGAATACCCGGCCTCTCATTGCTATATGGAGTAAATGCCTCCTCCATAGTCTTTGGCGTGAAAAAGTAATTGGTATAAAGTGCCTGATCCCATTTCAAGAGATCTTCCGGCGTACTATAAATATTCTTATCACCAAATCCCTGGTCCAAACTGGTGTAGCGTTCCATCCTGCCTCTGAAGTCATAAGAATGCATTGCTGTACCACTATCTCTTTTCATATCAAATACATAGGTATCATTCATTTTAAGAGGGATGAAGAAAGTTTGTTTGAGGTAATTTTCATAACTCATCCCTGATGCCTTTTCGATGATAAGCCCAAGTAAAGAATAGTTTGTATTGCAATAGCTAAAATGAGTATCAGGCCTGCCTGTACCCGGAGGTTTGAATTTGACCAGGTAGTTTAAAACATCTTCATTGGAACACAGGGAGTCACGAGGCCAACCCAGTTTCTCCATAAAATAGACATAATTGGGAAGGCCGCTCCTGTGATTCAAAAGCGTCTTTATTGTAACGCCTTCATAAGGGAATCCGGGAAAAAACTTCTGAAGACTGTCACTCAATGATAACTTACCATCCTGAACCAATTTTAAAACAGCCATTGCCGTAAAGGTCTTGGATACTGACGCGAGGTGGAATGCGCTATGCTTGTTCAATGAATCTTTCTTCTTCAAATCGAAGTATCCATGATAATCTTCAAATATGATCTGGCCATTCTTTGCCACGAGAATTCCGCCGTTGAATCCGGTGCGTAATAATCTTTTCTGATAAAAATCCCTGATACTTTCCTGGTATTGATGAAGTAGTGCCGGTGGCATGTTTGCTGCTACAGGAGGCTTGTATCCTGAAGAATCCACCACCGGAGTTTTCAGTTTGCCAGAGCCATTTTTGCAAGAAGAAAAAAATAAGACGAATAAAAAGAAAAGAATGAAACATCTCAAAAAAGCCATCGACAAAAATTTCAATTGGATTAAGGATTTATATTTGCAATATTACATTACTATTGATAGAATGGCAGAAAAAAATCTTACCAGTTTTCCTAAAGAAAAAATAAATATCCTCTTTCTTGAAAACATCAGTCCAGCAGCAACAAAAAAATTTTCAGAAGCCGGATATACTTCTATAACTACATTACCTTCCTCCATTTCGCCACAGGAATTAAAAAAGCAAATCAAGAATGTTCATTTGCTGGGTATCAGATCCAAAACGCATGTGGACAAAGAAATTTTGGATGCTGCTCAGAAATTGCAGGCCATCGGATGTTTTTGTATCGGTACCAACCAGGTAGATCTGCAGGCAGCGACAATGCAGGGTGTCTGCGTCTTTAATGCACCCTATTCCAACACCCGGTCTGTTGCCGAACTTGTGATAGCAAGTAGCATTATGCTGATACGCAGGATACCTGACAAAAATAAAGCTGCCCATGAAGGTATCTGGATGAAAGATTCAAAAGGTAGTCATGAGTTGCGTGGGAAAACTCTTGGTATCATCGGCTATGGAAATATCGGCAGCCAGGTGAGTGTGCTCGCAGAAGCGTTGGGCATGAAGGTGATATTTTATGATATCGAAACAAAAATGCCTTTGGGTAATGCAGTTGGATACAAGACAATGAAGGATGTGCTGACAAATGCTGACGTCATCACCCTGCATGTACCAGACCTTCCGTCCACAAGAAATCTTATTAATAAGAACAATCTGAAGTTAGTAAAACCCAATGCGATCCTGATCAATTATGCGAGAGGACAGGTTGTGGATCTTGATGCTTTGAAGATTGCGTTGACAGAAAAAAAGATTGGAGGAGCCGCGATAGACGTATTTCCGGAAGAACCTGAAAAAAACGGAGCTGACTTTGTAACACCACTTCAGGGATTGCCGAATGTCATTCTAACTCCTCACGTCGGAGGAAGTACAGAAGAAGCTCAACAGAATATTGGAGAAGATGTAAGTACCAAAATGTTTAATTACCTGGAAATGGGAATTACCAACGGCTCGCACACAGTACCTGCACTGAGCCTGCCACTTCATCCCAATACGCATCGCATTTTGCATATTCACAAGAATGTACCGGGTGTACTTTCAGCGATCAATGCTGAACTATCGGCGCACAAAGTGAATATCTCCGGTCAATACCTCAAGACGAATGACTCCATCGGATACGTAGTATTAGATGTAGACAAGAGAATTTCAAATAATGCCTTGCAATTGCTGAAACAAGTTCCCCATACCATAAAAGTTCGATTGTTGTTTTGAAATAGCATTCAATGCCTGAATCATTTCTAAAAAACTCAACTATTTCACGGAGTTTAAAAAAAATCTTGTTACAACCATTTACATTTGCACTCCCTGAATAAGCACTAAAATCAAACGCCTTCTATGAAA
Organism: uncultured Ginsengibacter sp.; assembly: GCA_964526985.1. Lineage (GTDB taxonomy): Bacteria > Bacteroidota > Bacteroidia > Chitinophagales > Chitinophagaceae > Ginsengibacter. The sequence continues at coordinate 68,787 of CAZGNJ010000014.1, read as the reverse complement.
GTGATGAAATTTGGCGGCACCAGTGTAGGCCGCCCGGAAAGAATGAAAGAAATCAGTCGCCTGGTTACAAAAGAAGATGAATCCAAGATCATTGTACTGAGTGCGCTCAGTGGTACTACCAATGCCCTGGTAGAAATCAGCATTGCACTTTCGAAAGGTGACCGTATGGCTGCCCGTGAAAGGATCGAAGCTTTGGAGCATCATTATCAGAATTTCATCATCAACTTATTTGCCAGCGAATCCGGATACAATGAAGGGAAAAAAATACTGGAAGAACACTTTGAATTCCTGAATATTATTCTCAAAATATCTTACAGTGAATCTCTGGACAAAGACATTCTTGCACAAGGAGAATTGCTGAGTACTAAAATATTCAGTGCTTTCCTTAAAGAGTCAGGCATTGATCATGCATGGCTACCTGCGCTGGAGTTTATGACAATAGATGCCGCAAATGAACCTCAGGTGGGCGGTATCAAGGTTAAACTCGCTCGCGTATTGAAAGATTTTCCCGGCAAAAAATTATTCATCACCCAGGGATTCATCTGCAGGAATTCAAAAGGAGAAGTAGATAACCTGAAGCGTGGAGGCAGTGACTATTCTGCATCCCTGATAGCTGCGGCAGTAGATGCATCTGTGTGTGAAATATGGACTGATATAGATGGCATGCATAACAATGATCCGCGGATTGTAAAAAACACGAAACCCGTTCGCCATCTAAGTTTTAACGAAGCAGCCGAACTTGCATACTTTGGAGCAAAGATCCTGCACCCTGCCAGCATCTGGCCTGCCCAATACTTCAACTTTCCGGTGAAACTGCTCAATACAATGGAACCCGACGCTCCGGGTACACTCATCGATTCAGAAAGCACAACAGAAGGTGCCAAGGCTATTGCTGCTAAAGATGGTATCACGGCTATCAAAATAAAAAGTACCCGCATGCTGCTGGCTTATGGATTTTTGAGAAAAATATTTGAGGTCTTCGAAAAATATCAGACATCCATTGATATGGTAACCACTTCCGAAGTAGCAGTGTCACTAACTATCGACAATAATACCTACCTCGAAGAGATCACCAAAGAATTGGAAATGTACGGACGCATTATGATCGATAGCGGACAAACAATCATTTGCATCGTCGGAAATAAGATTGCTGCTACACCCGATATTCTTACCAAAGTGTTTGATGCCACGAATGGCATCCCGGTGAGAATGGTAAGTTTTGGCGGTAGCCAGCATAATGTATCTGTACTGGTACCGGAAGAGTTCAAAGAGAAAGCGCTTGTGCAATTGCACAAAGATTTGTTTGCATAGCAATAAGGCGTTTCACAAATTCCAACCTGCCAAATCTTTCATCAACTGGTGTACGGGTTACCAGATTCCCTGTATATTCAAAAAAGTAGCGTCGGAAATAATATCCTGACCATTTCCAGTATCATTATTGCCGCTGCCTTAATTAAGAACCAAATAACTTAAATGGGTGAACCGGGTTCAGGATATCAAAAATATTCTGTTAAGATACATAAACTAACCAAAAGCATGCATTCTATTCTTTTCAAAAGCAGTAAAGTTGTAGTCGGTATTTCATAACTTTGCACCCCTGTCAATGTGGCTGAATTTGTTGAAATTGCACGCCTTTTGACAAGATCATTATTCAAATTCATAATAACGATTTTCATATATGCCCGGTATCATATCCCTGCTCTTTGGAGGCAACAAAAGTCAGAAAGACGTGAAATTGATTACGCCTCTCGTGGCTAAGATCAATTCCTACTTTGAAGCCTACCAATCACTTTCCAACGATGAACTTAGAAATAAGACAGCCTATTTTAAAGAAAAGATCAAAGAACATACTGCCACTATTGACAACGAAATTATTTCGAAACAAGAACAGGCAGAGCAATTAGATTCTGCAGATATTTCAGGTCGTGACGCTCTTTACCAGGATGCTGATAACCTGAAAAAAGAAAAGGACAAAAAGATAGAAGAGGTATTGATGGAAATCCTTCCGGAAGCCTTTGCTGTAGTGAAAGAGACGGCTCGCCGTTTTAAGGATAACAAAGAAATGATCTCTACAGCTACGGAGTTAGACAGAACCTTCAGCGTATCCAAACCTTACATCAAAATAGAAGGCGATCAATCCATCTATCAAAACCATTGGCAGGCAGGAGGAAATGAGATCACCTGGAACATGGTGCATTATGATGTGCAGTTGATCGGTGGTATCGTACTGCACCAGGGTAAGATTGCGGAAATGGCCACAGGTGAAGGTAAAACATTGGTGTCCACCTTGCCGGCTTACCTCAATGCATTGCCCGGACTTGGAGTACACATCGTAACTGTAAACGATTACCTGGCCCGACGTGATAGCGAATGGAACGGAACCATTTTCGAATGGCTCGGGCTCACTGTTGATTGTATCGATAAACATCAACCCAACAGTGCTGAAAGACGCAAAGCATATCAAAGCGATATTATCTACGGTACTAACAATGAATTTGGCTTCGACTACCTCCGTGATAACATGGTGCACTCACCTGAAGAAATGGTGCAGGGCAAACATCACTTTGCTATGGTGGATGAAGTGGATAGTGTATTGATTGATGACGCGCGTACTCCACTCATCATTTCAGGACCGATTCCACAAGGCGACAAACAGGAGTTCGATCAATTGAAGCCTCGTGTGGAAAAAATCGTGGATGCACAGCGTAAAGTAACCAGCGCTTTTTTGATTGAGGCCAAAAAGAAAATTTCCGAAGGAAATGACGATCCTAAAGAAGGAGGTGGCGGATTGGCCTTGTATCGTGCACATAAAGGACTTCCCAAAAACAGCGCCCTGATCAAATACCTGAGCGAACCCGGTATGCGTGTGAAACTGCAAAAGACCGAGAATCATTACCTGGCGGATCAGCAAAAGAACATGCACATCGTTGACCAGGAATTATTCTTCACTATCGATGAAAAAAATAATTCCGTTCAACTTACTGATAAAGGAATCGCATTGATCACAGGAAGTGGTGAAGACCCTGAGTTCTTTATTCTTCCGGATATCGGCGTAAAACTCGCTGATATCGAAAAATCCGAACTGCCTGCAGAAAAAAAATTAGAGCAAAAGGAAACTATGCTGAGCGACTACAGCGCTAAAGCAGAAAGAATCCATACCGTTCAGCAATTACTAAAAGCTTACACGCTATTTGAAAGGGACGATGAGTATGTGGTTATTGAAGGCCAGGTGAAAATAGTAGATGAGCAAACCGGGCGTATCATGGAAGGACGCCGCTATTCTGACGGATTGCACCAGGCAATTGAAGCAAAGGAAAATGTGAAGATTGAGAGCGCTACGCAAACTTATGCCACCATTACACTGCAAAACTATTTCAGGATGTACCACAAGTTGGCTGGTATGACCGGTACTGCCGAGACAGAAGCTGCTGAGTTTTGGGACATCTACAAACTGGATGTAGTTTCTATTCCTACTAACGTAGCAGTGATCAGGAAGGATGCACAGGATTTGGTTTATAAGACCAAACGTGAAAAGTATAAAGCAGTGATTGATGAGGTGGAGGGTCTGACCAAAGCAGGACGTCCTGTACTTGTAGGTACCACTTCTGTGGAAGTGAGTGAATTGCTAAGCAGGATGATGAAGCAAAAGCAGATCAATCACAATGTATTGAATGCAAAGCAACATGCTAAAGAAGCTCAAATAGTAGCAGAAGCAGGGCTGGCAGGTGCCGTTACGATTGCTACCAACATGGCTGGCCGTGGTACCGATATCAAATTGGGGCCTGGCGTAAAAGAGGCCGGCGGATTGGCTATCGTAGGTACAGAGCGCCATGAAAGCCGCCGTGTGGACAGGCAGTTGCGCGGTCGTTCAGGCAGGCAAGGAGATCCGGGTTCTTCCCAGTTCTTTGTATCACTCGAAGACGACCTGATGCGTATGTTTGGAAGCGAAAGGATTGCATCGCTGATGGACAGAATGGGGTATAAAGAAGGTGAAGTGATCCAGCACAGCATGATCTCAAAGAGTATCGAGCGTGCACAGAAGAAAGTAGAAGAAAACAACTTTGGAATACGTAAAAGGTTGCTGGAATATGATGATGTGATGAATAAACAGAGAACCGTTATCTACGGCAAGAGAAACCATGCTCTGTTTGGAGAGAGACTGGCACTCGACCTGGATAACGCATTCTACTCTGTTGCTTACGGCCTTGTAGAATCTTTCAAAGAAATAGAGAATCATGAGGAGTTCAAACTGAATGTCATCATGAATTTCGGAGTGGATACTTCTATTAGCAAAGACGAGTTTGATAATGATCACACCAATGTACTTGCAGACAAGTTGTATTACGAAGCAAAAGATCAATATCATCACAAGGCAACAAATCTTGCACAGCAAACATTGCCTGTGATCAAAAATATCCGTAAGGAACAAAGCGCTTCAATCGTAAACGTAGCTGTACCTTTTACAGATGGCAAAAAAGCGATGAACATCATTGCGCATTTAGATAAGACTATCGAAACAGAAGGTAAAGAACTCATCAATGCTTTGGAAAGAAATGTAACACTGGCATTGATTGACGATTCATGGAAAGAGCACCTGCGTGCGATGGACGATCTGAGGCACAGTGTACAATCCACTGCAGGTTACGAACAAAAGGATCCGCTGATCATTTATAAGATAGAAGCCTTCAACGCCTTCAAGCAAATGAATGACGCTGTGAATAAAGACATCGTCAGTTTCCTTGCACACTGCCAGATACCGGTAGAGCAAACCCGTGCCAGCAGTGCATTGGACGAAAGGCGCAGGAGAACTGACATGAGCAAATTGCGCCAGCGCAAAGAAGCCTTTGAAGGCGCCACTGCAGGACAGCAATACGAAGGCGGAGAGAATGAATACATCGACCCTTCAGAATCTGTAAGACGCGAACCTGTGATAGCTGAGCCAAAGATCGGAAGGAATGATCCTTGCCCTTGTGGAAGCGGTAAGAAATATAAGAATTGTCACGGAAGATCATAACAATTTTAAACCAGGAATTGAAGCCTCCATATTTGCGGAGGCTTTTTTGCACATAGCCTTTTTTCACGAAGTTTTCCACCTGGGTTGTTGCAAAATTTACAAACTGAAAAGGTTGTAACTACTGTAACGTGAAGGAGTATTTGAGGAACACAACCCGGCACCTTCAGGGAACATAAATTCCGATGGCTGAGCTTGTCAGACGAAGCAGAGACTTGTCTGACTCAGACCAAAGCGTCGGAGTTTTAAATACTGACCAGAGCGTCAGTACCGAAGCCAGATTACATAAATCTGAATAATTGTTTTTTAAAAGTTCCCTTCGGCAAGCTCAGGGAACGTAAAACGGCAAGCTCAGGGAACGTAAAACGGCAAGCTCAGTGAACAGAATCTGGTAAACTCTTCCTTCAACAGGCATCCGATCGCAACGTCCAAATCACTCTGTATAACTCAATACACCCACTAAGGGGCAATTTTCAAAAATCCGGGTGTAAGCCAAAAATTATCTGTTAGATTTTCATAATACCTTATATTTACACAACACTGAAGCACAGTTCAGTAAATAAAAACCATTTTAAAACCCAGTAAACTAAAATTTTATGTCAAAGATGATAACCGCGTATTGTATGAAAACCAAAGAGAAAAACGTGCCTATGCAAGATGCAGTAATCACCAAAACATCTCGTGGCGGATACATGGCCCAGGGGCATGATGGGAAAGGTAACAAAATGACTACGATGCTCAGTGAAGAGCGGGCTAACCAGGCAGTAAAGGATGGTGTTGCAAAAAAGGGTTGGTAATAAACAATAAAAAAAGGCGGTTTCAATCCGCCTTTTTTCTTGCCCTTACTTTTTGGGGCCGGTTTCTTTTTCTATCTCAATAGAACTTTCATCAACGATGGCTTTCCAACCTCCGCGCACCACCCGGAGGTTGTGCAGACCTTGTTTCTTCATCAGCGAGCCTGCCATCACAGCATTGGAATCACCCACTGCATAAAAATAGATACATCCTTCCTCTTCGAGACTGGCAATCTGGGCCACATCCGACATCTCAGCTAACGGAAGATTCATCGCATTTTTTACATGTGCCTTTTTAAACCGCTCCTCCTCCCGGATATCAACGAGAACCAAAGTCTTGTCAAACCGCAAGTCCATGGCAAGTTCGTCAGCATCCACATCTATGATCAAATCGATGGCATTACCGGAAGATCTCCAATCCCCAATATCGCCCTGATAAATTCCTCTTGTTTCAAAACCCCGGGCAATTAGTGACTCGATCCTTGAACTATTAGCCCGATGCTGTCCAATAAAAAGAAGTGGGGTATCCTTTGACAGGAAGATTGAAAATTGCTCAGGTGTGATATCATCAGAAAAGAAAATGCTTCCGGGGATGAAACCGGAAGCAAAATCCTGTGGGCTTCTCAAATCTATTACAGAGCTACCTGAATTCAAATGATCCCGGAACTCTGAAAGTGATAATTCAACCATTAATCAATCAGGTTTTTTACAAAGGTCATGATCTCTTCTATCCTATCCTGATTTACAGTGTAAAAAATAAATTTACCCTCACGGATTGTAGAAACAATATCAGCACGGCGAAGGATGGCTAAATGTTGCGAGGCTACAGACTGTTCTAACCGCAACCTGACATAAAGGTCTGTTACCGAAATACGCCTGTGTTCGTAGATTGTCTTGACGATCTGCTGCCTCAGTTTGTGATTGATAGCCCTCAAAACCAAAGCTGCTTTTTTTACTTTAAGATAATCTGATTCGTTCAGGGGCCCTTCTGAAATGATCTTCCCATTTTCCGCAACTGCATGCGATGGGACTGTAATGTTCATGTGATTTTCCATTATTGTTGGTTATTTTTCTTATACACAAAGATACACTTACAATAAAAAATTATTATCTAATTAATTACTAAAATGATATTTATACTGATTTAGAGTGTGTTGTATAAGCGGCTTTGAGATAGGAGGGTGAAGCAGCACTGGCGGATAGTGATTGACCATTGGAATATTTCTCAAATGCAAGTCTTGCAAATGATGATTCATCCACATCCTGAACATCGAGGTATTCAAAATCACTATTTCGGATAAGATATTCATTAATACCAGGTCCAAAAAAGTAAACCTTGCCGCCTAAAGTGTCCTTTTCAACATTTTCAATATCAATTACCTGGTCGGAACGTATGGCTTTTCCATGATGGTTATACCACCCGGCGTAATATTCTGATAACCGTGCCTGGAACAATGGCATATAAACACTTTTCTCCATAATTCTATCTATAGCTGTCATAGCAAGTACTTCAAGCGTACTCACTGGCACAATTGGTTTTTGTAAAGCAAATGCAATTCCTTTGGCAGCAGCAAGTCCCACCCTGATACCCGTATAACTTCCGGGGCCTGTTGAAACACTGATGGCAGCTAACGCTGCCGGATTTAATGCATTTTTTTTCAACAATCTATCAATTGCTTCATGGAGGAAAGCGCCATGAGTCTTCTGGTCTTCATTAGAAAGGCTGTCTATTAATATCCCATCTTTTGCCAGCCCTACAAATGCTCTCTTTAAAACAGAATGAATAAGGAGTATGTAATCCATAATTTTTTATATCGAATCAGGCACAAAGGATGGTGTGTATTTTTCATTGTTCTCAGATAGTTTACGAAGAAGCTCATGAACATTTTTACTGCCAATCAATGCCCCCCACTCAAAAGGTCCATGAGGATAATTGGTAGCTGCCTTCATCGCAATATCAATCTCATCTTTACTACTCAGCCCTTCATGCAATGCAAAAAACGCCTCATTGATAACTGTACACACAACAGCAGCAGCTACAAGTCCCGGAGTATCCTTTACGCTGACAAGTTCTTTACCTATTGCGGCCGCTGCAGACCTGGCCCGCTCATTAATATTACCGGCCGCCTCCCAAACATTTCTTCTCAAAAATCCCGGCCATCCGTTGATCCGAATCACATTACCGGGAGCCTGCATTTCATCAAGCGTGGCTATCACTTCATTTACAAAAACAGGCTTATCACTCTTCAGCAATTCCATAGGAACTTCAACTCTATCCAAAAAAAATAAAGCTTCAAACTGACCTAAGGAAGACGCATCTTTCCAGTTTTCAACAAATTCCACACCGGTGCTCCCTGCATGTAAACTATCTGCTACCTCTTTCCTGGATGAATCCGACCCACAAACCAAAATCTTCATCAATATTTTTTTTGCAAAAGTAGGTTTGTTAAATGAATGATACTTTTGCAACCTGAATACAAAAACAAAACTCAAAATGCAAAAGGAAATAATTCACAGCAATAACGCTCCGGCAGCCATAGGACCTTACAGCCAGGCCATAAGATCAGGTAATCTTGTTTTTTTATCCGGACAAATACCGATAGATCCTGCAACAGGAGAGATGAAAATGGGAAGTATAACAGAAGAAACTACCCAGGTGATGAAGAACCTGCAAGCTGTGCTGGAAGCAGCAGGTATTGGATTTGAAAATGTAATAAAGACTACCATCTTTTTGAAAGACATGAATTTGTTTGGAACAGTGAATGAGGTTTACGGTTCATTCTTCAAAGAAAATTATCCTGCGCGTGAAACAGTAGCCGTAAAAGGCCTGCCACGCGACGTAAGTGTCGAGATCAGTATGATTGCCTCTATCTAAAACAACGCTCGTGTTGAAACCATTAGTAATCATTACTGCTAAAGTTCATCCCTATTTGCCGGAGGCGCTCAGAGAAAAAGGCTTTGAAATAATACTCGCTGAAAAGATCACCTACGAAGAACTTTCGGAAATTATTGGAAATGCTGCCGGCCTTGTAGTAACCACAAGGATCAGGATCGACAAAGACATCCTGGATAAAGCTCCCCAACTGAAATGGATAGGCAGATTGGGAAGCGGGATGGAACTCATAGATGTACCCTATGCCGAGTCTAAAGGTATCCGTTGTGTGAGCAGTCCTGAAGGTAATCGCAATGCAGTAGCAGAACATGCACTTGGCCTGGTTCTGAATCTCAGCAACCGTATCAGCAGTAGTTATGAAGAAATCAAGAATGGTTTATGGCTCAGGGATGAAAACCGGGGATTTGAATTAGAAGGTAAAACTATCGGGATCATTGGATATGGCAATACTGGTTCCGCTTTTGCCAAACTCCTCTCTTCATTTGATGTTACGGTATTGGCATTTGATAAGTATAAATTCAGCTTTGGAGGCGGCTATGTCAGGGAAGCGAATGAAGAACAAATCGCCAGATATGCTGATGTGATCAGCCTGCATGTGCCTCTTACAAAAGAAACAACACATTTGGCCAACGATAGTTTTTTTAACAGGCTGGAAAATAAACCGGTCTTTATATCCACATGCCGGGGAAAGGTAACAGATCAGGCTGCCCTTATCAGAGCCTTGAAGAACAATAAAATTGCTGCTGCGGGGTTGGATGTGCTTGAAAACGAAAAACTCAACACCTATTCTACAGAGGAACAAGCTCAGTTAAAAGAACTCACCGCAATGCCCAATGTGCTGATAACACCTCATATAGCGGGATACAGCCATGAGGCGCTACTGAAAATGGCAAAAATTTTATTTAAAAAACTGGAACTGTAGTTTTTATCAAATAAAGTCTTATATTTGTGTACATACAACGCCTTAATCAAAATCAGGCGTTGTATTTTTTTTACTCATTTTGTTGAATATAATAAATATGGATTACCAGTCTGTTTTTCATCGAAAGCAGCCTTTAGATTTTCTGATACCCTAAAGGCATTGATGCCACGGGTATTTCCATAGCCATTCACACTTTTTTTCATTTTAATTTTTTTAGTCATGACGCAGGTAAACTATGTAACACAAGACACTTTTGAACAAATGCAGCACCAACTTCAGCAAATGAAGGCCGTGGATCGTTTAGATGCTTCAAAAGCAATAGCAGAAGCACGTGAAAAAGGTGACCTGAAAGAAAATGCGGAGTATGATGCAGCGAAAGAAGCTCAGGGATTGCTGGAAGCAAAAATCAAGCAATTAGAGAGTGTCATCGCTACCGCCAAGATCATTGATGCCAGCACACTGGATACCAGCCGTGTGTCTATACTTACTCATGTAACGGTAACCAACCTGGGTACCAAAAAGCAAATTACCTACCAGATCGTTTCGGAAAAAGAAGCCGACCTGAAGTTGAAAAAGATTTCAGCCAATTCTCCTGTAGGTTCCGGCCTACTTGGCAAATCAGTAGGAGAAGTAGCGGAAATCAAGGCGCCCGCAGGCGTATTGAAGTTCAGGGTCGATAATATTTCTCTGCAGTAAATTTGTATCAAAAAGAGATGACCATTTTCACAAAAATCATTAACGGCGAAATACCTTCATTTAAGATTGCCGAAAATGAAAAGTTTTATGCATTCCTTGATATCAATCCGCTGGTAGAAGGCCATACGCTGGTAATTCCCAAAATGGAGGTAGATAAATTTTTTGATATGCCCGAAGCGTATTTATCTGAAATCCTTGTTTTTGCCCGGCCTATTGCCACGGCAATTGAAAAGGCTTTCAAGTGTAACAGGTGTGGTATCAGCGTAGTCGGAATAGAAGTGCCACATGCGCACATGCACATGGTACCATTAAATCATGCAGATGATTTGAATTTTACAAGAAAGAAATTGTCTCCGACTATGGAGCAATTAAAAGTATCACAAGATAAAATACTCCAATTCCTATAACAGAACTCACTGCTTTATCCTGACCTAACGTCAGGATTTTTTTTTAGCCGGAAACTTTAAAAAATCAACCAATCGGGAAGAGTATTATTTCACGCGGGTAGGGTTTTTCGAAAGAAAATCTTTCCATCCACTTAAACGTGTATCCTTTACCGTTAGCCTTGATTGAAAGGAATGGCAGACGGCTACCGCCAGTGCATCTGTTGCATCTAAATGCTTTGGTACCTCTTCAAAATTCAATATTCTCTGGAGCATTTTCAATACCTGCAATTTATCCGAGTTGCCGTTTCCGGTAATGGATTGCTTCACCTTCCGGGGCGAGTATTCACATACAGGAACTCCCGCCTGCATGGCTGCAGCAATAGCCACACCCTGTGCTCTTCCCAGCTTGAGCATACTCTGAACATTTTTGCCAAAGAAAGGGGCTTCAATGGCAAACTCATCCGGCTTGTATTCCCGTAGGACTTCAGAAACTTTCTGATGAATCAATTGAAGGCGGAGGTAAATATCAGTCTTCGCAGCGAATTTCAGAACATCCATCATCACCAGGGAAGTAGCCGAACTCTTCGCTTCAATGATGCCAATTCCCATTATGACGGATCCGGGATCTATACCCAAAATGATTTTTGAATTTTTAACCAATTGAAGATTATTTTTACGCGATTTCGGCAACAAGACAGGTGATGGTGCTTATCAGCAAAAATATCAAAATATTATTCAAATACATTTTAGCTCCGGCGCTTGCGGCCTGGTTGTTTTACTCACTTTACAAACAGGTAAAGCAACAGCCTCACCTGTCAGAGTCACTGGAACTGATAAAAAATATACCCTTCGGGGAAAATGCCTGGAAGTTTTGGGTTGTGGTAGTCCTGGTTTTCTTCAACTGGGGTTTCGAAGCCCGCAAGTGGCAATACCTTACTGCACCCATTGAAAAAATAAATTTCTTCAAAGCCTTTAGATCAGTATTGAGTGGCGTTACGCTGTCACTTAATACACCCAACCGCATCGGCGAATACGGAGGGCGTATCCTTTACCTCAGCGATGGCAACCGGCTCAAAGGAATTTCATTGTCCATTGCAGGCAGCATTAGCCAACTGATCATTACCCTGTTCATGGGATGTATCGGACTGACCTGGCTGTTACTCTTTGGAATTCCAAAGGGAACTTCTATCATGGGTTTATCTCATTTCTGGATTGAAGTTTTGTTATTAATATCCGCTATAGTAACCATCATCGTCATCTTGTTTTTCTTCCGGCTGGCATGGCTGATCAGAGCCGTTGAAAAGATTCCACGTGCACACAAACTCATACCCTACATCAGTGTATTGGACAAGTTTGAGAATAAAATATTGTTAAGCTTGCTGGGTATATCCTTCTTTAGGTATTGTGTTTTCATCTTGCAGTACATATTGCTGTGGCAATTATTAGATGTTGATATTTCGTGGATTTCCGGCGTATGGCTCGTTTCCATTTTATTTTTGGTAATGGCTGTCGTTCCTTCCTTCGCAATAGCTGACCTTGGGATTCGCGGTCAGTTCAGCGTTGCCCTGGTGGGATATTTTAGCACCAACACGATTGGTATATTGGGAACAACGTTGGGTATTTGGATTTTGAATTTATTTTTGCCGGCAGTTGCAGGCAGCCTGATGATTTTGGGAATTAAGTTTAATAAAAGAGATTAAGTATTGAAAACTATTTTTTATCTGACCCTACTATTGATGGGTATTCCATATTTTAATATGGACAAAGGACTTCAGAAGACTGAAAATAAAATCGAGACTCCTTACCAGGAGGGTGATCAGAAATTCTGTGGTATCCGAAACAAAGCTTTTAAGTCAGGGGAAGAGGTTACGATGAAAGTTTACTACACCACACTCGGCATGTATGTAGGTGCCGGGGAAGCAAAGTTTGCTGTAAATCTTTCACGCTTCAATGGAAAGCCTGCTTTCCACGTTGTCGCTTCCGGCACCACTTATTCATTCTTCGATAATTTCTTCCGGGTACGTGATAAATATGAATCTTACATAGATACCTCCAACATGCTGCCGATGAAGTTTATCAGGAATGTGGATGAAGACGGATACAAAATTTATAACAACGTAACCTTCAACCAGGAAAATCAAACAGCCGTTAGTACGAACGGGCTATTTAAAGTTACGCCTTGCATCCAGGACGTAATCAGTTCCGTATATTATGCACGCAACATAGATTTTTCAAAGTACAAGAAGGGAGACAAAGTGCCCTTTGATATGTTTCTCGATGATGAAGTATATCACATGTACATGCGCTATGAAGGCAAGGATGTGGTAAAGACCCGGTATGGGAAATTCCGTGCTATCAAATTCAAACCGCTACTCATCAAAGGCTCCATCTTCGAAGGCGGTGAAAAGATGACAGTATGGGTAAGTGATGACGACAACCATTTACTGTTGCGTGCAGAAAGCCCGATAGCTGTAGGCTCCATTAAAGTAGATATGATGGGATACAGGAATTTGCGGTATCCGTTGAAATCGTTGATTAATATCAGGTAGAGGTATTCAGTAAGCACAGGGTTGCTTACTCGATCAATCATCATTGAATGTTTCTTTTTGCCTTCCCAAGGGTGGAATAGCCTGATTCATTTATTGCAAGCGCCCCAATCCTCCGAACCCGAAAGAATTGGCATATAGTTCAATTCTCCCTTACGAGATACTAAAAAAAAATTGAGTGGATAGAATCCATTTCCAGTCACTCACGCATCTTCCTGACAAATGGCCAGTCATTACACGTTACCAAACTGCTCAAAGACTTTGAGGAAATCCTGATTCCTTATCATTGCTACAGGGTTCATAATAGCCACTTGATCAACCTGAACTACGTTAAAAAATACCTTCGGGGAGTAGGTGGCCAGGTGCTTCTTGAAAATGAAGATATGATAAATGTGGCAAGACGAAAGTAGGACGAATTTATTCACTTGATGAACGTGTAAATTACATGGGATCACTTACTACTACTTTCCCATATCATCACATACTACCCTTAATCCCAAATCCCGAAAAATATAATTGCGGTTGGTTGATTGGCCACGCATTGTTATACGGATATACATAGCCGGTTCCATCAAACCACCGCCCTTAAAAACCAATATGTCTCCACTGCTCGCACCTTTTGGATTGACAACAGATGTTGAATCATACGCAGCATATACATCATTTGTCCATTCCCAAACATTTCCTGTCATATCATATAGTCCTAACTCATTAGGTTGTTTTTTACCCACAGGGTGCGAACGGTTGTTACTATTTTCACTAAACCAGGCTACTAAATTTGGATCGTTAGCTCCACTATAAACAAACCCTTTGCTGGAATTACCACCTCTTGCTGCAAACTCCCATTCCGCCTCCGTAGGAATTCGATATTTATTTCCTGTCTTCGTGCTTAACCAGTTTACATAAGCTGTGGCATCAAACCAATTGATATTTACAATCGGCGCATCGTCTTCCCATCCATATACAGGCGCTTGCGGTAGTTTTCTTCCGGTAGCCTCACAAAATGTCTTCCATTGTAAGACAGTTATTTCTGTCTTACCAATATAATAAGTTGAGAGCCGAACAGAATGGGCTGGTATTTCATCTGCCTGTCCATTATTGTTCTTGTTGCCCATCAAAAAAGTTCCACCTTCAACCCTGACCATTTCAGGAAAATTCTGGGCATAGAGATTAGCGGTGAAAGAAATGCCGATGAGAGCACAAATGAGATTTTTTTTCATTTTTTTACGGGTTTGATGTAAGAATTTTATTTAGTTTTTCTAATAGACTTTTATCTGACAGGTTTTTTGCTATTATAATTCCATTTTTATCTAATAGATAGTTTTGAGGAACTGAAAAGATATTATATACTTCTGCAGCTTCATTTTTCCAGCCTCTTAAATCACTTATTTGAAGCCAACTCAAATGGTCTTCATTGATCGCTTTGATCCATGGTTCCTTATAAGAGTCTAATGAAACTCCAAGGATCGTAAAATCTTTATCTTTATATTCATTGTAAAGCCTGAGGAGAAATGGATTTTTCGCCCGGCACGGCTTGCACCAACTAGCCCAAAAATCTATTAATACATACTTGCCTTTTAAGTCTTCAAGGCTAATGATCTTACCCGATGTATCCGCCTGTGTGATTAATGGGGCTGGTTGTCCTACCATAATCTTTTTATAACTCTCAACTTTCTGCGAAAGTTCTATTACCTCTCCTGCTTTTTGAAGTGAATCATCTAATAGGTGAATCGCTTTCTCTACCTCAATAGGATTCTCAATTTCAATCATTGCATACATATTCATTGCAAACAATGATACAATGGAGTTTGGGTTCTTCTTTATAAAATCCAAAAACAAATGCTTCCTCGTGTTTTCTTTCTTCGTCAAATCATTTTCAGCGTCAGAGATCAAATTCTTACTCCCTTCCTTAGTGGCAGCATCAAGTCGTGATTTAGACTGTCTTATACTTTGTAATGCCTTCTGATCCATTGCTAAAAGCACTAAATATGCACTGCAACTTTCTTTTGAAGTTCCGGAAATCTCATACTTATACGGAATTTTCTCAAACCGTAATACAGTTTTTCCCGGCTGCAATAATATCGGCATAGAGAAACTCTTCTCTTGCTTCTCATACTTTTGCTGATATGTAACGTTAAGTGTAAATACTCCATACAAATTCACCTTTCCAAGGAAAGCCTGCCGTATTAAATTGACACTTATCTCGCTGCCATCATTACCAAGCAAACGTGCATCTTTGAGAACTATAGATTCTTCAAACTCCATTTGGAGTTGAAAGTTATCAGAGGCTGTTTGATAATTCCTACTTAAACCTGCGTTGACAATGATAAAACAAAGAAGGACAGAAAAGCAAATTTTCAAAATAGATGATTTCATTTTCAAAAAACAATTAAATTAATTAACAAGTTTTTCAAGTAACATATCCAGGGCAGGATCAGAAGGTCTAAAGCAATTAGTGGATACCAACCTACCATTAGGGTCAATCAAAATAAATGTAGGAATATATCTTACCTGGTAAGTACGACTGATACTCTCTTTTAAACCTGGATTTGAAATAAACTGCCCGGTAGTATTTGGAATATTCTTAAGATAATTTCTCCATTCGTCAATGGATTTATCTTCCGAAATACTTACGAATTCAATTGGCCGCCCTTTAAATTTTTCCTTTAATTTATCCAGGTAAGGAATTTGTCTCCTACAAGGAATACACCAGGTAGCCCATACATCTAAATAAATATATTTCCCCTTGAAGTTGTCAAAGGAAAATGCACTACCATCTTTGTCTTCTGCTTCGAAAAATAATGCCGGTTCACCTGTTGGCGCTAAATGCAATAATTGCGACCTGTTATCAACAACAGAAGTATTGTACCCTGATTCCATTTGATCGGTAATGAATCTTTTCAACCATGCAAGAAAATTAATATCATTTGTACGTCCAGCAGCAGACTCTATTAAATATTGATTGATTATTTTCTTTACTCCATGGTCCTTTATTTTTTTTGCTTTTGTTATCGCGTATTTATATATTTCCTCCAAACCAGGTACATGTATGCTATCATTCTTATAAAAAAAATTTGCAGCATCAAAGAGAAAATATCTTGTTACCCAATCCTTATCGGATTCCGAATTGAAATAAGAAGAATCACTAAATTGAGTTCCTCTCAAGGGTTTGAAAAAGACTATATACTGCTCCATATTGACAGGCCATTCGCCAACAATCGTTATATAATCGACAAGTTGGCTGATCAAGGTTGCATAAAACAAAGAATACACACTCTGTGATACCCAATCAGTATAGTGTGGATCAATCCCGGTTTTATTTGCCATCTGAATGAGGGAATGATTATAATCATTCTGTTTGATCCAATCCTGCAAAAACCGTTTCGGATCATTCCAGGGTATTTCATCCAGTCTCCTTTGGGCATCTTTCATCATAAAGTCATAAAAGTTCATTTCTTTCTCCCAGCGCTCGTTGTAGGTGACGAAGCTTCTATCTTGTGCGTCTAACACTACAGAAAAGTCTTTTCCAGGTATGATCAGATAATCAATGCTGCTGTCATTCCAAACATTCATAATCTTAATAAATGAAGGACCCTTTAGAAATACAGACGTGCTACCTGAACCGTTCTTATCCAAGGCGAGTTTTTGTTGTATAGGCTTTGCAGGCCTCAATCCCAAGAAAACAGGAGTAGTTTGAACAACAATATTTGAAGTCTTTGGATTCTTCACAGTTATATTAATCCTTGTACTTTGGGATTCAAATGTCACTCGTTGCTGCGCAGGTAATTGTTCAATCATAAACAATAATAGTATCAGGGATATATATCTTATTTTCATTTTGACACTTGATTCTAAATTCGGATCATCACGAAAAGAGCTATTTTCCAAATTGTAACTTCAGTACTAACCGGTCGAAATTTCTACCAAAATATGCTGCACATTGTTTCTGAAAATAGACTTGAAAGAAACTATTTAAGAATGTGCCTGATAAATTAATAGTTCTATTTAATAATATTTTATTGAATCTATGCATAGTACCTAAGGCAGTATTAACATGTTATTTTTCCTGTTCAGATCGAATAATATGTGTAAAGGATCTATTTCGCAACTTCTGATTAATCCATAATCTATAGGAACTTCTAATTTGTAAATAGGATCCGTCCATGACCATGCTTCTGACACTACAAATCCACTTTCGGTTTTACTTCCACACATTGCAACCAAAGGGATAGTATAATTAAGTTGGGTTCCATTTTTTAAAACAATTTTCAAATCTAAAGGCATAGGCATGGTACCTTTTTGCATTAATTTGATTTCGGTATTATTCCCCTTCTTTTGAATACTATCAATTGCATAATCGATCGATTTCGAAGTCTTCGTCCAGAGGTCCAGGTACCACTTAAGTTGAATACCAGATGACTGTTCCATGCAGTGTATGAAATCGTCTCCATCCGGATGTCCAAATGCCCAATCAGCATAATAGGTTTTAATACCTTTCCAAAATAATTCATCTCCTACGATATACCTCAACTGGTTGAGAAAAATAGCGCCCTTGTGATATACCGAAGAAGTGTAGCCCCAATTCGCATCATAATAATCTGCCGGGGTAGTCATAGGTTCAAGCGCATTCGATCTTGCGGGAGGCAATAATAAGTCGTAAGATTCTTGAATTGATTTCTGAACACCCGGGCCATTCAGATAGTCTTGGTATTCATATTGAAAAAACAAAGCAAATCCTTCATCAAGCCATGGATTTCTATTTTCATCATTAGCCACTACTGAATACCACCAGTTGTGCATGATCTCATGAATTGCAACTGTGAATACAGGAAATGCTTTTATTATTCCATGAGATTGCGGACGATGGCCAAGTATCATTGAAAGCATCGGATACTCTGTTCCACCACTCCCTCCCTGCACCAGTGAATATTGAGGATAAGGATAAGCCCCAACTTTTTTTTCCATCCACGCAAAAACGCCTTTCACTTCTTCAGGCATTTTCTCCCAGTCTTCCACTGAGGCTGTTTCAGGTTTATAAAAAAAATGCAACTGCAGCCCATTTCTTGGATTGGTGGATATTTCTTTATAAGAAGTGTCGGCAGCCCACGCAAAATCATGCACCCTATTTGCTTTAAAGTGCCAAACTTTAAAACCCGTGTCATTATTTGGAAACTGAAATTGACCACTTTGAAGTCCATTATCAACAGATTGCAAAATTCCTGTCGCAGCCAGCTTATATTTTGCATTTATCTTAATAGAAACATCAAAGTCGGAAAACGGACCGTAAAACTCCCTGTGAATGTACTGCTCTGTATGCCAGCCTGCCCTGTCATAAGCAGCAATTTTTGGATACCATTGTGTCATAGTGTAAGCAACTTTTTCAGGATTGTCTCTACCAGTGCGTAATATCATTTTAGGTACCTGACTTTTAAACCACAGTTGTATGATTATAGTGTCATTAGGGGCAACAAATTCTGTTAGGCCTATTTTAAGTATTGTACGATTAATTGCGAAAGGCTGAATTACTCCATTTACTTTCACAGAATCTATATCCACATACCCAATTTCATCCGGCTTTAATGCTTTCAACTTAAAAGCATAGCTCTCCTGATCCCTAATATGCATAGCTCTCTCTTGCATGGCTGAACCAGGTTGAAACGCATTATAAAACAGGTGATAAAATATATTTTTCAATGTATCAGGTGATCTATTTCCGTAAACTACTTTTTGGTACCCGTAGAATATATTTTCTTCCGTTCTGAAATCTATTCTCATTTGATAGTTTACAAATTGCCTGTTATTGCATTTTGTTATCTGCGGGAGTTGCGCCTGGTTAATCAATGAGACTAAAAGAGAAATAATAATGAGTGTGCCTTTGCTGGAGTAAGATTTCATTCGGGTTTTGAAATTAAGGTATGACACAGACCATGCAAGGACCGCTATACCCGGGTAGAAATGGTCCTTGCAACTAGTCTGATTTTTATTAAGGGTTTTTCTGGAGTCTGTTTTAATTGAAAAAATAAAAAGATTTACTGCCAGGCCATTCGTTCCGGGCAGTTGGACAATACGTATCTAATTCTTTTTACCTGGTCAGCTGTCAATGTATTTACTCTCGACACAAGATTTTGCCCACCTTCAACATTATAATCCAAATATGTGGCATCCATAATATTTTCAGCCCTGAACAAGATTCCGGAAGGCGATTTCTTATATACATCCCTGTATTGGTTTATGTCGAATTTCTGAGTGTCGTCACAATAGTCTGTAACAGTAGGATCCCACCAATAGGTGTATGTATGAAAAAGACCATAGAAAGTTCCAAAGCGATAAGCAAGGTTTGGCGCCGGGTCTCTTAATGCAGAGTAAAATTCATCACGTCCTATCATTAGTCCCACACTTTCCGGTTCTGTCAATGGAACATCATCCACTGATGTAACCTTTTGTAGTGCTAATCCTTCTAAGGGTGTATCGGATAAAGTATAAGCCGGTTGCTGTGTAGTAAGACCACCGTAAAACACTGCTGATGGCAATATCCAAACATTCAGATATTTTTTGGGGTTCCACAAAAGAGCAGAAGCGTTATTTTTCACCAAAGTACTTGCGTTAAACGCTGCCCATCCCCAGTCAAAAGAACTTGGGTAATCGAATTCATTAAATCCAGGCTTTTCAAGTTCTGCCCCGTCAGGATTATTTTTAGCAAGGACAAATTCCACATTCGCAGAAGCTCCATTAGGATCATGAGTACCAACCCTATTGAAAATTCCATTCAGTCCACCTATTAATTTGTCGAGTCTTGAATAATCAAATTCAGCGTACCATGGGTAACGTTTTGGATCCGATTTTTTTAATTCAAAAACATGAAAAATAACAGGGATAGTGATTTTTGGGTAGGGTGATCCG
Source organism: uncultured Ginsengibacter sp. (assembly GCA_964526985.1). GTDB lineage: Bacteria > Bacteroidota > Bacteroidia > Chitinophagales > Chitinophagaceae > Ginsengibacter. Next base: position 48,639 of record CAZGNJ010000014.1, on the reverse strand, counting down.
GGAGCTTTTATGAGTACCGTTCTCAATTCTGATTTCACTCCACCAACTTTAGCATAAAACGAAATTGTCGATGGAGACACGGAAGTTGTTGAGTAATTTAAATTTACTTCCTTATCGTTTCCATCAAACACTTTCTTGTCAGCATCGGGGATCCTGTCTGCAGGAATTAGTACCATGCTATCTATGGCTACCCCATTTATAGTTACTTTCTCCCGGGAGTAAACCTGTATAATAAAATTCAACTCGGATTGGCCATCGGCAATGAGGGTTGGGCTTCCTGCAGAAAATGCAACAGAGTCAATCTTAATATCACTCCCTTTTGCAATTTTATAATCAAATACATCTTTTTTACAACTGGCAAATACAATTACAAGTGATGTAAAAGCAACAAATAGTTTTGATATTCTATAATATGAATTCATATCTAAAAGTTTAAAAGAATTAAAAAAGAATTTCATTCCATCCTGGATTAGGAGTCATTGCTGCATTTAGTTTTAGCTCTTCATCTACAGGAATGGGTAAAGAAAACTGGTATCCATTGGGTGCAACGTTCACGTTAAAAGTCTTGCCGAATATTTCAATAGAATTTCTACTCGTTCCAATGCCATACCTCTTCATATCTAACCATCTCATATCTTGTTGAAAACAGAACTCTCTTCTTCGTTCATTTATAATCTCCTGAAGCAAATCAGAACCAGTAAAGTCTGTTGAAAGTCCACGCATCCTTCTGAATTGATTGAGCAAGGATCTTGCTTCAGACTCTGAACCTCCTGACGGATTTCTGAGGGTAGCTTCTACATCGATCAAATAAGCTTCATTCGGCATGAATAGATTATAAGCAGTAGTATAATTATTTGGCCACTCATTTAAGGGACGTGAAATGGTACCATCAGGTTTGATAAACGCCTGGTACCGGTAATCATCCTGACTAAAAATTGCTAACAAGTCGGGTGATGCATGTGGAGAAAAAGCCGTAGATCCCCATGGAAGTCCATAAGTATCTTCCTCAAAGCTATAATACCCTCCCCATCTTTGGTACACAGGATAATTTGGATAATCACCATTAAGAGCATTTACATAATCACTATAAGTAGCAGGTAGCGTTACTCCGGCCAAAGCAGCCTCTGCATATTTTTTTGCATTAGAATAATCCGATGCTTCTTTTGCTCCTGATTCTGCCTTGTACCAATATACCTGTGCCAATAAGTTATTAATGTACCTTTTATTGTAGAAAATATTATAGCCTTGGTCAGAGGCAACACCGGAATTTAAAGCTTCTTCTAATTGATTTGTAATGAAATCAAACACCTCCTTTTGAGTACTCCTCGGAATAGCCAACCCGGCAAATGGTCCTTGCGTACCAGTGTAAATTGGGATACCTGCCTGATCATCACCATAAGGAGAAAAATATTCAAGCAACTTAAAGTAATAAATTGAACGGCAAACAAGCATTTCACCACGTAATTGTTGCTTAACGACTGCATCACCATCTTTTGTTTTATCAAGTGCATTCAACAAAACATTTAAGAACCCAATTGCTTTATAGTGCTGCACCCAAATTTCGGTTGGAATAGAAAAGTTATTTATTAAGATCAATTTGGCTTCATCTGGTTGGGCAGATGGCCCGTAAGCATTAATGTAAGAATTGTAGTCCCTGTTGAAATCAATATTATCTGAGTAGAATTCAAATAAACTCCAATAGCTGGGTACAAAAACCATCACATCTCCAAGAGTGTTGTGATAGGTGGTGGATTCTCCCGGCTTCAAAACTTTTAGAAAACCCGCCAACACGACCTTGATATCATTTACAGTGGTCAATGGTCGTTCATTCTTTGGTGCTACTTCCAGGTACTTTTTACAACTGGTAAGAGAGAACGCAACAAGAAGAAGAGTAATCAATAATTTATTTTTCATAATAAGATTAATTTAGAAGTTATAGTCCGATTTCTAATGACACTGAATACATCCTGGTATTGGGATAACCAAAGGCCGTCTGGGTTTCAGGATCTATCCCACTGTAGTATGTTACAGTAAACAAATTAGTAGCTGCTACTCCGATGCGTGCATTGGTCAATGCGAAGTTGCCGAGCAAAGTCCTCGGAAGGCGATAACTAATTGAAATGCTCTGACATTTCAAATAGCTGCCACTTTCCAGGTCATAATCAGTGAATACAGAATTAAACGCATTGGTGTTTAAATAATATTGAGGAATGTCGGTGATATCACCCGGCGATCTCCACCGGTTTTCATTTTCTTTTAAACGATTCAATCTGCTGATTTTTGTATCTGAGTTTCGTGCGTCAGGTGTTGAATAACGCTCATTAAATCCAAGGATCTTGTTTCCCGAAGCAAATGAAAAGGCAACAAAAGCTTCCCAGTTATTATAAGTTACTCTATTTTGAAAGCCTCCGTAGAAATCCGGTTGCTTGCTACCCAGGTAATAGGGTCTGTAATTCGTAACTATTTCATTATAGCTGGTAGATGTAACATCAATTTTCTGATCCTCGTATGTATAAAAGACATTGCCATCTTTTAGATTCTGTATTTGCTTCCTCGCCCAGGCCATCACGTGTCCTGTATTAGGGTCAATACCTGCATACTTCAGTCCAAACCAACTATCAACCGGAAAACCCTGAACAAATTTTGTATCAAAATTCAGTTCAGTCTGGCCCTGGCTTGGAGTACTGCTATAATATGTTGCCAGTACTTTGTTTTTGTAACTTGCTATATTCCCGCGTACTTCCCATAAGAATCTTTTGTTCTTAATTATTTCAGCCCTCAATGCCAACTCATAGCCAATATTACTTAATGATGAGGCATTCTCAAAAGTACTGGTGCGGCCACTGGATGCAGGAACATGTACCTGATCTAACAGTTTAATTACTTTTTCATCAAAGTAATTAAACTCAACATTAAACCTGCCTCTAAATAAAGACAGTTCCATACCCGCATCTTTATTTTGTTTCCTTTCCCATCTTAATACAGGATTACCATAAGTGATACTATTTGCATAAAGAATACCATCATAAGTACTGCCTGAAGTATTTACATCATAATAGCTAAATGGATAAATCCCCTTGCTATTGATACTTCCGGTATATCCGAAGCCTAAATGGAAAGTAAGCCTGCTTATTGTCTCACTGTTTTTCAGGAACTCTTCATTGTGTGCATTCCATTGCACCCCGGCAGACCACAATGGAGAAAACTGGTTAGCATTCCCCAAAATACTCACACCATCACTGCGGAAACTTGCATTGAAAACATAACGGTTGTCATAAGTATAACTTGCTGAGGAAATAAATGAAGCAAACTTTTGCTGTGTGAAACCGGTACTACCCAATGCACTTAAATTCAAGCGGGTCGATGAAAAATAACTGTACATTTCCGGATAACCTGCCACTCTGGAATCAGGATAATAAACAGGATTGAGATTGTAAAATTGATAATTTGTATTGCCTCCAAATTCTTCTGCCACTAATGCCTGCACAAAATTCTTATTAAAACTTTTATTGAATTCTAAGGTATTACGAACCGTGAAATCCTTAGCCCTCGCGCTACTTTCCTTTAAGAAACCATTATTGTATGCATCGGGGATACCTGATGTATAAATACCCGGGAAAACAAATTTCATCCAATTATTCATTTTGGAACGGTAGGTACCTGGTGCGGATTCATCCGAACTATTCCCAGTCGCATAATTAAAAACTCCTGTGCCAGTATAACGAAAGTATTTCAAGAACTTATACTCCACCCCAAGTTGACCTCTGATATTTCCGTATATGTCAGTCTTGGTATTATTATTAAGTTCATTCAAAATATTAAAATGATCGTACCCTGAATAGGCGTCTGTTACGTCAGCAGAAGTAAGAACATAGGTAAGGTCTGGTGCATAGCTCCCATCATCATTGTAAGGCCTCTCGTAAGGATTGGCAAAACTGGCATAAGTAAATGGATCTACAACGGACTGCCCCTCTTTATTTCTTTTGAGTGTGCTATAAAGGTTCAATCTAATAAGCAAATTCTTGCGTATATAATTAGAGAGCTTCATATTGAAACCAGCATTCTCATATTTGTTTGTCCTCAATACTCCGTCTGATTTGGAATAATTGAGTGACCCGTAATATTGTGTCTTATTAGTCCCGCCACTAAGACTCAATACATGTGACTGCGTAGCAGCATTTCTCATAATTACTTTCATCCAGTCCGTATTGATTTTTGACAATTGATCTATCTGGTTTTCACCTTCTGACTCAGTGATATTGCCTTTCTCCACAGAATTCAAAATTCCAACTACCCGTCCGCCATATCCATCCTTAAAATCCGAAAAGAGTGATCGTTCAAAATTTATCTTTTCAGAAGTATTCATAAAATTGAATTTATTGTTGGGAACTTCAGACACACTGTATCGTCCAGAATAACTCAGGTAATCCTTGCCTGAATGGCCCTGTTTTGTAGTTACTACTATTACTCCGTTGGCTGCCCTGGATCCATAGATAGCCGAGGCAGTCGCATCTTTTAAAATGGTAATACTTTCAATATCTTCTGGTGGTATATTACCCAGTCCCCTGGTCAACAACTCATTTACATTTGTAGAAACCTCGCCGGTTTGCAATGGCATACCGTCCAAAATCCATAAGGGTTCTCTGTTTCCGGTAAGGGTATTGATACCTCTTATCTGAACGGTACCCGATTCGCCAGGCCGGCCTGAATTACTTCTGATATAAAGACCCGCAACCCTTCCTGAAAGTGATTTCTCAAAAGAACCAACTGATGGCATCTCCCTCAACTCGTCACCAGATACCACTCCAATATCACCAATCAGTTTGCTCTTTTCAATATCCTGAAAGCCAGTTTTAATAATCTTGATGTCTTCATTTTGACTCACCTTTGTCTGCGCGGTTAAAGAAATAAAACTCCTTCCTTTTACATTTGTTTCAGTGGTTTCAATGTTTGTTCCGGTAAATACCAGAGTAGCATTGTCTTGTATATTTGACAACTCGAATTCCCCTCTCTCATTTGTTGAGGTTGCTATTTTTGTTCCTTTGACAGTTACTGTAACTCCTGGTACAGGTTCATTCTTTTCATTCACCACTCTGCCTTTGATATTTTGCAATGGTAGCGGTTGCTCAACCTTCATTTGTTCTGTTGCAGGTCTTACAACGACTGTCCTATCAATAATAACGTAGGAAAGATTTTGATTCTTTAAGCAACTATCAAGTACTTGCTCTATGGTGCCATTCTTGATATTTACTGAAACTCTTTTTGCTTCAGCTATTGTAGATTCCAAATAAGCAAAAGAAACTCCTGCTTGTTTTTTTATTTCGGAAAAAATCTTCACGAGGGGAGCGTTTTTTTCGGAGATTGTTATCCTTTGTCCGAATCCGGTCGCACTTACCTGAAGACAGCAAACCAACATTATAAAAGCTATGAGTTTCATGGCTCTCAATACTAATTTAAAATGCATAAATTTGATTTGTTTTGGGTTTTAACGATAAATAGTCTGTTAGAGGATTATTTTATTTATTTTGACCTGAACATTCCACCATCCCGATGCCAGTCGGGATGGCTATTTTCAGAATATTATTTTTATGATTTAAGGCATTACTATTACCTTGTTTTGTCCTATTTCAAAATGAACACCTCCCGTTCCCTCCAGTATTTTAAATACATTAGAAAGATTGGTGTTTCTTGTCATTTCAATGTGAAACTTATCCTTTATCTCACCTTTAAATTCAATGTTGAAGTTGTACCATCTGGCCAGCTGTCTCATTACGGTTTGGATATCTGCATCTGAAAAGGCAAACCGTCCATTCTTCCATGCCATAACTACTGCCAAATCCACATTCTTTTTTATTACCATCTCATCGCTCAATTGACTTACCTGTACCTGCTCACCGGGTTGAATCAACACACTTTCTTTTCCTTTACTCACCTTCACAGACCCTTGCAACAAGGTAGTTTTAGAGACTCCTTCGTCGTCATAGGCATTAATATTAAAATGAGTTCCAAGTACCTGCACTACTGTATTATTCACTTTTACATAAAATGGCATTTTTTCATTGTGAGTTACTTCAAAATATGCCTCACCGGTTATTACCACACTTCGTTCCTTACCCGTAAATGAAGTTGGGAATGTAATACTGCTTGCAGCATTTAACCATACATGTGAGCCATCCGCAAGTTCCAATTGGTATTGTCCTCCCCGCGGTGTTGAAATAGTATTATATTGAACTGTTGCAGTTGCTGAACTTTCTTTCCGGTAAGCGAGTTTTCCATCATCAAGTTTTATGACTTTAGAATTCCCTTGTTGAGATATCAAACCATTTTGAATGCTATCTAAAATAATGGTGGAACCATTCGAGAGCGTTAATATCGCCTTATTACCTCCGGGTGCGATATCATTTTGCAGCGTTTGGTTTTTCTGTATTCCAGCAAGATGCCTGGACTCCTTGTTATTCAATAAGAAAAATGCACCAACTGAAAGCAACACAAAAAATATTGCAGCTGCAACTTTAAATATCATCCTTCTGTAAATCGGAACAATAGTGCCAGCTTCAGAAGCCTCCCGGCTACTAAGTCCAGCAACAATCTTTCTGTACAATTCTTCCTTAATTCCGGAAGAATTAGCTTCCGGGATAGATTCAGCCAGATCAAATGCATTATACCACTTATCTATCAATGCCTTTTCCTCCACCGAAGCGGTTCCATTAAGATACTTTTCCAACAGCCGTAATGCTTCCTTCTTATTCACAAATGAATTTTAAATATTAGCTTAGATACACAAAACAGAGCCTTAATAAAAATAATATACCCAAAAGGGTTTATTAGTACTATTCGAATAAAAATATTTTTTTTAAATCAAGAAGAGAATAAGGCTATGTAACCGTGAGAGTTTATCTCTCAATCTTTTCAGAGCTGTCGTGAGTGTATTTTTTACAGTCTGTTCAGATATCTGTAACTGATTGGCTATTTCAATGATAGATAAGTGTTCGGTTCTGCTAAGTTTGTAAATTATCTGCATTTTTTCAGGTAGCTTATCGACCTCTTCAGATAACAATTGCTGGAGTTCTTTGTATTCCAGGAACTCATTAGTTGTCAAAGTAGTCTGTGCCAGCGACTCCAATGAAAGCGGAACTACTTTTCCTTTTCTTGAATCCCGGTAAACTTTTTTAATGACACTGTACTTTAAGGCAGTGAATAAATATGGAGCAAGTGAATCCTGTACTTGAATATTCTCGCGGTTTTTCCAGCAACCAATAAAGATTTCCTGCACACAATCCTGCGCATCCGCATCATTACCCAATCGTTGAAGAGCTTTACTATACAATACTTGCCAATAGCGATTGTATAAAACACCAAAGGCTGTGTCTCCGTCAGTCGAGGTTAATAAGTCTCTGTCAGATAATTGCTCCATTTAATTATAAACATAGTAAAGTCAAAAAAATCCCATACAAATTACAGTGATTTATTTTCATAAAATGACAAAAAAAATGGAAGTAGGCGAATCTTTAATTGCTACGATCAGGAATGGCAATTACAGTTCGGTAAGTGTAAACACCTCGCTGCTTCTTATCCCCTTCTCTGTCATAATCAGATTACAACATTCCACATCCTTATCATGCTCAAAAAATAAGATGTACTTCTTTTCATAAGCTTCCTTCAGAAAAGATTTCTTTTCGTTGAGTGTCAATAAAGGCCTCGTATCATAGGCCATCACATAAGGGATAGGAATATGCGCCACTGATGGCAGCAGGTCAGCCATAAATACAATCGTCTTTCCATGATAATTTATTTGTGGCAACATCATGCTTTCTGTATGCCCACTTACAAACCGGATGGTTACATCTTTCATGAACTCAATACCGTCCTCAGTTTTGATAAATTGTAATCTTCCTGATTCTTGTATCGGTAAAATATTTTCTTTCAAAAAACTCGCCTTCTCTCTGTCATTAGGCTCTGTAGCCCATTTCCAATGTGCCTCATTGCTCCAGTAGGTGGCATTCTTAAATGCCGGAACGAGGCGATCATTCTCACGAATGACAGAACCACCGCAATGATCGAAATGCAAATGAGTAAGAAACACATCAGTGATATCATCCTTTGAAAATCCTTTTTCGTGCAGGGAACTATCCAACGTGTGTGCTCCGTGCAGATAATAATGACCGAAAAACTTTGCATCCTGTTTATTCCCCATTCCATTATCGATGAGCACCAACCGGTTTTCATGCTCTATCAACAGACAACGCATAGCCCATGAACACAGGTTGTTTTCATCCGGAGGATTCAGTTTTTGCCACATACTCTTGGGTACCACACCAAACATGGCGCCACCGTCTAACTTAAAATTTCCAGCATGTATTACGTGCAATTTCATTTTGATACACTCTTTTCTTTGATTTGCCGATGCAATGCTGAAGACAATCCCAGGGCTCCTATGATAAAAAATACCATCAGGGACAATACGGAATTGCGCATGCTGCCGGTTTGTTCTTCAATAACTCCAAAGGTAATCAATCCGATCACGATGGCCACCTTCTCTGCCACATCATAGAAACTGAAAAAGGATGCAGTATCCTCCGTTGCAGGCATTAGCTTCGCATAGGTGCTGCGGCTCAGTGACTGAATGCCTCCCATGACCAACCCCACAGCTACTGCCAGAAAATAAAAGTGCATGGCCGTTTTCATATAATACCCCGCCACACATATCCCAATCCAGAACAATACAACAGCAATGAGTACACGTAAATTTCCATACCTGCCCGAAAGGCCTGACATCGTATAAGCGCCTGCTATAGCCACCAATTGAATCAATACAACTGTAATGATCAGATTTGTAGATGGCAGGTGCAGCACTTTACTGCCAAAATTCGTTGCGGCCAGCATCACCGTCTGCACTCCCATATTATAAAAGAAAAATGCAAATAAAAACCTTCTGATCACGGGTCTCTTGATAATGAGAAAAAAAACCTTCTTCAACTCTATGAATCCTCCTGCCAGGAACCCATAACCGTTACCATTGTGTTTTTTTGTCGCATACGTTCTTGGTAGTCTTGAAAAAGGTATATGAGCAAAACCGATCCACCACAGACCAACTAACAAAAAAGTAAATCTTACCGCATGCCCCTCTCCTTTCAGAAATGGTATTCTGTCCCAGAACAGCACCAATGCAAACCCTATCATTTGCATCAGTACACTGCCTATATATCCAAAAGTGAAACCTTTGGCGCTGACCTTGTCCTGGTCTTCCAGTGACGCGATCTCCGGGAGGTAAGAATTATAAAATACAACACTTCCATAAAATCCCACAGCAGCTATCATCATACAAATAATGCCCAGGTCAAAATTTTCCGGAGTAAAGAAATACATCATGCTGCAAGACACCGCGCCCATATAGCAAAAGAACCGCATAAAGGCTTTCTTATTTCTTTTGTAATCGGAGATAGAAGTGAGCATGGGCATCAATGCTGCTACTAGTATGTAGGCAAATGCAAGCGCATAATTGTACAAAGCTGTATTAACGAAAGTGCGTCCTAAGAATTTTACCTCGCCATTGTAGGGTGCCGCACTCGTCATGGTTGTATAATAAACCGGGAAAAATGTGGTAGTGATGACGAGATTATAAACTGAATTAGCCCAGTCATACATGGCCCATCCGTTAATGACCTTTTTGGAAGCAGTTTGCATTAATTATTAAAATAATTCATGAAAAGTAAGAAAATCATGTTAAGAAGGAGATTATTTTTTGTTCACATACGATTTGGACCGCAGTAAAAAAATTCAACTCATACAAAGTCCTTTATCTTTACGCGTATGAAAAAATGGTTTTTGTATTTCCTCTTGGCTTTCATCGCAGCGCCTTCTATTGCACAGACTGAAGACGCGCCCACGTTGCATGACAATGCAAGGAAATTTATGAAACAGGGTGATTATGCGAACGCTACCGTTATACTTGTGCGTGCCATCGAACAAGCGCCCTCTGATATTGGCATTGCCAAAGACCTGGCGCTGAGCTACTACATGCAAAGTGAAAACGCGAAAGCGCTGAATGTGCTGAAACCTTTCCTTGATAAAAATAATGCCGATGCTCAAAGTTACCAGATCGCAGGCATGGTGTATAAAAGAACCGGGCAGCTAAAGGATGCGGAAAAGATTTACAAGAAAGGATTGAAAGCATTTCCCGATAGTGGGCCTTTGTATAATGATTATGGTGAATTGCTGTGGAATAACCGCGACTACTCGGCTATCAATCAATGGGAGAATGGGATCAAATCGGAGCCATCGTTTCCGGGCAATTACTACAATGCAACCCGCTTCTATTTCATGTCAAAAGATAAAATATGGAGCCTGATCTACGGCGAAATCTTTATCAATATTGAATCTTATTCCTCGCGTACTGCAGAGATCAAAAACCTTTTGCTTGATAGCTATAAGAAGCTTTTTTCAGATCCGGACCTGCTGGCAGATGCCAATGGTAAAAACAAATTCGAAACTGCGTTTCTGAAAGCGATGAATAAGCAAAACAGTATTGTACTTCGCGGTATCAATGCTGAGTCATTGACTATGATCAGAACCCGGTTTATTCTGAACTGGTTTCGCAACTACGCCGATAAGTTTCCTTTCTTCCTCTTCGACATGCAAAAGCACCTTCTCGAAACAGGATTGTTCCAGGCATACAACCAGTGGATATTCGGAGCCTCACAGGATTTGAATGCTTACCAAAACTGGAGTAGTACCCATGCTGATGATCACAAAGCCTTTCTTCAATACCTTAAAGAAAGAAACTTTACCATACCAAAAGATCAGTTTTATCACTGAAAGTATCACCATTAAGTATTTTCATTAATTTAGTACAGACTACAATTGTATTAAAGCAAAACTGTTATGAAGATTCAACCTCACCGTCTCTTTGATTGTATAGAAAATGCTGTAAGTGAAGCGCCCGAAAGAGTCATGCTTGCAGGTAAAGTAAACGGCAAATATAAAGAATACACTTCCACAGATGTCATGGATATCGTAAACAGGCTGGCCTGCGGGTTGATGAAATTAGGATTGGGCAAAGGTGATGGTACTTCTGAAGGCCGCGATAAGATTGCACTCATTGCCAAAAACCGTCCGGAATGGGTATTCCTCGACCTTGCCGTACAAAAGATCGGCGCCGTATTGACACCGATTTATCCAACTATCGGGGAACCTGAACTGGCGTACATCCTGAAAGACGCGGCGGTGAAAATTATTTTCATCAATGATGAATCGTTTGTTGGCAAAATAGCCCCGATAAGAAGCGAGGTACCACAATTACAAACATTTTACAGTTTTGAATCATCAGCTACAGTACCTCAATGGACAACACTGATGGATGGTATAACGGGAGAGGATATACGAAAAATGGAAGATGGTGCCGCAACCATTGGTAACAGCGACCTGGCGACTATCATTTATACATCAGGAACTACCGGCGTGCCCAAGGGAGTCATGCTTACGCACAATAATATTCTCAGCAATGTATTGGACAGTATGCCATGCTTTCCTCCCGGAGAAAATATGAGAACGCTGAGTTTTCTGCCGTTGAATCACATCTTTGAAAGAATGGTCATCTACCTGTATATGTTCAAAGGCATCTCTATCTACTTTGCAGAAAGCCTGGAGACCATCAGCGATAATCTCAAAGAGGTAAAGCCTCACTTGTTTACAACAGTACCACGGCTCTTAGAAAAGGTATATGAAAAGATCATGGCCAAAGGAAGCGAACTGACAGGTGTCAAAAGAAAGCTCTTCTTCTGGGCACATGCATTGGCAAAGAAATTTGAGATCAATAAAAACATGGGATGGTGGTATAATTTTCAACTCAACCTGGCCAACAAACTTATTTTCAGCAAATGGAGAGAGGCACTGGGCAATGAAGTGATCTGCATTGTGAGCGGAGGAGCAGCATGCCCTGTAAAATTGATTCGCATATTCACTGCCGCAAGGATCATCATCATGGAAGGCTATGGCCTCACTGAGACCTCGCCCGTGATCAGTGTGAACAGATATGAAGAAAAGGAGCGAATGATTGGAACAGTAGGCCCTCTTATAGCAAATGTGGAAGTAAAGATCGCTGAAGACGGTGAGATACTTTGTAAAGGACCAAACATTATGTTGGGTTATTACAAAAATCCTGAGGCAACAGCTGCAGTGATGGAAGACGGTGTCTGGTTCAAGACTGGCGATATCGGTACTATGGTAGATGGAAAATTTTTGAAAATTACAGACAGGAAGAAAGAAATTTTCAAAACAAGTGGCGGCAAATATGTAGCGCCTGTAGCCGTTGAAAACAGGATGAAGGAATCACCATACATTGAAAACCTGATCGTATTAGGTCCAGGGAGAAAATTTGTTTCCGCATTGATTGTTCCTTCTTTTGAAAACCTGAGCAAGTGGGCAGGAAAGAATGGTATCAACACAGACAACAAAAGTGTGTTATTAAAAAATGAGAAAGTGATTCAGTTATACAATTCAGAAGTTGAAAGATTAAACCAAGGATTAAACCATGTAGAGCAGGTGAAAAAATTTTTGTTGCTACCTGTTGAATGGTCTATTGATTCCGGGGAAATGACACCCAAGCTAAGCCTTAAACGAAAATCAATTGTTGAAAAATATGAACAGGTTATCGATGAGTTATATGAAACCACCGGACTGTAGTTACTCTTAAGTTTTCTTTTCCGGACTTTTTCTTCCCAAATACAAATAAACAGAAGCGAGTCAATATTGGCAATTGAAATCGATACATATTACTTCGTGTTAAAGTTTTTGTATCCACCCCACATCCGTTTCGAGTTGGCGCAACCTTTGTTTTGTGTTGGATATAATTTATTTCACCATGAAAATGATAGCAAACCGATTTGAATATTCTTCATGTCTATTGCACATGGAAGAATACGAAAAGAAATCCATCAACAATAGAAGATTATTCCAAATCCTGAAATTCTTGATTATTGCTGGTGCATTGTTTCTTTTTTTTAGTACACCTTCTTTTGCACAGTCCGATGGGGCATCTTCTTCCCATCCGGATTTAAAAAATAAATTTCTTAAAAAGGAACTCCGGGAAGAACATGCAAGTACCAAAGCAGTAGAAAATATTTCCGGACAAACGCTATCCCAGTTTAAGCAGGATTTTCCTCATGCAAAAGATATTGAATGGAGTGTATTGGGAGGCTTTTCAGAAGTGCATTTTAAGACCCATTTGAAATCAAAAATGGCCTTTTATGATAATAACAACAAATTGGTAGGGTCCGGAAACTACCTGGAGTATAGTGCTATCCCACAAAAGGCACAAAATAGAATAGCAAAAGATTACAAAGGCTATGCTCCGTCCCGTGTCATTTTCTTTGACGATAATGAGAGCAATGACAATAATATGTTCTTGCTTGGAATACCTATTGTGAAGGACAGTTACTTTGTTGAATTAAGAAAAGGAAAAGATTCGGTCGTGATACAGGCATTGGAAGATGGTGAAATATCCTTCTTCAGTAAATTCAAGGATTAAGAAATAAACAAGAGTTTTATTTAGTACCTATTTAGTAAACATTTTCAATAATTCATTTTTCTTTCGTTTGGATACTTCCAGTATTATATCTCCTTTCAGGACTACCTGGCCGCCTTCGCCACGCACATATTTTTCTGCATAATCCAGATTGATGATGTATGAATTGTGAATCCGTAAGAATGGATTTTGAGGTAGCATATCCTCAAAATCCTTCAACGTTCTGCTCACCATATAATGATCACCATTATTCAAAAATATTTTGGTATAATTAACGCTGGCTTCCAGGTAAACAATATCATCAACTCTGATAAATGCCAATCCATCAGTTGTAGGAATGGCAATTCTTCGCAGTTCCCTTTTGCCGGTATTCTCGATCAATAAGTCCAACTGCTTTTTCGATGACCGGATATTCTTTTCAAAGGCTCTTTCTACTGCCGCCTTCAAAGCCTCCGGAGATACCGGTTTCATCAAATAGTCGAGAGCCGAAGCCTGTATGGCTTTGATGGCGTAATGATCAAAAGCAGTTACAAAGATGAGTTCAAAATCTTTAAACTCTAAATTTTTCAACAAGACAAATCCATTCATTAAGGGCATTTCTATATCCAGGAACAACAAGTCCGGATGCATCTTGTTGACCGCCTCCAGGCCATCTGCTGATTTGCTGCAAGTGGCAATGACTTCTACGTTTGGACAATGCTGCTGAATCTTTACCTTCAGTGAGTTTAGACTGTTCTCTTCATCATCTATCAATATCGCTCTTAAGGTATTCATCAATTTCAGACCGTTTTGATTTTTAACTCGATCCTGGTTCCTGCAGGCTTACCGTCTTCATTAAGATCTATGATTGTAACGTTGTCTTTTTTATCATTAAATCGCTCCAGCCGTTCGGTTGAAATAGACATGCCATAGGAAAGATGTTCCGGCTTATTCATCAGATTTAATTGACGGGAGCGTTCCCTGCCCACTCCATTGTCCGTGATACAATAGCAAATTTCTTCTCCTTGCAGCCGGATTGCAATATCCAGTATCCCTTTTTTATCTTCAAGATTAAGCAGCCCATGGTGAATAGCGTTTTCTACAAAAGGCTGTACTACCAGGGGTGGAATTTTGAAATCACTATTCAATAGCTCCTGATCTACTTCGATCCGGTAGGAAAATTTATTACTGCACCTGAATTGCTCCAGTTCTAAATACAGCTTCAATGATTCCAAATCCTTTTGGAAGGCAATGACATTATTCTTTGAACTCTCCAGCACATTTCGAATCAATCGGGCAAACAAAGTCAGATAGATCGTTGCATCACTTTTCTCCCCGGATTGAATCAGATTGTCAATAGCGCTGATACAATTGAAAATAAAGTGCGGATTCATTTGTGCACGCAATGCGGCCATCTCCGTTTCAGAAATTTTATGTTTCAATTCCGCTTCTCTCCTGATTACTTTTATCCTTCTTACCACGAGAAAATAAATAAGATATGCAAAGGCAAGAATCACCAATGACCTGAACCAGATTGTTTGCCAGAACGGTTCAGAGATAGAGATCATCAATGTAGAGGTTGCACTTTCACGAATACCATTTACAGACTTTACCATGAAAGTATAATTGCCAGGGGCAAGATTGTTGTAAGAAGCAAAATATTTTTCACCGGCTTCTCTCCAGTTATCGTCATTGCCTTCCAACCGGAAAAGAGTCCGCACTCCCGGAATCGAAGTAAAGTTCATAGGAGTAAATTCCAGTGTGATACTGTTTTCAAAGTGCTTTAAATGAACAGGTAATTTCAGCAGAAGAAAAGAATCAATCAACACCGATGAATCAAAGATGCTCATGCCGGTGATCCTTGCATTCAACGGGCTGTTCTCAATCCCATCAGCAATTTCCGGGTCAAAAATGACAATTTCAGAACTGGTAGGGACTGCCCATTTTTGGTCAGGCAATTTTAAAAAAGGTATAAAATTAAAAGTCTTGCTGAGAATTCTGGAATCAAAGACAGGACGAATTGATTTTGGCCCGTCTTTGGAATCAAAATAATACAGGTTCAATCCTGACATAATCCAGATATTGTCATGCTGATCTTTTACCAGCGCATAGACAGGGTTTTGAAAGAAGTCAGGTTCAACATTCCAGGGAACCTCTTTCTTTGTATTCAAATTAAAAAAACTGCCCCCACCAAAATAATAACCCAGGATCAACATACTGTCATTAAACTGCCTGACAGATGTAACTGACCTTCCATAACCAGCAGGCTTTCCTGTCAAAAAAGAATCTGAATATTGCATAGTGATTGGGTCTAATTTATAGAGACCATTTTGAGTACCGGCCCAAATATTTTCCCGATTGTCAATAAACATGGTCAACAAAGGCCCCATTCTCAACTGCACAGGTAATCCCAATGCATATCCGATGAATTTTTTTTGTACTGCCTCCCATTTCATCACCTTGCCACTATGCAGGCCGAAATAAAGATTTCCCTGTTTGTCCTTTGTCATGGCTCTTATGGTTGAGAATCCACTTTCGGGAGGACGAAGGAAATCCATAAAACTTCCATCCTGCCGGTACCGGTTGATATATCCATACTGGCAGCCTGCCCATAATATGCTATCCTTATCTTCAATGAAACTCCAAACCTCATTTCGGGCCATAATATCAAATTCGTAATTTTTCTGAACTTTGAAATTAGAATCTAAGAAAGTGGTCCCTCCTCCCCACGTACCTACCACGATTTTATTTTTACTTGTTTTGTACAGACCAGATATTTCATTTTGTTGCGGAGAGGTACCTCCTAAGTTGCTAATTGCTATTGTTTTAAGTAAATCGCGGTAAGGGTTAAAGATATTAACTCCTGCATCAGTGCCTATCCAGATGTTTTCTTCTCTATCCTGAACTATGCAAGTTATTTCGATTTCATAATTTAAAATATTCTGGTTGCTTTCATGCTTTATTACAAAATCAAATTGACGGGAGCTCTTATTGTACCTGAGCAATCCGCAACCGTAAGTTCCCATCCATACATTACCCCGTGTATCCATTACCATACAACTTATGCCTAATGGCCCCTTGGTTTTTAATGACCCTTTTTGTTGTTGCTGAATTGCTTTTAGGGTGTACCAGGCTACTTTTTTTGTTCTCAGATTGTACTGATACAGCGCATTCATCCAGGAGGATATCCATAAATTTTGCTCTGCGTCAATCAAAAAGCTTCGGATACTTTCAGTTTCCAATATTTTTCTGAGTGATATTGGAAAAGCCTGAAACTTATTTTCCGATATAATTGAGTCCCTGTTATTTATTTTACGATACACAAATAAGTTGTCCCCCAAAACGAGCCACGACCTGTGGGTTGCCGAATCATACCAATAATTGGGACTTTGAAAAAAACCGGTTTCAGAAGTGAAAAAATCCCAATCATTTATTAAAGTATTTGAATTTACCGGAAAGGCAACAGTATTCCCTACATGCCAATCTCTGCCTTTGTGATCAGTGATCGTCAAAAACTGTTCGTTTTGAGGGATAAGCGAAGAAGGAATCACCACTTCAAATTTTCCTTTCATTGGATTGTAACGAAAATTTTTACTACCCCAAACGACGTATATTTCTTTACCGGCAACCAAACTTCCGTTGAAACCAACTGACTCAGGAACACCAGCCAAAAAATCATTTCGGTAACTCCGAAACCATTTTCCATCATATCGCTGGATGTTATTGAAGGTGGCAAACCACATCCATCCTTTGCTATCCTGGCCTATCCGAATCACTCTGTTACCTGCAAGGCCATCCGAATAAGTGATATGCCTGAAATTATAATGCAATTCATTACCTGTCTGGCAAAATACTCCCTGACAAAAAAGTAGCAGAAAAGTCAGTATGAGGAATTTCATCGTATAGCAATTGGATATAAATTTAAAACTAATTAGTGGGTAAAACGCCACACTTCTTCTCTAAATGTAAGGCTGCAATCCAGGTTAAAAAAGCAGCAATGATTGGATGGGCAGGAACAATTATTAAGTGGATGATTTTAACCGATACAAAATTTTAGATCTCGTTAATTGGCCTTCTCAATTTTGTAATTAGTCAGAATCCGGATCCTCCTTTATTCTTCGAAGTGATTTCATTGAACAGCCAGATAATCAAAAAATCGCCCGACAGATAAGAAATCAAACCCGTCAAATAATTACGGATATTTTTCTCCTTAAATGACACATAATTTTAGCTTACGAAGTATTTATACCGGCTGAAGAGAATCAGAAAACATAAAAGTTCCTTTCATTTTATTTAATTCTAAAATCAAAAAAAAATGAAAAAATTAATCTTTGCCACAGCCATTCTTCTGGCGATGGCTGCAATCAACTCCTGTAAAAAGAATGATACTCCTACCTTCTTTAAAGAGAACTGCAGGGTATTGGCTACTATAGCCCCGGTGGCTGGCCCTTATCCATCCTACACCACAACTTACACCTATGATGCAAAGGGTTATATAAATTCTGAACTTACGAAAATGGGTGAAGATAATATTGAAATCAGATATAACCGTAAGAATAACGGCCAAATCGAAAGTGCCGATTTGTTTTATCAAGGCGAATCAATAGGGACAAGAAAGTATACCTATCAAGGAAGAAGAGTAGTGCGTATGGATTATTTTAATGCTGTTGGATCTTCTGCAGGTTATTTGACAGAAATCAAATATAACAACAGGGGATTGATTGTTGAGATAAATAGTAAATCTGTAGATAATCCTGAGTCCGGTGACAAAAACCTTTTTGAATACAATTCTTTAGGCCAGGTGATAAAAACTATCGCAGCAGATTCAAAAGGCAATATTTATTTTTATGACACTACAATACAACGAGGAACTCCTTCACCGTCCTCCCAAATTTACCTGATGGAACATGGGCTGCCGCCATTCGATGCTTTGTTTTTTACTGTCTATGGATACTCCGATCCGGGAATAGGTTCTATTACCGAATATTATTCAAACGACAGAGAGTTAACCGGCAACTTTCGTTTATGGTCCACGCGAACTGTAAAATCAAAAACATTAAATGCACGAGGTTATACAGAATCAATAGAGTATCAGGACGAGAAGGGTAATTCTTCTATTGCTTACCATCAATTCGATTGTGGCAGAGTTAAAGGGAAGTAAAACATGTTTCTTATACCATGCCTTCAGGTATTCGTAGAAGATTGATACAATAATATTTTTTGAAAGAAAACTGACTTGAAAAGATTTCGGATAAAAAGAATAATAATCAGCTAACGGTGAAGGGCTTTTTACTTAAATAAGGTGGTGCTTTTATTTGACATCTAAAAGCAGTTCAACTGATTGCTTTTTTTCCTATTTAACTGGTTGCAATATTGGAAGTTTTGAGGCAGGTTTTTTTGAATTAGCGTATTAAATGATTCAGCAAAATGAAATGACCAATAAAAATTCTTTAATCAAAAAATAAACAAAATGAAAATGAAAAAATTAACCATTGCCGCTGTCATACTTCTGGCGGTGGCTGCAATCAGTTCTTGTAAAAAGAATGATCACCTTCCCTGGCATAAGGCGGAATGCAGGCTGACTTCCTATGCAGTTGCCGACCTGGAAGCTAATGGTATGGTGACACAGTATTCCAAATCGTATTCGTATGACAAAGATGGATTACTGAACAGAGAAGTTGTTTCCTTGCCCAAATCGAATATTGGCAATGAATACCTTTATGACTGGGGCCCTAATGGCAAGATAATAAGCGGCACAATGAACCAGCTATCCGGTAGTGACATAACGTTCTCTTCTACACTCAAATTTATCTACACAGGAAACTTCATTACCAGTATCGGGCAATATTATGAAGATTACCTGATTTCCTCTCTTAATATCGAATACAATTCAAAAGGTTTGGTTTCAAGTGTTTCAAGGGATTATGGTGACAATTCTCCATACAACCTATCAAGATCGTTTGAATACAACCACCTGGGACAGTTCACAAAAATTACCTATAAAAATGCTGCAGGAAAGATTACCAGGGTTGATAAATTTAATAATGCAGGACAAGCCTCTCCCTCAGCATATACTGGTTTTATGAAGGACGGATTACAAATTGACATGCCCAATGCATTTACCTACCCTGTTGCCGACGGTGGTATTGGTACTAAAAGGGAAATTTATACAGCAGATGCCAGTGGCAACCTGAAATTGGTGGTAACACTCCAAATAAAGTCGAAGCAATTGAATGCTGATGGCCATACTCAATTATTAGGGTGGGCTGATGAATCCGGCATCGAGGTGGAAGACCTGATTTACGGATTCGATTGCAATACAAAGTGGAGAAAAAATTAAATAACCTTGAATGATATTGATTCAATTTCCAACAGTCAGGAGTAAATGAAGTTTTTAAACTGATTCCGAATTATTGATTTATCGTATTTCCGGGTGGGCAGCGTATGCCGCAAATTTCAAAGATTTTTTAGTCCGATACCATGCGAAAAAACTCCTGAGAATTCTTTCATCAAAATACTTTTTATCATTGGAAGCGAGTGGAGACAGAAAAGATACTCTATTAACCATTTCAATTCTTAAATGAAAGTAACACGATGAAAAAAATGTTTCAATAAAGTTGAAGCTCGTGCAGACGATTAAATAAAGTAAGAGTACAACAAAATCCCTTAATCATAAAATAGGAAAACAATGAAAAAAATAATCTTTGCCCTCACTGTATTCCTGGCTTTATCAACTATCTCATGCAAGAAATCGGAACCCTCCTCCAAAAAGGATAAAAAATGCAGGCTTATTTCTGTTAAGACAACGCTGCAGGGTGGATTCTACAGTACCCGAACGTTCTATTATGATCGGGATGGTTTCATAAATAAAGAAGTCATAGATCGAATAACCCAAGGGGATGAATTCACCTATAACAGGAGCAGTGATGGCAGAATTGAAAGTGGAACGCATAACTTCAAAATGCTTGGGAATACTGTAAACTCATACTCCGTCAGGTTTTTCTACAATGGTGAGCAACTAACCCGAATAGAAGAAAAAGAAGGCGGCGACCTGGCATATCTAATGAGTTTTGAATACAATTCTTCCGGCTTAGTCTCAAAGTGTATATGGGAGATAAAGAATGGGTCGGCCCAGGGTTTAAAACTCACAAAGACATTTGAATATGACAACCTTGGACAATTTACAAAGACCACAAGTCAATCAGATAAGGATGTAGAATTAATAGAAAATTACACTAACATGGACCAACCTTCTCTATCCCCATTTGCCGGAATAATAAAACAAGGGTTGACCATGAATGACTTCATTGAACCTTATCTCGAAGTATTTCCTGGTACTGGCAGTATCAAGGAAACCTATTCCAATCGGGAACACACTGGCAATTTTACTTTGCTCGAAAAAGCAGTGTTGAAATCAAAGGTAGTGAGTATATACGGCCTCCCGCAATCGGTGTACTGGGTAAGCGCATTAGACGGTTCTTCCGTTTATATTGAATATTCCTACGATTGCAAATAGTATGGAAGAAGGGAAGCAACAAAGGGGTATCAAGCCTTGAGAAACTCCGATGTAAGGAACTTCCGAAATGGGCGAATGAACTATGTACTTCACAAATTCAAAATAAAAAAATCCAGCTATCCTTAGCAATGTGCCATAAAGGTTGTACCGGCATCCTGAAATCGCAGGTAAGCAGTTCAACTTTTCTTATAAGCCGATTGTTGCCTGGTGAGAACTAAGGCAGGAATTTCTTTTGAATTATCACAGTAAATGATTCAACAAAACAAAATACTCAACAAAAGCTCTTTAATCAAAAAATAAACAAAATGAAAATGAAACTTCTACTCCTTGTGATTGCAACAATCATTTTTGCAACACAATATAGCTTCGCACAAAATGCGAAAGAGAGCAAGCCATCCTCAAAGAATGCTATTCCGTTCGGTAAAAAATTACCGCCTCCGGAGGAACCCTTGCGCGATGCAGTAATGCCGGGACAAGTTTCCCCAACCGGTTTAATGAATGACTTCTCACGGGGTGGTAACAACGTTAATATCAATAAGAGGATGAAAGGGCAAAAAATTCTGAGAGAAAACATGAGAGGAGCGGGCAACAACCGGCAATCAACTTTCCGATCCAACAATCCGGGAATGCATGAGAAACCCAAAAGAGGTGCATTGTGCAATCTTGGCTTATTGAGGGATATCAATGCCCTGGCAGAAAGCAATCCTCAAAATTTTACTGATCAAAAAATGAATATTTATTGGAGTGTCGATAATGACACAGCCTCTTATACTGTATTAAACAATGTGGCCTATTTTATTGCAAGTGATGGCAGCCACGGAAATGAATTGTGGAGAAGTGATGGTACCTCTCCGGGTACCTATATGCTAAAGGAATTTGAAACGGGAATTACGTCAAGTCTTCTCTTCAATCTCACCGCATTAAACGGCCGAATATATTTTACTCTTTATACTCAGGAATATGGATATGAACCCTGGATATCTGATGGAACAGCACAAGGGACGCACATCCTTAAGGACATATCACCTGGTGGTGGAAGTTCCTACCCAACAAAATTTTTCAACATCGATAAAGATGTATTTTTCATTGCGTATAGTGATTACTCCTATAGAGGGGCTATCTACAAAACGGATGGAACTGATGCCGGTACGATTCGTATTCTGAACCCGGGCGACATTGGAGATGGTGGAGAAGAAATTTCTCAACCTACGGTGGCGAATGGCCTCTTATTTTTTACTTTTTACAGTTATACAACTTATGAATTTCAGCTCTGGAGGAGTGACCTGACTGAAGAAGGAACCTACCAGGTTGGCCCAACATTTCCTTTCAATTATGAAACCTATCAACTCTCCGTCCCTGCGCAATTAACAGCTTATAACAACAAACTCTACTTCTCTGCTGATGATGGCACAGGCCGCAAGCTCTGGGTATCCGATGGTACTGATGCCGGAACTATGCCTGCACCGGGCAATAACAATGTTATGATACACGCGGATTGGATGAACACCAGCTTTCCCATTTTAAATAATGTATTATACACTCCGGGAGAGGGAGCAACGCAGGGAAGCGGATTATATAAGTTGGACGCGTCGAATAATGATGGCGTAGTAAAGGTCAGGAGTTTTGGTGCCGATGGTGTTACAGCTTCTATTGTTCCAAAAGAAATGCAGGTTGTAAACAATACGCTCTATTTCAAAGTAAATAGCAAAAACGGAGGAGCGCATGAAGAACTCTGGAGCACAAGAGGAACGAATCGTTCAACACAACTTATTTACAAATTGAGAGAAGGGGAAACATTCAATAACTTATACAATGGCAATGGTATTCTCTATTTTGTGAAATATGATAAGCTCTTTGGTGCCGAGCTATGGAGAACTTACGATACATATTTTGGAACTTTCCCTTTTATAGTAAGTGACATATTCAGGGGTGTTACCAGTTCTTTTCCATCCTGTCTTTCCGCCATCAATGGAAAATTGCTATTTACTGCAGCCGATGAACGCAGGGGAAATGAACTTTTTATAACAGGTGGAAGTTTTTATAATACAAATTTGGTAAAGGATATCAATACCGAATATACAAGTTCTTCCGATGCAGGCTACAATCGCTATAATGGAACTTTTAATGGCATGACGGTATTGGGTAATGATGTTGTATTCACTGCAAATGAGCGGGAGTATGGTTCTGAACTGTATAAATCAGATGGAACCATGATGGGAACAAAATTGCTACACGATGTAATCCCCGGAGAAAAAGGCTTTACAATTAAGAAGTTTGTTTCAAAAAATAACTCAGTTTATTTCCTGGCTATCACCGATAACAGGTATGCCATATATAAGACAGACGGTAAAAGGAATGGACTTGTCAAGATCACTTCGGATTATGAATATATTGATGTTTTTGAAGTTGCAGATAATGGGATGGTGTTCTTTGTACCTTTTAACTATGAAATCGGGTCATACGAACTTCTGAAATCTGATGGTACTCCCTCAAAAACGGTTTTGCTCTCTCCATCAGTTTACTATAATAACTATCTCAACATTATTGAAAACACGGCATTCTTCGTTGCCGGTGATGTCGTAAATGGATATGAACTTTGGAAAAGTGATGGCAGTGTTTCGGGAACCACACTCGTAAAAGACATCAATCCGGGATTGGGAGGTTCCTATCCCGGAGCAATGATTATCTACGCCAAAGAAGTATATTTTGGAGCAACAGCATCAGACGGGGCCACACCGTCCTTGTGGAAATCCAATGGAACCGAGTCCGGTACCATTAAATTGGCAGATATTGATATATGGTTGAGCAATAAAGTTGCCTCTTCAAGTATCTACTTCAGTGTATTCAACAATCTGCTTTATTTCAGTGCCGTGGACTACACGAATAACGATGGGACTGTATTTTGGAAAACAGATGGGACAGTAGCGGGTACACAACCGGTAAAGGATTTAAATCCATCAGATAATGGGCTTATTGTTGAGGGAGCAAAATATTTAACGGTGGTAAATGGTATGCTATATTTTACGAATGAAGATGGCGAGCATGGTAGAGAGCTCTGGAAAAGCGATGGCACCGCAAGTGGAACACAATTGGTTAAAGACATTACTCCGGGTCAGGATGGAAGTGATATGCGGCGGCTTACGAGTTTCGGTGGCAAATTGTACTTTAATAATTTGCAAATGACAGAAGGTGCCATGAGATACCATTTATGGACATCAGATGGCACTGCTGACGGAACGTATGAAGTGGAGAATAACGATGATATTCTAAACATTTATGAAGTATTTGCCACACCTGAAAACTTGTACATCGGTGGATATAATTATAAATATGAAGGCGAATTGTATGTTGGAAAAGTATGTAAGAAAACCGGAAAGCATGAATTCTCGAAAGTGATAAATGAGAAATCTCCCATTACTTCAAAACAGTTTGGCGCTACTTTATATCCTAACCCTGTAGTCTCTACTGCCACACTCCAGGTATCCGGAGATTCAAAGAATATATCTGTCGTTATTTCTGATATGAATGGTAAAAAATTTTGGCAAGGCAACAACATAAACAAGGCATTAGTAAGTCTGCCAACTGAGAAACTGAACTCAGGAACTTATGTCGTAACTGTATCAAATGGTAAGGAAATAAAAACTATTAAGTTCTTAAAGCAATGAGTTGTGGGCAAGTTAATAAAAACTCAATGGTCAAGAAACGGGCTGACCACCCTCAGTGACAGAAACAAATCAAAAATCTCAAGGCTAAAATTTATTTATATAAAAGGGTTAAACCTAAAAGTCGATAAATTTTATGACTTAATGAGAATTTAAATTTATTAACAATTTTAAAAATCAGTATTATGGATTTAGAACAAATCTTATCAAAAGTAAAGGTCGGGGACTCTATAGGAGTAACTATTGTAACCAACCAAGATAATGATATTGCAAGCTATGCTACCGGTTCTCTTTTCTATCATGCAGCTTCAATGGTTGGACCGTTTTGGCGCCCCGCTCGTCTATCTACTTCAGGCGGTACGCCTTTGAAATTTTATTTTAGTGACAGAATGTTAGATATTGACCCACCTGGACCTCCAGGAGGTTTTGGTCATTCCCCAAGACAACCATTTTCTGCAAATTCCATTGACAATCTTGGAGTTTCAATTTCTCTAATGCTTAGCCTTAGCGTTACCAGAGTTGTTAAATTTACTCTACATAGTTGGGAAAATGCAACATTCAGTATTCCAATGGAGAAACGAGGAAATTTACTAGTTGGAACAGGACCTGCAATTGGAAATTTAACTGACAATGCTGTATATTTGATGTCGTTTAATGGCATCTTTCATCCACCCCATTAAATACGTCTTCTCTATGTTTTGTATGAACGTAATGTATATTTGAATAAACCAGCCCATAACAAAAAAATTGGCAAGAGCGGCAGGAAACGTCTTCGATTAAATGTTTGTACTAAATTCAAGGTTCATTCTCCGATTGAAGTTTTGCAGCAGAAGTGCCGCCCTCGCCAATTTTCAACACGGTAAAAAAAGTTTTGTCACATTAATAAATCAGGCAGGTACAAATTTCCAGAGTTGTACCTGCTTTTTTATCATCATACACTCCTGCATATTATCCCAGATTTTGCAGTTAACTGCAAAATCTACACCGACGCTTCGGTCGGTGTTTTCAACCCGAAGTGTCAGCCGAAGCTTTGCTTGTCCGACTCAGACCGGAGCGTCAGTACCGAAGGGAACTCACTTTATTTCAAAAAAAGTTACACATACACAATCTGGCTTCGGCAGTGCTCAGCCAGCGTTTTCAACGTTCCCTGAGCCTGTCAAAGGGATAACTGTTCCCTGAGCCTGTCGGACGAAGCCAAGGCTTGTCTGACTCAGACCGAAGCGTCAGAGTTTTTAATACTGACCGGAGCGTCAGTACCGAAGGGAACTCACTATAATTCAAGATTCTTAGTCAGTCAATAAAGATTGCTATTCTATCTTTCCAACCATCTTCTTGGGGTCCACCCACTGATCAAATTGCTCAGGTGTAACATAACCCAGCTTCACTGCCATCTCTTTGAGCGTGGTATTTTCCTTATGTGCCTTCTGTGCTATTTCCGCGGCTTTGTAATAACCGATGTGTGTGTTCAGTGCAGTGACCAGCATTAAAGAATTGTCAACGTGTTTCTTTATGTTTTCCTTTATCGGTTCGATGCCTTTTGCACACTTCTCATTGAAGCTGTTACAGCCATCTCCGATAAGGCGTGCACTGTGCAGGAAGTTGTAGATCATCACCGGTTTGAAAACGTTCAATTCAAAATGCCCTGTAGCGCCACCAATGTTAATGGCCACATCATTACCCATTACCTGTGCTGCGATCATGGTCAATGCTTCACATTGTGTCGGATTCACTTTTCCCGGCATAATGGATGATCCCGGTTCATTGTCAGGAATGTGAATTTCACCAATACCACTACGAGGCCCGGACGACAGCATCCTGATATCATTGGCTATTTTCATCAGGCTCACTGCTACCGTCTTTAGTGCGCCATGTGATTCTACAATGGCATCGTGTGCAGCCAGTGATTCAAATTTGTTATGTGCTGTCTTGAAAGGCAGCCCGGTAAGTTCTGCTATTGTCTGTGCTACATTCACTGCATAACCTTCAGGCGTATTGATTCCCGTACCAACCGCAGTACCTCCCAATGCGAGTTCACTCAGGTGATCCAGGGTATTCTTGATGGCATGGATGCCATGATCTAACTGTGATGCATACCCGCTAAACTCCTGCCCTAAAGTAAGTGGAGTAGCATCCATAAAATGCGTACGTCCTATCTTCACTATATTCTTAAACTCCTTAGATTTTCCTTCCAGAGTTTTCTTCAATGATTCCAGTGCCGGCAAAGTGAGTTCATGCAAAATCTTGTAGGCAGCAATGTGCATGGCAGTAGGAAAGGTATCATTGCTCGACTGAGATTTGTTCACGTCATCATTGGGATGCATGATCTTTTCTTTGTCTGTCAACGCGCCTCCATTCAATACATGTCCACGGTTGGCTATTACTTCATTTACATTCATATTGCTTTGTGTGCCGCTACCCGTCTGCCATACCACCAGGGGAAACTGATCGGCCAGCTTTCCCTCCAAAATCTCGTCAGCCACTTTGCTGATCAATTGCATTTTTTCTGTTGACAACACACCCGCCTCGCAATTCGTAATGGCTGCTGCTTTCTTCAGGTATGCAAATGCCTCAATAATTTCCTTTGGCATCTTATTGATGTCGCGGGCTATCTTAAAGTTTTCAACGCTCCGTTCCGTTTGTGCTCCGTAATACGCATCAACCGGCACTTTCACTTCACCCAGTGTGTCCTTTTCAATCCTGTAATTCTTCATTTTATTTTTCTGTTTAAGTTGGTATTTCTTTTATTTACCCGGAAAGACGGCCTTCCTCTTTTCGAGAAATGCCGAAGTACCTTCCTTCTTATCTTCCGATTCAAAAGTCTCTCCGAATAATCTTACTTCTTCATTAAATCCTGCCCGCGTATGGTCAAAGGCATTGATCGCCTTGATCGCTTTCGACACAGCCACCGGAGATTTGGAGAGAATGGTGGCTAAAATTTTCTTTGCAACAGCAAGCAATTCTTCCGGAGTAGTAATTTTATTTACAAGGCCGCATTGCAATGCCTCTGCCGCGCTCAGCATATTACCTGTCAGGATCAATTCCATTGCCCTACCCTTTCCTATCAATGCTGTCAGCCTTTGCGTACCACCATAACCCGGTATCAATCCGAGATTTACTTCCGGTTGACCAAACTTCGCATTGTCGCTTGCAATCCTGAAATGACAGGCCATTGCCAATTCACAACCACCACCTAAGGCAAATCCATTCACAGCCGCTATGATTGGTTTAGGGCAATCTTCTATCTTGAAAAATATATGCTGACCTTTCTCTGCAAGCAAACCGCCTTTATTATCGGCTACATCCATGAACTCCTTAATATCAGCACCTGCTACAAAAGCCTTTTCGCCTTGTCCTGTTATGATGGCTCCTTTGATTTCATCAGAGGTATAGATATGATCCATCACCTGGTCAAGTTCATCCAATACAGACTTATTCAGTGCATTTAATTTATCAGGCCTGTTGATGGTGATCGTGCAAATTCCGTCTTCAATTTGAGCTAAAAGGTTTGTGTAATTCATCTTGAATTTTTTGTTCTAAAATTTTCTGTGAGAATGCACCCATTCTCTGATGTAATCTGCAATTTCAGATGTCGGCGTTCCCGGAGTAAACAATTTTCCGACTCCGATGTCATTCAATTTCTGAATGTCTTCCTGCGGGATGATACCACCACCTGTCACTAATACATCATCCATATTTTTTTCTTTGAGTAGCGCAATGATTTTTGGAAAAACAGTATTGTGTGCTCCCGACAACATGCTGATACCAATTGCATCTACATCTTCCTGTAATGCAGCATTGACAACCATCTCAGGAGTCTGCCTTAGTCCGGTATAGATCACTTCCATTCCTGCATCACGCAATGAAGTGGCAATGACTTTAGCACCACGGTCATGACCATCGAGGCCAACTTTAGCAACGAGCACTCTTACAGGTCTGTTTAGTTTTGTCATTTTAATAGATATCAGCCGCCGCAAAAATACAGAATCATTTGAAGGATTGGGGGTTAGAGTTTCCCTGTCTGCTCGACGCAGTCAGGCAGGAATTCCTATGTGGTGCGATTAAAAGTTGATCTAAATATTCTTGCAAACATTGCCA
>CAZGNJ010000014.1:0-19765 GCA_964526985.1 uncultured Ginsengibacter sp. | reverse complement strand
TTCCCTGTCTGCTCGACGCAGTCAGGCAGGAATTCCTATGTGGTGCGATTAAAAGGTTGCCAACGCTGCCTAATGTTTCTGAATTATTCCGTTTCAATTCCTATGTGGTGCGATTAAAAGATGCAGATTTGATCATTACATATATCGCAACATAAGTTTCAATTCCTATGTGGTGCGATTAAAAGGTATGTCAGCCGATTAGAACGGCCGTTCTGCTAAATGTTTCAATTCCTATGTGGTGCGATTAAAAGCCTTTCCGGATTTGTCAACGTATTTGAGTTTGTTTTGTTTCAATTCCTATGTGGTGCGATTAAAAGCATCATTGCGCATGACGACCGGTACGATCAGCTTGCGCGTTTCAATTCCTATGTGGTGCGATTAAAAGCACCAAATGATACGTCCGGAGTAACTTTCGTTATAAGTTTCAATTCCTATGTGGTGCGATTAAAAGATACGTGTAGTTCTTTTGTTCGGCTATGCATCTAATGTTTCAATTCCTATGTGGTGCGATTAAAAGATGACTGAAGTGCCGGAGTGGGCGAACGGATTACCTCGTTTCAATTCCTATGTGGTGCGATTAAAAGTCACCAATATTTTTATTATGCTATATAGTAATTAAGTTTCAATTCCTATGTGGTGCGATTAAAAGAGAAAGAAGCTGCTCCGGAGGAAGAACTCTCCGAATGTTTCAATTCCTATGTGGTGCGATTAAAAGCTCTTTCAGGTCTGTGAAGAGTGTGGCATCAATGCGTTTCAATTCCTATGTGGTGCGATTAAAAGCTGAGCGAGGAAGATGCCCAGATACTTCTCGGAAAGTTTCAATTCCTATGTGGTGCGATTAAAAGCCTGTGAAAG
This sequence comes from uncultured Ginsengibacter sp., assembly GCA_964526985.1. Lineage (GTDB taxonomy): Bacteria > Bacteroidota > Bacteroidia > Chitinophagales > Chitinophagaceae > Ginsengibacter. The sequence continues at coordinate 18,910 of CAZGNJ010000014.1, read as the reverse complement.
AATACCGCAGATACTGATTCCATCTCGTTTCAATTCCTATGTGGTGCGATTAAAAGATGTGAACCTTTCGTGATGGATTTTGAACAATCCCGTTTCAATTCCTATGTGGTGCGATTAAAAGATATAAGTTTTTAATGAACTTTTCAGGCTTGCAAACATGTTTCAATTCCTATGTGGTGCGATTAAAAGGAAGGCGACAAAATAGCTTGGTCGGCTATTATAAAGTTTCAATTCCTATGTGGTGCGATTAAAAGGCGGCAGCAGGTATTTTAGACAATTTAGGCTTTGACGTTTCAATTCCTATGTGGTGCGATTAAAAGCATTCAAAACATTTCAAACCGTTCTTTCAATCTTACGTTTCAATTCCTATGTGGTGCGATTAAAAGCCGTCAGACAAAAATAAAAAAAATACTCTTGCTCAAGTAATTACATTTGAAAGGATTCAATATTCTCATCACATAAATCGTCTATGGCCAATAATACGATTCGATTACTGGCCACGACGACCTGAATAACTATTCATTATCAACCAAGATTTACTTTCCAATATGTCAAAGAACAATATTCAAGCATATTTCCTATTCTACGACAACCTCATATCAAATTGTCTAAGGAATTTTTCTCCATACCCACGACCTCCTTCTCCAGCCATTTTCCTTCCCTGCTTTTGAATATAATGAGGCTATCCTTCTCACTATTCATAATTTGTCTTGCTTTCAAAATTAATTCTTTCAACTTTACCTCTGTGATCTCACCTTCAAACACACTGTTCTGTATCCAGTTCAGGTACACACGGCACAGCTTCAGCATTTTTGCAACCCTTCGTACCTCTATATCATAAACCAAAATAACGTACATACCTTCCTGATAGTTTAGTTCAATTAAAACCGTATTCTATGCTCACCCCAATGATCACCACCAGGCCTTAAATGGCTTATACACTTCCATACCCAGCAAGTGCTTTACCAGTTTATAACATTCCAGTTTTACCAAATGTTTGTAACTCACATTTTTGCCCAGGGTACGATGCCTGATCGTTTCATTCAGTTTCTCGTCCCATGCCTTTACCACCTTCTTCCTTCCGGTTTCTTTTAAATAACATCCGTTGACCTGAAAATCAAAATCACCTTTGTTAATGATCTTCTTGTTCAGCACTGAAAAGATCAGCCGATCCGCAAGAATTGGTTTGAAAATCTCAGCAATATCCAGAGCCAATGAAAACCTCCTGTACCCCGGCTCATGCAAATAGCTAATGGTTGGATTCAATTGCGTATGGTATATCATATCGAGACATAATGTATAGCACATAGAATTGACAAACGATATCAATGCATTGACCTCGTTGGATGGTGGTCGCTTGTTACGATTGCCCATCTCAAAATCGTTAATGATCACCTCAAAGGCATCATAATAGCAGTTCCGGATATTACCCTCAATGCCCATTAACTCAGCAATATCATTGCACAAGTCAACAGAGACCATAAGGTTCTCAATGGCGGTAATACATCCGGATACATCTTTATCCCGGTTATTATAATACCTGAGGTTTTTTAGAATATTGAACCCGGCACCTTCCACAAATTTTCTGGCAATCTCCATTCTCTTCTTTAACGAAGAATGTGCATTAGCCTGGCAGATAACCATTTTGCCTGCAAGCAAATATTCTTTAGGCAGAAATGAACCAGTATAATGTTCATAATAATCAAAATAGTGTATGCTGATCTTCTCCTTGCCCAAAAAATTATAAAGAGCACTATTGGCATCGAGGGATCCGAAACAATAAAGGTTGTCCACACTTTCTACTGGAATGTATTTGGGCTGTAGGTCAGTGCCCTCTTCATTTACAGGTGTAAATTTGAGCGTATTGTCTTTACGGCTCATGCGACCGGGGTTGAAGAGGTAGTAGGATTTTTTCATCAGGTGATCAGTGATCGGGTGATTTTATGAGCCTTGCGTATGTTTATTTTGAAGGATTGAGTTTACTTTTGAATGCAGACATTACCTTCAGAATTTCTTCTGCCTCATTTTTTACTGAATCAACTGCTGACGATGCCAGAAAATTACTTTCAACAATCATCTCAATCCAAAATATTGTCTCATCAGCTTCCTCCACTACGATACATAGTTTGGCAAACTTTTCCCTTTCTGATCTTGCTCTGCATACAGCGCGAAAATTTGCAGCAACAGAAGTAGAACTCCGAATCAATTGTTTCCTCATAACGCCCAAAGCATCGATAAACTTTATAAGCGCAGTTAACTTAATAATCTCCAGCGCAAGTAATTTCGTTCGTTTCCTGAACTGCTCATTAAATTCCTCTTGGTTCATAAAATCCTTTTAAGTTATTTCACCCGAAAATTAAAACAAATCAATTCCTCCTTCCAAAAAATCACCAGTCACTGATCACCCGATCACCCGATCACCCAATCACCGATCACAGATCACAAAATCACTTCTCCTCCACATAACACAACTCATAATACGAACAACTCTTGCATATCTTTGCGTGGATCACAGGCGGGCATACTGCTGATTGATTCAAAGCAATAATTTCCTGAACCATCTTCTCTAATTGACTAATATCTGCATCAGATAATTCAACCGAGTCTTTCTGGCGAAGCCTCGGATACTCCAATTCGGCGCTGGCCCCTTCAATTCCGTTCAACTTCAACAACCACATATAAAACTTCACCTGCCAGGCATGTGCTTTTTCTATTTTATCGCTGCGCTTGGTCTCGTGAATGATCTTTTGTTGTGCATCATAAAAATCTATTTTCCCAAACAATTCGTTGTCACGAAATTTTGCTTCAATGCTAAGCTCTGAATATTTTTCATTGCGTTGAGGATAGGAAGTTTCATGAAGAAGCTTGCCATCATAGACTGTGTCACTGGTATGTTCCATATTGATCCCATTGGTAAATAACCATAGCTTCCGTTTGCAGACCATGTAATAATTGATATGAGTAGCAGTGAGGATCATAAACTTCAATTAATAAAAAACTATTGATTCAAAGGCAGACAGATTTCGTGTCTAAAACAAAAACAGTTCCTTCTATAGTGCAAAAAACCTATACCTTTTTTGGAAAAGGAATTATTAGTATTTCAAGTGTAGCCAAGTTATTGAAACCTGGTTAAGCTGATCCTTCCTAGTCTCATTGATTTTCTGAATCAAACGCCATGATTCTATTATACAATTCTTGTTCTGCCATTTCCAAAGCATTAGCGGTTTCTCCTTTGGTTTGGATATATCCACCTGCCTGTAAAGCAATATAGGTTTTAATGCCGTTTAGGTTTTCGTCAATAATGGGTTGAGCTTTCCCTGAATCTTCCTCTGATAATTTTGCCCGAATACTGCCGGCAATCAGATTGGCATTATCACCGATAGCGATGGCTAAGGTATCCATCAAGCTAAAAGTTCTGGATTGGTTAGAAGTAATTTTCCAATTGACAATGGCTTTTGCTAAAGCTTTCGTCCATTTTTCTCTCAATTCTTTTGGTGCTACTAAACAAGGGCCGAAAACATTTTTAGATTCAATCCAGCCATTAGCTTTTAATTTTTCTATTGTTTCATCCGACATTTCAGGCTCAAATGAATTGAGGCTAACGCAAAATAATCTTCTTAAATCGATGGCAATATCGGAAACGAAGAGTCCAGTTGCCCTTGTTTGACCTTGAATAAACTTACTTGTAAGACTCGCCTTACCTTCTCGATTATCAATGAAATCTAACAATTCCTCTTTAGAAAGAATTCTGCCTGATTCATCTCTTACTATGACTTCATTATTTGGGAACTCCCTTCTGTCAAATGATAAATCTTCTTTAGGGACACCTGCGAGCAAAGGATGTAATGCTCTCATCGCTGAGATAGAAAGAGGGCTGCGTCTCTTTAGTACTTTTTCTTTACTTCCTTTCACTGCTTTCATCCAACCTCCAAATAATTGGTCAGAATATGAAGGGTCGCACGAACTAAATACCTCACCTTCTCCATCAAACTCTAATTTTTTTTCTTTTCCAGTCCCTTTTGGTTTTACTTTTGAAATAAATGTGGTTGGAGATCTCATTACATTAAGTTCAGAACACAAGGCTTCAATGATTGAATATTTGATTTGTTGCCCACTGGAATAAGGAATGTATTGACCAAACTGTACATCATAATATGTTTTTTGTCCCTTTTCAACTGCAAACACTGTATGTTCTGCTCTTTTCAATGTTCTGATATAAATTGTATTGCTCATTTTGAATGTTTTTTAAAGTTGATAATTAAGATTGTTTTTCTGTAAATGCATAATCGAATTTCAGTAGGGTGTTGAAATAACCAAATTCTTCATTGGTCATCAAGTGCACTTCATCCCGAAGCTTTTTCAATGCCTCCAAATCGGTTGGTTCTACACCCGATACCATTTCGGTAAGGGCATCAATAAATCCTTTTTTGGATTTACTTCCTAAAAGGTCGTTACTAATGAGGTTCTTTCTATCTGTCTTTGGAGAACCTCCTCTATACCGGTGAAGCAGCTTAGCCAGTTCACTGGTATAATCTGTGATTTCTTCTTTGTTTTTTGTTATCATAGCTATTAACCAAGTTTTATATGATTGATAAATTAAATTGTCTTCTGCTTTTTTGAAGGATAAATTCTTATCCTCTGTCATGTATTTTTTTAGGTTTTCGGGTCGAAGTGCTTGTAGCCCAATATTTCCTAACTCGCAAGCTCTTTTGATATGCATGCCAAATAAGGCTTGAAAATCTTTGTTATCAAACTCCTGTTCTAAATGAAACAGTTGCTTGAACACATCTTTTAATCTTTTTCCTGCTTTAAGGTAGATTGGAATGAAGCCAATAGTTTGATTGTCATTTCCTAAACTATATATATATGAGTTTAATGTTTTCTCACTAAAAGAATTTGATAAACTGAAAAAAAGTTTCGACCAAGGAATAGTATCAATTTGAATAAAGGATTCCTTTTCTTTAAAAAAGAGTTCTTGTTCTAAAGTTGCAAAGCTGAAATTTTTATCATAGCGTTTACCCAATTTATACGCTAACCATTGTCCATTCCATGAATTAACTTGTTTATCTGTCAGCATCGTCAAAGTAGGGTCGTTTAAATACTTGCGATAATGCTCCCATCCTTCATAGGTCCCAAGAAGTATAAAATCATCATTGATTAATAGATTATAACCACCCTTAACTCCAATTCCTAGACTTGCACCAAACCAAGAAAAGTATATATCATCTTCACTACTCTGAATAGTTAAATCTGTAATCGCACCTGAATAAATTTTAAATTCTCCTTCCTCAGAAGCTGGATAGCCTGGAGCAATTCCCATATCTAAAAGCGGCCCTGAAGACTCAGCTTTCACCATGAAATTATGGAGGCGTTCTCTTCTTCTGTCGTCAGTTTCAAAAGGAATAATTCCTTTTATCATTTTATCCCAACTAATTTTGGGGTTTTCAAAAGGAGAATTTCCTCCAGTCATCAAATATCTATTGTGATTAAAAAACAATTCAAAATACACCTCTTCAAAAAATTCTTTTGCTGAATAACCTTTGCCATATTTTTTGTTGTATGCCTTTAAAAATGTTTTCCCTATTACTGTTGTTATCATAAGAACCGATTTAAAACATTAAAATTTTCTTCTTTAATTTTTGATTGATCCAGTCCCGTTTCAAAATCATAAGCCGCATCCGGAATGATAAACGGCTTATTCCCTTTTTGAGATTGATTCATCTTTGCAACTATCCAATAAGCCACCGGAATTTCAAGGGGTAATCTTGTTTCGAAATTGCCATTTTCATATTCTTCCACATCCGATTCTAAAATGCAACTCACACTATCAATCTTCAGGAGTTCAAATAAAATTGCTTTGCTCCGGTGCATGAGTTTGCCCATTGAAAAATGTCCGTTAGCTTTAAAAACACTATGTTCTTCAATTTTTAAAAATTCGATTTCAGTAAATACCTGGTCAATTTTGTTTTGCAAATCTCTTTCGTGCAAAGGCTTATTGTCTTCCAGCACTTCAAATGATTTTTCAAGAATAGACAGATTGTAGGGTCTGGCTTCTTTATCGGTTTCCGGAGGTGCTATTACAAAGACTTCTTTTAATTTCCCAATGGTATTTGTATTTCGCTTTCTGTTAATGCGTCCAAATCGTTGGATCATTGCATCCAAAGGAGCGGTAGCCGTAATCATGACATCAAAACTGATATCCAAACTCACTTCCACAATTTGGGTAGAAACCACGATACAGGCTTCATTACTCGTATTGTATTCGTTAGTAGCAACACCATTTTCGTCTAAGCCTACTAATTGTCTTTCTTTTATATTCCGATCGCCTCGCCTAAACTTGCTATGTAACAGCATTAATGTGGTTTCAGGATAAGTCTCTTGAATAAACTGAAATACCTCTTGAGATTTTTTAACCGTATTCATCACAATCAATATTTTCTGATTGTTTTGAACCGCATCGTCTATGATTGTTGAAGCCTCTTCAAATGAAGATACTTTATGAACGATGTGTCTGTCAAATTGATCCAATTCTTCTTCATTCAATTTAATTTCTAACACCTCATCGCCCAAAAGCTGAACTATCTTATTGTACAAAATGGTCGGCATGGTTGCCGTCCCAATATGAATCCGACAATCGAGAGTTTTCAAAACTTCAATGAGCTTCAAGACCAAAGCTTGAGAAACTCCTGAATAAGTATGTACCTCGTCCAAAATCACATCACAGCCTTTGATATCCAAAATCATGGCTTCGAAACCTTTCATTCCTAATGCAATACTTGCCAATTGGTGAGGCGTTAATATTTGGATTGCTGAACCTATCAACCCTTGTAATGCTGTTTCTTCCTCCTTTTTTCTCTTTACAATAATAGAAGTGGAGTGAAGTACCCGGATATCAATATCCGGATTGTCCTTTTCTAAATCGTTGCCTACTCGTTTAAACATGGCATTAATGGAAGCCTGAAAAGGCAAAGTATAAAAGACCCTTCCTTTACATCTTCTAAAGAGAAAATCAGTCTTCCCTGCCCCTGTGCTGGCGACTACGATGGTATGTTTCTTATCTGAGATTGCATTTTTTAGTGATAAAGGATAAAGTTCGTTTTGCCTATTGTAAAAATTTAGATTGGGCGTTTTGAATATTCTTTGAATTTCCTTTTCAGTTTTGTCAATTAATGAGGAGGCAAAATGGTCGGCCCCCATTAATAAACCCCGCCATTCGGAATAGTTATTTTCTTTAATTGAACTTACGCTATACTCAATACAATATCCCAAATTCCGGATTGCTTCTTCTTTTGAAATTGGCTTTGCCTCAATTCCCAATTCTTGAAGAATATCTAACGCCTTAGGGCTCCACTCTTCCCAATTGCCTAAATGGAAATCCTGATAGTCATAAGCTTCCTCTAAATCCAAAAGTCCTTTTTCACCAATATCCATTTTTACCGATTTATGATGAGCCACCACCATTTCAATCAAATAACTCCATTGTTCTTTCGGAAATACTGAAAGAAAAAATAGAGAGGCTATTTCATGGCGAAATATTTTTTTTCTGTTTGATTTGCCCTTCAATCTTTCCTGAAAAAATGGATGAGCTTTCCCAATATCATGAAGGATTGCTCCGTTTCGTGCAATCGTCTCATGCATGCCAAGATATCTTGCAAAAGCTACAACGGCCTCACTCGCCTGTTTCAAGTGAGTAGGTAAAGCTGTCCATTCTGGTCCTGATTTTGCAAATAGCTTTTCCATTTTAATAAGTCTTTACCGGAGTTCCAACAATCTTAATCCAACCATACATGGGTTCGTTATTCAAACGGTTATAACCAACTAAAAACGACTGTTCAATCTTTTCAAAAACAAGCTCATAACCTGAAAACACTTCGTCTTTATTAAACTCTTCAATAGAAGCCTCTATCACATCATCAGGATATAAAACGTCTTCATTTCTGCACAAACATACATGCTGAGTAGCTGCTCTATCGGCATCTTCCTTTTTGGAAAAAGCCAAGTGGAGAACCGGTTCTAAAAGGATCCCTCTTGTAAGCACGGCTGTTGGTCGCTCAAATAGAAACTGTTTTCCTTTTTTAGTAGAATTCCATCCTCTGGTTTGAATCACTTCTTGTTGTTGGCTGACTTGGGTATAAGAAAGTCGATGACCTACAACTTTTTTAATTCCATCTTCACCTAGTAATTCAGGAAATAATTTCTTCTCAATTCCCTCAACTATGGATGGTGTAAGAAATTGTTGTGAGAATGTTTCACTATCCCGAACCGCTGTCCAGGGTTTAATAAAACCAAACTGTCCGGAATATTTTACGACAAATAAATTTTCCATTATGATATTATTTTAAAGCTCCAAAACCAATTCCGGTAGAATTTCCTATACCTACATTCCAGGCAAATGCGATTTGTTCCGGGGATCCTTCGATGATTATTGGAGTGAATGATGTTTTATTTTTTATTCCTTTATAGGAGACCATTTTCGTTTTCTTATAATGAGATTCAGGATCTAATTTCACTTGAATATTTTCACTTGATATTCCAGCTACTTTCAGTTTCCTTCTTAGGTTTTCGGTTAGTACTATTTCAAAATCATCATCTTCAACCGTAACATGCTTGTACCCGTTTTCTTCTTTTACTTTTAGCAGTACAGGGCTTGCCAAAACAAACTTGGTTGGAGTGGTAAATTCTGGGTGGAAAGCAATCTGAACATCCTTCACCCTTATTCCACAAAACATGTGCGGGTCCTTTAGGATACCTTTCGTTATATTTCTTATAATTAAATCATCAATCGAACTAATAAAGAAGTATGCTCCAAACTTCATGTCCAATCCACCTTCAGTAGATTGAGTATTCTGTATCCATGAAAAGGAGAATCGGCCAGGTGTTCCATGTATAGTATTATTGTATCCTAACCACTTATGGATACACCCTGTTAACAAATGCTGGTAATCAAACGGAACAACCTTATTGTTTTTTGTTAGCTTCAAGTATATTCTCATCATTAATCTATTTATAGTTTCCAAATCTACCCCCTCCCACTGTCAAATTCTGTCAGTCAAAAAAATTCTTTCCTCTTTCATTATAAATCTATAGAATGCCTAAGGGCGACCTCTATGTTTCAACAAGACAAAATCCACTTTTATTCATGTCCTATCAAATGAACACCAAATTCACTCTCTCACACACCCACACCCCATACTATTATACACCCCTACTCCGGTATTCCAAATCAATTCCACAAACCTCTTCTCACCTGTAATCTTCAATTCGAAATTCATCCAGCCACGGATCTTTGTTTCCTGATGTGTTTCCGCTTTGATTGTTATCAGTCGCGACTTAGGAGGATTCTTAAAGTACTTCACGTCCATTAGCAGTATTGCCTTCTCTGCTTCCTTTACATCAAAGCACGTCTTGATTTTCTCACGCCAATTTTGGATTAAGACGTCGCAAAACCTTGCATCTCCGGGTGCCAGGAAATCATAATGCCCCCTTTCATTCTTCCATCCGCATACTACCGGAGAAATAGGATTTACTGACAATTGCACCATCTCCTTATCTGTTTTAGCGCCCAACGGATCAGGCAATGCTTCCACACTCCGCACGGTAAACACACCTTTACTTGTCTTGTCTGCAATCACTATTTCCTGGGACATAAACAGCCCTTTGATAAATGTTTCTGCTCCCTTTGGCAGGTGAAAACTTATGATAACCTCAACCTCTTCCTGTAGCATAGTCAACCTATCACCATGTATTCGGAACGGGCACCTGATATCTGAAAAGGTAAACAGCTTGAATCCCTTACCATACCCCTTTTCGTGCAGGAATTCAGCATACTCACGATCAGCCTTTTCCAGTATCCTGTAAATTGCTGAAGCCAGGGGATACTGATAATTAATCGGAATTGTTACTCCCGCCTTTTGCGATGATAGTCTTAATAAAAACTGCATTTAATTTTGGTTAGCAGTTAAAGATAGCTTTTTTACTTTTCCATCCAACTTCTAATTGATTTTTCCTGCATCCTGAAGGCAAGTCTTTTCCAACTATCCGGCACGAATATAAATTTCGTAGCCATTTATGTGATTTCGGCATAGGACATATTTCGAAAATCGGCTATACCCAATATCGCGCGAAAACATGTACTACACATTCTTCGTCAATGAAGGCAGGTAACAAATATTTACGGATAATATCCGGTAGATTTAATCGGCGCCGAGCGATCCTTCGGAACAACAGGCACCAGTAGAAACAGTACCAAATACGCATCATTGAGTTTAGTCGCAAATTGTTCTTTACTACCCCGCATTGATTCAACACCTCTTTTCCGTTTATCAATTCTTTTCAGAAAAAAGAAACTTTTTCATGACCTTGGGTTGTCAAATTTGCAGGAGGTCAACATATTCCTGAAATGAAAAGAATATTCTCCATCGATTTCGTAAGAGGTCTTGTAATGATCATCATGGCGCTGGATCACGTGCGTGATATGATGCATGCAGATTCAATCACACAAAGTCCGACCGACCTGGCCACCACGACTCCGATACTTTTTTTCACAAGATGGATCACTTACCTGTGTGCTCCAATCTTCGTATTTCTTGCTGGGACTTCTGCTTTCGTATCATTGAATAACAGCGGTGATAAAGCAAGCATGAGAAAATTCCTGATCAAACGTGGTATCTGGCTGATCATACTCGAATTCACCATCGTAAACTTCGGATTATACTTCGACATTCAATTTCACAATCCCATCTTCGAAGTCATTTCTACCATTGGCTTCGGGATGATCATCCTGAGTCTGTTCCTGAATGTACAGCCAAAGTATATTGCCATCATAGGAATAGCCATCATCTTTCTGCATAATGCCATTTCACTCATTCCACTCAATGCGAAACCGGCATCAACAATCATGGCACTGCTGTTCAATCTTTCAGTAATTCCTGTCAACTCCGCTACTACATTCGTGATGGCATATCCGCCTATTCCCTGGCTTGGAATTCTATTGACAGGATTTGCATCCGGAAAACTATTTATGCGGCCCATTGAAAAAAGGAATATCATCTTTTTAAGAATCGGAGCTGCAGCAATACTATTATTCATTATTGCCCGGTACATCAATATTTATGGGGACCCGTTTCCCTGGTCTCTTCAAAAAAGCAATCTGTTCACTTTTCTTTCTTTCATGAACATCACCAAGTATCCTCCATCACTATTGTTTTGTCTTATCACTTTAGGCATTATGTTCCTCCTATTCGCGCGTAGCGAAAAACCCAGGAATAAACTGATGAATATTACATCTGTGTATGGTAAGGTTCCCTTCTTTTATTTCTTGCTGCATTTTTACCTGGTTCATCTCATATTGATTGGTGTCCTGCTACTGCAAGGGTTTCACTGGCATGAACTTGAGTTTGCTACCGGAACATTCGGACGTCCCAAAGGAATACCCAGCGGTTTACCCTTATGGGCCATATACCTGGTCTGGATTTCCGTGGTGATGATTCTATACAAACCTTGCCTATGGTATGGAAGATATAAGACAGCTAACAAAAACAAATATTGGTGGCTTCGTTATATTTGATTGAACGCTGAGATATCAATTCTGCCACTTCAATGCGGTTATGATAGATGTTTTTTCGGTACCGTTCTCTGCAACTTCCTGCTTTATTTAATTCGTCTTCCTGTAGTTGAGGACTGCCCATAAATTGAGCACCAGTGCGAAGGCGAACATCACAAGAAAGTGATACTGTATGTCTGCAAAGCCACTTCCTTTCAGAACAATCATTCGCATGACCTCGATAAAATAAGTGATAGGGCTGGCCTGGGAGATCATGTAAGCCCAGCGCGGCATTCCATCCAATGGGGTGAACAATCCACTCATCAAAATAAAAATCATCATGAAAAAGAAAGCGACTGACATGGCTTGTTGCTGCGTTTCAGAATAGGTCGAGATCAATAGCCCCAATCCCAACACAGCCACCAAATAGACAGCGAGGTATCCATACAATAAAAACATATTGCCCGCAGGGACAATTCCAAACACTAACTGTCCGACACCAAAAAGCCCTATCGTAAAAACGACCATCCCTATCACCCAGAAGGGAATCAGTTTACTCAATATGAACTGGTATTTCTTTACAGGTGTTACATTGATTTGCTCCATCGTCCCCACCTCTTTCTCCTTAACGATATTAAGAGAACACATGTAAGCACCAACCATCGTAACCAACAATGCGAGTATGCCGGGCACCATAAAGTAGCGATAGTTCATAGAAGGATTAAACCAATTAGATACAGTAACATCGATGACAGGATTGGGATTGTCCACGGCAGATGGAAATTGAATCCACTTCATCCTGATGTCATTATTATAATCCGCGATGATCCTGTTCAGATACACACCACCCAGATTTGCCTTCACCCCATTGATCGCATTGATAGCAAGAAATAACTGTTGCTTGTCTTCCCTGATGAGGTTACGTTCGAATCCATGAGGTATTTCCAAAATCAAATCTGACCTGTCGCCCGCCAAATCATCAAAGGCTTTCTTATAGCTGCTCACCTCATCAGAAAGTTTGAAATAACCGGAAGCGATAATCTTTGAAATCAACTGACGGGAATAGGTGGAATGATCCTGGTCGACTACTGAAATATTGATATTCTTTATTTCATAATCTGCGGCGAGCGGCAATACCAGCAATTGAACCACCGGCACCACAAATATCAAAGGCAGCAATGCCTTGTTGCGAAATATCTGGCGAAACTCCTTTCGTAATAAAAATTTGAGTGTTCTCATGCCAGCCTGATTTTAAATTTCTTAAAATTGATGACCAAAAGCAATACCGCCATTCCGAATAGCACTAATGTTTCTTTCCAGATAGCGCTAAATCCCAAACCCTTTACCATCACCGATTTCACGATGATGTAGTACCATTTGGAAGGAACTATATTGGCCAGGAGTTGCAATGCATAAGGCATGTTTTCTAATGGAAACATGAAACCGGTAAACAAGATGGCCGGAACCAGCATACCCATCAACGCGATCAGCATGGCAGCCTGTTGTGAAGCAGTACTGTTGGATATCAGTAGTCCAAGACAAAGTGCCGTAATGATAAACATCGTACTCACTGCATACAACAGAAATATGCTTCCCCTGACAGGCATGTCCAGAAGATAAACACTCAACAGCAAGATGATCGTGAGATTGATGATTGATAAAACGAGATACGGTATTGTCTTGGAAACAATGACAAGGAAAGGATTGAATGGAGAAACCAAAAGCACCTCCATCGTTCCTGTTTCCTTTTCCTTTACGATAGAAACAGATGTCATCAATACACAGATCAAAAGCAATATCAGCGCCATGACACCGGGAACGAAATTTACCGCAGCTTTCAGTCCGGGATTGTAGATCATTCGTGTTTCTGTTTGTATCTGGTAGGGCAATTGATTGAACTGCAACAATTCCTCCTGGTAATCCCTGATAATATTGGTAGCATAACCAATCAAAGTTGTTGCGGTATTAGGATCAGATGCATCAGTGATCAACTGTACCTGTGCAGCATGCAGGTGCTGCAGGTCAGCATTGAAATGAGCAGGGAAAACAACCACCATTTTGATATCTCCTTTTTTTAAAGCAGATTCTATCTGACGGTGATCCAATAAAGAATTTTGAATGATGAACTGCCCACCGGCTTCCATCTTTCCGATGATTCTTTGAGAGGCAATATCCCTGGCATAATCGCAAACGACAATCTTCGAGTTCTTAATTTCATTCGACAATGCAAAGCCAAAGAGAATGATTTGTACGACAGGCACGCCAAACAACATCATGAGTGTTTTCCTGTCGCGGAATACATGATAGAATTCTTTTCTTACAAATGACAGAAATGGAGAATGTAAATCAGTTACAAAATTTTTCTTCATACACGATTATTAAATTCCAAATCCCAAATTCTTTTCACTGAGGCGGACGAGTTCGTGATTTTATGACCATTTTATTTTAAGTGATATGGAAAGATGACTCATCATTTACTCATTTCTCTTTGCTCCGCGAGCCAGTTCAAAAAACACCTCATTCATAGTCGATGCTGCATATTGTCGTTTCAGGTTTGCAAGTGTATCCAAAGCCCTGATCTCTCCGTCCACCATCATCGATATCCGGTTGCAATATTCAGCTTCATCCATGTAGTGCGTCGTAACAAATACCGTGATTCCCCTACCCGCAGCCTCATAGATCAGATCCCAGAACTGTCGCCTGGTAATAGGATCTACGCCACCTGTGGGTTCGTCCAGGAAAACAATCTCCGGTTCATGTAATACTGCTACTGAGAATGCAAGCTTTTGCTTCCAACCCAATGGTAATGACCCAACCATCTTATTCACATCGCTCTTCAGGCCTAACTTGTCAATGAGTTCACTAGATTTTGTCCGTAGTTGCTGATCAGACAAACCATAAATACCTCCAAAGAATGAGATATTCTCCATCACCGTCAGATCCTCATACAATGAAAACTTCTGGCTCATGTATCCTATCCTTTTTTTGATCTTCTCAGTTTGATGATAGACATCGAACCCTGCAATGACAGCACTTCCGGACGTGGGCCTGGACAATCCGCAAAGCATACGCATGGCTGTTGTTTTTCCTGCGCCGTTAGCACCGAGAAACCCAAATATTTCTCCACGCTTCACCTTGAAAGTAATTTCATTGACGGCAATAAAGTCTCCAAATCGTTTCGTCAATTTGTCTGCACAGATTGAGAAATCATTTTGGGTCGCAACCGCGATTTCTGAATATGCTTTCATAAAAAATATTTCAACTGGTTTAGCTCTTTTACCCAATCCCTGATCTCCATTCTCAATTAACCATTAACCATTAACAATTTTTATTTCCTCATCAACCGAATAAAACAATCTTCAATCGTTGGTACAATTTGCTTTAGTTCAAGGCCACTGTAATTCTGTTCCTTCAGTGCTTCCAAAAGTTGCTTCTCCGAATTTTGATTCACATCCCGGAAAGTAATGTGATGAAAATCTCCAAAGGCATTACAGGACTTAACCATAGTGTTGTTTCTCAAACCAATCAATAACCTGCCCATTTCGTTTGCCCTGATTGCGAAGAGTTGTTCCGAAAATTGCCTGACTATGCCATCAGGTGTATCGATAGACATGATACTGCCACTTTGAATGAGTGCGATACGGTCGCACAGCGTAGCTTCATCCATGTATGGTGTTGAAACCAAAATAGTAATGCCTTGTTCTTTCAATTTTTTCAACATTTCCCAAAACTCTTTTCTCGAAACGACATCCACGCCGGTAGTAGGCTCATCCAGGAATAATACTTCCGGACGATGAATCAACGCGCAACATAGCGCCAGTTTTTGCTTCATGCCACCGGATAATTTTCCCGCTCTCCTGGTTTTGAAAGGCGCCAGTTGTTCATAAATATCTTTCACGAGGTCATAATTCTTTCTGACTGTTGTATTAAAAAGTGTTGCGAAAAAATTCAGGTTTTCTTCAACAGATAAATCCTGGTAAAGAGAAAATCTACCCGGCATGTACCCTACTGTTTTACGGATCGATTTATATTTTTTAACGACATCAAGGTTGTTGACAGCAGCAGTACCTTCATCTGCCAAAAGAAGCGTAGTCAGTATTCGAAAAATACTTGTCTTTCCCGCCCCATCGGGTCCAATCAATCCAAACAATTCTCCCCTCGCTACTTCAAAAGAAACATCAGTTACCGCTTTTACTGTTCCCTTATTGTAGGTCTTTGAAATATGATTTACAACAACAGCAGGCATAGATTCTAAAATTTGATTTCGCCATACATCCCGATCTTGTATTTCCCGTCATTCTTCACCTTCACTTTAATGGCATATACTTTATTCGCACGTTCTTCCTTTGTCTGGATACTCTTGGGAGTGAATTCTGCTTTATCGCTGATCCATGTAATGACACCCTCTGTCTCATTGAATCCTCCTTTGCCATTATCGGTAAATACTTTAACGGTTTGATTCAGTTTTGCCAGTACCAATTGATCTCCTGTAATGTAGGCCCTGAGTATGATATTCGAGAGGTCAGCAATTTTATACAATGGTTTTCCCGGTGACACCACCTCGTTTTGTTCCGCGTATTTGGAAAGTACGGTTCCGTTAAGAGGATTTACGATCGTACACTTCTTCAACTGATCTTCCAATTCCAACAACTGAATTTGCATAGCCGTTGCCTCTTTGGAAATACCGGAACTTGAAATATGCAAGGAAGACTTTTGTGCACTAATTTGTTTTTGCACCAACCTGATCTGGTCATTGATGTCGTCCAATTGTTTAGGAGTGGCTGCATCGCCTTTCACCAAATTGGAAATTCTTTCCCTTTCTTTCATCGCGGCCTTTAGTTGCTCCTGCAATACGGACAATTGCACCGGGATGTCGGGCTTCTTTCCAACTAACGCGATGATTTGCGCTTCTAATTGTCGCTTTCTTAGTGACAATTGAACGCTGTCAACATACCCGACAGCATCTCCAGCCACGAGCACTTGCCCCTCCTGAACATTAAACTGCATGAGCATTCCCTGGGCCTGTGATGAAATGATCGTCTCTTCAGCCTCAAAAGATCCGGAACCATCTGCAACCTGTTCTTTCTCTTTGCAAGCATACAGAAGGCAAACAATAGACAACATGAATAGAGCCATCCTGGCTATCTTGTCTGTTCGTTGTTTTTTCATTCGCATAATACTCATGATTGAAGTTTAATGATGTTGGCACCTATTTTTAGTTGCCGGTTGTTATTTTGTAATTGTATTGCGCCATTAACAATTGGGTCTCATGCAACACCAGGTTTTGCCTTGCCTGGTCTTCAGCATTTACATAGGTGAGGTAGTCATTGACAGTAGATGTGCCATTCGACAGTTGAGACTGAGCAGATGCCTTGATCCTTTCTCTCAGTCCGATAATCTCTTTATCTGTTTGTATGAGCTTTTCAAACTTCGCGATATCATTGTTTTGTTGTTTCATCGATAGCTGTGTATTGAAAAGAAATGTTTCCTTTTGCACATCCAGGATTCTCCTGCTCACTGATAACAATTGTTGGTCATTCTTTCGTGTATAGAATCCTGTTATATTCCACTGTGCCCGGATGCCTCCGATATAATAGAGATCAAAACCATTGCTGAGCATATCCAGCCCCGGCTTGCCATATCCACCCTGGAGGAAAAGACTGAACTCAGGAAGCAGTCTTGAGTCGTTCAGTTTATCCTGAACATCAAAAACTTTTTTCTGCATGTCAAACATTTTGATCTCCGGGCGATTGATCTCCTGAATCACAGTTGCAGATGCAGGCTTTATGAATTGTGTGTGTTCATCAATGTTCCGGTGAATGAATGCTCCGAGCATCTCAACGTATCCATTCCTGGCTGCCTCCAAGTCTATAGCGCGTTGGTCTGCTTTGAGCAATTCTGCCTTGAGCACATCCGCACTGCTCTTTAAAGCTACACCATTTGCGATGGCCACTTCCGTTTTGTTGATACCATACTGAATGTCTTTTTTCAGAAGATCAACCTGGGCTATCTGCGCGTCAATCATCAAAATACCAAAATAAAGTTGGTTGATCTGCTCTTTGAGTTTGTACAACTCCACTTCTACCTTTTCCTTTTCCACCACTGCATTAGCATCTATCAGTTCCTGTTGGCGGTTTACTGTAAACAAATCAGTCAGCGGCTGGGATACTTCGCCATATACCTTGTATTGATCTTTGGTCAGCGATGGAATATTGAGATTCGGTAATGAAATGGGGATTTTTGTAACATCTGATTGGTAAGTCGCTTGCCCTGCTACCCGGATGTGAGGCAAGGTACCTTTCGATGCTTTCTCCAATGAATAGTCTTTTGACTTATCAATGAGTTCAAATTGCTTTTCCACCGGATAGTTGGTTTTTGCGAGACGGTAACAATCGTCAATTGTTAGCATGCCGGATGACTGGCCATAGAGTGTATTTGGGCTGAATGAGACACTCATCACCCAAATAGACGCCCACAAAAAGCTTAACCTTCTCATTTCAATCATTTTATTAATTATTTTGTTTTAATCATTTGATTAATACAGTAGCAAAAAAAATTACGATTTCAGCATGGCTTTAGACCATTTAACTATAAAGGCTTTTCTTTCTTCCATCATCGCCCGGAATTTCCTGTCGTCAGAAAAAAGTATTGGTTTCGCGACAAAGGGGAATATGGTCATTCCGAGAAGTGAAGCGATAAACTGCACCGGTTCCAATTTGGGATTCTTCTCCTGCAATTGCCGCACCAGCGATGACTCCTTCAATAATTTAGTAACCTGGAGCCTATCTTTGAAATGCTCCGGGTTGGATTTGATTTCATAAAAAACGAACATGGGTAATTCAGGGTTCTCGAGTAGCATATCTATATAACGTTCAACCAGGCTTTTCACTTTCTGATCCAATGTCAGTTGATCATCATTGACAATTGGAAACACCACACTGAATAATTGTTGCAACTTCTCAGCCATCACCAATTGAAACAATTTTTCTTTGCTCCTGTAGTAATAATTGAGCAATGCGAGGTTGATTCCTGCTTCATCAGCAATATCGCGTGTTCTTGTAGCCGCATACCCTTTCCGGGTAAAAACTTTGCGTGCAGCCCTGATGATCTTTTGCTCCGCAGATACGTCAACTACCTTTTCTTTTTTTTGCTTCGCCATTCCTGGATGAGAATTACAGGACACAAATCTAAAGCTAAACTTTTGATTTAACCAAATATTTTAATCATTTGATTAAATTATGATGTTTTAAATACTGCCGGCAGCTGGATAAACTGGTACTTACCTTAGTACTTTCCCTATTCCCCAGGCTATTTAATAATAAACCGCTATCATTAATACTAATATAAATTTGTGCTAACTTTGTGTTC
>CAZGNJ010000013.1:28549-78941 GCA_964526985.1 uncultured Ginsengibacter sp. | reverse complement strand
TTAGATAATATTCCTACGCACTATTACATGAAGTACCTGTACAAGTATCCGCAGGCAGCGTATCCTTATGAAGAACTGGTGAATGAGAACAGAAGGAGAAGCAAGCAGGAACCTGAATTTGAAATCCTTGATACAGGTGTGTTTGCAGAAGACCGCTACTTTGATGTATTTATAGAATATGCGAAAAATGATTCGAGAGACATCTTCATCAAATTTGAAGTGATCAACAGGGGGCCGGAGGAAGCATTTCTTGCACTATTGCCGTGCCTTTGGTTTTACAATTTCTGGCAATATGAACCGGAAGTTTCTAAACCATGTATTCAATGGTTAGACAATAAATCTGTGAAGACTACCCATCCACGGATGGGAACCTACTTCATGTATTTCACAGAAACGGAAGATATTCTCTTTACAGAAAATGAAACGAACTTCAAACGCCTCTTTGGCAGTGACAATCATTGTGAGCATGTGAAAGATGCTTTTCACGATGCCATTATAAGCGGTAAAGATTTCCAGGCGTTGAAGGCAAAAAAAGCAGGAACCAAATGTGCACCTGTTTACAGAACAAACATCCCTTCGGGAAATTCATTTGTTGTCTATCTGCGGCTTACCCGAAATGAACAGGAGCAACCTTTTCCTAATGCATTTGAACAAATATTTATTCAGCGAAAGCAGGAGGCAGATGAATTTTATGAGTGCCTGCACAAAGATCATCTTTCAGCAGATCAGAAAAGCATACAGCGCCAGGCTCTTGCAGGATTGCTATGGAATAAGCAGTTTTATCATTATGATGTAGAAAGATGGATCAATACCGGCGATGGTATCACACCCAATACTGACCAGCGACGAAACGGGCGCAACAGCAAATGGAAACACCTGAATAACCAGGACATATTGCTGATGCCTGATAATTGGGAGTATCCCTGGTATGCCGCATGGGACATGGCTTTCCATTGCATCACGATGGCACTCATTGATCCCATATTTGCCAAGCACCAGCTCATACTGCTGATGCGTGAGTGGTATATGGATCCGCGCGGACAACTTCCTGCGTATGAATGGAATTTTTCTGATGTGAATCCGCCGGTGCATGCCTTTGCTGCATTACAGGTTTACTTTGCTGAAGAAAGAATGTTTGGTACAGGGGATATCGATTTTCTGAAAAGGATATTTCAAAAATTGATCATCAATTTCACCTGGTGGACCAATCGGAAAGACAGACAAGGCAACAGCATATTCGAAGGTGGCTTTTTAGGACTTGATAATATAGGCGTATTTAACCGAAGCACGGAAATGCCTGATGGCTCATTATTGGAACAGGCTGATGGCACTGCATGGATGGGCATGTATGCATTGGACATGATGAACATAGCATTGCAGATCGCTATCAATGACCCTACATTTGAGGATACCGCCACAAAGTTTTACGAACATTTCGTGATCATAGCAGAAGCGCTGAATCAATTAGGTTTATGGGATGATGAAGACAAGTTTTTTTATGATGTGCTGACGGTAGGTAATTCGGAAGCCATCCGGCTCAAAGTGAGATCGATCGTGGGCCTTACGCCTTTATTTGCTGTAAGCATCATTGATAAAGAAATAAAAGATGCCCTGCCGGATTTTTCAAGAAGAATGGGTTGGTTTCAGCGGTATCGCAGGGAGAATAATCAATACCTGCCTGGTGTAACAGATAGTGGGAAAGGAGACATGTTGTTGACACTGGTACCCAAAGACAGGATGGGACAAATGCTGCACCGCCTGCTCGATGAAAATGAATTTCTTGCTCCGGGTGGTATCAGGGCCTTATCAAAATATTATGAGCAGCATCCCTATTCACTCAACTATTACGGGAATACCTACACGATAAAGTATGTGCCCGGAAACAGCGACTCTGCCATGTTTGGCGGCAATAGCAATTGGCGGGGACCTGTGTGGATGCCGATGAATTATCTGCTAATCGGTGCATTGGAAACTTTTGGAGCCTTTTATGGCGATCAGTTGCAGATAGAATACCCGACAGGTTCCGGCCAGAAAATGACTTTGAACGGCATCAGTTCTCATATTAAAAAGAGATTGCTTTCTATCTTTGAAAGAAACGCTGACAACAGGAGGCCGGTCTTTGGAAATTACAATTGGTTTTATTCTAAAGAAGAGAATAAAGACCTGGTATTATTTCATGAATATTTTCATGGCGACAACTGTAGCGGACTTGGTGCCAGCCATCAGACCGGCTGGACAGCTTTGATTGCAAATTTGATTTTGGAATTGGAAGATGTAAACGAAATTTGAAGTAGATATAAGTAGTTGTACCTTTATTAAAACGTGACTTATGAAAAATATGCTAATCTTTATTTTCATCTCAACGCTGCTGTTTGCCTGCAGTTCATCAAAAAATATTAGTGGGAACAATTCAAAGACGATTATAGTGCTGAACAGTGTCATGAATGGTTCAAAAGATGTCGTGTATAGTTACGACAACAAGTACAATGCGGCAAATTCAGAAGAAGATCAGACGCTCAATAGGATGGTAGATAAGTTGAATAAAAGATTTAAGAAACATAAAGACATTCGTTTTTATACAAAACATCAGGCTGAAGTCCAGAGCATTCATCCCAACGTGCAAATCGATTTTTTTGTTTCGGATATTCAAGTTGAGGGGCCTGTTGTAACATCAACAACTAATCGAAATACTGAAGTAATGGAGGTGGGCAGAGACAGCGATAGGAAGCCGATTTATGAATACAAAACGATTGAAGTGGATCATTTAATCAAAACGTACTCTGCCATGGGAAATGTTGGGTACAGGATCATTGATACCAGGACAAAGAATCCATTAGAGACCAAGAAATTTATATCCTCTTTTAAATGGTCAACCAGTACTTCTTCCGGACGGGGTGACGCCCTGGCTATAACACCTTCAATAATGGAAGGTATGATTTCAGGGGGCGTAGGCCCTGACTATTTGAATGTATTGTATGGTCTTTTTAATCGTTCCTCCTTTAATGTGATGGATGGAATTTCAGATTGGGCTAAAGGGAGGATTCCAGCAGTTGCTTCTATTCAATAACCCCATACCGGGGCTTTAGAGAATCGTCAGGGCTTATTCATGACGATAGGTATGGAGCACATGCAGCCCAACAAGTGTTACTCCTTGTAATTCTTTTCCTGTTATATTTTAGTTTCTTTACAAGCCCGTGTCTTTATGCAACTGTGTCCCGATAGTTATCCGGTTTGGTAGTTTTCAAATGAGATGCATCGGAAAAGTTGTAGTGACTCATTGATAAAATGCAGTATCAATCGGTTCGTTAGTCCATTGTAGCCTCTGTCAAAACGGATTTCCCGAAAGCGAAAATTATAAATTTTAAATTTGCATCTTCAAGCCTGTCTGAAAAAAACATTGAGAACATGGAATATAAAAAGCTAGGAAAATCAGACCTCAACATCAGTCGGATCGGTTTCGGATGCATGAGCCTCCATCCGGAACAAAAGGATTTCACAGACATTATTGATCTGGCTATCGACAAAGGGATTAATTATTTCGACACTGCAGACCTCTATGACAAGGGTGGCAATGAAACGATGCTGGGCAAGATTTTTAAAGGCCGCAGAGACAAGGTGATCATCGGCTCCAAGGCAGGAAACCAGTGGCGTGCAGACGGAAGTGGCTGGGATTGGAACCCGCGTAAAGAATATATTTTGAAATGTGCTGAGGGAAGCCTGAAGCGGTTGCAAACTGATTATATCGATTTGTTCATGCTGCACGGCGGTACCATGCAGGATGATATCATGGAGTCAATAGAGGCCTTTGAAATTTTATTGAGCCAGGGAAAAATCCGGTATTATGGATTATCATCGATCAGGCCAAATGTGATCAGGACACATGTGGAATATGGAAAAGTGGTATCTGTGATGACACAATACAGTTTGTTGGACAGAAGACCGGAGGAATATACTTTGGATCTGCTGTATAAGAATAATATCGGCGTACTTGTGAGAGGAAGTGTAGCATCAGGATTGCTGGTAGATAAACCTGCAAAGCCATATCTCGATCATGATATGGAAAGTGTAAGTATTGCGGCCAGTGCTGTGAAGCATGTTGCCGATGGCAAACGAACACCATCACAAACCGCCATCGGTTATGTATTGCAACATCCGGCAGTTACTTCAGCAGTGGTAGGCATGCGTACCAAAAAGCAATTAGAAGAAGCTGTGGCAACACTTGCCACCCCTTCATTGAGTGCAGAAGAATTGGAATACCTCAGGACTACGATTCCCGCAAAGAAATATTCAGAACATCGATGAGCTTATGGATATTCAGGATATCAGAAACAGGATTGAAATTGTAAGAGGTGATATTACGCTGATAGATGCGGATGCCATTGTGAATGCAGCGAATAGCAGCCTGATGGGAGGTGGTGGTGTGGATGGCGCTATTCACACGGCAGGAGGTCCGTCAATCCTCGAAGAATGTAAAGAAATTATCAAACGTATCGGACACTGTCCGGCAGGTGAAGCTGTGATCACCACCGCAGGAGACCTGCCTGCAAAATTTGTGATTCATACGGTAGGCCCTGTTTGGAACGGAGGTAAAAATCAAGAAACGGAGAAACTGATCAGTTGTTATAAAAGATCATTGCAGATAGCAGATGAAAAGAAATTGGACAGTGTCGTATTTCCCAATATCAGCACCGGAGTTTATAATTATCCAAAAGACGAAGCCGCGGCAATAGCTGTGCACACCACGATTGATTTTTTGCTGGAGCATACGCATCCGTACAAAGTGACATTCTGTTGTTTTGACAGGGACAATTACAATTGGTCAGATTTTTACCTTCAGAATTACTTAAGACAGGCATGAAATTCATTGTGGCACTATTCATGCTGCTTCGTTGACACAAAATCGGAAATGATATAGCCGTGTCCACGGAAATATTGATGATAAATCTGATTTGGAAGTCGATATTGCTTTGAACATAAGAATGGCCACATTGTTTTTGATTAATTTCGCAACGCAAAAATTTTTGACTATGGAAAGTGGAAAGTTTGATTTCGGAATGGTTGGCCTCGGGGTGATGGGCAGCAATTTATTATTGAATATGGCTGATCATGGATATGCTGTGGCTGGGTTCGACCTGGATATGAAGAAGACACAAGGATTCGAAGCAAAAGCAGCCAATGGACAGGTACTCAAAGGAGTGAATACACTGCAGGACTTGGTGACTTGTTTGAAAAAACCACGGAAGATCATGATGCTGGTGCCTGCCGGTAAAGCGGTGGACAGTGTGATCGGACAATTGAAACCCTTACTGGACAAGGGAGATATTATTATTGACGGCGGCAACTCTCATTATACGGATACGCTTACACGAATTAAGACAATGGAGGGAAGTGGTATCCATTTTATGGGTGTTGGTATTTCAGGAGGAGAAGAAGGCGCGAGACTGGGACCAAGCATTATGCCGGGCGGAGACCAGGAAGCCTACCAGGCTGTAGAACCTATTCTTCAGGCCATCGCCGCCAAAGTACAGGGCGAACCATGCGTGGCTTATCTCGGCAGAGATGCCGCGGGTCATTATGTAAAAATGGTGCATAACGGTATTGAGTATGCGATAATGCAGTTGATCAGTGAAGCTTATGATCTTTTGAAACACGGACTTGGCTTGAGTAATGAACAAATGGGCGTTTTATTCCAAAAATGGGATAGCGGTGAGATGAAATCTTTCCTGATGGAGATCACCGGGGCCATCTTTAAGGTGAAGGATAAAGAGACCGGGAAGTTCCTTGTTGATATGATACTGGACAAGGCCGGAGCTAAGGGCACGGGTAAATGGACATCTCAATCCGGACTTGACCTTCCGATGCCTGTACCGAATATTGATGTGGCTGTGATGATGAGGAACTTGTCATCAATGATAGAACAACGAATAGAAGCAGATGATATTTATTCGGTAGAAATGAAAAAAGTGGATCTGGAAAATGAGGATATGGAACAGATGATCCACGATGCGTTGTACTTTGCAACGATCATCAGTTATGCCCAGGGATTGGCGATGATCACAACGGCTTCTGATGAGTTGCAAATGGATATCCCGGTTACAGATGTGGTGAAAGTATGGCGGGGTGGCTGTATCATTCGTTCTGCATTGCTCGATGTTTTCACAGAAGCGTACACTAAAAACAAGAATCTGAAGAATATTTTGTTGGATAAGGATATTGCAGGCATCTTGCAGGAAAAATTACCGGCTATTCAAAAAGTCATTTCACTCGCCGCAGGCAATAATTATTCAGTGCCCGCACTGATGGCGGCATTCTGTTACTTCAACGCCTATCGCAGGAAGTTGCTCCCGACCAACCTGGTACAGGCACAGCGCGATTTCTTCGGAGCACACACTTACCAGCGAACAGACAAAGAAGGCACTTTTCATACCGATTGGGAATCTTCCATTTCCTGATTTGGAGAAAACTATTAACCAATTACAATGTTAGATTACAAAAAATTATCTTCTACAATTCTTTTCATCTTCGGTGGTAGCGGCGATCTGAATTTCAGAAAACTGACACCGGCGCTATTCAACTTGTTTCTCGATAATGCGATGCCGGAAAATTTTAAAATTGTGGGTATCAGCCGTACTGATTATAAGGAAGAAGATTACCAGAATCATTTGAAAGAAGGAGTTGAAAAGTTTTCGAGAAAGAAACCCGAAGCGAAAGACTGGGACGAATTCTCAAAGCATATCGGCTACATCCGGATGGACATCAATGAAAGTAGTCATTATGATAAACTGGCGCAGATAGCCCAGGATCATGAAAAGCAATTTGGAGAACATCCTGACATTGTCTTTTACATGGCGGTAGCTCCGCAATTGGTACCCGTGATTGTAAAGCAACTCAGTGAACTTTCTATATGTCATGAAACACGAACTACACGGATAGTCATAGAAAAACCATTCGGACACAACCTGGAAAGTGCGCGTGAAATGAATGCAACACTTGCTAAGTATTTTGCTGAAGAGCAGATCTACCGTATAGACCATTACCTCGGCAAAGAAACTGTTCAGAATATTCTTGCATTGCGGTTTGCCAATGCATTGTTTGAGCCCATCTGGAACAGAAATTACATAGACCATGTTCAGATATCCGCATCGGAAACAGTAGGTCTTGAGGGACGCGGAGGTTATTATGAAAATGCCGGGGCATTGAGAGATATGATTCAGAATCATATTTTGCAATTGCTCTGCATGGTAGCAATGGAACCACCTGTTTCATTCAATTCAAATGAGATCAGGAACAAGAAAGTAGATGTGCTGAAAGCGATCAGGGTAATACCTACAGAAATGGTACAGCACTTTGCAGCAAGAGGGCAGTATCGTTCGGGTTGGATGAAAGGAACGGAGGTGCCCGGGTACCGGGAAGAGGAAGGTGTAAAGAAAGATTCAAACACTGAAACATTTGCCGCCGTGAAATTCTTTGTGGACAACTGGCGTTGGGAAGGTGTTCCTTTTTATGTACGTACCGGCAAGAGGATGCATGCAAAGTCGACTGAGATTACCATCCAATTCAAGCGTGCTCCGGACTATGCATTTCCAAAAGAAGCTGCGGAAACATGGCGTCCCAACCGGTTATCAATAGGCATATCACCTGAAATGGATATCTGTCTTCGCTTCCAGGCCAAACGCCCCGGGCAAAGTATGATCCTGAATCCTGTGGATATGGTGTTCAATTATAAAGACGCATATAAAGGTGAAGAGCCTGAAGCGTATGAAACACTGCTGTACGATGTGATGGATGGTGATGCTACCTTGTTTATGAGGGCAGACCAGGTGGAAACCGCATGGGAAATAGTAATGCCAATATTGAATGCATGGCAACAAAGACCTCCATTGGATTTTCCGAATTACAGTCCTGACTCATGGGGGCCTGAGGATGCGGAAGCGCTGATAGCGAGAGATGGACACAACTGGATTTCGCATTATAATTAAGAAAACGATGAGTCTTCATATTTATAATTCCCCACAATCATTAGCCAAAGGCCTTGCTGCCTGGATAGTAGGAGATATCAATTCCGTATTGCATTTAAGAAAGCGGTATTCTTTTGTTTTGTCGGGAGGTAGTACACCCGAATTATTGTACAAAATATTAGCTGCTAATTATTCGGATGGAACAGACTGGAGTCGTGTAGATTTTTTCTGGGGAGATGAAAGGTTTGTCCCGAAAGACGATGTAAGGAATAATGCACGAATGGCGTATCAACTGTTGTTGAATCCGTTGAAAATTGAAGAACACCAGGTGTTTCCAATACCAACTGAAACGACTCCGGAAGCTTCCGTTGTAGCCTACCAGGCCACAATTGATAAATATTTCGCCGCGACCTCATCTGGGTCATTTGACTTTGTTTTGTTGGGAATGGGAAAAGATGCACATACACTTTCTCTGTTTCCGGGTGAAGAACTTCCCAATGTGAAAGATGCATCGGTCGCTCATACTTTTTATAAGGCAGATCAGCTCAACAGGATTACATTAATGCCTTCCATTGTAAATGATGCAAGAACAGTTGCTTTCATGGTGCAGGGAAAAGACAAAGCTGCAACATTGAAAGAAGTTTTGCAGGGAAATCATGATGTTAAAAAATATCCCGCCCAAAACATTGTTCCTAATGATGGGAACCTGCTGTGGTTTGTTGATGAAAAAGCCGCATGTGATTTAAGGCACTGATTACTGATTTTCAATTAGTGAGAACTGTGCAGTTGTTGGCTATCCGGCCAATTTTGATTATTACCCGATCTTGCAAATTTTGCATTAAAATCCTAGCAAAATGCAAGTTTTTTCAAACTTATATATTACCATCTGATCAAGTATAATTTTGTTTTAATTGCATAAAACATAGTGTTGTAAAGGGTTTGACAGTGTTTGTCCAAAAATAAATTGCCAAATTATTACATCTCAATAATATTGCATATAACAAAATATAGCTACATCTTGGGGGTTATTTTTGCTGAAAACAGAAATAAATGCAAGAAAAAAGTTTTGTAAATAAATATTTCCCTAAATTAGCTCGTTGAATTTTATGGTTACTTTATCATAATTCAACACTAAAATGTTTGGTTGAATGAAGAAAAGTGGGCAGGCTAAACAAAATTATCTGCAAGACTGTGGGTAAAATGGAATAGGGTCAGTTTCTCAGATTATCTAATGACGATAGTTCATGGAGATAAAATGCAGGAGATCAATCGGAAAAGGAATTTGAACTGAAATCTTCCAACAAGTAATGGTCATTAATATTAAGAATGTACAGCCAAAATATTTTAACATTAGAAATCTTTTCCAATTTTAAAAATTCAATATGAGAAAATTTATTGCGCTACTTTTTTCATTTTTATTACTGCAGGCAGGAAATCATGCCCTTGCACAGCAGAAGACATTTACTGGTGTGGTAATGTCTTCTGATAACACACCTGTTGATGGTGCATCTGTCTTATTGAAAAATAAGGCAACAGGTACTAAGACATCATCAGATGGCAAATTCTCCCTTAGTGCAAGTCCAGGTGACATTTTGGTCATTAGTGCTGTTGGGTTCACGACCCAGGAGATAAAAGTCGGAAATTCTTCAACAATTTCAATTACACTTCAGAAGTCTGAAGAGGAGTTGGGAGAAGTAGTTGTAACTGCTTTGGGTATTAAGAAAGAAAGAAAAGCATTAGGTTACTCGGTTTCTGATCTGAGTGCGGGTGAACTAATGAAGAATAAGAATACGAATGTTATTAATTCTTTGGCCGGAAAGGTTCCGGGAGTTAATATCACTCAATTTAGCGGCTCAGCAGGTGCAGGAGCATCCATTACAATCCGCGGTGGTAATTCAACTTCAGAAAGCCGGCAAAATCAACCTCTTTTTGTTATTGATGGAATAATTTATGATAACTCCACCAGCGTTACAGGTAATACCGGAACTGATGGAATGAGCAGAAGCAATACCACGTTTTCGAATCGTATCATGGATATCAATCCTGAGGATATCGAAAGCTTATCAGTATTGAAAGGTGCTGCTGCCGCTGCGTTGTATGGTTCTCGTGCTGCTGATGGTGTTATTGTGATTACCACAAAGAAGGGTGCTGAAGGTGCTACAAGGGTAAACATTAGCAGCAAAGTGAGCACATCATGGGCAAATAAATTGCCGGAAGCTCAGACTGAATTTGGTACCGGTTCCTATGCTACTAACGGGGTCTTCAGTGATTTAAACTCGTACGCTTCCTGGGGACAAAAACTGACATCATCTGATACATTGTATGATAATATTGGAAGCTTCTTTGACCACGGAATTGTTTATGATAATAATGTGAGCTTGTCCGGAGGTTCAAAGAATGGGTCATTTTACTTGTCAGGTTCTGACTTCAACCAGGGAGGTATCGTTCCAAATACCAGTTATGAAAAAACTACTTTTCGCTTTAATGGAGAACAAAAATATGGTCGCCTTTCTATGGTTGCCAATGCAGCCTATTCTATAGCAAATACGAACAGAACATTAACTACCGCAGGTTTGTGGTCTGGAGGAGGATACAACGGAGTGGGAAGTATGCAGGCCCTGTACAACTGGCCCCAAACTTTTAATATTAAACAATATATCAATCCTGACGGAACCCAATATCGCAGATTCGCAGGAACACTTCCTTTAGAGGGTGATATTGACAATCCGTACTGGATCATCAATGAGGACAAGCTGACTTCACAAACCAAGCGTTTCACCGGCGGACTAAGTGGTAATTTTAAGGTTGCCAGTTGGTGGGATTTGATTGCACGTATTGGCTATGACCAGTACACTACCAATGACTATATCTATGTAGCTCCAGGCTCTGCGGTGAGTCCACTATATCAGAATGGCCGTTTGAGTAAAGATGCACTAAATTACTCCTACATCACTACAACGGTGATGACCAATTTTCATAAAACATTCGGTGATTTCGATACGCACCTGATGTTGGGATCATCTTCAGAAAACACTCAAATATTGGGTCAGAATCATTGGGGATATAGCTTTATAACTGCAGGGACTATCAGCTTTAATAATATCGCATCTACAAATAAATTTTTTACTGATGGCACTACCAGAAGAAGATTGGTTGGTGCATATGGCGAGGCCGGAGTTTCATATAAAAGCATTGCTTTCCTGACTGTTACCGGACGAAATGACTGGTCTTCAACATTGCCAATTCAGAACAGGTCTTATTTTTACCCTTCCATCAGTGGTTCTCTTGTTTTTACTGAATTAATGCCTGAAATTACGGATGTACTTTCCTTTGGAAAAATCAGAGCAAGTTGGGCACAGGTAGGTAAAGATGCCAATGCCTATGCTACAAATACTTATGTAAACCCTCCTTACAATATTGGTTCTTATACTCTTGTCGGAAACCAATGGGCAGCCGGTAACCCCAATATAAAACCTGAAATTCAGGACTCGTGGGAAGTAGGTGGAGAGTTCAGATTCTTTAGAGGAAGGATTGGCCTGGATTACACTTATTATCATAGTCAAACCAAGAATCAGATTGCTCAGCCGAGATTGGCTCAGTCAGGGGGTTTCATATTTAGCTCATTAAATACCGGGTCAGTGATTAACAAGGGGATGGAAATAGCCCTCTCTGGGAAGCCAGTGGTAAGAAAGGATTTTTCATGGAACCTCATGGTGAACTTTTCGTACAATGAGGGCAGGTTAGGTGCTTTCCTTCCTGGGGTTGCTTATTTCTATCCAACGGATGCACAATTCGGAACCGTAAAAGCTGCCTCAATTCCTAACGGTGGATATTTCCTCGGATTGACTGGCCAACTTTATTACCGCGAGGTGGATGCTAACGGTAAGGAAGTCTCAAAAGGCCGTTACCAGGTTGACCCTACCACTGGATTGTATAGAATCAAAACAACCAACCCTGTTGTTGGAAACCGGGAACCGGATTTCATTGGAGGATTTAGCAATACTTTCCAGTACAAAAGATTCACGTTGTCATTTCTTCTTGATATCCGCAAAGGCGGCGATGTCTTCAATGGAACAGAGTACGTCCTGGTCACAAATGGTTTGAGCAAAAGAACTCTCATGAATGACAGGCAATCAGTAACTGTAACCGGAGTCAACAGCCAGACAGGACAGGATTTTTCACAGACCTATGAAGCAGATAAATCCTACACTATTAATGGAGTAACTTATTCCGGTACAAGTATGATTCAAAGGTATTGGGCAAACTACGCTGCTAATTCAATGAATTTTCTCACTTCTGTAAATTGGGTGAAGCTACGGTCATTGTCCCTGACGTATGATTTTACCGATTTGCTGAAGAAACAAAAAGTTATTAAGGGGTTATCAGCTACGGTGGTGGGAACTAATCTCTTTACATGGACAAATTACAAAGGAATGGATCCTGAAGTGAGTGCTGCCGGAGGTACCGGGGGCTCAGGTTCTACAGGAATTGATTACCTGGGCGTTCCTGCAGTATCAAGTTTCACTTTTGGATTAAACCTTTCATTTTAATTAAAGAAAAAAAGAAGTCATGAAAAAACTAAAATATATCATACCTGCAATTATTGTCATAGTGAGTTCGGTTTCATGTAAGAAATGGTTGGATGTAAATACAGATCCTGATAATCCTAACAAACAAAGTGTGCTGGTGCAGAACAGGCTTCCCTGTATCGATCACTTTTATATGTAATCGTCCGGAGTTGCCAATTATCGTACCTCATGCCAGGCTGGAGTTTTTTATAGTAACTCTGGTACCCAGAATACTTTTACTACTACATGGCAATGCTCTTCAGGCAATTCTACAACACCATATCAAACCTGGTTTGTTGCCGTCTCTTCAAATGTGATGGATATGTATAATACTGCGCAAAAACAAGGAGCCTATCATTATATGGCGGCAGCGGATGTGTTCCATGCATTGGGATTTATGCAGATGCTGGATATCTATGGTGAAATGCCCTATACTGAAGCAGCAACAGGAAATCCAAGTCCCAAACCTGATGACGGCAAAACTATTTACAATGGATGTATGGCAAAATTGAATGAAGCAATCAGCCTTTTCAGTAAACCACAAGCTGCAGGATTGCCTGCACTTTCCGCAGGAGATTATATGAATAATGGTGATGTCAGCAAGTGGATCAAACTGTGCTGGGGATTAAAAGCACGCTATATGCTGAAGTTGTCAAAGAAAACAGACCTGTATAATGCAGATTCAATTTTGTATTGTTTGTCACAAGGCCCACAAAGTGTTGCCGACAACACTGTGGTGCCAGGGTTTAATAATAGTACGGTTACTGATTACCTCTTGGGTGACCCTGTTGTGACCAATGGTAATTTTAATTATGCAGCTTATGGAAGCGGCCAAAGGATAACTCAATATTTTTACAACTTATTGACGAACATGCGAGGCTCTGGTGTTACCGATCCCCGAATGACAAAGATAGTACCTGCCTCTATGGCTAATGTAAAACTGGATGGTAATGGCAGGGTCCAATCCTTTACCTGGAACCGGTCCGTGGGGGTTGATTCTTATGGCGCAGCTACGCGGTTGCAAAAGGGAGGTGCTACTTCGATTTCAACTGCTACCTATGCTGCGACCAATACGAACAAAACATATTCAATAACTGATGCAACAGACCGGACTAATTTTATTAATGACCAAATAGCATCTGGGCGTACTTATACAGTTAGTGGAAATAATGTAACTGTTACTTATCCTGCGGGTTCTATCTATATTAACAGTACTAATTATGTAGTTGCAGGCGATACTTCGTATGTTAACCTAAGGAGTAGTGCGTTAGCAACATCCGGGAATCCGGCTCAACCTGCAACTGACGTTTGTTGGTACCCTTCAATAGCTGCATTTAATGCGGGTGTCGTTGGATCCACCGGATCCTTCCAGGTCCGCCCTGTATCTGATCAGGAAATTCTAACCTATCATGAAATGTGTTTTATAAAAGCAGAAGTGTATATGAGAAAAGGAGACCTGGGTAATGCCTATACTGCATACAGGGCAGGCATCCAGGCGAACATTGATATGATGCAAGCAAAATTGACAGAATGGCAAGCATCGGGATATACAGCCACCAATCCGGACATGGCGCCAATGAATCCTGCTGATATCGCTTCATACCTTTCAAGCGGTGCCGTGTGCCAAAGTGCAGGTGCTTTGAAGATGTCTGACATCATGTTGCAAAAATATATTGCGATGGGTTGCAGTATTGAAAACTGGAATGATATGCGCCGGTTCAATTTTAGCGCAGGTGACGTTGGAAGTTTTGGAACTGTTTACCCCGGTTACCAACGAGGCCCTCTGTTTTCCGGGCAGGCTCAACTCACTGGCGGATCTCCAACTGATCCAAGATACTGGATGCGCAGATGGATGTTACCTCCAACCTACGAAATAAACTATAACTCAATACATACGCTTGCTCTAAATCCTCATGCTGCTGATCCGAATATCTGGAGCATGCCGATTTGGTGGGATTGTGCTACAGACCAGGAGTACTACAACTATCTCAAATGATTTCGATTTTTCATTATCTGATAAAATAAATTAATTGTGGCATAGAAAATAGATTTTTTATAGTTGAATGAAATTGTTTTATGAACTGTTTGGAAGGATTTGAAATCAAAAAGAGGCATGCGGGTACCGGTTTGATTGAAGTGGCTGAATCAGGAGCGTGAAAGTGATCATCCGGATTGTGTATTATTAAAGGCTTCTTGAATAAGAAAGTACTACCGGAATTTTTGAAATATTGGTACCAATAGCTTTTTTCTTCATTGCTATACATAAGAAAAACGGGGTCACGCTATGTGCATCCCGTTTTTTGCTCGACAATCGTGGCTTTCTTTATCAGTATTCTGCCATTAAAATTATCTTTGAGCCATTCCCTAAAATTATCGAATGGAGCATTTACCCGGATTGATTAAAGATTTAGCCCTTATACTTATTGCGGCAGCAGTGGTTACTTTGCTTTTTCGCAAAATAAAACAGCCGCTGGTATTGGGTTATATTATTGCCGGGTTCCTGGTTGGTCCAAGTCTTTCACTCACTCCTACCGTGGTTGATGCCGAAAACATAGAAACACTTGCTCATATCGGTGTTATCTTCCTTCTATTCAGCCTGGGACTTGAGTTTAGTTTTAAGAAACTCGTGAGAGTTGGCGGCGCAGCTTCGATCACCGCATTTATAGAAATTACTTTCATCACTATTGCCGGATATTATGTAGGCAGGTGGATGGGATGGTCTTTCATGGATAGCCTGTTTCTCGGGGGGATGCTCGCCAGTTCGTCAACGACGATTATCATCAAAGCCTTTGATGAACTTGGAATGAAAACCAAACAATTTGCCAGAATAGTAGTGGGTGTTTTAATTGTAGAAGATATCGTAGTGATCATGTTAATGGTATTGCTTTCGACGGTTGCTATTACGCGACAATTTGCCGGTGAAGAAATGCTTTTTACCATTGGTAAACTTCTTTTCTTTTTGGGTTTGTGGTTTATCACGGGGATATTTTTGATCCCAACGCTTCTGAAGAGAGCAAAGAAATTACTCGACGATGAAACGTTGCTTGTGCTTTCTGTTGGATTGTGTCTTGGTATGGTAGTATTGGCGGTGTCAGCCGGCTTCTCAGCAGAGCTGGGCGCTTTCATTATGGGGTCCATTCTTGCTGAAACAACAAAAGCCGAAAAGATTGAAAAGATATTTAACCCGGTGAGGGATTTGTTTGCTAGTATTTTCTTTGTTTCTGTAGGGATGCTTATCGATCCGGCTACCATCGTAGAGTATAAGTGGCCAGTCCTGATCATTACAGGATTGACACTGGTCGGGAAATTGTTTAGTACGGCGGTTGGTGCTTTGATTTCAGGACAGCCGCTGAAGCAGGCTATCCAGGTAGGTATGAGTATGGCTCAGATTGGCGAGTTCGCATTTATCGTGGCGACACTTGGTATGAGTCTCGGTGTAATCAGCAATTTCTTGTTTCCCGTAGCGGTAGGTGTTTCTGCAATCACCACCTTTACTACACCATATCTAATAAAATTTTCAGAGCCGGTGTTCAATTTTGTTGATAAAAGAATGCCCGGGTATTTAAGAAGAAGCCTGGACAACTATGCCGCTAGCTCTCAGAAGATACAGGCAGAAAGTAAATGGAAAATTGTGATGATGGCTTATGTGAGAATCATGGTTACTAATGGCATCATACTACTGGGTCTCATGATGTTATCGATCCGTGTACTGGTTCCTTTTCTACAGGCAAACATTGAAAACAGTTTATTGCGTGGGATTATTTCACTAGTAGTATCGCTGGGAGTTGCCTCCCCCTTTATTTGGGCATTGATAGCGCGAAAGCCGGATGTGATAGCCTACAAAGAATTATGGCTGCAAAAAAAATACAGTAGGGGGCCTTTGCTGATGGTAGAGATTTTAAGATTGGTACTGACGATCGTATTTATCGGCTTTTGGGTGGACCGCCTCTTCACTACCAAGGTCGCAATTATCATAGCAATACCTGTCATCATCATTTTCTTATTTTACTTTTCAAAACGCATTCAGAAATTTTATCGCAAGATTGAAAACCGATTTCTTGACAATCTGAACCAAAGGGAGATTAATGCCCAGCAGAACAGTCCAAACGTGTTTTCTTCTGAATCCAATCTCAATAGCTGGGACGTACACCTCTCCGACCTTGAAGTGGATCCACACGCAACCTTTGTAGGAAGGCACCTGCTGGAGTTGGCATGGAGAGAGAAATATGGAGTCAACATCGCGTATATCAAGCGAGGAAACAAAATCATTTATGCACCAAAGAGAGATGACCGGTTATTGCCATTTGATCACATTGGCGTGATAGCAACAGATGACCAGATGAACAATTTCCTGAAAGCTTTTAATGAAAAGGAAACTTCTGAAATGGAAGAAAAAGATCTCAGTAATATCATTCTCTACAGAATGGTGGTGGACGAACATAATAAACTGAAGGGCAGATCCATCAGGAATTCCCAGATAAGGGAAAAAACAAATGGACTCGTAGTAGGGATAGAAAGAGAAAACCAAAGGATAGTAAATCCTGAATCTGATATTGTTTTGGAATGGGGCGATGTTGTCTGGATTGTAGGAGAAAGAGAGCGAATTCACAATATCAATGTTGCAATGTGATGAAAAAAATGCTTGATTCATAAAATACATTTCAAACCGAACCCAATTTCCTGCAAATGAAAATCAAACCCAATCGCTTTTCCCTGCTTATCCTGGCAACTGCAGCAGTACTATTGAATGCATGTAAAAAAGAACCATCAGGAAATACCCCCGTTCCGGTAGTCATTAAACCCCCGACTCCAATGGGCTTTATGGTTATAGGATATTTTCCTTCTTACCGCACTGTAGCTGAGTATCCTGATAGGATGTTCAGAATGTGCAGTGTGATCAATTATGCATTTGCCAATGTAACAGCTTCGAATACCGTGACCATAAGCAATACAACGAAAATGGATTCGGTATATAAAAAAGGAAAGGCCAATGGAGCAAAGATATTCTTGTCTGTTGCCGGTGCTTCTTCAGTGTTTGCAGGTATGAGTAGTACGGCTGCCGGCAGGAACACATTTGTAAGAGATATTATGCAGAAGGTGCGTCAATACAAATTGGATGGAATCGATATAGACTGGGAATATCCGAGTACCTCCAATGGTACCGATGAAACCTTCAGGTTGTTGATGAAAGAACTGTCGGATTCATTACATACTGATGGTAAGTACTATCTGTCTGCTGCTATCACTCCCGGCCTTTATGCGGGCAGCATCAGGGATGGTATCAAGAATGAAATCTTTGCTTATGCCGACTTCCTCAATGTGATGATCTATGATGACTTTACGACAGACCCTTCTCAACTATACAGGCAGCATAGTCCATACAGTATGGTCGTTACATGTTATAATTATTGGATAAGCAGAGGTTTGCCCAAAGAAAAATTGAACATAGGAATTCCCATTTATGGGAGGCCTTCGGGGATGACACAATCCGGTACCGTACTATCCTATAAGACCATTCTGAGTCAGGGTGGTGATCCTTATGCTGATTCTGCTACGGTATCCGTTTCCGGTCATTCTGATTATAAAATTTATTACAATGGTATTTCCACAGTAAAAAAGAAATCAGCTTATGCGAAAGAATTTGCTGGCGGCATCATGTTTTGG
This sequence comes from uncultured Ginsengibacter sp., assembly GCA_964526985.1. GTDB lineage: Bacteria > Bacteroidota > Bacteroidia > Chitinophagales > Chitinophagaceae > Ginsengibacter. Next base: position 60,751 of record CAZGNJ010000013.1, on the reverse strand, counting down.
GAGATCGGCCAGGATGCCAACGATGACCGCTCACTCATCAAGGCAGCATGCGATACAATCGGGAGAAGTTATTGATGAGAAAAACGTTAGGTAATTTATACAAAATAAATTTCGGTAATCACTTTATTTCAAAAGCGGTGGGATAAAGTTGGAGTCAGCGTTATCGATTCCAGAGTTCCTGTTGAAATCAAATAAAATATCCTGCTTTTTAAACCCAACCGGAATTTTGTATCAATCTTTTTCGAAAAGCCGAAACCGAGGAGTACACCACCCTCACACAATCCGTAATGCTCGTAATTTCTTTCATCTATAAATATTATATCATCCCAGTTTTCAATTGCGATCTCCTGTTGCGCACTTGTGATGATCACGGTCCCGCCATCCAGGTGGATATCTGTTTTTCTTAGTTTGAAAATATGATGGTATCCTCCGAAAAAGATGTTGTTGATATGTCTTAGCTTGAAATAGTTGATGAATACATCTGAACCATTAATAGTACCTCCTTAATTCTTCTTTCCGGGTTAATGGACAAAAAGAATGGTGAAAACCGCTACAACCCTTTATAGGATTAGCTTTGCTGCAAATGAAAAAGATGAATAAAAAAACTTTCCTATATTGACACTTCTGTCGTATTCAACGAAAATTCCATTTTTCTGATTGAACAGGTAAGTGAGGGATATCCCCGTAGTGGTACCAACAAAGTTTTTTTTGAAGAAATACTTTTTGTCAGCAGGTTCTCCTATTTCATCGTAATCTCTCAAGAAGAAATTGCCGTTCAGCCCGTAGTTTATTTCTACTGAAAATTTTGATTTGTTTTGAGAATATGCATTTTGCATAGTAAATGCAAACACTAAAACTATAATTGCGTTTTTCATAAAGTGAATATAGGGGGTAGTAAGGATATCAAACAAACAAAATAAGGTTGTTGTTTTTCGAAGGGTGCGAAAAATTTGGATTTTGTCAAATGATCGATACTGTCCTCAGAACTTCATTTAGGATGTTTAGGTATTCTATTGATTAGCTCTATACATTTTCAATTGATGACAAATCTACTTTGACTTCCTATTAAAGAGCTTATAGAGTTATTACCCTGAAAGGAGAAAGACTTTTCCTAATGATCTTATGCAGCAGATTTTTCAAGCTCCTTCTTCAAAGTATAATATTCAAAACGAACCTGCATATTCAAAAAGAAAAGTGCATTGATTTCAAGTGCGTTTTCAATTTTAATGGCTGTCGCTGTGGTTATGTTTCGCTTGCCCGAAATGATTTCGCTCAGGATGGTGGGTGAAATACCCATGTCCTTAGCTACCTGACGACGTGTAAGTCCTCTGTATTCTATTTCTTCAGCCAGCACGATCCCGGGATGAAAAATATTTGTTGGTGTAATTTCATTTGCTGATTTCATTTCCTGTGTATTTTATTTAGTGGTAGTCCACTAGTTCCATAATTTCAATAATTATTTCATTCGTCCTGAGTTCTCTAAAGCAAATCCTGAATTGGTTATCCACCCTAATTGAAAATTGTCCCTTTCTTTCACCTTTTAATTTCTCCAGATTTAGTGATTTGATTTGTCCCAAAGTTTGCAAATTCGGTGCATCAATCATTTGTCCAATTCTCAGCTTATACTTTTCTACGATATGTTTCGCATACTTATATTTTGCAACACAAACCTTTACCTCTGATTGATACAACTCCAATACTTTTTTATTCTCAAATAAAATCCACATTCACAAAAATAGTGAATTAATCTGTATCATTAATCTAAATAGTTCAAAGCTGCTCTTGCTCTTTGGATGGGATTAGAATTTGATCGTACCGCTTTGCAAAAAAGTGTACCAACGGCATGGTACCCCAAGCTTGGATATATTGAAAAGACGCTGAAAGCCACTGAACATTCTCCACTTAACTTGGTGTATATTCTGCATCCCTTTTTGTGCAAAAAATTTGGCTTCAAAGTCAGAGGAAAAATATTTTTTCCTTCAAAATAAAATAATGTGTGTATTTTACACATTCAAAAACTGCCGCATGATAAAAAAGCTACTCACTATTTTTCTTGTCTTTACCTCTTTTCAGGGCATAGCTCAACTACTTACCTGGACTCCTGATTTCGCTACAGAAGCTACTACCGGAATGGTAATCACGGTTGATGCTAACAAGGGTAACCAGGGTTTGCTGAATTATAATGCTAATGATGTTTATGTACATATCGGTGTGATCACTTCTCTGAGTACCGGTGCCTCTGATTGGAAGCATGTGGTAACCACATGGGGAAGTACCAACCCGGCATGGAAGGCCACATCTCTCGGTGGTAACAAGTGGTCTTTTACCATCTCGAGTGATCTCAGAACTTATTTTGGTGTAACAGACATCAACGAAAAAATACAAAAGATCGCGATACTTTTCAGAAGTGGTGACGGCAACAAGAAGCAGGCAAACGCTGACGGAAGTGATATGTATGTGCCCATATATACTACAGCCACAGCAGTACGCTTCACTCAACCACCCATGCAACCGCTGTATGCGCCTGCACCCGAAACGATCACCAAATCTATCGGGGACAACATACAATTGACAGCCATTGCAAATAAAGCTTCAACCATGAAGTTGTATTTAAATGGAACTGTAATACAAACCGCAACAGGAGCTACTACGATCTCCGCAAATCCAACCATCACCACTTCCGGTACTCAAACAATAGTTGCGGAAGCCAATGATGGTACCACAACCTCCACTCAAACCTTTACATTCTTTGCTTCCGGAAGTGTCAACATTGCGCCACTACCTGCAGGTGCGAGGCCCGGTATCAATTATATAAGTAGTACTTCTGCCACACTCGTACTGTATGCTCCCGGCAAGGGCCGTGTAGCCGTGATTGGCGATTTGCCGGGGAATAACTGGACTGAACAGGCAGCATTCCAAATGAACAGAACTCCTGATGGAAATTACTGGTGGATCACACTCACAGGGCTTACAGCCGGTACTGAATACAGTTTTCAATACCTTGTAAATGGTACACTCAGAATCGCGGATCCTTATGCAGAACTGATCCAGGATCCTTACAATGATCAATATATTTCCAGCAGTACCTATCCGGGGATGAAACCATATCCATCTACTTATACTTCGGAGGTGGTGAGCATACTGCAAACAGATAAACCGCAATACAATTGGGACACCTATAGCTATACGAGACCAGACAAAAGAAACCTGGTGATCTATGAATTGCTGGTCCGTGATTTTGTAGCCAAACATGACTGGGTAACGTTAAGGGATACACTAAATTATCTGAAGAAGTTAGGCATCAATGCAATTGAGATCATGCCTTTCAATGAATTTGAAGGCAATCTGAGCTGGGGTTACAATCCAGATTTTTATTTTGCTCCTGATAAATATTACGGCCCTGAAAATACTTTAAAAGAATTCATTGACAGTTGTCATAAGAATGGAATTGCCGTTGTAATGGATATCGCACTCAATCACAGTTTCGGTATGTCGCCTATGGTCCGATTGTATTGGGATGCTGCCAACAACCGCCCCGCCGCAGACAACCCCTGGTTCAATCCGGTTGCTAAGCACGCTTACAATGTGGGCTATGATATGAACCATGAAAGTCCGCAGACAAAATATTTTGTGAGCCGTGTTTTGAGTTACTGGCTCAGCGAATACAAAATTGATGGATTCAGATTCGATTTGAGCAAAGGCTTTACGCAGAAACAAACATGTGATAACAATGGCAACAATTGCGATGTAGCAGCGTGGTCAGCTTATGACCAGAGCCGCATTGATATCTGGAAAGGATATTATGATACACTTCAAAAATATGGAGCAGGTGCTTACTGCATACTCGAGCATTTTGCAGATAATTCAGAAGAGACAGTATTGAGTAATTATGGTATGATGCTTTGGGGCAACATGAATTATAATTATAACCAGGCTACAATGGGTTGGAGTACTGATTGGAATTTTGACTGGGGCATTGCAAACAAGCGGGGCTGGACTAATCCCAACTTAGTGACTTACATGGAAAGTCATGATGAAGAAAGGCTGATGTACAAAAACCTTCAGTTTGGAAATAGCTTTGGAGGTACGCCCGCATATAACATCAAAGTATTGGACACGGCATTGCAGCGCCAGCAATTGGCAGCAGCATTTTTCTTCACCATCCCGGGTCCAAAAATGATCTGGCAGTTTGGAGAATTAGGTTATGATTATTCTATCAACTATTGTGGAGACGGTACCATCAATTCTAATTGCCGTCTAGATGCAAAACCGATCAAATGGGATTATTTTCAGAATACAAAACGACGCAAACTTTACGATACCTATAGGTACCTGATTCAGTTGAGAAAAAATCCGGCCTTTACAACAGCCTTCACATCTAATGCTACCAGCCAGGATTTCTCAGGAGCTTTCAAATGGCTGGTGTTGAATTCTACATCTGGCAAATTAGTTGTGATTGGAAATTTTGATGTTACCTCGAAAGTGGGAAGTGTTACTTTCCCTACAGCCGGTACCTGGTACGATTACCTGAATGGAAATACCATTACCGCGACAGGAAGTGCCCAATCCTTTACTTTGAAACCCGGCGAATTCCATGTGTTTACCAGTGTTCAGGTACCACTGCCTGTTGCCATAACAAATTTTACAGCGGTGCACCACGGCCAACATAACCTGCTGGAGTGGAAAGTGGCGACAGAAAAAAACGTGGCTTATTATGAAATAGAAAGAAGCGATGATGGGGTTACGTTTGAAGGAATTGAAAAGCAAAACGCAACAGGACAATCTACCTATCAGTTTGTCGACAATCATCTACTGAATGCTGAGGTAGTTTATTACAGAATCAAAACAGTTGATATAGATGGTTCATTCTCATTCAGCGAAGTAGAATCAGTAAAGCAATCGGTTCAGCAATTCGCCGTCATTATTCGCCAGAATCCTGTGTCAAATGTTTTAAAATTAAAAGTAGAGTCTGCAACAAATGGCAAAGCTTATATTTCAGTTTCAGGAGTAGAAGGAAAAACATTGATTACGAAATCCGTTGATGTAATCGGAGGAAGTAATGATATTCAAATGAATGAAGCAGGAAGCCTATCCAAAGGAGTTTACTTCATCAAAGTAATAATGGACGGAAAGGCTATTGTAAATAAAATAGTAAAACAATAATTCAAAGAATGACAATGGCAAAAGAGTTAAGTCAGCAGCCCAAGACACTAAAGGGGCTGCAAACAGAAGTACAAAGTATCAACCGTGTGGCCTTGTCTGTTGACTGTGTCATTTTTGGATTTGATGAGAATACATTGAAGGTATTGCTCATCCGCTCTGACTTAAAAAAGTACAAGGGCATGTGGACTTTGCTTGGCGACCTGGTAAAACCAGATGAAGACCTTGACAATGCTGCATATCGCGTATTGAAGCAGCGCACAGGTTTAGGTGATGTATTCCTGGAACAGGTAAAAACTTTTGGAGAAGTAAGCAGGCATCCGGCAGGACGCGTTGTTACCGTAGCTTATTGCTCACTGATAAACGTTCAGAATCACCGGCTCAAAAAAATGGATAATGAACTGCATTGGCACAGCGTCGAAAGCCTGAAAGACAAAGAAATGGGTTTCGATCATGAATCCATTTATCTCACCTGTTATCAGTGGTTGCAAAAAAGAGTACAGGAACATCCGTTAGGCTTTAATTTATTGCCTAAGAAATTTTCATTGAGAGAATTACAAAATTTGTATGAGGCCATCCTGAATAAGAAATTGGACAGACGCAATTTCAGGAAGAAATTTTTCAGTATGGATTTCCTCGTAGATGTAGGAGAAGAAGAACAGAATGTGCCGCACAGGCCGGGCCGTTTGTACCGGTTTGATTTTGAGAAATATGAGAAGAAGAAGAAAGTGTGGGCAGGAATTGATTTTTGAGTTCAAAGCAGCGAATTGACAATTTTATCGCTCATTAGTAAACACGAACAAATTTTTCAGCAATAATTATTGGAATTTTTAATAAATAAAAAATTTTTATAAAAAAATTATCCTAAATTGTGTAATAATTACACATTATAATTTTCAGAACAATTCTTAAATAAACAATTAAACAGTTGGCTTTATGCGAAAAGGAAGTATGTACAAAAGCGGCAGATGGATGTTGCTCGTCTGTGCATTGTTGTTAGGCTCATGGAGTGCCAGAGCACAAAACAAAGTAACAGGCCATGTAACTGATGCCCAGTCAGGAACGCCGATTCCCGGAGTAACGGTGAGTGTATCGGGCACCGTTGTAGCTACTCAGACAGACAATAAAGGAGACTTTACAATTACTGTTGCCTCCAATGCTGTTCTGATTTTCACTTCAGTAAATTATGTAACAAAAGAAGTTGCGGTTAACGGCCAGTCGAGCCTTTCCGTTCAATTGGAACATTCCATTGAAAAATTATCTGACATTGTAGTGAGTATTGGTTATGGTACTACACAAAAGAAAGATCTCACCGGTTCCATTACTCAAGTCTCTTCTGATGATTTTCAATCAGGACAGATCACCACACCGGAGCAACTCATCTCAGGAAAGGTAGCAGGTGTGCAGATCGTGAGTAATGGAGGTGCGCCGGGCGCGGGAAGTACGATTCGTATCAGGGGAGGCGCTTCATTGAATGCATCTAACGATCCGCTGATTGTAATTGATGGTGTGCCTGTAAGCAATGATGGAATTTCAGGTTCACCCAATGCATTAAGCCTGATCAATCCTGATGACATTGCAAGTTTCACTGTACTGAAAGATGCATCAGCGACTGCGATTTATGGTAGCCGTGCATCGAATGGTGTTATCATCATTACAACTAAGAGTGGACGTGCAGGTGCAAAACCAAAATTCAACTTCAATTCTACATTTTCAGTTGCTGATGTAGCACATACTCCGTCAGTTTTAAGCGCGCAAACCTTCAGAAGGATCGTGAATCAATATGGCAGTGCAGAAGATATTTCAAGATTAGGAACTGCAAATACAGATTGGCAAAGTGTGATTTACCAGACAGCGTTGACTACAGATAATAACCTGAGTGTAAGTGGTGGACTAAAAAACTTGCCCTACCGTGTTTCTGTTGGTTACCTCAACCAGGAAGGCGTTTTGAAAACAGGCAAATTAGATCGGTATAGTGGCGCCATCAACCTGGTGCCAAACCTTCTCGATGACCATCTGAAAATAAATATCAATTTGAAGGGAAGCATTACTAAATCCAGGTTTGCCAATGAAGGTGCCATCGGCGCGGCGGTTTATTTTGATCCTACCAAACCGATCCATTCTGATAATAATAATTATAATGGATATTGGGAATGGCTGGACCCCAATGCAACAACTGGCTTGCGTTCATTAGCGCCTCTGAATCCATTGGGATTGCTGATGGACAACCACAATAACAGTGAAGTAAAACGCAGCATTGGAAACGCGTTGATTGATTACAAATTGCATTTCTTCCCTGATCTCCATGCATTCCTGAATGTTGGATATGATTATGCAGAAGGAAATGGTACTGTGAAGGTGGATCCGAATGCAGCACAGGCATATCTCAGGTCTCCTGATCAAAAACATGGCGGTGTTGACCAGAAGTATAGGCAGAGGAGGCAGGATAGGTTGCTGGAAGCGTATCTCAATTATACAAAGGATATCAGTTCTATTGATACAAAATTAGATTTGGTAGGTGGTTATGCCTATCAGGATTTCCTCACTATCAATTATAGCTACCCGGATAAGACTTCAGATGGATTTGTGATTTCTACTCCAACCTTTGCTGTGGATTCACCAAGATATACTTTGATCTCTTATTATGGCCGTGCCAATATTAATATCAAAGACAGGTATTTACTCACCGGAACAATCAGAACGGATGGTTCATCAAGATTCGCTAAAGATCAGCGATGGGGTGTATTTCCTTCCGGAGCTTTTGCATGGAATATCAAGAATGAAGGATTCCTTGCTAATTCAAATACACTGTCACAGTTGAAACTGAGGATTGGTTATGGTCTTACAGGCCAGCAAAGCGGTATTGGTTATTACGATTACAACTCCTTCTATGGATATAGTAGCAACGAATCGCAATATCAATTGGGTAACGCCTTTTATCACATGTATGCTCCCGGAGGTTATTACCCGCAAAGAACATGGGAGAAAACAGCAACGACCAACCTGGGATTGGATTTTGGTTTCTTAGACAACAGGATATCCGGTTCGATTGATGCTTATTACAAGGAGACAACAGACTTGCTCAACATGATCGCGCAACCTGCTGGTAGTAACTTCTCTAACGAGATTATTGCTAACGTAGGGTCAATGGAGAACCGTGGTATTGAAGTTACTTTGAATTTGCAACCAATAAAGAACAGCAACCTCGTTTGGGATTTGTCTCTGAACGGAACCTACAACAAGAATGAGATCACCAAACTGACAGCAGTAAAAGATCCAAATTATGCAGGTACACGATTCTATGGCATCTCAGGTGGTACAGGAAATACAATTCTAATCAACTCAGTAGATTATCCCCGTGGATCTTTTTATGTATATAAACAAGTGTATGATCAGTCAGGAATGCCCATAGATGGGCTCTATGAGGATATCAACCGCGATGGTATCATCAATGAGAAAGACCTGTACCAGTTTCACAAAACAGACCCTGACTACTTCCTGGGTGCCAGTACCAATTTCAATATTCATAAGAATCTGAATGTAGGATTTGTAATGCGTGCCAGCATTGGCAATTATGTTTTCAATAATAACATTTCAGCGTCCAGCAATATCAGAAGTATTTTGAATCCATTGAAGTACCTGACCAATGCCATTGCATCAAACCTGATGTCTGGAAAAGGTGACAAGTATTTCATGTCTGATTATTATATACAGAATGGCTCTTTTGTGAAAATGGATAACGTGTATATCAACTATACCTTCAAAAAAATATTCCAGAGTAAGAGCAACCTGACTGTAAATGCCAACATTCAAAACGTGTTTACTATTACAAATTATGTGGGCGTGGATCCCGAGGTGCAGAGTGGGGTTGATAACAACCTGTATCCACGGTCAAGGGTGATGAGCCTGGGGATAAATCTTAATTTTTAAAAATTTAAAAAATCATTCGAATGAAAAATAAGTTAGGATATTATTTAATGGCATTCCTGCTGGCCCCGGTTCTTTGGAGTTGTACAAAAGACCTGGATCGTTTGCCGACACATGGAGAGAGTGCCGACCAGGTATATAAGGATATGGATGGCTACAACATGGCTTTTGCCAAAGTGTATGGCAGTTTCGCCATGACAGGAAATAGTGGTCCGGGAAGTGGCGATATCCAGGGGATAGACCCAGGTACCTCAGACTTCTTCAGACTATTCTGGAAAGCACAGGAGTTAAGCACAGATGAGGCTGTAGTGGCATGGGGCGATGCGGGTATCCAGGATTTTCACAATATGAACTGGAGCTCCAGCAACCCATTCCTTACCGGACTTTATTACAGATGTATGTACCAGATCACACTTGCAAACGATTTCATCAGGCAATGTGCACCAGACAAAGTCAGTGGCCGTGGTATCAAGGGTAATGATGCGGAAGCGATAAAGCAATATCTCGCGGAAGCAAGGTTCCTGAGAGCCTATCAATATTGGGTACTCATGGATTTGTATGGCAATCCTCCCTTTATTACTGATTCAGACCCTATCGGATCAATACCCAAACAAATCTCACGTGCAGAGTTATTTTCTTACATAGAAAAAGAACTCAAAGAAATAGAGCCGGAGTTGGCAGATCCTAAGTCTAATGTGTATGGACGTGCCGACAAAGCAGCAGATTGGGCTTTGCTCGCGCGTATGTACCTCAATGCGGGAGTTTATACTGGTACAGATCATTACGCAGATGCCATGACTTATGCACAAAAGGTGATCGATGCCGGATTCAGTCTGATACCTGATTACAAGTGGCTCATGCTGGCAGACAACAACAAGAATACTTCTGAGTTTATTTTTACCATTAATTATGATGGATTGAAAACCCAGGGCTACGGAGGTACCACCTTCCTGACACATGCTGCAGTAGGTGGTTTCATGGTGGCAGCAGATTTTGGAATCAAAGGTGGATGGAGTGGTATCCGTACTACTAAAAACCTTCCTAATCTTTTTCCTGATTACACCGGCGACCTGGATCACCGTGCTGAATTTTTTACCAATGGACAAAACATAGATATCGATGCACAATCTATGTTTTTCGATGGATTTGCAATTACAAAATACCGGAACATAACAAGAGATGGTGGCAATGGAAGCAGCCTTGATTTCTCTGATGTGGATATGCCATTGTTCAGGCTGGCTGAAATGTATTTGATCTATGCAGAGGCTGTGCTGAGAACAAATGACAATGCACATTTGGCTACAGCCGTAGGGTATATCAATGACCTGAGAGAAAGAGCTTATGGTAATAGTTCAGGTGATATCAATAGCGGCGATTTGACATTACAATTTGTATTGGACGAAAGAGCAAGAGAATTGTATTGGGAAGGGTTCAGAAGGACAGACCTGATCCGCTATGGAATGTTCACAACAGGAACTTACCTGTGGCCATGGAAGGGAGGAGTGAAGAGTGGAACCGGAGTGGAATCTTTCAGAAATCTCTACCCGCTTCCATCCAAGGATATATCTGCCAATCCTAATCTGAAACAAAACCCTGGTTATTAAAATATTCAAAATTTAATTGTATGAAATTTTTAATCAAAAATCTTTCTTTCGCCCTTGCAGGTATAATGTTATTTGCATCCTGCAAGAAGGTAGAAAACAAAGTAGTTTTTAAAGGAGGGACTGCACCTGTTCTGTCTGCATCCATCAATAGCGGTGGTGTGGTACCTCTGGCTACTGCAACAAAAAACAATACAGCGATCGTATTCAACTGGACAAATCCAAACTATATGTTCAATACGGGTGTCAGTTCGCAGAATGTGAGTTACACATTGCAAATGGACGTACCCGGTGCTAATTTTTCGAGCGGCCTCATCCAGGAAAAATCTTATTCTGGCGATCTCAGTGGTGCCATTACCCAGGGCGACCTCAACAAGATGTTGATTGGATTAGAACTGCCATTTGACCAGGAATCTACCTTCGAGGTGAGGATCATGAGTACACTTGGCGATGGAGGTGTTCCGCAATATTCAAATGTACTTACGTTCAAGGCCTCTCCATTTCTGGATGTGTTAGTTCCTATTTTTGACCATCTGTATATTGTTGGCGGAGATGTCATGTTAGGAGGTTGGGCTAACGGTGGTGCGTATGCGAAACAGAACCAGGAATTCACCAGGGCAAGCCTTACCACTTATGAAATCACAGTACAACTTTCCGGTGGGGACAATACCAATTCCGGTAATCAATTTCTATTCGTACCTAAATGGGGAGACTGGTCGCACAAATATGCCTGCAAAAAGACGGCAGAGCAGCCAACTACCGGAGGCGCATTTTCTTACGATGGCAGTGATAACTTCCCGGGCCCTACGCAAGCAGGAACTTATAAAATAGTGGTGGATTTTGTAAAAGGTATTTATTCAGTCACCAAGCAATAACGATTTAAATCAGCAATATGAAAAAAATATTAAACCGACTTTTATTTGCGATCCCGGTTCTGTTATTAGTTGTGGCCGGATGTGAAAAAGCAAGAGATCTTCCCTATTATAAGAGTGGGAATGCTGTAGTACTTTCGGCTTCATCCAATGCAGTGGCGCCACAGCCTGCAGATTCAAATAACATAGCCCTTTCTTTTACATGGACATCTCCCAACTATGCTGTGGACTCTTCGTTGCAAAAGTTTATAGTGCAGGTGGATGCAGCAGGGAATCAATTTAAAAATGCAATTGAGAAGGTAGTCATTGCTAAAATGGATACCGGAATTATTGCAAAGGAACTGAACGCATTTGCTGTAGCCAGGCAGTGGGAATTCGGAAAGCCTTACAAGATGGAGGCTCGTGTGATCTCCTCTTATGAAAATAATAATGATCAGAAGATTTCCAACGTTGTAGCCTTTGATTATACTCCTTACAAAGTTCCACCTAAAGTAGCGCTTCCTGAATCAGGTACTTTGTTTCTGGTTGGTGATGCTACACAAGGAGGATGGAGCAATCCTGTTCCAATACCATCACAGGGATTCACAAGATTAGACGAAACAACATTTGCCGGTGTCTTTAATCTCAATGGTGGCAAGCAATACCTCGTGCTTCCTGAGAATGGTAACTGGGGTAAGAAGTACAGTATTGCTGATCAGGGAGTGGCGGGAGTAGCAAGTGGAGGAGACTTTGGATTTGGCCTTGATAAAAATTTTATTGGCCCTGATAATTCCGGATGGTATAAGATTGTACTGGATTTCCAGCATGGAAAATACACGGTAGCACCTTGGAGCGGTCATCTACCTGATAATTTATTTATGGTAGGAGATGCTACTCCGGGAGGATGGAGCAATCCTGTTCCCACACCATCGCAACAATTCACACGTCTTAATTCTTCTGAGTTTGAACTGACGCTCACCCTCAACGGAGGAAAGCAATATCTTTTCCTGCCGGTGAATGGAGACTGGAGTCATAAATACGCGGTACAGGATGCATCTGTAGCAGGGCTTGCAGCCGGTGGCGCATTAGGATATGATTTCCCTCAAAACTTCCCGGGCCCTGCAGACGGAGGCACTTACAAGATTAATGTCAATTTTGCCAAAGGAGACCAGGGAATGTTTTCTCTGACGAAACAATAGTATTCCATACCTGATTGTGATATTTTAAAAATTCCGGTTACTCATAGTGACCGGGATTTTTTATTAAACAATATGGCTTGGAAAGCATTGGTAACAGAATTTGATCAAGTTCAGGATATTAAAAAAGATGTACGATCAACCGCTAAACATCTATCCTTACCGTCCTGCCTGAAAGCCTGCAACGCCTGTCTGTTGCAAGTACTATTTTTATGCCTTCTAAAAGCTCGCAATGAAGTTGAAAGAGAATTTAATTTCTGCTGTTGTGCTGACGGTAATGCTACTGATTGAATGCTTTGGTTCATTGCGTGCACAACAAAAACCAGGTGTCTATTCATTTCTCCCTACCAGAATTGAAAAAGATTTCAACATCGATACCAAATTGGATAATCCTGCCTGGCTACTTGCGACACCACAGTACATCAATTACCAGATGCTTCCTGATCCTGAAGGAGCAGCTCCGGTAAGGACGGAGGTAAGAGTGCTTTATTCGTCGCATTATCTCTACATCGCTTTTTGTGCAAGTGATCCTAATCCAAAAAAAATCCGTGCACAGTTAGCAGAGCGCGATGAAGTAAACTCAGATGACTATGTAGGAATCATCATGGATACTTATGGTGGCAACAAAGAAGCTTTCGAACTATTGGCCAACCCCTTGGGTGTACAGATGGATATTTACAGATCAGGTGATGATGAAAATTCCAGTTTTGATGCTGTATGGTATTCGGATGGTAAGATCACAGATAGTGGCTATGTAGTGGTAATGAAGGTGCCACTCAAAAGTCTGAATTTTTCAAGAGATCAAGTACAAGACTGGCGCGTGCAATTTGTTCGCAACTATCCGAGAAATGCACGTTATCAATTGAGCTGGACTAAAGTATCACTTAGTAATTCCTGTATGCTTTGCCAGAGTGGTACCATGGCAAACATCAGTAACATCAAAGGAGGAGGCTCTGTAGAAATGCTTCCTTATATTTTGGCTTCGCAAACGAGTACGCTTAAAGACCCGGAAAATCTGAATTCCGGATTAGACCCCTCTCCTGTTCAATTGAGAGCTGGTGGTGGTGTTTCTTATGACATTGCTTCCAACACATCACTTGATGTGGTTATCAATCCCGATTTCAGCCAGATCGAAACCGATGCGGCAGAGATTTCGGTCAACCAGGCCTTTGCAATTTTCTATCCTGAAAAGAGGCCTTTTTTTGTTCGCGGTGCTGACCTGTTTGAAACCTCTGAAAATCTTTATTATTCCCGCACCATCAACAATCCCCTTATTGCTGCAAAGTTTACACATCAAACAGAAAAGTTCAGCCTCGGGTGGGTGACAGCTTACGATAAGAATACACCGTTTGTAATTCCCGGCCAGTATGAAAGTGACCTGGTGAGTTCACAGATCAACTCTTATGCGAATGTGTTGCGTGCCAAATACAATTTCGGACCTGAGACGTTTATAGGAGCGCTCATCACCACACGCAACTATAAAAACGGAGCTAATTATGTTGGAAGTTTGGATGGCCAGGTTAAGTTAGCCAATCATTATTACCTGAATGGCCAAATGGGATATTCCAGTACCGATGAAATCAATGATACTGCTCTTTTCAACGATCAGAGAAAATTTGGGAAAGCAAAATATGATGCAGCATTGAATGGAGAAAAATTTGATGGCACCATGATGTCGGTTGGATTTGAACGACAGGCAAAGCATTATCAATTTGAATTCGGGTATCAAACGAAATCTCCAACCTTTCAATCGCAGACAGGATTCATTAATAAGACAAACACCCAGGGCGTATCATTAGAACAAAGCTATTCTTATTATCCTGCCGGAAAATGGTTGTCGCAGGGGCGTTTGTTTGCATTCGGCAATTGGAATTATGATTTTTATGGAAGGGTAATGGAGCGGTTTCTGATGACGGGATTGACCAACCAGTTTGCAGGACAAACGAGTGTAGAGATTAGCTACATGCTGGTAAATGATGAGCGGTTTAGGGATTATTTTTTCAAAGGTATTCACCGCTGGATGGTTGAAGTAGAATCAAAACCAATCGAAGCCCTCGATCTTGGTGTGGACATTGATTTTGGTAAGTATATTTTTCGTACAAGTAATCCTGTTATGGGAAACGGACACAACATAAAAGCGTTCGTGACTGTAAAGCCAACTACCCATTTGCAACTGGGCATTACCTATAATTATTCAACACTTTCTTCTGTTGATGACAATCAGCGTTTTTTCAAGGGTAACATCATTCGGCTCACAGGCAACTATCATTTCTCCAGGAAGTTTTCTGTACGCCTGATCTCAGAGTACAATTCATTTGATGACCAATTGCAGGTATATCCATTGCTGCATTACAAACTCAATCCGTTCACAAAATTTTATTTGGGAATGACTGATTATTTGGATCAACTGCCGAACAGCAGTGGATTCAAGGATTTTAGGGAAAGCAGCAGGCAGTTTTTTCTAAAGGCGCAATATTTGATTCAATGGTAGAGATGATCCAACTCAAGATTCCACTCATTGATATTTATTACATTTATAGACTATGAATTATAATATGAAATTAATTACACTCCTTCCTCTCTTCTTCTTGTTTCAAATTGGAAATGCTCAATCTTCTTCTGCTGAAAAGTTTCCTGTTACTTCGGGGTATTGCACTTCCTTCGATGGTACAAAGATTTATTATGAAGTACGTGGCATCGGGAAACCGGTGTTACTGGTGCATGGGTTTATAGTCAATATGAATTCGTGGAAGGGTGCAGTACTTTATCAGGATTTATTGAATGACGGTTACCAGGTCATATTATTGGACTTGCGTGGTAATGGCAAGTCAGACAGACCTCATACTGATATCGCTTATGCCAATGATGCTGAAGCAAAGGATATCGTAGGATTGATGAAACACCTCAGAATAAAAAGGTACAGTGTGGTTGGATATTCACGCGGATCTATCATCACATCCAGGTTGTTGTTGTTGGATAAGAGAATTGACAAAGCAGTGCTGGGTGGAATAGATACACAATTCACCGATCCGGAATGGCCACGGAGGCTGATGTTTTATCATGCTCTGAGAGGTGATTCGGTGCCCGAATTAAAAGGATTGATTCAATACATTCATCAGCAGAAGCTGGATCAAACGGCATTGTCGTTGATGCAAAAAGAACAACCATCGATTTCTCAAAAAGAATTAAGAACTATCAAAATACCGGTGCTGGTCATTCGCGGTGATAGTGATAACTATAATTTATCAGCGCCTGACCTTGCGAAAATGCTGCCGAAGGGGAGCTATGCTATCACGCCCGGAGATCATGACCATGCGGCATCCACACCGGAGTTCTCGAAAGTGGTAAGATCGTTTTTGAAGAAGGAAAAGCAATAATGTAATTGAAATTTACTTCATCACTGAAGGAGAAGCCTTTATTTCCAAACATTCTCCAAAAACCGTATCCAGTTTTTGTACATTATATTTTCAATGTCCTCTTCTGAATATCCCCGTTGTTTCAAAATAGTGGGAATAGCCTGAAGGCCGGCGATAGTCTCTAAGT
This sequence comes from uncultured Ginsengibacter sp., assembly GCA_964526985.1. Classification (GTDB taxonomy): domain Bacteria; phylum Bacteroidota; class Bacteroidia; order Chitinophagales; family Chitinophagaceae; genus Ginsengibacter. Next base: position 44,473 of record CAZGNJ010000013.1, on the reverse strand, counting down.
CTCCGGGACATTGTTCTTTTCCAAATCCGCCATCGAGGTCGGTTCCAATCGCTGCATGAAGTGTATTACCTGCCAACTGGCATACATGATCAATATGATCCACCACGTGATTCATGCTCACACCTGTGGATTGTGGTGTGCTTTGCTTTCGTACCCATCCGGGTATCAGCATCCACGCGTCGAATGCGGCGCCGATGACAGCATCTCTTTCTATCAGCACTTTTATTTGTTCGTCAGAAAATTGACGGTTGTGCGGTACCAGTGTGCGGCAGTTGTTGTGGCTGGCCCATACTGCTCCTTTGAAATGATCCATTGCTTCCCAAAAACTTTCATCACACAGGTGCGTAGCGTCTAAGATGATATTCAGGTTTTCCATTTCTTTCAATAGTGCTCGCCCTTTTGGTCCGATGCCACCTGTGGAGTCAGTACCGTAAGCATACACACCCGGGCCATAATGCGCAGGACCAAGTGCACGCAATCCATAAGAATATGCTTTTTCGAGATAGTGCAGGTTGACGATGGAATCTGCACCCTCAAGGCTCAGGATATAACCGATGGGTAAATGGCTTGAATCTTTTTCGTGTAACCATAGGTGTAAATGATTTTCTAAATCTGTCGCATTGCTGATCTGTTTCATTTCACCTTTTTCTTCCATAGCCCTGTACCACGCAAGTTGTCCCTGCGTTTGTGCCCATGCCTGTTCTTGTGAATGCCAGCCGGGCAGCGGATTGTCCGGCGCTACATACCTGGCAATTTGCGTAGCCACACAAATTCCTACTGTTCCTTTTCTCATCTCTTCGAAAGAGATAGTACTCCTTCCTCTATCCGGTTTGTCATTCAATTCTTTTTCACGGTTTCTGATATCCTGCAATGGCTGAGTAAGGTCACGGTTCCATTCCATTGCATTCATGCTCAGATCGAGATGTGCGTCAAAAATGAATTGGCTCATTAAATATTTTTTAGATTACAAAAAGTAGGTGTGTCCATTACCGTTATTATTGATCAATCTAAATGGTAATCTTCTTCCTCCTCCCCGTCACCTGCCATTGCTGTGTTACAACACCATCTTCCACGACCTGCACTTCGTCATACAATGCCACCGTAGGGCAAATGTGATAGGGAATACCATAGAGCACATCACCCACTTTTAGTTTTTCCCAATCCGCATCACTCACTTCCGCCACCAGGTGTTCTTCGCTTTGAGATATTACTTTGTAATCTTCAAGATTTAAAAAATACACTCGGCGATCGATTGGATTTTCAGCCGCAACTGATTTGTGCCCGAGGTCAGTAGTAACACGGCCTTTCATAGGCTTTGAAATGATCCTGGTCAGCAATACAGCCGCGTGGAGAAAATGTTGCTCTGCCAATTTCATGGAATAACCCCAATCCCACAACAGGCAGGTGCCGGGGCTGCACTTCACTCCCAGATTTAAAGCATGTACCGTGAATGTGGGACTACCTCCGGCAATCACTTCAGGAATGGACAGGCCTTTTGATTGTATTTGTGCTACTGCATTCATCACCGGTTGTATGGCAGCATCGGCCAGTTCTTTTCTTTCAGTGAATTCTTTATCATGAAAATGCCCGTCATAAACATGAAATCCCAGGCACTGAATCTTCGGTAGTGAATTTATTTGTTCATATAATGCAACCATATCACCCCCGGTACCGAATCCGGTACGATGCATACCATCATCGATATCGATATACACCCTTGCTGTCAATCCTTCTTGCATAAAAAGATCGTTGAGCAATTGAGCGCTCTGCATATTGTCCACTAATGATGCAAATCGAATGTGTGGATATTGTTTGATCAGTTGCAAAAAACGAAATGCTTTGGAAGTATTCAACTGGTATGCCAGTACTACTTCATCGACTCCTGCAGTAGCAAGCATCTCAGCCTCTGCGATGGTGGCACATTTGAAACGGTATATGCCGGCCTGCATTTGCATCTTTACCACCTCAGGCATCTTATGCGTTTTGATGTGTGGGATCATTCGCTTTGCATCGCCGGCTATCTTTATCATTAGCCGGATATTTTCGTGTATGCGATCCAGATAGATCAACAGTGCAGGCGAATCCGTCAAATCCGGATTTTTCAATTGAAACCAGTTTCCCGGTGACATAATATCAATTTTATTATGATAGAATTTATCCTTCTTTCACTTCAAAGATAGCCTCTATCTCTACAGCAATATTTCCCGGCAGTGATCCCACACCCACTGCACTGCGTGCACCAACACCATTTTCGGGACCCCACAAATTTGCAAATAACTCACTGCATCCATTGATCACAAATGGCTGCTTTTCGAAATCGGGAGTGCAATTGACCATTCCCAACAGTTTCACTAAGCGATAAATTTTTTCGAGGGGACCGAAATGTGCTCTTATTGTTGACAGCATGGTAAGGCCTACTTGTTGAGCAGCTAACTTACCATCATGCTCATCCATATCCTGGCCCACTTTCCCCTTGATTTTTTCACCATTCGGGAGTACCGGCCCCTGCCCTGAAATGTAGATTAGGTTTCCCTGCCTTACTACAGGGTGATACACGCCACCCAATGGTGGTGCGGGTGGTAGTTGCAATCCGAGTTCTTTCAATTTTTGTTCTATGTAGTTTTGTTCCATACAATTGATTTTTTGGGTAAAGATAAATTGCTTGAATTATACCATCTATAGTTATCAAACAGCCCAAAGGTTATTCTTGATACAAATCCGATAATAATCAGATCCGATTGTTATCGGATGGGATGCGCCCATTGTATTTAACCTTAGTAGATGGTGTTTACCTGTTTTTTTGGCCTTATTACCTTATTGAACACAGATTTAAATAATAAGGTAATAAGGTAGCATGGATCGTTTGTTCATTTATCTACTAAGGTTTGTTTCCAACCCAGAATACCATTTTTACTCAATTTAAAAACAACGCCTTTAATATCGAATACATCATTCGCATGAATTTTTATATTATTCAATACAGACGGAGTGTTCAATAAATAATACCAGATATATTTATAAGGTAGTACAATCGTTTCCGGTATAATGCTGATATAATAGCCGTTTAGTCCAGCCTGTCCAGAAAGCAAAGCGATTCGCAGATGAAATTGGACTATTACGAATGTATAATCGGTATAAGAATTCAAATAAAAATATCAAGTATCAAAACACCAATCAGTCCTATTACAGATACAAGTGTTTCCATCACCGTCCATGTTTTGAAAGTATCTTTTACACTCAACCCGAAATATTCTTTGAAGAGCCAGAACCCGCCATCATTCACATGCGAAAACATCAGACTGCCCGCACCTATCGACAGTACCATTAGTGAAGGATGAACTACCTGCTGTTGTGTAAGCAGTGGCAGTAAAATACCTACCGTTGTGAGTCCTGCTACTGTAGCTGAACCGATGCATACACGAATGATGGCAGCGATCAGCCAGCCTAATATCAGTGGTGGAATGTTCCAGTCTTTCAGACTCTCTGCGATATAAGTATTCACTCCGCTATCACGCATCACCACCATGAACACACCGGAGCCTGCAATGATGAGTAGGATTACTGAAATACTTTTGAATGCTTCCTGCAGTTCAGTCATGATCTGTGGTATCTTCCTTCCACATCGGATACCTAACAAATAAATTGCCACCAGTACAGAAATGAACATAGCCATATTGGGATTGCCAATGAACTCGATGATTTTATCGGGAACTGAATCTTGTAAGAAAGTATTTCCTGCAACAGTTGTAAGGGCCAGCAATACGAGAGGCAGTAAGGAAGCAAATAAACTGATTCCGATACCGGGAAGTTTTTTGTTCGATTGCGCATCATAATCGAGAAGTCCTTCGGGTGGGTGTACCTGGTATCTTTTGAGTGTCTTCCCAAATAATGGACCTGCAATTGTGATCGCAGGAATGGCTACGACCAATCCATAAAGAAGTGTCTTGCCAATATCTGCATGTAATTGCTCCGCGATGGCTGTGGGAGATGGATGCGGTGGCAAGAACCCATGTGCCACCGAAAGTGCCGCGAGCATTGGAACACCAACGGAAAGTAAAGGGAGTTTCGTAGAATAGCCTACGGCAAAAATCAATGGAATGACGATCACAAAACCCGCAGTATAAAATAATGGAATACCTACGATGAGGCCTGCAAGCGCCATACCCCATGCGAGATATTTTCTGCCGAAAATTTTTGTCATGGAATGCGTGATCTGCCGGGCCGCGCCACTCTCTGCAACCAACTTTCCCAGCATGGCACCGAATCCAAGAATGATGACAAGTGTTCCCATCATATCGCCAATACCGGTCTCGAGGGAATGCGAGAGTTGCTTCACATTCATGCCGCTTGCTAATCCTAATAAAATACTGACAAGAATAAAAGTGATGAAGGTGTCTAATTTCATCCAGACAATCAATACAACGATGAGCAAGATTGCAAGGAAGCAGAGTAAAATTGGCATGGAAAAAATATTGCGACAATATACTTTGTTTTGTTCAAAAGAGAGAAGTGAGAAATATGAGTGGTGCGTTTCTTCATTGCCAATGCAGAAAAACAATCGCGATTGAATACTAATTGAAGTTTCTTATTCTGCTTTCAGTGGGATCTAATGATCAATTCACGGATATGCCACACTTCATGTAACACCATAGGAGAAATGATTATTTTGGTTCCCTGCATTAATATTATTCGGGAATCTTGCAAAACCCTGAAATTATTTTTCAGCTATAGAAATATTGCACTATTACGGATACAGGAGTCCGATAACTATGAGTAAATATTTGATTCCTTGATATTTATTTTTTGCAGGTTTATGAATTGGTCTATGGACTCACATATTTCATTGATGGCACAACTCATCAGAGTACTCGCAGAGTGTAAAATACCCAGTCATATTACCTTAAATTTTTGTTTTAAATCTTAGCTTTATGAAGACAATCATCCTTCTCAGGTATGATCAACGTATATGACTTTCAGGCTGAGCATCCCGAAATGTTTTCGCAGCTCATTGTAGATGACCTGCTATTTCTTTATTATAAGTGTCCGCAAGAAAAAAAGAAAATCAATCTCTATACCCATCTCAATAAGATCGTCTTTGTGGTGGAAGGGCATAAGATGATCCATCACAGGGAAAAATCCTGGCTGCTCACCAACGAAAAGGCGGTATTCATAAAAAGGACGGCATATTCTGTAGAAAGGTTTTGGGAAATGGATTGGGAGGCGCTCACCTTTTATTTCCCTGATCATTTTCTGTGTAAAGTTTACAACGAATTCAGATCAAATTTTCCGGCGACAGATTCCGCTGCTTCTACAGGCGAGTTAGTCATTGACTTAAAGATAAATGATATTGCACGCGCATCTTTTTACAGTATCATTCCCTATTTCCATCAAAGCCAACCACCTCCAACAGATTTATTACTTCTGAAATTTAAAGAGCTAATCTTCACTATTCTTTCTAATCCGGCCAATGCTTCGCTGTTGTCATATATCCGCAAGTTGAATGACCAACATAAACCATTGTTGAAAGATATCATGGAAGCCAATTACACTTTCAACCTTTCCTTAGGTGAATTTTCAAGAATTGCGCATCGAAGTCTTGCTTCATTCAAGCGGGAATTTCAGGAGGTATTTCATACACCTCCCGGCAAATGGCTTTTGAGCAAAAGACTCGAATACGCAAGATACCTGTTGAACACAAGCGGGAAAAACGTGAATGAGATTTGCGATGAAAGCGGGTTTGAGAGTGTTACGCATTTCAGCCGTGTATTTAAAGAAAGATTTGGCGCATCACCTATCCATTACCGAAAGGAAAAGGTGTCCGTACTATAGCAGTTCAGATTTTCCTATAAAGAGCCTGACAGATAATTTTTTGAGCCTTTAAGAAAATCATGCCCCATAAGGTTCAGGTAATTTAGAACCTGAAATTAATCCTAATCAGTTTCGACTCGGATCTTTTTATTCAACATTAAAATAAGGAAATATGAAAGTTCATTTTTACAGGCTGTCTTTGGTTATCAGTGCTTTTATCACCCTCCAATCTTCAGCTCAAACTAATAATAATGTCTCTGGTGGAAAAAAGTTGTACCTGGATGTGCACCACTTAGGGCCTGGTAAAGTAAAGTTTGAAGATGTGGCCGCGGCGCATTTAAAAGACCTTGCAGTAGAGGGAAAGTATGGTGTAAACTTTATCAATTATTGGGTGGATGAAGAGCAGGGAGTTGTGTATTGCCTTTCATCTTCACCAGATTCCAGTGACATAAGAAAAACTCATGCGGAAGCACACGGTTTGCTACCTGATTATACAGTCGAGGTTGTTGGTGGTGAAGCGGCAAATTTTACAGGTAATAGAAAATTTTTTCTCGATATTCATCAGTTAGGTGCGGGAAAAGTAAATGCTGCAGCAGTGGCAGATGCACACAAGAAAGATCTTGCTGTACAGGGCAAGCACGGTGTGAATTTCATCAATTATTGGGTGGATGAAAAATCCGGAGTGGTACTTTGCTTGTCTGAAGCAGAAAACCCGGAATCAGTGATTGAAACACACAAAGAGGCGCATGGACTGGTACCAAATGAAATACGAAGAATAAAAGTGGGTAATTAAAATATTTCAGTAAGCTAATCTGATCATCTTTTGGAAAATGCATAAGGCATTTATGATGTCAGGTTGAGGCGTTGAAGCTCACAATTGACATAATTAGTAACAATGAAAACACCAGGAGTACCTGCCAATGATACCATGAGTGAAAATGAATTCTTTCAATCATTTAACTCTAATTTTTATGTCCACTTTAAATGCACAACCACGCAGAAAATTTCTGCAATCAATGGCATTAGGCGCTGCAGCTATTGGTACTGCTGCCTTTGCCACTCCATTCCATGCCACCGCTGAAAGTATTGACGGATTGGAAAATGATGATCCTGAAGACTGGATGAAGAATATCAAAGGCAAACACAGAATTGTATATGATGTTACGGAACCACATCACCAGTTCCCATTCGCTTGGCCACGTGTGTTTTTGCTCACCAATGAAGCTACTGGCACTCCAGCCCGGGATTGCAGTGTGGTAGTGATCTTAAGGCACGAAGCGATACCTTTTGCCCTGAACAATTCCCTTTGGGAAAAATACAAGTTTGGAGAAATGTTCAAGATCAATGATGAGAACACAAAACAAATTGCTACTACAAATCCCTACTGGAAGCCGGCACCCGGCACATACAAATTTCCCGGAATCGGGGAAGTAAAAATTGGCATCAACGAACTGCAGGAAAGTGGTGTACAATTTCTTGTATGCAACGCTGCCATTACCGTATTCAGTGCTGCTGTAGCAGGCGATTCGGGAAATGCAGATGAAGTAAAGAAAGAATGGTTGGCAGGAGTGCTTCCTGGCATTCACGTAGTTCCGTCAGGTGTGTGGGCTGTAGGCAGAGCGCAGGAAAAAGGATGTGGTTATTGCTTCGTCAGGTAAATGAATCAAAACTTTTTTATTCGATGCGGATGGCTATGACTACGAACACAAGTGTCTTCAAAAAGGCAGGGTGGTTTGGCATCGTTGCCTGCGGAGTCATTCTTTTAAAATCGTGCGGCAGTAATGACAAGAATCAGGATGACCAGAGTATAACGGCGATGGATACACTAAAAGAGGTTATCAGGTATTTGCCACCCGATACTACTCTCATACAGCAGTCTCCTGATGCGGCACTGATCCGGTATGGAAGAGACCTGATAGCGAATACCCGGAAGTACCTGGGGCCTGAGGGAACTGTAGCTCATCTTTCTAATAGACTGAATTGTCAGAATTGCCATTTGGAAGCAGGTGCAAAACCTGATGCATTCAGTGCTAATTTCCTGGGGGTGGCTGCCAACTATCCGAAGTATAGGGAGCGAAGCGGCGAGATAGAAACAATCCAATTTCGTGTGAATGACTGCATGATAAGGAGCATGAATGGGAAGGCGCTTGATACTGCTTCAACGGAGATGAAAGCGATGGTTGCTTACATTTTATGGTTGGGAAAAGATGTACCCAAAAAAGTAAAACCGATCAATGCAAGTATTGAACAACTTCCTTACATGCAGAGAGCTGCAGATACGGTAAAAGGGAAATTGGTCTTCACTGCTAAATGCCAGTTGTGTCACGGTACGAATGGAAATGGTGGATACAGCGTTGATTCCACATTGTATTATCCGCCATTGTGGGGGCCCGGTAGTTTTAATACCTCGGCAGGTATGTACCGGATCAGCAGGCTGGCCGGGTTTGTAAAGAACAACATGCCTTTTGGTGTAGTACATGGCAAGAGCCAGCTGACGAATGAAGAATGCTGGGATGTCGCCGCTTACATTAATTCAAGGCCACGTCCACATAAAGAATTTCCGGACGACTGGCCGGATATTAGTAAGAAAGCGGTTGATCATCCTTATGGGCCTTATGCTGATACTTTTTCTGAATTGCAGCATAAGTATGGTCCGTTTGAACCTATCATCAATGAAAGAAAAAAGAAACATCAATAAATCAACAAATCATGAAAAAGAATTTTTTGACGCTTGCATTTATTACAATGCTGCTTTCATTAGTGCAAAAACAGAATGTGTTTGCCCAAGTCAAAGACTACAAGGTTGTATTTGACCTGACAAGTGGCGATACTGCTGATCACCAAAGTGTAATTCGTTGGTTAAACGGAATCATCCAGGGAAACCCTGATGCAAAATTAGAAGTAGTGTTATATGGCCAGTCGTTGTCAATGGTTACAGCAGGAAAATCTACAGTAGCAGCCCAAGTGGAGGATCTTGCCAAGAATAAAAATATTTCTTTCCGCGTGTGTGCTGTGGCGATGAAGCATCATCATCTTACAAAATCCGATTTGCTACCCGGTGTTGATACAGTACCTGATGGTATTACGGAGATTGTGCTAAAGCAAGGCCAGGGCTGGGGTTATATCAAAGCAGGCAGATAGCAGAGAGGCGGAATTGTTCCAGTATTATGATGGAAACACTTATTATAAAACAGGTAAAGAATCAAGTAGGATGCTTAATTCACGATGCTATGTATTAGTAACCCCTAAACCAAAATTTATGAAACCAACATTCATTCTCGTAATTGCATTTGCAGCATTATGTTCCTGCACTGCAACATTAGATTTTAAATCTGAAGAAGCAGCAATTACGAAAGTATTACTCAATGAAAGTGAATATGCCGCGAAAGGCGATCATGCACAATGGGCGAAATGCTGGTTGAATTCTGATGATGTTTCGTTCAGCTACACTAATTATGAAGGACTACAATTTGTGAATGGATTTCAATCACTGTCAAAGCTCATCGAAGGAATGCAACCATTCCAACTGAAATTAAAAAGAGACAACTTTCATTTCTCAATTGGGAACGACATCGCATTTGTGAGTTTTGACCAGGAAGATAATTGGGGCGGTATTGACCGGAAAAAGAAAGAAACCAGGACACTTCGGAAAGTAGATAATGAATGGAAAATTGCCCATGCTTCTATCGTTGAGGTATCATCATTCACGCAATCACAGTCTGCTTCCTATCACATGCCTGTAACCTCAATTCCGAAAAATCCGCGGAATGGATTTCATAACATTTCAGGGTTGGGCGGCATGTCGGTTGGGTATATGGAGGTGCCCGGGCCTGCTGATTTCACACCGATGTTCAAAGGATTGCCGGATGACATGTGCAGTTCGCCGCATTGGGGATATGTTTTAGATGGTTCGCTGAAGATCCGCTATCCTGGTGGCAAAGAAGAAACCGTAAAAGCCGGCGAAGTGTTTTACTGGCCGGCGCCGCATACAGGAATCGTTGAGAAGAATGTGAAATTCATTGACTTTAGCCCTGACGGGAAATTCAATGTTGTGATGGATCACTTGGCAAAGAGGATGAAGGAGATGGCAGCAAAATAATTCTAAAAAAAATTAACGCTGCCATTCAACGGAAAATGTGAATTTGCTGAATCGAAGTTTTGAAGCCAAATAAGTAGCTGTCATCCTGATCCGCCGCGGCGGAGAAGGATCTGTATAATCGAAGTACAAAAGGTTGATTGCCTGAGTTATGACAATTGTGCTTCTGTTACTTTTTACTTTCAGCATTTGATCCCTGATATGGCAGTTCCTTCTCCGCCGCGGCGGATCAGGATGACAAGCTTTTTGATCGTTGATTTGCCTTTTGCATTTTGATGTTCAGCATTCCGACTTTGTTTGAAACAATTTTTCAAAGTTCAAAACTTTGGAAAAGTTGATGATGTCTTTCTACATTTTCTTCAACAATATCTTTGCATTCAGCCATTCATTAGCCGCATCTGTGAATGCAATCATTTTGTCCCAGTTGGCTGCCGGTTCATAATTATGGAGATAGTGCTTCTTCACTTTTATGGATATTATGTTTCCGTTTGTGCTTGCTTCTGCAATAAAAAATCCGGTCTCGTTTTTCACTTGTTTATTCAGCGCCTCTACTCCCTCTGCGGTGTAGCCCTGCGGAATTGCAAATTCAATATTGTATTCAATGCTCCGGGCAAATGGCGCATAAATATCAAGGTCTCGTTTGCGTTGGTCTTCTTTGATCAACAAGGGCTCTCCCTGTATTTTACCGATCTCGATGATGATGTTGTTGCCAGCTTTCTTAACCAGGCCATTGAGGTTGAATGAAGAGCTATACACAAAATCAGGAGCGGTATGCCTGACACCCAGGTTGACTGTTTTATTATTTTTCAGATCAGTAATGTCCTGACCAAACCAGGCTTTGGCTTCTTCTACAAAAGCGTCTTTTTGCTTTTTTCTCGCTTCAGCAAAAGCATTGGTTACCTCCTCTGCATATTTCTTTGATTTGCGTCCGTCTTCCAGTTTTTCAATCAGTGTTTCTTCTTCATTAAATGCTTTTCTTTCTGATTCATAAAAATCTTCATAAAGAATCAATTGCGTTTGCGCATCTAATTTGTAATATCCTTTCAGTGTTGTGGAGCGGTTTACAGCAAGCTTGCTTTGGTCATTGGTCAATGATAATTTCAGATTTTCAAGATGGGCATTTTTTTCAGATGGGCTGATCTTGATATTCGGGCCTTCATCAACATTGGTAAGACTGTAAACTTTTTTCATTGTAACGATGCCCCCACCTCTGTCAAAGGTGAAACTCTTGCCACCTTTGATTCCTTCTATTTCCTGCGGTATAGAAAATGGGATATCAAACAGAGATTGGATCGTGAAAAACTCGTTCCCATCTGGAAGGTAAGCTACAGAAGTGAGGTCATCATCACCCATGATTTCGTTCATTCTAACACCGGTGCGCCGATTGCTTACAAATATTGCCGGATCAAGGCCTGCCGCTTTCAAAGTACAAAAAAGCGGAAAGGAAATTCCATTGAATCTTGCTGATCCGAAATTTATTTTATCAGATAGCTGGTTGATATCAAAATCCAACAACCTGGTAAATCGAAGTGTATAGTACAATTGAGCTGCTTTCTCTGCATTGCTCATATCAGAATAGGAAAGGCCGCTTTGCTTTGCAAGTTTTTTGGCTACTTTTTCTATTGCATCATATTGGTCTCTCGCAGCTGGTATCTTGTATCCGACATAATAGTCGTAGGAATAATCCTTTGCCACACCATCTAATACTTTATCACTGGCTGTAATTTTATACACCTCACCCGGCTTGTTGATTCCGAGATATTTTGTTCCGAAACCCTTTACGCCTAAAGAAATATTCATTCTGATATAGGGTAATTGCAGTGCCGGAGCTACCCATAGGTTGGACTCGTAAGGCGCAATATCTTTTTTGGTAACATCAACGATAATGTCTTTATCATCATTTTTATCTACGTCCAGTTCGGGTGCTCCATTGTAACTGCGGTATTCAATGGAATATTTTCTTCCTAACTGTGCATGAAAGGAATAGCTCAGTACAGGTGCATCATCGAATAGAAAAAGGTGGTAGGGCTTGGAACTGAAATCATTGGTAACATGCTGTTCGGTAGCGATAAAATAATCGATGATATCACCCGGCTCCAGGTCAGGGATCGCCACCTTTGCTTTCTTGACTGATTTATCATTGGTGGTTAATACGATATCATCCGCGTTGATTTCTTTCATACTTCCGTTGGGCTTTATTACTCTTACTCCTACATACGATGTTGTCTTGTCAAAGGAATAAAAACCACTTGTTTTTTGAAATTGGACAAAACTCAGTTCTGAATAATCTGTTACAGCGTCCTTGTCATTCAGTTTTATCATTTCCCTTACTACTTCAGTAATCGTCTGTTCTTTCTTAACACCAAAGGTGATGACGTAGAATTGGAATTTTGATTTACTGTCGGCGGTCAATTCAGTGTGGTGCGCCATGATCACCTTTGATGATTTGGTGTATTTTTCAGGAATATCTCTTGTCTTGAATTGTGGCATGTCCCAGTTCCACACTTGCTTTCGCACTTCTTCTGAAGCCTGTTTATATTTCGTGTCATCTTTCTTTTGTGCTTCCGCACTTGTAAAGGATATCAGGAAGACTGCGACAAAATTTAGAATTAATATTCGTTTCATAAGTTAGTTTTTGGTAGTGAATTCGATTTGTTGGTTATAAAAATTGCTTAGCTTTTTGATGTCTTCATTCCATTGATTAAATGATTCTGGTTGTAGTTCTGCTTTGGCTACGGTGATTTCATTTTTATAAATCACCCTCCCATTTTCTTTTTGGTAGCTTGCTTTGAAACTGTACGCGGGTTGATCAACAGAGAGTGATTCGGGAAGCGTTGTTACGGCTTTTCCTTCCGGAATGTTTAATTCTGTTTCAAAAATCAGGTGGTTCTTGAACTGAAACCAGAATGACAATTTTCTTTTTTCAGTATCAATGGTTAGGTCCTGGTAATACCGCCGGTTATCGATATCGAGGTAGGAAGCCTTACCAAATTCAGTCAATGCATTTTTCCAAACTACATCATATTCCACTTTCAGGTCTGCGTTGTAATCATTGATATTGCCGATTTTCAGGTTGCTGATTTCAAAATCAGTTTTGCCCGCTGCCAAAAATTCTTTGAGTGCATTTTCCTGTTTGTCCTGTTTTATTTCATTCAATTGGGTTAATAGCCATTCCTTGTTTTCACCTTTCCATACCTGGATCACATGGCCCTTCAGCACGTTTCCGTCCAGAACAAATTTCCTTGATTCCGTAGCAGTGTTTTGCTGAGAGGTAGCGGTAGGGACACGTTCCAGCAGATAATTCTTTCCGTTTTCAATGAGCGTTTGCCTTCCTTGTATCCGCTCTGCTATTTCACCATAGCCGATATATTTTTCCGTAGCGTCAAGGAAAACAGGTTTGCCGTTTTTCATCCATGCACAGATCATGTGATTATCTACCGATAACGAAGGAGTGGAGTAATCGTAAGCGATGTGCTTCGTCCCAATCCAGCATCTGCGGGCATCCAGGTTGATGGAGCGAAGCATCTCTGTCAATAGGTTGGCCATGCCTTTGCAATCGCCATATTTTTTGCTGAGCACGTCCTGTGCCTTTGCAGGCTTGAATCCCATAATGCCGTCTTCAAAAGCAATGTAACGGATATTGTCCTGCACCCATTGATAAAGGGCTTTTACTTTTTCTTCGTCTGATGATATTCCTTTAGTGATCTCCAAAGTTTTTTCTTTGATGACTCCCGGATCATTGCCAATTTCTTCTACTAATTTTTTGTACCAGGCGTATTGATCTTTGATGGTTTTGAAGTAAACATAATTCTGATCGATGGGAGTAGCAGCTTTGCACATTACCAGAATGTGCGGCACATAATATCCGGCTCCAGGCGACCTGGATTCATTCAATACCGCGGGAAGGTTTTGCATGGTGAATGTGTAAACCGTTTCATCCCCTTTTGTGGAAATATCTTTTTTGATTCGGTAACTGGCAAAATAATATTCTTTTATTTCAAGTTGCATCCACGATGGCACAACGATTTTTACTTCCTGGTTTTCTATCTTATGATCATCCATGAAATAGATGGTCGTGAAAAAATGTGGATCAAGAGTTGTCTTTTTAAAGGTAACTTCCGAAGTACTGCCCTGCTTTAGCAACGGGAGTTTGAAATAACAGACCCGGGCATCGGAATAGAATATTCCATTTGCACTGTAGTAATCGTACTTTGGGGTTACCCCATTTCTCTTCGAACCATTGGTAAGGATCTTTACATCATTAATCGTTACCATATCATTGTAGAATTCAACGATAGGAATATCGGTGCGATAACTATTGCAATAATAGGTTTTATGACTTTCTTCTTTTATCTGAACAGGATGGGCATCATTGCCCTTCACAAATCTGAATTCCCTTTCAGAATTTTTGATGGTAATATTATTATCTGTGGACTCTGTGTCCTGCGCAGATAGCAGAGTAGTAGCATTGAGTAAAGTAATAATCAGCAGCAGTCTTTTCATTCGGTAGTTTTTGGTAATAAACGATGGTAAGCAATAAATCGTATAGGTGAAATAGGTTCTTGGATGTTGGGGACAAATTATTCTGCAGTCAACTTTTGGTATGCTAAAAGTAATTATTTACGAAGTAAAAGTTGAAGGTATTTTTTTGAAATATAAGAACAGGTGAAAGACAGTGAATGTATGTGTTGCTGTAATTTTTAATGTATTTGATTTTCGTCTGTTGATTACCGTCAAAATATAGTTCAACCCTGGTGCGGGGAAGTGATTCTGTCCTGGATGTCAGTTTAATGATGACACATGTTGTTTGTTTGTGCCAAATGTTCTCTCTTTTTGTTGTAAAAAAACACATGAAGTATGGATGTTGGTCCATCGCATCTGTTTGCAATGGGATCAGCACCTGTTCATAGAACTAAAAGCAAATAGCTGATCAAGAAAATATCCGTTGATGACCATATCCCCTTATTCACATGCGAGAAGGAAATAGGAATGAACAATGAATGAGTCTCAATGAATGCACCCCATCCACAAAAAAAACGATACAGGTTCTAAATATCCAAATATAATACGTAAAATCTTCGAGGATAGCGAGTGAAAATCGTGCGACAGGATTCTTTATTGTTTTCAGGATAAAGCAATTGCCCTGCGTCTATTTTGGTGTAATAATTTTCATTGGTGTCTGACTGGTTTTGGGCAAAAAGATTCGAACTGTAAGTCAGAATTAAGAATAATATTAAATTCATAATGATTTCTTTCTTATTTTTTGTTTTGCAATACCCTGCCGGCGGTTTGTGACTTTTGATATTAGTTTGAAGCAATTAAATTAGCGTATGCAAATAGTTTGCAGTGTCTTTAAGCCCTGCATTTCTTAATAGATCTAATACTTCAAGTTCATCCTGGCTGGGATTTTTTTTGTTCAAGACCATTTCTTTGAAGGCAGCGACAGCATGTTCTTGATTGAGATCTATGATGTCAGTTAGAAAGTCATCAGCAGTTTTTGCACAGAGGCCAAATGATTGCAAATACTCTTGCGGAAAGTCTTTAATGTTGTTGGTTACTATAAGATTTGCATTTGTCTTTATTGCCGCAGCCAAGACATGGCGGTCGTCTTTATCTGGCAATTTCAAATGGTCTATCAGGCCTTTGTAATTTTGAACCAAAGCGTCTGGGAAAGCTGAATTTGTTTTTGATATTCTTTTGTTCGCCTCTTCCTCTGAAACTCCTTTTTCCATCATTACTCTTTTCCACTCATCAAATATATGCTCACTCCATTTTGGAGTATAAAGGTCATAGTATGCAAACCAAAATAGAATATCTCTGATAATTACAGGATAGACAACATTTGTATCTAAGACCGCTGTAAAGCGAACACTATGAATCATACAATCCGGTTTCTTCGTCTAAATTCATTATATCAATAATGTTTTGTTTCTGTTGCTCTTTCATATTTTTCCTATACTTCATAATGTCTTCAAATTTTATTCTTCCGTCTTTTTCTACGGTAATACCCGGAATGTTTT
>CAZGNJ010000013.1:8698-28539 GCA_964526985.1 uncultured Ginsengibacter sp. | reverse complement strand
ATTCTTCTATGCTTTCCCACTTTAGTAAAGGCAATCTTTCCGTCTTCAAGCAGCTTCACCAAATGAGGTCTTGAACATCCAAGAATTTCAGCCGCAGCCTGAGTAGTTACTTCGGCAGCAATAGGCACAAGGGAAATTAATTTACCTTGCCCCATAGCTTTTAAAATATCCCCTAAAAGCTTTAGGGCACTTAAGGGAATTTTGATCTTTTCGCTGGTTTCTTCAATTTCAATTTCAGGTTGCTCAGAATTGAGTTGCTCTATCACAGAAGCTAATGTGTCATAAGATTCGCTTGCAATCTTTTGGTCAAGCTTTGAAGGTTTTCTTATTTGATCTAATACAGTCATGCTTATAAATTTTTGAATTCCGTTACCAAACTAAACGAAATAAACGAAATAATCAAAATAAACGAAATGCAGATTGTATATTTTAACAACTTGTCAAGCTACCAGGAAATATCTGCATTGATTATCAGAGTGTAAGGCCAAGGCTTAAGAATTCGACAGCAGTTTATAATTATTTCTCACTTTAGTTAACTCAGTCCAATCACACAATCGCTAACGGCTTGAATATTTTCGAAGACCCGGTATTTGAATACTGTCTGCCATGTATTTGTGAATACCGTGAAAGCAATAGGGCTTTGTTTGATGTTAAATTCAATATTCGTTTTTGATGACAAAAAATGACCCCCGAATGGTTCCTGCGAGTTTTGATTTTTGCCTGGCGAATTTGAATTTGCCTAATTCTTCCGGTACTTCCATTCCCTCAGAAAGTTTGAATCCAACAGCTCGTTTCTTTGGGTTGTCGATGGTATAAAGCACATTTATGGACAGTCCATTTTCATAAAAAACGAATACCCATTTTATGCCATCAACTAACATTGTTGCTGTTTCCAGCGGCTTTGAAGCAATAACGATATTTCTTTCTTCCTTCAATATTTTGCTAACCCATTGCAAAGTTTCTTCGCTTTGGGACGCCGGGTGAACAACAAAATCTGCATTGTATTTATTTTTAAAATAACGAGCTTCGTTGGCACGCAAACCTGCCAATACTTTTGAAACCGGCGAAGTTTCTAACCCGCTTTCACTCACATTTTTGAAATCTACCTGATAAGACATAACTCTTTTATTTATTGGTGATAATAATTTTTCTTTCAACTGGCCTGAAATACCATGATAGAACAATAGCAACCAGTAAAACTATTGACGGCATTGCTTCAACAAACGGGTGCCCCACTACCAAATGTGAAATGGTAGCCCCTGTCATTACAAAGAAAAATCCGGCATAGGCCCACTCTTTCAACAGGAGAAACCCTGGTAGAAGAATCGTGATCACGCCCAATAATTTCCAGGTGCCAATGATACTTAATAGATACAACGGATAGCCGAGTTGGGTAACGATTTCGTTGTAACCGCCTATCTGCAGCATTTGCTGGATACCACCTGCAGTCATTCCGATTGCAAGGAATATGGTTACTATCCAATAGATAAATTTTTTTCGTTTTTCCATTTTTTTCTATTTAAGCTTGTTGGTAATTTCTTGCAACCTGTTGTGAGCCATATTAATTCCATACGCGAATGGAAGTTTTAATTGTTCTGCCCTGTGTTGTACGGACCTGTAAATAATTTGCATGGTGAGTTTGCTTGTATCGTCAGTAAGCTTTTCAAATTCCAGGAATTCAAGCTGAACACCCATGGCCATATTTTCCATTTCAAATGTTCGTATGATCATTTGGTTAGGAACAAACTCGTGGATGGTTCCGTTTGCCCGAAATACAACTTTACCGTTGTGGGATGTTTCAAACGCATAAGAACCGTGTTTTTCGTTTTCCATTTTTAGCACTTTAGTGCCCATCCATTGCTCCACCAGCCCGGGGTCCTCATAAGCCTTAAAGAGTAGCTCCAAAGGCAAATCAAACTCCCTGGTAATGATGATGTCTTGTTTGCCTTCTTCTGCATTTACTTTCGTTTTTCGTTCCATTTTACTTTTTGTTTTTTGATTTATAATTTTTCATTACGGCCTCCAGTTTATTAAACCGGTCGTCCCACAGTTTGCGGAATGGTTCTATAAAGTCTGCTATATCTTTCATTTTTTGAGGATTGAGGTGGTAATAAATTTCCCTGCCGTTTTGTTCCTGTTTTAATAATTCACATTCGGTAAGGATTTGTAAGTGCTTTGAAACGGTTGGCCGTGCCGTGTCAAAGTTGGAAGCGATGGCGCCTGCTGTCAGGGCTTGAGAGGCCACCAACAGCAATATGGCCCGCCTGGTCGGGTCGGCAATGGCCTGGAAAACATCTCGTCTTAAATTCATCAGTTATTTTTTATTGTTGATTAATAGTCTGAGAGAACTTCATTTCATTATGAAGCTATTTGGCTACAAATATATATGTAGTTATTTAACTACGCAAATTTTTTTTAAAATTTCTGTCAGATTAATTCTTGTTGAGAAGATTGTTGATGAGCAGGTGGTCCACTACCAGAATGTCAAAGCCTAATCGAAAGGTCAAGGTGTCCGCCGAGTCCACGTTCAACTATCTTTTGAAGAGTTGAAATACGAACTTCTTTAATGTTGTTTTCTATTTTTGAAATATACCCCTTGTTGGTTCCGCATTTTTCAGCAAGTTCTTCCTGGGTCATACCTTTTTTAAGACGAGCCTGTTGAACAAGAAAACCAAGCTTGAAGGCTTCATAGCCTTTCTCAAACTTGTCCCGCTTCTTAGTTCCCTTCTTGCCGTATTCTTCATCAACGAATTGGTCAAGAGTTTTTATGTTGCTTTTCGTTTTCATATTCTCTTTTAATTTTAAGTGCTTTTTCAATTTCAGACCTTGGGGTCTTTTGAGTTTTCTTTTGAAAGCCATTCGCCAGAACGATAATTTTTCCTTCGTCAAAAAAGCAGAAAATGCGAAATATGTCACTTCCAAGTTTAACCCTGATTTCATAAAGTCCATCAGTTCCTTCCATGTGTTCCAAATAGTCTGCCGGAACTTGTTGTATGGTTTCAATAACCTTAAACGTCCACAATATTTTGTCTTTTACTTTCTGTCTTTGCTTATGGTAGAAGTCAGAGAAGTAATTTTTGTATAAAGTGATGGTTCTTATTTCCGTTTCGGCTATACCCCACAAAAGTAAGGAAGGTTGTCCGAATGTGCAACTCTAATTTATCTTAATAGGGCAAGGGGTATTTAGAAGGTTAACCTTGCCACCAACGGTTTGCGGCTTTGCGTTCGGGCTGGCTTTTTAGTACCACCGTTCAATCGAAGCCGTAATGTTCAAATTTAAAATAAACTGCCAAAAGAAGCACGTCCTCCCACCTGACGCAAAACTGCTGTTGTTATAAGCAGGCCTTTTGTCCATCGTGTCTGCAAACCATTGTCATTATTGAGTTGTCCTGTCATTGAGTGCCGGTTATGCGATTGCGTATTTTTTATTTTCAGAGGGGTAGGAGATTTTTTAATTCAATTTTGTCTGGGTGGGAAACTTGAAAGCTCTTTTGCAATTTTTGGTTTGTGCGTTGGCTTGTGCGAATTGCAAATGTGCTTACAAGTGGGGGTTGGATAATTTCCATTTTCATAGTCATAATATTTTTCAAATCGTCATTATTTTTTGTAACCGAACTTTTTCAACTCTTTGCTCCCATTCAGTATTATTTTTGTAAACGTTTTCATAAGGGTCTTTGATCATGATTGGAATGTAGCCAGGTATGGTCATCTTTGACCTGTCAACTAGATAAAGAAAATAACTATCTCTCTTGATCCGAGCAATATCAATTTCATTTCTTGACCAGAAAAAATACGGTTCTTTGTCATAAGATTTCACTTCAATAAAACGGTCATGGTCAGTTGAATCTTCGGTTTCATACGAGGCGATGTCATACCCGTCTGTGGTCGAATACTCGGCAACCCAGTCAATTTCCTTTTTACCATTAAGCCTGGTGCTTTCAAAGGATAATACAAATTTCTCAGCTTCTTCTCCGTATATCTGATTTTGCTCAAGTGATCTCCTTAATTCATCTATACCGATCTTGCGTTTCTTAATTTCTGGCAGAACAGCTTTATCAAAGATCTTTTTGTAACGACCGTTGATAATGTACTTGTTAAATTTTTTCGTAGGATGCTCCAGTAATATACTGAAATCGATCAATAGCTGCTTAAAGCAAGAATACTTTAATGGAAACGCGGTATTGTCAATCTGGATAGAACGGTAAATAATATCATAGGAAATATACTCCGAACAGAACATATCATGAAATATGGGGTCAGAGTTTACACATAGCAGCAAGCGTTCGACTAACCTATCGACCATTTGCATTTCACTTTCTAAGTATTTGAGAAATGTTCCATCGACACTTACTTCCTCAGAGTGATTAATCGCAACTATTCCAATTGAATTTAACAGCGGAAGACAGCCATCAAAAATACCGCGGTCATCAATAATGCGATTATGGAAAAGCTCTGACACATTCTTGACCAGCCACTTTTCCCCTTGGTTATCACGAAGCGTTCTTAACAGTTGAAGGTGATACCCGGGTGTGCCAAGATTCTCATATTTACTAAGTTCTTTTAGCATAGTCAAGTATCAAGGCTTTGATCACATCTGTCTCGTCATCGTCATCTAATCGTGTGAATAAAGGGATTTCCTCATCAATAATTGCCTCCATTCGGGCGATCTTTATTTGGAGCCGTTCATCAATTATTTGATCAATTGAATCATTGCAAACAATATAATAGTATTTCGTGATTTGATCTTTGGGCAGTCCAACACGATGAATACGGTCTTTTGATTGTAAAAAATTCGAGCAGTTATAATCTCGCTCTAAATAAATCGCGCTATGACAACCCTTGTGGAGAGAGATCGATTCGGCAACTGCAAATGGATTTGCAATTATTACTTGAAATTCCAAATTCTCCGGGTCATTGAATTTAGAAATGATGGACTCTCTCTCTTGTTGTGGAGTTTCACCGATCAACAATCGCGAATCTATTTTATTTTCAAGCAGGTAACTTTGAAGGTCTTTAGCATTTTTGATGAAGATCGTCCAAATAATCACCTTCTCTCGCTGAGTGATAATGTTTTCATCGATAATTTTTTTTATCTCGATGAACTTTTGAGGAATTTCTAGTTTCCCGTAATTGCAAATGCGATGAAAAAATTCAGAATCATCCACGAACTCATCTGAGTATTCTGTATACTTCACATTTGGGTCTACCTCATCAAATTCAGGATTATTTATCAAACAATCCTTTAATGGTCTGGCAAGCAGAGAAGGATTTGTAGAAGCCTGTCTTAACCGGATAAGTTTAGCTCTATTAAGTACATCTTTAACTGATCCACTTGGATTTTCATTAAAAGATCTTACGTATTCTGCTTCTATAAAATCGTATATCTCGCGTTGATGACGGTTCATCTCTACAGAAATGATTTTTTCCTCTTTAGGAGGGAGCTTTAAATCACTTTTCTTAATGCGGATGAAGAAAGGTGATATATTTTCGGTGAATTGTTGTACTCTAATGCTATCTGGATGATTGGTTTTGGTCATATCCAAAAGATTTGCATAATGAACCCCTAGGATAGACTTGAATTTAAAAGGATAAATGAACTGAAATAAATTGTAAAGGTCTTCATAACCGTTGGGCACAGGAGTTCCCGTTAACACAATCCGGGATTTTGCCTCTTTTGCAATTTCAACCGCGCTTCTTCCCCAGACACCCTCTGGGTTTTTGATCCGATGAGCTTCATCAACCACGACCATGGTCGGATTTGCCTTCAAAAAATCTATGATCTCTTTTTGCAAATTTCTTACTCCTCCATGAGAGATCAATGTAAGTTCTGAAGGACTTCCTGAGTAGAGATGTTCTTCTTTCCTTTCTCTCGAGATGGTTGGATCGCCTGATAAACGTTGACTATTGGCCTTTTTGCCAAAACAACTAGCATACTCATTTTCCCAAGGAGCGAATGATGATAATGGGCCTATAATTAATAGTCGATTGACGTGCCGCGGGTCAGTTGTAGGTAATTGTTTCAAAAAGGAATATGCCCCATAGACAATTGAGGTTTTTCCTGCACCAGGCACAGCAAAATTGCAAGCATTCTGAGAAAAGGCCATGTGAAATGCCGAGAGCAACTGTAAAGGGTATAATTTTCTCTCAAAATCATTTTTGAGAATATTCTTGAACAGATCAAAGTCTTTGACAAGTTCAGGATATTCTTCAAACTCATTATTCCTTATGGTTTTTGCTTTCCGGGCAAAATCATTAAAGAGCCTTTCCTCCCTTTCAAAACTTTGAACTTCTTGAATAGTTTCCTCTGTTAAGTTCTTGCCAAAACCAAATTTGGATAGAAGATGCTGAATTTCCGACAGCGTTGTGATCTTGCTCTTTTCTTCAAAAGGTATAACGATATTGGACTCCTCAACCTGAAATCCAAGTCGTTTAAGTGAGACTGTTAGCCTATCGTTGCTTGTTAATTCCTTTGCGCACTCAAGTAAAATGTAACTTGACCTATCATTATCAATATGTATGGTGATTTCAGCCATATTCACGACTAAGTGCTTTAAATGTCTTTTGTCATTTTATAGACGATTTGCTGAATTGTTTTAGCTTTCTTAATAAGGCTGTCCTTGTCCTCTGTCGTTTTTGTAATATCTACGCCTTCAAGAAGTTTGATAATATGACTGAACAATTTTTCAACAGAACTATTGCTTAGCATTTTTGCTGCAACATCGTTAAGCGCTTCGAGTTCCCTCGAAACTTCGGGAGATTTAAAACTCTTATGTTTTTGATTTATGGCTTCAAGTGACCTTATCGCGTTTTTGACGAGCTTTTCGGGTTGACCGGCACTTTGTTTATTTCTAAGCCAAGTATAATGAGTATCATCATTTTCCTTTAGAAAACTCTCCGGATTACCGAATTTGCTTTGCTCATAAAATTTATTGTCCCGGTCGTTGAGATGACGTTCTAAGTTATGAGAATTCAAATCAATCTTTTCCTCGATGATCTGTTTCTTCTGTTCAAAATGATAGTCTCTGAAACTCGTCCAAATTTCTTTATCCCCAAAAAAATGATTCTCTCTTAACCCATATGCAAGGTGTCTGAACTGCTTACCCTCATATTTTATCCTTATATAATCATATGCTATGATCTTAAGATCATCAACGTCATCGTCCCTGTAACCATCGAACGCCTTGGCACTTTCCGCACCATAGAAATTGTTAAGCCATCTAGTCAATTGAATGAACTGATCCTCTCGACCATCTAACTGTGTATAGATTCCGTTATACTGCAAGTAATCAAGATAATCATCCATCGTACCCATTACTTCTAGATACTCCTTTACAGTTGGGCTTTCTTCGCCCATCCAATCTGCTATCTTATTAATGGATGTTTGATCTGCGTTCTTCGTAGAGTAATCTTTGCCTGATAGCTTTTTATAAAGACCTTTTGCTTTTAAATATTTTTCAATAGGGTTATAACCAAGTTTCTCATCTTCTCCCATCTGGAAAGAAGTTTCCAGTTTTTCGATCTCTAATGGATTCTCATCCAAGGTGACAGGAAGAACAACGGCTTTGAAGTAATCATACATCCCACTTTTACTTAGGAGCATTGCTCTTCGGTTTCCATCTATTATAATACCGTCACGAGTTATAATCCCTGGCTTTTGCTGACCTCCACTAACCTTTATGCTCTCAAGAGTTTTTTTGTTCCTGTCTACTTTTGAATCCCAAAGTAATTGTGCAATTAAATCTCGGCCTTGATCAGATTCAATATCGATCATTTGGCGCTGACTTTCCAGGGACTTTGTTCTACTAAGTATCCTGCCATTATACTTATTATATACTAAGTATTCCAGTGGGATTTTATATACCTTCATAGGTTCGAGCCCATCCTTCCAAGGAATCTCTATCTCACCAATCAAATTGTCTGGCTCGTTGCGTGATCTCTCAATATTCTGAATTCTACTTTCCTTATTCATAGCGTAATTTGTTAGCCAATTGAGGAAATTTTATTTATTGCGTATAGTGCGAAAAGTTGCTTCACGGGAACTGTTTCTTTGTTTTTAAAAATTGTTCGCCTATTTTGAACAAATTCCTCTTTTCCAACTTCAAGTTTTTCAATTAACCTTGCGACTTCTTCAATCAACTCGGTTGGCTCAAGAAGATTACCAATTGACCTTTGGCTTTCATACATCTCCTGAAGTTCATTCTTCTTGCCAATTTTCTCAGAGAAGCCATTATTCATGATATGGAGGAATTTTTTTCCATTCTGTAACTCCTTAATAATTGGTTCGATCTTTTTATAATATCCGTTCGGATAACTATAAATAGGAAACCCTTCACCATTTCCGTATTGAACTGATGTAACCCACTTTGAGATTGCTTTTTCATTTTTATCGATGTCATAATTTGAAAGAGTGACGGTCAAATTTCCATCTTTGAACGGATGCCTTCTAAACCTCGAACCTTTATTGCGTTTTGGCGGATTAACAAAAGGCTTAGGTGAAAACGAATTAAGATTTTCTATGCCAGTTATGTTTGATGTTGATCTTACGATAGGAGAATTAATCGCTCTAAGCCCAAGTTCTTTTCTGGTAAGTCTGGCAAATGCTCTACTGACCGAAGGGCAAACAGCATTACCAATTAGTTTACATTTTACTCCTTCGCTTCCTAAAAATTGATAAGTGATCGGAAAACCCATAATACTTGCCGATTCGCGAATTGTTGGCGTTCTATATTCGCCATCACCAACTCTATCGAACTCTGATCGATAAATGATCGCCTCTCTTGATGTACCTATTTTTGTCGCTGTTATTGTTCTGCTTGGCTTTTCTTCATTCTCAGGGAACGACATTTTGCCCATGTATGGATGATTCACTTTTAAGAATCTAGATTGTTTCCATTCACATTCATATAAACCAGTATCATAGAAGTGGTCTGTGAGTTCACTTAATTTGATCTGAATTGCTGGATATAAAGGATCGGATACGACCCTGTCAGATTTAGCCGCATTGGGGGCTGGCATTGATCCTTTGATCTGTCCTAATGTGATGTATTTTTGTAAATTCCCAGTTTCATCAGGAGATTGGTGAGTTGGAGGTGGTATTATCAAATTACCTTTTTCAATGAATTCACCCGAAATGACCCTACTTCGTGTCTGTGCTGATCCATAGTTAGCAGAATTGATCTCGGGTTGATTATCTTTTAGTACGATAGCTTTTTTATTTGGGCTTAACTTATTCTTCCTTGCCCACTTGGATAGGTTCAAGTCCTTGAACGTATAGTAATCATTCAGATAGTTAACAGAATTAGAAACGTTCTCCATGAACCATGCTTTCAAAATTGAATTTGGTTGATGCTTTTTGACCGCAACTATTCTAAGAAAGATTTCTGTTAATCTTACCCCTAAAGATTTGTCGGCTTTCCCCGATTTGTTTGAACTTGAAAATGTCACACAGGGAGGGCTGCCAATAATTATATCAGTGTACGGAAGTTTTTCAATTTCCTCGATAGAGTCTTCAAAATCCAGAATATTTTTCGGTGAGCAGTTAAGTCCAAAATTATGATTGAATGTTTTTATAGCCGGTTCCCAACGATCAATTCCAAGGACTATATCAAACCCTTGCTGACGGAAGCCTTCAGAAAATCCACCAGCTCCACAAAAGAAATCTATAACGGTTGGGGCACTCATATTTTTTTCAATAGCCATTTTTTGGTTTTCTTGTCCTGTGATAAAACACCTTCTGCGAGCATTAATTCGAGAAGCACTCTGGAAATATGTCCCTCGTGTTGGCCGCTGTGTCCGTGATAAATTCCCAATGCTCGTCCAATTTCAGCATTTGACATTCCATTCTTATATTCCAATAGAACTGAATGGATAGCGGTCTTTTCTTCCCCGCAGCGTCTCCGGTTCGGGACGCTACGAGGAAATATTGAACCACTATTCAATACCTCGGAACTGGTTGTTCATTTATCATCCGGATTGCATGCTTTGAATACAATCGCTGCGATGACTCCACCACCAAAACAACCAACAAGATACATCCAGAAATCACCCCACTGCGCCATTTTCATTAAGGTAATACCCACTGCCACTGCCGGGTTGAAAGCGCCTCCTGAAAAGCTACCGAACGCATAAGCCATTGCGGTTACTGTGAGGCCGATGGCCAGGCCAAAATAACTGTTGCCGGCTGTAGCCTTTGAGGTAGCTACATTTAACACTACAAATACGAGGGCGAAGGTGCCAATCAATTCGGCGATGAGCGCTTTAGTGATATCAGGATTTGACGCGGCTGCCAATGCGTCCATCTTTTCTGCACCGATGAAATATCGAACTACAAAAGCGGCAACAGCAGCGCCCAGTATCTGCACAATCATATAGGGGATTGCTTCTCCAACTTTTATCCTGCCACGTATCCACACACCGAGGGTGATGGCGGGATTGTAATGTGCACCGGATATATGCCCACCGGCATATACCATCACCATCAATGCGGTACCAATGGCAAGAGGCGCCATACTACCTGCACCACCCAATACAGTCATACCAATGGTAAGAATCAAAAAGAAGGTGCCGATAAATTCTGTAACGAGTTTTTTCATCTGTAGTAAAATTTAATGGTTATAAGTTGCTGTTATTCCTCAAATGTAACTATTAGAAATTTTTTGCTGAATTCTTATCCTGTTTTGAAGCTGGCAAATGATCACACTATGTTGCTATTGCAAACTACTGCATTAGCTGTATTCTATAAAAACCTTTTTGACGAAACTTCATTTCAAACAAAAATTATTTTCATGCCTGTATGCAGCAATGAGAAAATTATTTTCCTGCCGTTGGCCGGAGACCAAACGGCGGTTTAAGTTATTTATGTTGTGATATCGTTGAGATGTTATATTAATAGTCAGCCGAAGCATGGTCTCCGACCATCGGCATCAAGTAACCTGTTCTTTATTACATCCGCTTATTCTCATTACTTCCAGATTCCTTCGATAACATTTCCGTCATTTTTACCGGAAGGTGCTAATCCATACATAGCCTCGATGGTTTTGAGTAGGTCATAGTGATTTAAGGTGGTGTTATTTTCACCAGGCTTTACCATGGGGCCTTCGAAGATGGTAGGGATATGATTTCTTGAAGTCATGTTGTCTTCGTCATAAGTGATAATCAGCAGGCTGTTGTGTTTCATGGCCCAGTCTGCATATTTTGAAATGTTTTCTTTGAGCCACTCATCACCTCTCCTGATGGCTACTGCATCTCCTTGTTTCCCGATATTGTGCATGTCGTGATCCATATCCGGTATCACAAAAGCAAGTGTAGGCAACTTGGAATAATCTGTTGGGAAGTAGGTCATGGGTAAACTCACTGATGCAGGAAAATTATTTTTCCCTTTGCCGATCCAGTTGACCCACGGACAATGTTTACGTCCGTACAGGTATGCACCTGTCACGTCACTCATTTTGTAATAACACTGCATGAAGCCGATAGAAGGCATTGTCTGTGCATATCCTTTGAAAGTGTGGCCTGCCCTGATCATTGCAGCGCCCAGGTTAGCTGTGGAGTATGGTGTCACTTTTTGCAGGCATTTATCACCTTTGACACCTTGTGTCGATCCGGAAAAAAGTGCGATGTAATTGGGCTGGCTGGGATGTGTTACTCCATGATAATCCGTAAAAAGCAATCCTTTCTTTGCAAGTGAATTAATGAATGGAGCATTACCAGAACCAATGATCTGATCGAAACCGTGATTCTCTAACATCACGATGATGATGTGATCCGGCTTAGGAAGAGAATGCTTGCCGGGCTGAGCGGTAACGGATTTTGAAAGTGAAAATGCGAAGAACAGGCAGATAGGAATTAAGAATTTTGTTTTCCCTTTCTGAAGGAGTGTACTTTTCATTATGTTTTGATTTGATAAGAATATGAATTACACAAGAACTATACCTAAGGGTAGTTCAATGTTCCGATCGGAATGACCTTGCAAGAGGATTTTGTTTGATAGCAGCAATTTCTGCCAGCAGGTTTTTCCTGAATCGGTCTCCGAGTCCTTTTTGGGTAGAATTATACCACTCAACTATCCGTCTTATTTCTTCTATCGATTCAGATGAATAAACAATTCTGTAGCGGTGCATTACATCTTGTTTATAATTTCCAGTGCTTGTTTTTCATCAATGAGAAGTTCGGGATGGTCATTATATTTCTTAATGCGTTTGCGAACCTCTTCTTGCTGCCAGGCTGGGATATCACCAGGTTCATCCGCCTGGAGGGCAATTAATAGTTGCTGCTTTTCTTTAACAGGGAGAGATTTGATTAAGTCAACCAGTTGCTGAAACTGTAGAGGTAGATATATTGGAGGAGTCGCAGGCATTTTATGATTTTTTGGAAATAAGTCTAAATGGTTTTAGAATTAGCAAATCCTATGCTGGAAAAAACTTCGCCCATTGGAAGTACTTGAGTAAAGGCTCTTGATTAAATTTACCAAAGTCTCATCAGACACCAAATAATTGTTTCAGTTTTCTTCCGGCAACCAAAAGGCATTCTTATCAGTCATCGTCATATCTCCTTTACTTGCCCAATCAACTCCTGCAATACCTTTTTGGCATCGCCAAATAGCATGGACGTTTTTGGTGAAAAGAACAATTCATTCTCAATTCCGGCATAACCGGGCTTCATACTTCTTTTATTCACGATCACCATTCCGGCATCTTCTACATTCAGCACCGGCATTCCATAGATGGGAGAGCCGGGATCCGTTTTAGCCGCAGGGTTCACCACATCATTCGCACCGAGTACAAAAGCTACATCTGCTGTTTTCAAAGAATCATTGGCTGCTTCCAACTCCAATAAATTATCATAGTCCACATCCGCTTCTGCCAGCAACACGTTCATGTGTCCGGGCATTCTGCCCGCCACCGGATGAATCGCATATTTAACTTCTACTCCTTTATCCTCTAAAAGTTTTTCCAACTCATGGCAGGTATGTTGCGCCTGTGCTACCGCCAATCCATAACCCGGTACGATCATTACCTTCTTTGCATAAGCCATCACCATCGCGGCATCACTGATGGTGATTTCCTTCACAGTACCGGTAGCTCCCTGTTGCTTACTTGTACCGGATGCAGCGCTTCCGCCAAATGAACCAATCAGAACATTTTTCAAACTTCTGTTCATCGCCCTGCACATCAGAACGGTAAGCAATGTACCTGCAGCGCCTACAAGAATACCGCCGGTCAACATCGCTTTGTTATCGTACAAAAATCCACCACATGCAGCAGCGACTCCTGTAAATGAATTCAACAATGAAATCACGACCGGCATATCAGCACCTCCGATCGGCTGAACAAATAAAACACCATAGATAAGAGAAAGGATGACAGTGGCATAAAAGAAAATATTTG
Organism: uncultured Ginsengibacter sp.; assembly: GCA_964526985.1. GTDB lineage: Bacteria > Bacteroidota > Bacteroidia > Chitinophagales > Chitinophagaceae > Ginsengibacter. Next base: position 15,154 of record CAZGNJ010000013.1, on the reverse strand, counting down.
CATCGGCAGTACCGCTGAAATAAGTGTAAACAGCACCTGCAAAAACAAGCACTAAAACAACCAGGTTTACAATGTGCTGCCCTTTGAAGGCTACATCTTTAATGCTTCCATTGAGTTTACCCCACGCGATCATGCTACCTGCAAAAGAAACACTACCGATAATACCTCCCGCAAGAATAGCGATGTAATGACCTGTATGAACAAGGCTGCTGAATGCACTGTGCGGAGTTGCCAATGCTTCAGTATAGATGTAATCAAATTCTACCACAGAGATCAATGCAGCACATGCACCACCCATTCCATTAAAGAAACTCACCAACTCCGGCATGGCCGTCATCTTCACTTTTTTTGCAATCAGCCAGCCTGAAACCAGGCCGATTAGCATTGCAGAGAATATCCACAGATAATTACCTAATGGCTTGCCTTCGTTTTTGTATAAGAATATTGTAGCAAAAATTGCGAGTGTCATACCTGCCGCCGCGATGAGATTTCCGCGTCGTGCAGTAGCAGGATGTGAAAGCATTTTCAACCCGATAATGTAAGTAACGGATGCAATGAGATAACTGATGGCCAGGATACTGATGCTCATGTTTTTCTTTTGTTAGGCGGTCTTGTTTGTTTTTTTCTTTTTAAACATTTCCAACATGCGGTCTGTTACCACAAATCCACCAACCACATTAAGTGTTCCCACTACTACTGCAAGAAATCCAAGGATCAATGCAAGATAATTATCCGGCTCGGCCTTGCCCATGATGATGATAGCGCCGATGATCACTACTCCGTGGATGGCATTAGCGCCACTCATCAGCGGTGTATGCAATACGCTCGGTACTCTGCCGATGATCTCAATACCCAAAAAAATCATCAGGATCACTACATAGATCATGTCTAAATTCTGGCTGATAAATAACTGGATTTCTGACATGGTAATTATTTTAATCGTTCATTCATGATATTTCCATCGTGCGTCATGCATGCACCCTTCACTAGTTCATCCTCAAAATTGAGTTGTAGTTGTCCTTCCGGATTTATGATCAGTTCGAGAAAGTTGAATAGATTTTTACCGTACAACTTACTGGAATCATAAGGCATGGTAGCAGGCAGGTTGGAATTACCCACGATAGTAATGCCATGGCACATGACGGTTTCGTTATCCTTTGTCAACTCGGTATTACCACCGGTAGAAGCTGCAATATCAATGATGACAGAGCCGGGTTTCATACTCTCTATCATTTCTTTGGTAATCAGTACCGGTGCTTTTTTCCCAAATATTTGTGCAGTCGTTACAACGATGTCTGCTTTCTTTACAGACGCAGCAATTTTTTCTTTTTGCCTTTGCTGGAATTCCTGAGACTGTTCTACTGCGTATCCTCCGGCTGCCGAAGCATTTGCCGCGCCTTCTACTTCTATAAATTTTGCGCCAAGGCTCTGTACTTCTTCTTTCACAGCAGGTCGTGTATCAAAAACTTCTACCACTCCACCCAATCTGCGTGCTGTTGCGATGGCTTGCAATCCCGCTACTCCGGCGCCCAGAATCAAAACCTTTGCCGGAGCAATACTTCCCGCTGCGGTCATGAACATGGGAAAATATTTCGGGTACAATCCTGCGGCAGTCACGATTGCTTTGTAACCTGCTACGTTCGCCTGGCTGCTGAGTACATCCATCGTTTGTGCACGGGTAGTGCGCGGCAACATGTCGAGACTGAATATTGTAACACCTGACGATGCTGCCTGTGCGAAGGATTCTTTATGAAATAGCGGCTGGAATGTGCCTATCAAAATTTTTCCTTTCAATGATTGCAATTCTCCTGCCGTTGGAAGATGATGGCAAATCAATACATCGCTTTTACTGATCACATCTTCACGTGTGGTGCATGATGCTCCGGCAGCAGTGTACATTTCGTCGCCGGCAAATGCTTCTTTTCCGGCATCGTGTTCGATACAAACTTCAGCTTTGATTTTTTTGAAAAGGGACAGATGTTCAGGAAGCAGGGCCACCCTTCGTTCGGATGCAGGCTCTTTTAATACTCCTATTCGCATAATTGGTGGCTAAGGTAAAATTAATATCGGAGAGAGAAGTGTTGTTTTACCAAAAATTCCTTTCTGAAAAGAACAATTCCTATAAAAAACAAATCGATGGTCATGGTTACGGCTTCGTGATCTCGTATTTTTTTCCATGCCTGCTCCATGCCGGCGCTCCAATGGATATCATCGAAAATGAAAATGGAATAGTCATTTGCTTTTTTCAGAAACGCATCAAAGTAAGCCAGGGTCGGCTCTTTCCTGTGATTCCCGTCTATGAATAAAAGATCAACAGTGTTGAGGGAATGCAGTACTTCAGGGATGGTTTGGCCAAAATCACCCTCGATCAGATTGATTTTTTGAAATTGATTTCCTACAAAAAATTTCATGGCGATACCTGCTATGGCAGATGACCCTTCTAATGTGGTTACTTGTTGTGCTGATGGTGCAGCAGCGAGATAGGCAGTGGTAGTGCCCAGGGAAGTACCCATTTCTACAATGTTCTTGCACTGGTAATACGAAGCAATACGATGCAATAGCTTTGCATACTTAGGTTTTTTTAATGAATGCTTTGCAATGTCGGCAACCTTTCTTTTTGTTCCTCCTGAAAGCATGCTACCTGCTCCAAAGTCGTCAACAGTGATCATTCTCTTATCATGCTTCAGCGCCTTCCTGTATTTTTCTATGGTAGAAAAAACCGGGTTTGTCATTCGGTTGTTCAGGACATGGGTGATGAAATCATATACAAACGGAGAATGAACACCATGCCCTTTTCCATTGGATGCGTGCAGGTAATAGTCAGCGTATTTTTTTGCGATCTGAAGACGGGAATACATGTCAGTTATTTTCTTTCCCAGGTTTCGAAGGTGAAAGCGTATTCATGCTTTTCATCTTTGGGATGATAAGTTTCAGATACCTTCTTCCAATGCGCTTCATCGATGGTCTTGTAAAACGTATCGCCATCCAGCGCTACATGTACACGTGTGAGGTAAATCCGGTTGGCCATTGAGCTTGTATCTTCAAATATCCTGCCGCCACCAATGATAAATATCTCTTTAGTATCCGCATCTTCTGCCTGCCGGATTGCAGCAGGAATATCGTTTACCACATAGGCATCGGAAGCGTTCCAGTCCGTTTGTGAGGTGATGACAATATTGATCCTTCCCGGTAAAATTTTTCCCATCGAGTCAAATGTCTTTCGTCCCATGATGACCGGCATAGCCCAGGTCAGGTTTTTAAAAAAACGAAAATCATCAGACAAGTGCCATGGCAGTGTACCATTCACTCCGATGACATTGTTTTCTGAAACTGCTACTATGTGAGATATTGTGCGAATGAGAGTAGTATTTATGGTTTAATCATACAGCTACGGGCGCTTTGATCGCAGGATGGTATTGGTAATTTTCCAATTGGAAATCTTCGAATTGAAAATCGAAAAGACTTTTTACTTCCGGGTTCAGTTTCATTTGCGGAAGCGGAAATGGGGTTCGTGTTAATTGTAATTGAGCCTGCTCAAAATGATTTTTGTATAAATGCACATCACCAAATGTATGCACAAACGAACCGGGTTCCATGTCACACACCTGTGCCATCATCATGGTGAGTAAGGCGTAGGATGCGATGTTGAAAGGCACACCGAGAAAGACATCTGCACTGCGCTGGTAAAGCTGACAAGATAATTTTCGTTTGCCGTTTTCTGTAACCGTGGTGTAAAACTGGAACAGGCAATGACAAGGCATCAGCGCCATTTCAGGCAGGTCTGCTACATTCCATGCGCTTACGATCATGCGTCGACTGTCGGGATTGGTTTTTAGCTGTTGCAATACATCCGATACCTGGTCGAATGTCTTGTGATTTGCGCCTTCCCAGCTTCTCCATTGCTTGCCATACACAGGGCCAAGGTTGCCATCAGCATCAGCCCATTCATCCCAAATCCTTACGCCGTGTTCTTTCAGGTATTGAATGTTGGTATCACCTTTCAGAAACCACAAAAGTTCATAGATGATACTTTTCAGGTGTAATTTTTTTGTGGTGATGAGTGGGAATCCTTTTTGCAAATCGAAATGCAACTGATGCCCGAAAATGCTGCGTGTGCCGGTGCCGGTACGGTCAGATTTATCGGAGCCTGTGTCGATAATTTTCTGCAATAAATCAAGATAGGCTTGCATGGGTGCAATATATGAAATGATTTTTTTGCCGGGTATATTTTAAAAATTTGCAAGAGGAAAATATTGATATGTACTCAATTGCTGTGAGGCCTGACATAGTTTCTTATATTTGCGCATTAAAAAATCGTTTTGAATGTCCATATTAGTGAATAAAAACTCCCGTGTATTGGTACAGGGATTTACAGGTACAGAAGGTACTTTTCATGCTACACAGATGATCGAGTACGGTACGAATGTCGTAGGTGGTGTTACTCCTAACAAAGGAGGGACTACACACCTGGATCGTCCTGTTTTCAATACAGTCGCTGAGGCTGTGAAGGAGACCAAGGCCAATGTCAGTATCATATTTGTGCCACCGGCATTTGCAGCAGATGCGATCATGGAAGCCGGAGAATCCGGTATCGCGCTGATCGTGTGTATTACGGAAGGCATACCTGTACAAGATATGGTCAAAGCAAAAAATTATCTTTCGGGTACATCATCCAGGCTTATCGGCCCTAACTGCCCTGGGATCATCACAGCAGAAGAATGTAAAGTGGGGATTATGCCGGGATTCATTTTCAAAAAAGGAAAGATCGGTATCGTATCAAAATCCGGAACGCTCACTTATGAAGCAGCAGACCAGATCGTGAAGGCAGGGCTTGGTGTTTCAACAGCCATAGGAATCGGAGGTGATCCGATCATCGGCACAACCACAAAGGATGCCGTACAGATGTTCATGAACGATCCTGAGACTGATGGTATCGTGATGATCGGTGAGATCGGTGGTAATATGGAAGCAGAAGCGGCACGCTGGATCAAAGCCAATAGTTCAAAACCTGTAGTAGGTTTTATCGCAGGACAGACTGCTCCTCCCGGACGCAGGATGGGACACGCCGGTGCCATCGTTGGCGGCGCTGAAGACACTGCCGCCGCCAAGATGAAGATACTTGCTGAATGTGGAGTGCATGTGGTACAAAGTCCTGCCGATATAGGCAAGAGGATGGCGGAGGCGTTGAAAGTGTGAGGTAGCTTCTTAGCGTAAATCAATTTTCAAAAAAAAAGTTTTTGGAAAAAAGTTTCAAGGATGAAATTTTTTCAAGTTCCTCTGTGGTTCTCTGTGGTACTCGGTGAACCTCTGTGTAACAAAAAGACAATTACACAGAGAAGAAAGACAGAGAAGACACAGAGAACCACTGAGAAAACTTCCACACATTCTCACTTTTTGAATTTACTTTTACCCGGTGAGAGTTCATAAACATTTTAAACAAAACAGGCCAAAGAAAAATTTGCTGATAGCGGGGGTGCAGGCTACTGTACAGGCACTGCGGGAAGGTGTAGAATTAGAAAGAATTTTTCTGCAGACCAATATCAGTAATGAAGAACTGAAAAGACTTGCAGAAGACCGGAATGTTCCTGTCAATAAAGTACCACCAGAAAAACTCAAAACCTTTAATATCGATGGGCACAATGGCTGCATCGCACTTAAATCGAAGATCACTTATCAGCAATTACAAGATGTGATATCGCTGGTGGTTGAGAAAGGAGAGACACCATTTTTCCTTTTGTTAGATGGCATCACAGACATCAGAAATATTGGGGGCATAGCCAGAACCGCATATTGCTGCGGTGTCCATGCATTGGTAATACCACAGAAAGGTGTTGGCGCACTAAATGAAGATGCGATCAGCACATCGGCTGGTGCTTTGGAGCAAATTTCCGTTTGCAGGGTAAAAGATATGCATACTGCCATTGAGGAATTGCACCTGAACGGTGTGAAAGTTTTTGCAAGCGAGATGACGGCAGAAAAAAATATTTTTCAGTCGGACCTTGCTGAACCTGCGGCCATCATCATGGGCAGTGAAGACAAAGGGATTCATCCTTCATTGTATAAACTCTGTGATGAGGTATTCAAAATCCCGATGAAAAATGATTTTGAATCTTTGAACGTAGGCGCAGCTACTGCGATGATATTATATGAGGTGATGAGGCAGAGAATGGGAGGAAGTGAGGTTTAGGGTTTAGGATGGTTTAGGATGGTTTAGGTGGTTTAGAGGGTTTAGGGTGGTTTAGAAGGTTTAGAATTGTTTAGAGGGTTTAGTTGGTTGAGATAATGGAAGTCAAACGCCAATCGAAGCACTAAAGCCTAATTGTTGCTGTCAACCTGAGCGAAGTGAAGGTGCTGCCGGGAGGTGGGTTTTGGATTGGGTTTGCGGTGGATAGGGTTTAGGATGGTTTAGAAGGTTTAGAATTGTTTAGAGGGTTTAGTTGGTTGAGATAATGGAAG
>CAZGNJ010000013.1:7459-8598 GCA_964526985.1 uncultured Ginsengibacter sp. | reverse complement strand
TCAAACGCCAATCGAAGCACTAAAGCCCAATTGCTGCTGTCATCCTGAACGAAGTGAAGGATCTGCCGGGAGAAGGGAGGAAGGTTGAGTTGAGTCCGCCGCGGCGGATAGGGTTTAGGGTTGAGTCCGCCGAGGCGGATAGGGATTAGTTAGTTTAGACTTATTATATTTCCAAAAAGGATGGACAGTTTAGGAGTCAATCTATGATTGGTTCCATCAAAATTTCAAACAAACCTAAAAGTATTCAATGGATCAATCTCCGATAGATAGTATCAGGGCATATTTCAAAGCAGCAGTGAAGGAGGACATTCTTGATTTTGAAGTGTTGCCTAAGTCAGGTGGCGATCGCATCTATTTTCGTATCATCACCCCTGTTAAAAGCTATATCGCTACCTACAATGATAACATCCGTGAGAATGAAACCTTTCTTTATTTCACGGATCATTTCCTTCAGATCAATGCCCCGGTACCTCAGATATTTTCCAAACACCAGGACGGAAAGATGTACCTGCAGGAAGACTTTGGGCCGGTATCATTATTAAATGAATTAGAGAAGCATGGAGAGAATGAATATGTTTTTGATCTTTTCAAAAAGAGTCTGAATGCACTCGCTCACCTGCAGGTGCTCGGTGATGTCAATATGGACTACGGCTACTGCCTCACTGCAGAAGAATTTGGCCGGCAGGCCATCCTGAGCGATCTGTTGTATTTCAAGTATTATTTTTTAGACACTTTGAAGATCCCTTATGACAAGGAGAAGTTAATGGACGATTTCGAAGCATTGAGTAGTTACCTCACACATGCTGAGTATAAGTTTTTTATGTTTCGGGATTTTCAGAGCAGGAATATATATATCAAAGATGATGCGGTTCATTTCATAGACTACCAGGGTGGCATGAAGGGCGCTCCTCAGTATGATGTTGCATCACTGTTGTGGCAGGCACGTGCTAATCTCTCTTCTGAGTGGAAAGATGCGTTGCTGGATTATTATATTGAATGCCTCGCGGATGTGTTGAAGAAACCTGTAGATCACAACAGGTTTGTCAACCAATATAATGGCTATGTACTCATCCGTCTGATGCAGGTGTTGGGCGCTTATGGCTTTCGGGGACTGTTCGAACGAAAGGCTCAATTCCTCA
>CAZGNJ010000013.1:0-7449 GCA_964526985.1 uncultured Ginsengibacter sp. | reverse complement strand
ACCAGTATTCCTCTTGCCCTGCAGAATATAAAATTCTTTATGCAACACAAGGTGATGGGCATTGCTCTTCCGGAATACGAGCGGATGATCAACCTGATCGTGGGTGATGAAATTATCAATCGCTTCGTACCAACACAGGCTACAAAGGAAACACCGTTGGTTTTAAAGATCAACAGCTTTTCTTATAAGAAGACGGGAATTCCGAAGGATGAAAGTGTGAATGGTGGTGGCTTTGTATTTGATTGCAGAGGTATCCTGAATCCCGGAAGATTTGATGAGTATAAAGAACTGACCGGGAGAGATAAACCTGTCAAGGATTTCCTGGAACAGAAAACGGCGATGCCGGAATTTCTCAATGGTGTTTACAACGTGGTGGACATCAGCGTGGAGGATTATCTCAAGCGTGGTTTTGATTCATTGATGATCTCATTCGGATGCACCGGTGGACAGCACAGAAGTGTATATGCAGCAGATGCATTGTCGAGGTACCTGAGGAATAAGTATAAAGTGAAAATAGATCTTCATCATTTTGAACAGGGGATTCATGAGCAGATGGGATTTTCCTGATCTTGTCTTTACCATTATAAAATTCTTGGTTATTTGCTTTGACCTTTGCAAATAATCAGAGAAAGTAATAATGGAATATTTGAAATACCTTTACGTGATGATGGACTTTTCAAAATACATTGTATTGAATCCTGAATTAAGATTCGGCAAACCCTGTATTATTGGTACCAGGATTGCAGTTTCTGATATTCTGAAATGGCTGGCTTCAGGTATGACACAGGAAGAAATATTAAATGATTATCCCTTGCTGAAAAAAGAACACATTCTCGCTGCCCTTGGATATGCAGCACATAGAGAATCAATTATAAAAATCATAGCTGCCTGAAAAGATGAAACTTCTTTTAGATGCCAATATCTCCTGGCGTTTAGCAGCCAATTTGAAAAATTATTTTGATGATTGTTTCCATGTAGATCGTATTGATATTGCTGTTCCTGCATCTGATAATGCGATTTGGAAATTTGCGATTGAGAATAAATGCACATTGTCACTAATGATGAAGACTTTTTGCATTATTCAAATATCAGGGGGTTTCCTCCGAAAGTTGTCTTACTTAGAACTGGAAATCAAGCAAATTTGTTTATTGAGGAGTTATTAATAGTTCACAAAGAAGATATAGCTGCCTTAGAGCAGTCGTTTGAATATGGTGTACTTGAACTGTTTTGACCGTCTTTAAACTCCCTTCATTTTTTCTCAATAATTTTACCTCATGAAAGCAATGCTACTTGCGGCGGGTCTGGGTACCAGGTTGAAACCGTTTACAGATAACCATCCAAAGGCTTTGGCAATCGTAAATGGGAAAACTTTATTGCAGAGAAACATTGAGTACCTGTCTAGTTTTGGTATCAATGAGATCGTCATTAACGTACATCATTTTTCAGAACAGATCATTGAAGCCATTCAAAGGAGAAATGGATTTGGTGCACACATTACGATTTCTGATGAGAGTGATGAAGTACTTGAAACCGGTGGCGGATTAATGAAGGCTTCAGGATTTTTAAAAGACAGTGATCCGTTTGTGCTGATGAATGTGGATATTCTCACCGACCTCGATCTCCATTTGATGATTGAGAAACATAAGGCCACCGATGCCATTGCAACACTCGCTGTTACACGTCGGAATACTTCACGTTATTTTTTGTTTGATGAAAATGACCGGCTTTGTGGCTGGCGCAATACCAAAACAGGTGAACAAAGAACCGCGATAGATGCCGCGAAATTTTATCCCAAAGCATTCAGTGGTGTCCACGTGATCCGTCCGCAAATATTTCCTCTGATTACGAGAACCGGTAAATTCTCTATGGTAGATGTATATCTCGAACTTGCAAATCGAAAAGTGATCTCATCATTCGATCACACAGGAAGTAAATTTACCGATGTAGGTACGATGGAAAAAATAACGACAGCATCCAGGATTTTTTCCTGAAAAGGTTTTCTATTTATCCTTTTTGTCGAACAGTTGATTCTTGGGAACTACCTTCACTTTATCATTTTCCTTTAGTGTCTTAGATACCACGTCATAAGGTCCCGTTACCACCTGGTCTCCTTCCTTTAATCCATCAGTGATCTCAATGTAATTGATATCCTGGATACCGGTTTTGACGATCCTCTTCTTCACCTTGCTGTCTTTGTCAATCACAAATACCAAAATGTCAAGATCATTATCACCAAAATCATTTTGATTGATGGGAGCAGTTTTGAAAGAGTCAGACTTTTCACGGGTGGTTACTGCGTTGATCGGCACACTCAGCACATTTGTTTTGGTCTCTGTCTGAATATCGGCACTGGCGCTCATTCCCGGCCTGAAAGGAAATTTTTTCTTACGTGTCGGATCTACAAGGTCTTTGTAAGATGCCGGATCCAACCTAATGTAAACTTTGTAATTGGCTACATCGGTAGAAGTACTTGCGCTGGCTGATGTGATATTGGTACTTGCGGCGCCTACGTTACTACTTGCTATCTGCGTAACCACACCTTTGAATTTACGGTCATTGTAGGCATCTACTTCGATGGTAGCACTATCTCCCAAATGCACTTTCGGAATATCATTCTCGCCTACATCCACACGCACTTCTATTTTGCTCAGGTCGCCAATGCGCATCATTTCGGTTCCGGCCATCATAGAGCTACCCACCACGCGTTCACCTTCTTTTACGTTCAGCAACGTAACGATTCCACTCATGGGTGCTGTCAATGTAGCGCGGCTGATGTCTTTGTTTGCCTTTGCCAAACCGGCCTTTGCGCTGGCTACACTTGCGATAGCGCTATTAATATTTTGCTGGGATGCTTTTACATTGGCCTGGGCAGTCTGAAAAGCTGCAAGAGCAGTGTTGTATTCATTTTGTGAAATTACTTTTTCATCAAAGAGTTGTTTTTGCATCAGGTAAGTCTTCTTGGCCTGTTCGAGCTGTGCCTGCTGTGCAGCGAGGTTTGCCTTTGCATTGGCTACCTGAGACTCTTGTTGATTTACGATTGCCGATGCCTGGTCGCGTTGGGTAGCATAAATGTCACCATAGATCTGTGCAAGTACCTGCCCCTTTGTTACACTATCACCTTCCTTTACATCTAATGATACGATCTCACCACTGATATCGGGAGCTAAAGTGATCTCTACTTCCGGGTATATTTTGCCACTGGCATTCACTGTCTGTACGATGGTGCGATTTTCTGCTTTTTCAGCAGATACCCTGATGCCTTCGTCCTTACCGAGTAACCCGGCCTTCTTTAAAATCACGAGTAGTACTACAAGCCCCACCAGCGCGATAATGATCCATTTCAGTTTCTTATTCATTTTTTTCCTTTTGTGGCGATAGCCTTATAATTTAATTCCCTGCCCTTTATAGAATTCCAATACTTTCATTTTGAAAACATAATCAAACCGGTTCAGTACGTACTGAAGTTTTGCCCTGAACAAATTATTCTGGTTGGTGATTTGTTCCAGTGTGCTCAGCATTCCTACATTGTATCTTTTGGTGCTGAAGTCATACGATTGCTGCGCTGCATCTACAGCTCTTTTTGAAGATGTAAATTTTTCCAACGCTACTGTTGCCGCATTATAAGCCTGGTAAATATCCTGCTTGAGAGTAGCATCATCCAGCTCCTTCTGATATTCGAGATTGCGTACATTTAGTTTCGCTCTTTCATAAGAAGCCCTTGCCTGCCATCCGTTGAAAATCGGGATGTTGATGGATATACCTACTTGTTGTCCGAAGTTGTTGCTGAACTGAGTACCCAATGGATCGCTGGTGATGTAGCCATTCTTACCGCCGAGTGTATATAGCGGTTTTTGTACATCAAGGAATCCGCCTGAGCCATCGGATACGACAAGGCCACTTGGGCCGTAGCCAGTCATTACCTGGTTATATCTTGGAGTACGAAAGTATCCGTAATTGGTTCCTAAACTTCCATAAGCAGAAATGGTCGGGTTTAATGCGCCTTTTGCTGCAAGTACATTCTTATTGGCTGCATTGATATTAAATTCACTGACTCTTTGCTGTGGTAAATTTTTTAACGCCAATGCATATACGATATCCGGCTGCAATTCCCCGATCGGTTCAAGCGGGATCTGATCCACAGGCGGCGTTTCTATTTCAAAATCAGAAGCGGCATCCATATTCATATACGCCATCAGTACAAATTTTGCCTGCTTTACATTCCCGATCGCTGAAATGTAATTAGCGCTGTCATTGGCGAGTTGGGATTCTATTTCGATAGCATTCAGTTCTGGCAGTGCACCTGCATTCACCTGTTTACGCACGATATCAAGTTGTGAAGTACTCTGCTCCACCTGTACGCGGGCTATCTCCTGCTGTTCACGTGCAAGCAAAACCTGCAGATAAGCATTGGCAACGGTTAATGCGATATCATTTTTTAGTTTTTCAGTCGAAGCCTGGGCTGCCATCATACTCCATTCATTGGCAAGGATGGCATTCTTTTTTGAAAACCAATTAAAGATCTCTACACTGCTTTGGAAGTTTAGCCCTACAGAAAAGTAGTTTTGATTTTCGAGAATACCTGTGGAAGGATTCTGTGATTTACCAAACCGGTAACCGTCATTGTTACTGAGATTTGCAGAAGGAATCTTTGATAATTTACTTTGCTTATAATTGATACCCGCAATTTTGGCTTGTATTTCGGATTGTTTGATGCTGACATTATTGCCCATCGCATATTCGACGCATTCCTTCAGGGTCCACTTTTTTTGTCCATAAGTAATGGTAAAGGACAAGAAGGCGATTAAAAAAAGTAATAATTTCATAAGGCATACAAAAATAGGGGAATCGAAATACGTCTGAGGATGTAATGGATAAAAGGTCATTATCCACCTTGAAATATTCAGAATTAATGACGAAAATGCCGCTGGCTGGTAATTACTAATGCCAGTCCGTTTTGTTTGCAATATGCTATGGAATCATTATCCCTGATAGAACCTCCCGGCTGGATGAATGCAGTAACGCCTGCATCATGGCCTAACTTCACACAGTCATCAAAAGGGAAAAAGGCATCGCTGGCTACAACCGCGCCTTTTAAATCCTGTTCAAACTGGCTTGCCTTTTCTATGGCCTGCCGCATGGCATCTACTCTTGATGTCTGGCCACAACCTTTACCAATGAGTTGTAGGCTTTTCACAATTGCGATGGCATTACTCTTCAGATGCTTGCAGATGATGTTGCCAAAGACCATATCTTCTTTTTGTGCGTCAGTTGCCGGTTGTGCTCCGGCTTCTTTCCATTCAGAAAAATTGCCATTATCTGTGTCCTGCGTGAGGTAGCCATTCAATAGACTTTTGGTTTGCGTATTTGTAGTTGGATAATGTTCCAATCTTAAGAGGATCCTGTTCTTCTTCAATTTTAATTCATCCAACGCATCCTCATCAAATCCGGGCGCTATCAATACTTCGAAAAACAGGTTTTTCAGAGCCACTGCTACATCCTTGTTGACTTTTCCGTTGGTGATTAGAATGCCACCGAAAGCACTTTCGGGGTCTCCTGCCAATGCGGCGTTGAATGCGTCAAATACATTTTCCCTTTGGGAGGCTCCACAGACATTGGTATGCTTGATGATGGCGAATGTAACCTTATTGCCTGTACGAAATTCTGACATCAGTTGCAAAGCAGCATCCACATCTACAAGGTTGTTGTACGAAAGTTCTTTTCCGTGCAACTGCTCAAAGAGCTGGCCCAGGTTGCCAAGGAATGATGCGTTTTGATGTGGGTTTTCACCGTATCGCAATGCTTTTGTTTCTGATGCGAAAGGATTGAAGAATGAAGTATTATTAAAATAGTTGGAGATAGCGATATCATAGCCACTACAGATGTTGAATGCTTTGGCAGCAAACATTTTTCTTTGTTCCAAGGTAGTGCTTCCATCCTGCTGACTGAGGATTTCCGCCAATTTGCTGTAATCATTCTTGTCGGCAACAACTACCAGGTCTTTGAAATTCTTAGCAGCCGCACGAATCATCGAGGGACCACCAATATCTATTTTTTCAATGATTGCTTTTTCATCTGTTGTTGATGCGACAGTTTTCTCGAAAGGATAGAGATCCACAATCACGAGATCTATTTCCGGAATGGAATACTCTTTCATTTCGGTTCTGTCCTGCTCCAGGTCTCTTCTTCCCAATATCCCTCCAAAAATTACCGGGTGCAATGTCTTAACTCTGCCACCAAGAATGGATGGATAACCCGTAAGAGATTCTACAGGAGTACAGGAAAACCCATTTTCTTCAATGAATTTTTGAGTACCTCCGGTACTGTATATTTTAATATCGGCATCAGAAAGCACTTTTAGTAAAATTTCCAGGCCGGATTTGTCGAAGACTGAAATAAGCGCAGATTGAATTTTTTTTTGCATAGCAAAGTCAGGATGTTTTTTTTAATAGTCCATCACCAATGCACCTTGCATTGATATGTCATGGGCCCGCAAATGTAATTCTTCACACTCTTTTTTCCATTTTTCAATCTGTGAACGTTTGTTTGCCGGTGTAAAAATGTAAATCTCAGGCTCAAAGATTTTATTAAGATCAGCCAGTTGCACTTTCGGAGAGTGGGATAATATGATGGCTTTCAAACGTATTCTTTCCTTAGGTAATTCCCTGCTCCGGATATTAGAATTTACAATTGCAAATCCGATATCGCCTGAATAAAATTCGACACCGCTGAGTTCATTTTTTTGCATTAGGGCGGAGCGTTTCACCGCGCCTAAATATTGCCTGGAAGCCTGAATGACAGGGGTTTCTGTTGCTACCTCCTTGTCTGCAATTCCAAAATATTTTCTTCCGGATATGATATCAATTGCTGATGTTGATTTGATATTATAGACGATCAATTGCTGCCTGTGTTCGGTTTGCCAGTATTCAAAGGCGATGGATATGGCAAGCATCCAAACACAAATAGCAACTCCTCTTAAAGCGAGGCTATTTTTTTGAAGCAACCAATGGATAAGGCAGGCCAAAAGCAAGAGAGAGATGAAAGTATCAGCAAGATTCAGGTGAATGCCATTCCAAACTGTAAAAACAAAAGAATCCAAATAACTGATAAAATCATTGAGCCATCCGAATACCCAGGAGATGGCAGCACCAATGACAAAGGGTATGTATGGAATCCAGCCGATCATTACTAACAGAATGGACAACCACAACCCGATGGATGAAAGCGGGATGGCTACAATATTGGCTATGATAAATAGTAACGGTACCTGGTGAAAATAATAAAGGCAGATCGGTAGCGTGAATAGTTGGGCTGCCAGCGAAACAGAAATTAATTGCCAGAGGTAGTCCATCATTTTATTGTCGAAATCTATCCAGTGATAGATTGGTTTCTGAGCAATCAGGATACCAAGTACAGCCGTATAGCTCAATTGAAAACCTACATTCCATAAAA
>CAZGNJ010000012.1:22897-80069 GCA_964526985.1 uncultured Ginsengibacter sp. | reverse complement strand
GAACACAAAGTTAGCACAAATTTATATTAGTATTAATGATAGCGGTTTATTATAAAAGATTATTATATATTACACAGGGAACATTCGGCCTGTTTTAAAAATACGTTTAGTATAAAATGATCATCTGAAAATTTCAGAGTAGTTTTCGCAGAAAAGTAGGTGCTGCAAAAGAGAGTACCGACTCACATACTATCGTTAATGAACAAACGTAAACTGATCTTATCTGCAACCTTATTTATGCCAGATTTCCGAAAAACAAATATGCAAGCGATATAGCCGTAACAATACCTACAAGATCGGCCAGTAACATAGCACCAATGGAGTAACGGGTGTTACTCACAGAAACTGCACCGTAATAAACCGCAACGACATAGAAAGTAGTATCAGAAGATCCCTGCAATACTGATGAGAGTGTGCCTGCAAAAGAATCGCTTCCGTAGGTAGTCATCGTGTCAATCATCATTCCACGGGCGGCACTGCCACTCAGCGGCCTGATCAATGCAGTGGGAAGCCCATCTACAAACCTGGTATCTGTTCCAAACAACCCGATGAAACTCCTCATGCCATCGATGATGAATTCGAATGTGCCACTGGTGCGCAGCAGGCTGATAGCAACCAGCATTCCAACGAGGTAAGGAATAATTTTGACTGCTATTTCAAAACCACCTTTTGCTCCTTCGATAAATGATCCGAAGATGTCAATCTTTTTGTATAATCCACCCAATACGATGATGAAAAAAATAAATAAGATTAACCCGTTACTCAGAATCCCCGAAAAGGATTGTACTCCTGTAAAAGAAAGGGACTTCAAGTAGATCACCAGGGAAGCGATCACTGCTGATATGCCCAATACCCACATCAATATTACAGGCTGGAATACGTTGATCCTTTGTTTGAATGAAACGATCATCATGGCAGCCATTGTAGCCACGAATGTGGCGATCATACATGGAATGAAAATATCTGTTGGATTACTTGCATGAAGCGATGCCCTGATCGCAATAATGCTCACGGGGATCAGCGTGAGTCCCGAAGCGTGAAGGCACAGGAACATGATTTGAGAATTGCTCGCCGTATCTTTTTTGGGATTGATCTCCTGCAGGCTCTCCATAGCCTTCAGCCCAAATGGAGTTGCGGCATTGTCCAATCCTAACATGTTTGCGGAAAAATTCATTACCATGTGTCCCATGGCCGGATGCCCTTTCGGTAATTCAGGAAAGAGCCGCGAAAAAAATGGCCCTATTATTTTCGACAAAACCCTGATCCCACCTGCTTTTTCGGCAATACTCATAAATCCCATAAAGAGCGCCATGATCCCGATCAGGTTGATGGAGATATCTACCGCTGTCTTGGCAGTACCCACCACACCATCGGCACGTTGTAAGTGGTAGGTGATATATTTCCCCTCTGTTGTTTTTTCATACACAGTAGTGCCATCCACATATTTCTTACCGCTCTCTACAGTCTTGAGCACAATTGGAGCCATTGTACCGGCATCAGTAATGCGTGTATGAGAAGTATCACCAGCACTTCCGGTTACCATCCTGCTATAGATGTCGCTGTTATCTTTGGTAAAGAGGGCTTGAAAAGTGGCAGCCAGTATTGCAACGATAAAGAATGCTGCCCAAATTCTGCTTAACGCCATATAGTTTTTGTATGAAAAAGAAACTAAGATAATTAAAAAGTAACCTTAATTGAATATTAAATAATCATGAAGTATTGAAAGCACCTGAATTTCCTTTGTTCAAGTTATCGTAATTTGCACCTATCTGAAAAGCAGATGAAGATGTATGAGTAAAAAAACGAGTAAGAAGAAAGATGTGATTGTCAAAGGAGTTTTAGAAGTTACAAGATCGGGGATGGGATATGTCATCGTAGAAGGGAGAGACACCGATATTTTAGTGAGACCCGGAGAATTGAACAAAGCGATGGATGGTGATACAGTTCGGGTGCGACTCAAGAATTCAAACGGTAAAAAACGAATCGAAGGAATCGTTACCGATGTCATCGAAAGAAAACAGAAGGAGTTTATCGGAACCATAGAGGTGAGTGATCGCTTCGCTTTTTTCGTTCCTACTTCTGTATCGGCAATTCCTGATTTCTATATCAGCAAAGAAAATCTTAATGGCGCGGAAGACAAGGATCATGTAGTAGTACAACTTTTAAGTTGGGAAAAAGGCGAAAAGAAACCGGAAGGAAAAGTACTTTCCGTTTTGGAGATGAAGAATCCGGTGGACATTGCCATGAAAGAGATCATTGTACAAAATGGATTCAGTATTAATTTTCCTGCAGAAGTACTGCAACAAGCAGAAGCGCTCAACCCGGAAATCACACAAGAGGAACTTCGGAAGAGACGTGATTTTCGTTCTGTACTTACGTTTACCATTGATCCCGTAGATGCGAAAGACTTTGATGATGCATTATCAATAAGAAAGTTGGAGAATGGTGATTACGAGATCGGGGTTCACATTGCAGATGTCAGCCATTTCGTAATGCCGGGCACCGCCCTGGATGATGAAGCATACAGGAGAGCTACCAGTGTGTATCTTCCCGACAGGGTAGTACCTATGTTGCCGGAAAAAATTTCGAACGAATTGTGTTCATTGAGGCCCAATGAAGACAAGTATTGCTTTTCCGCAGTATTCACATTTGGTGAAAATGGTAAAGAAAAAGACGCATGGTTTGGAAAAACAGTGATTCACAGCGATCATCGATTCAGTTATGAAGATGTGCAGGAAACTATTGAGAAAGGTGAAGGGCTTTATAAAGATGAAATATTTCTGCTGAACAAGATCGCGAAGCAAATGCGAAAAGAGCGCTTTAAGAAAGGAGCCATAAATTTCTCGAGCATAGAGGTTCGCTTCCTGTTGGATGCGGAGGGAAGGCCCAGGGGTATTATCCTTAAAGAAAGTAAGGAAGCACACCAATTAATAGAAGAGTTCATGCTGCTGGCTAACCGTGAAGTGGCTGCTTATGCTCAAAAGGTAAAGATTAACAAGGAGCCCATTCCATTTGCTTACAGGATTCACGATACTCCGGACGATGAAAAGTTGAGGCCATTTGTGGCATTTGCAAGAAAGTTCGGATACCGGTTCGACATGCATGATGAAAAAGCGACGACTCAGTCTTTCAATAATTTGTTAGAGGAGATAAAAGGAAAGCCGGAGCAACATGTACTGGAACAGTTGGGAATTCGCACGATGGCCAAGGCTGCGTACAGTACGGAAAATATTGGCCATTATGGATTGGGTTTCAAAAATTATTGTCATTTTACATCGCCTATCCGGCGATATCCGGATGTGATGGTGCACAGGGCGTTGCTTGAAATTCTGAATAACAACATCGATCCGGATAAGAAGATGGAGCAGAAATGTCGCTATTGCAGTGAACGTGAGCGGGGCGCTATGGAGGCTGAGCGTGCGGGTAATAAATACGAACAGGTATTGTATATGAGCGACAAGGTAGGAGAGGAGATGGATGGTGTCATCAGTGGTGTTTCCTCTTTTGGATTTTGGGTGGAGACTGTGAAGGAAAAATGTGAGGGACTGGTAAGCGTAAAAGATCTTGCGGAGTATGATGATTTTTCACATGATGAAGCGGACTATTCATTATCTGGCCTGCGTACAGGAAAAAAATTCCGTATGGGGGATACTGTTAGGGTACAACTGGTGGCGGCAAACCTGGAGAAGCGGCAATTGGATTTTGACTGGATCCCTGACGTTAGCAGCCCGAAAAAGAAAGCAAAACATCCTAAGAAAAAATAACGATCAAAGATTTCAAGATGAATAATGATCTGAGTGATTTTATCAGCCTCGCAGAGCAATTTGAATCCCGTTTCAACACCAATCATTTCCCGGCTCAACCGGAGAAATTATATTACGCGGCACAGCATCTTCTTACCCTGAAAGGAAAACGCGTGCGCCCGGTATTGTGCCTTATGGCCAATGAGTTGTTCGGCCCTATTGGCGAAGACGCCTATTATGCAGCCTGCGCGATAGAACTCTTTCACAACTTTACATTGGTACACGATGATATCATGGACCATGCACCTATCAGAAGAGGACAACCGACGGTACATGAAAAATACGGAACATCCACAGCCATTCTTGCCGGCGATGTTATGCTGGTGCAGGCTTATGAATATCTCAATAAGATCGGTATCGGTTATCTTCCTAAAGTGCTTTCATTGTTCAGTTATACAGCACGCAAAGTGTGTGAAGGGCAACAATTGGATATGGAATTTGAAGAAGTGGAGAAGGTTTCTCTTGAAGATTATGTAGAAATGATCGGCCTTAAAACTTCTGTTTTGTTGGCAGCCAGCCTGCAGATGGGCAGCCTGCTTGGTGGCGCCGGGCAGGCCAACCAGGAATATTTGTACGACTTTGGAAAGAACCTCGGGATCGCATTCCAGGTACAGGATGATTATCTGGATGCATTCGGCGATCCAGAAAAATTTGGAAAGAAAACGGGAGGAGACATTTTATCAAACAAGAAAACCTTTTTATTGCTTCGTGCAAGAGAGGTAGCTGATAATAATCAACGATCAGCACTTGAATCATGGAGTAATGTGAAGGACGAAAGTAAAATTCAACCCATTCTCGAAATTTACAAATCCTGTGGTGTGGATGAATGGGCCAGGGAATTGAAAAGCATTTATCTCAACAATGCTTTGGCTTCCCTTGAAGAGGCGGCCGTATTGAGTAAAAGAAAATTGCCATTAGAGAAACTCGCCCACCAACTCTTGGACAGAGAGCAATAATTTTAAGTATTTTCGGAGCAAAGAATAAAAACCTGTTATGCTCTCGAAATATGCTTTTTTGTTTTTAGCAATTCTCAGCTTTGGACTTAAAGTTTCACCGGTATCGGCGCAGAAGAATGAATTGGCAGTTGTTGCCTACTATTCCGGCAGACCTGATGATCTTGAAAAGTGCGAGATTGAAAAACTCACACATCTTATTTTTTGCTTTGGTCATCTGAAAGGTAATGATCTCGACATTGGCCGGGGTGGTATGATGATCAGCAAAATGGTCGCGTTGAAAAAAAGAAATCCAAAACTAAAAGTACTCGTGAGTTTGGGTGGATGGGGTGGATGTGCTGCATGCTCCGAAGTTTTTTCTACCAATGAAGGAAGGAAAGAATTCGCACGATCAGTAAAAAAAATACAAGAACAATATGGAACTGATGGCATAGACCTGGATTGGGAGTACCCTGTTGTGGTTGGATATCCGGGACACAAACGTTCACCGGATGACAAGAATAATTTCACGGCACTTGTGAAAACACTTAGAAGTACTTTGCCAAAAAAATCTCTGATCACCTTTGCTGCCGGTGGATACAGTGCGTATATTGATTCTGCAATTGCATGGAAAGAAGTGATGAAAGTGGTGGACTTTGTGAACCTGATGTCTTATGACCTTGTGAATGGATATGCTACTGTTACCGGTCATCATACAGCTTTGTATTCATCGACTCCTGAAATGGAGAGTACAGACAGGGGAGTGAATATACTGCTGAAGCATGGAGTACCTGCAAGTAAGATTGTAATCGGTGCTGCTTTTTACGGAAGGATATGGAAGGACGTACCGGATGTCAACCATGGATTATATCAGAGTGGTGTATTTTTCCATGGAGAGAATTATAAGAACTTTGGAAAAATGCTGGCTCCCGGTTCCGGATTTACAGAGTATTGGGATTCTGTGGTCAAAGCGCCCTACGCCTACAATCCTGCTGCAAAACAGTTTATGACCTATGACGACAAAAGATCTATCCGTCTTAAAACTCAGTATGTCATTGACAATAAATTGAAAGGCATCATGTTTTGGGAATTGGCAGGCGATAAATTTACTGATGGATTATTGGATGAGATATGGAAGGTGAAAGAAGCAAGTAACAGGAAATAGAAGAATTCATGAATGGAAATTTTCGAATTCTTTTTGAAAAGATAATATTGGGGATTTATACTACTGATTTGGTATGTGTAATGGTTCAAATGAATGTGAGCTAAACCACTTCATCATTATCATAAGATCAAAATCATGCTACTTGTTTTGAATCGATGAATGTTATTACATATTGATCCCTATTTTCTTCATCAGTATAGATGCATTCATGCTGGTACACACACCTTCCTTCAACTTATAATCAAAATATAGCTCTTCCTTCTCTACCTGCACATCGAAATGATAGTTGAGTATGTTTTCGGCAAAAGGTTCTTTCATGGCCGCCAGTTCCAGATCGTGAGTAGCAATGATGGCGGCTGTTTTCTTTTCTACCAATTGCCTGATCAGCGCCTTTGAGCCGGTATGCCTGTCGTTAGAATTGGTACCCCGCAGCATTTCATCAAGCAATACAAACATCTTTTCTCCCGCATTGATCCTGTCGATGACTGCTTTCAGTTTTTTTAATTCTGCATAAAATGTAGAAGTACTCTCCTGCAGGTTGTCTGCAATGCGCATACTGCTGATCAGGTTTACATGCGAAATTTTGAACGATTCTGCGCATACAGGTGCTCCGCAAAATGCAAGTACACAATTGACGCCGATACTTCTCAGGTAGGTACTCTTGCCTGCCATGTTAGAACCTGTAATCAGCATTATTTTTCCTTCGGAAGGGATACTTACAGGATTGTCTATCCGTTTTTGCTCCGGTATCAATGGATGGCCAATAGATGTCCCTTCAGCAATAAAGTATTCATTAATTATCTCTGGGAATGCATAACGAGGATGGTTATACGAGAAAATAGCAAGACTGTTCAATGCTTCAAATTGGGCAAGTACACTCAGCCATTTGCTGACCTCGCCTTTATGCATTTGTTTCCATTTTTCCAGGCTAAGTACCTGTTGCAGGTTCCAGAGCAGAAATACATTGAGCGGTAGGGATACTACAAAGTTGTATCGCAGATCCAGTTTCTCCAATATCTTACCTAACCTTTGAATAGCACCCGATGCAGTAAAATTCTGATACTGAATGTGCGATTGAATCTCTTTTAATAATTCTGACGAGAAGGTTCTCTTTTCTATTAGCTGAATGGATTCCGAAAATGTTTTGAGTGGCCCGGCTATGTTGTCCAATTGCCTATGGATCGGCGCTATCTTTTTATCTAATTGATAATTGAGGGCGAGGTATGCCAGTAAAGTAAAAATGAATAAGGAGCCGCTTACTATTTGTGCAATAAACAAAAAGGTGATAGCAAGGATGACCGAAGGCAACACGTATCTCAGCCAATTCCATGAAGATGACTTCAGGTATTCCGGTGGTTGCTTTACCCAATTCTCCAGTTTGAGTTGTATCTCTGATGTAAGGCCATGCTGCGTACCTAATACCTGTAAATCCTTTATCCAGTCTGTGATTTTTGATAATTCCTTCACGGCTAACTGGCGTTTTGATATTATTTCAGGCAGTGCGGTAGATTTTAAAAATGCAGCCAGTGTAATGGCTCCGGGTTCGGAGGTGGTTCTGTTCAAATATTGATACAAAGAGTACTCTCCAAAAATATCCAGGTCGGATGTGTAGGGATGCACTGCATCTGAATATCGCATTCCATTGTCAAAGGTTGTATTACCTTCCAGGCTTGCTATTTCCTTTTCATAGAGTTGAATCTTTATTTTAAGCCTTTGTATTTTTTCGAAATGATGAAGGTCCGCATATACCAGCCTGATAAAAATAATAAGCAAGACGACAGTTGCTGCCATCACATAAGGCCATCCCATGCTCCATAATAAATAAAAGGCAAAAAAAATGGCAATGATACTTCCAAACCTGAGCCATGCAAATACTGATTTCTTTCTCAGCAATAATTTCAATTCAGCAGACTCTTCAATGACGAGATTTTTATAAAAATTCAAAATGGATTCCTGAATCATGGGCTCAAAAGTAGGTGATAAAGTGATGGCAGTACGGATAGAATGCTAACAGGAAATGAACGCTGTTATTTCCTGTTTTTCTTCCCGGTAAAGAATTCTTCAAACGAATCAAAATCCCGGCGATAACTTAGCTGGATACCCGTTCTGTTTCGTCTTGTGATACCCGCTATGTTTCCAAGTCCGGCATCACTTCGGTTGAAACCTACTACTCTCAGGTTTCCGCTGGGGGAGATGAGGTATTCGAATGACACATCCGGAGTAAACAGGACATTAGTATTGCTGTTGGCGAGTCCGGGATTGGATGTCAGGTCAATGTTGCCACCAATGTTTATCATGAGTTTGTTGTGAAGCAGAGCAGTTCGAAATCCGAAGTCACCAAAGTTTTGAATCTGTCTTTCGGTCAGGGCCTTTTGAAAATTAAAATCTGAGGCGGTGATGTTGGTGTATAAGTTTACACTATTTGTTTTGATCAGTTTTTTAAGCCAGCTATTTAATGAATTGGTAAGAGTTGCTGAGAGCAATTGTCCCACCGTTTTTGTAACGAAGTTGCCGGCAGTATTGCCGGTAATAAGGCCCTGGTCTGTGGTAAGGAAAGTATTGAATAAAAGCAGCGAGGCTACCTGGTTGAGCAATTGATTATTGTCTGATTGAAACCTTGATTTTAAATATTCATTGGCGATCGGATCTGATTTGAGCGGGTTGTCGAATGGAAACTGAAATGCAAAACTTGGTGCAGGATCCTTTAGCGTTCCCCTGAGTTTGAATATGATATCGATGTCTCCTTGTGTATTGGACATCCCTGTGCTGGTGGGAATGTTGTCAAGGCTCACATTAGATGCCCTGTAAATTGCGTCAATATTGAGCAAGGCAAGGTAGGGATCGCCCTGCCATTCAATGTATCCCTGCTGAAGTGTGAATGGAGTTTTTGAAATCGTCTGGAAATTGAATGTGTATTCCCCCTCTTCTACATTATACCTTCCGCGAATGGTAAGCGGATCGCTGGTGCCGGCAGTGATGAATAATTTCCCATTGCCTCTTGCCTTGATCACATCCCCGGTAGTCTCATCTAATATGACATCAATATTTACAAGTGGAGTAGCGGTCAATTCCATATCCACTTTGATGTTGGTGTTTTGCCGTACACTGTTGTCCACTTTCATTTCGCGACCGAATTGAAGGAACTCGATGTAATTGAGACTACCGCTTTCTGCCGTTTCATCTATCGGAAGGTAGATGTGGCTGCTGTCTGTAGCTCTACCTTTAATGCTCATGCGCATGTCTGAGGTGAATCCATTGAGTGAAAGTTCAGCCTGTCCCCTCACGTTTCCATAAAATTCCTTATTGTCTTTGGCAGTAGTGTTGAGAAGTAAGAAACCATTATTCGCTTTGACATGAAAATCGTTGAAGAAAAAATTATCAAAAAAATTGTGGTACATCTTTCCGGAAAGTGTTGCTGTTTTCCCTTTGGAATCCAGGAGCGTAATAGTACCGAAGTCCAATTCATCCGGATTGAAAGTGATCTTTGAGTCGTTGGCAAGAGTGTATCTGCATTGGGTATAATCTACAGTCATAGAAGTACTATCCAACCGCAATTGCCCGGTAATGACCGGATGATTTGTTTTTCCTGAGAAATCAAGCCGTCCGGATGTGCGGCCTTGTATATTACTAACGATACCTGACAGGTATGGTTCGAGTATGTGAATTTGGGAATTCTTGAAATCAACATTTCCTGAAATAGGACTCAATGTGTCATTGGGATTATAGGCAAAGGAGCCAGTGAAATTGTAGGGTTCATTATCACTGATGATGGAAGTATTTAGGCCACCACTGGATGCTGAGTAATTTCCTGTAGCCTTAAGTATCCCAATGGAGTCTCCTTCGAAATAAAACCTATCGAGAGTGGTGTTAAAATGTATGAAGGGGTTTTTGTATGGATCTGTGATCAGGGCAGTACCACTTAGCATGCCGTCTATCTTTGGGCTTTTAAAAAATAATGGAGTGATATCGGAGACAATGACATTTTTCAAGTTGATGTAAATATCATTGCTGTTACCGATATCAGAGGGTTTGGTATTTACTGTGATCTCTTGCCCGTTTTGAAACAATCGTAACTGATGAGCCGTCAACATTTCCCCTATCAATTGGATCTCCCCGTCTTTTACAATAGTCCATTTTTTTTGATTGAGAGTAAATGTAGATGGATTGAAGACGAGTGAAAATCCATCAGCTTTGGTATTTATCCGGGCCGACAGGTCAGCGGAGTTGAGTGTTTTGCTGGCAGCAGTGGTAATGTTGATATCTGAATTGTCATTGTTAGCTACTATGCTCAGAACTGTTTTTGGCGAATGCAAACTATCATTAATAATTACATCATCGATGTTCATATTAAAGGTAAGTGTGTCGCGTGTCCCTTCGGCATTCAGGCGAATATCGTTGAGAGAGACATTTGTGTATTTGAACTCCGGAATGCTGCCTTCCACACTGAGAAGGTTTTTTTCTACATTAATGCTTCCTTGTAATAATGTTTCATTCAATCCTGAAATTCTCCGGTCAAACAAGCTGACATAATCACTTACATTTCGGGCATGTACCATAAAGGAGAAATCCTGGTTGCTGATCTGTCCTTCCGGCTTAGTGATGTAAGCAGGATAATATTTGTTCAGGAATAGCTGGAATGCTTTGGGGAGTTGCATGATCCTGAAATCGCCGTTTATAGTAGCTTCCAGTTCGTTTGTGCGCAGCGAAAGGAGTTTGCTGGAATTGAATCTTGTAGAATTTATGACCAATGAATCGAAGGAAAGCCGTTTCCCTTTGTCCGTCAGCATAGCATCCGTAACCTGTGCGGTACCTAAAAAGTCATCGATGTTGCTTCCTTTAAAATCAAACTTAAATCTTCCCGCCAATGAAATGTCATCAGATGTGAAGCCAAGTTTTTTCAGATTGAGTGTGAGTACATCCGCATTGAAATTAAAAAATGGGTTCTTCTTGCTGAAGTTAATGATGCCCACCAGTGTATCAATGCGTGCGTTTGGATCGCCAACACTTGCTGATCCTGAAAATACATCCTTTTTGATGTCGCCATGTGCCGTGATATCCGAATAAGCATAGTTGTTATATTCGATTTTCCGGATATTCCCATCTATGGAAATATTCAGGTTTTTTTCGGAAAACCCTGAGCCGTTCAGGCTTCCGTCAAAAGCGATATTGCCCAGGGTTTTATTTCGGATAAATTTTCCAAGATCAAAATTTGCGGTTGCGAGGCTGCCTTTATACACGGGGATTTTGTCTCCACCTACTTTAAGGTGCAGGTCAGACGTTAATACACCGATATCTGTAGTGAGGTTTCCAAATGTTACAAAGTCATTGAAGTAGCCTGTAAAACTGCCGGTGTAAGAGATGTGTCCGAATGCGGCGAGGTTTACCTGCTTTGTCTCGGAGAGTGCCGGTATGAGGCTGGAAAGTTCGGAGTAAGTGGTGTGCATTTCCCGGATGCGCAGATCCATGAAGGCGGCATCTACATCTGGTAAACCACGAATACTCAAATCACCGGACAAAAAATTTTTGTCTCCTGCCTTTACAGAAAAGTTCATGGCAGTGAGATTGTCAACTTTTCCGGACGCGTTTCCATTCACAATAAAGTCCTTGTTCCAACTTCTCGTTTCAGGAGCGAAATAAGCAAGGTCATCACTGTCTATTTGAGCATTTTTGAAGTGGCCTTCCATTTTGACAGCATGAATAAAGTCATTCATGTCGTCATTGAATGAATGGTAATGCATCGCGAAATAATTACCCAACCGGCTCTTCTCTGTTTGGATATCTAATTTGGAAAACTCCATTAGCTCCGGAGTCATTTTAAATTTGGAGTTGAATTTCTTAATAGTAAATCCACCCCTGTCCTTTACTGAAAAATTTACATCTGCCTGCAGGGTATCTCCATCAAGTCTCGTGTTGTGAATGGTAGCGTTCAGTTGTGAAAGTATGATGTGCTTGTCATCAAACTCATGAATCACAGACGGAGCAGTACTCTGCCTTTCGACGGCAACTTTGCCATTTGTAATAGTGATCTTCCGGGCAGTAAGTTTCCAGTTATCGGCGTTCCACGGTTCATTCACAGTGATGGTGTCTGATATGGATGAGGTGGTGTCTTTCCTGGGAGGCCGTAACCCTGTGTAATCATATTGAGCAAATACCGGATCGTCGAGTTGAACCTGGTTGATTTGGAAAGAGTGATTGGCAAGATCAAGTTTCTCTGCTTCCAGCCTCATGTTTTTTACAGAGACGTATTGGTCTCTTCCTGTCCAGAAATCCTGTTGATAAACAGAAACATTTTTCAGGCTAATGATTTTCAGATTCAGGTTAATGGGCTTACTTTCCTTAGTGGATGTAGAAGAGCTACCGCCAAAATAGTCAGCCAGGAATTGGTAATTCCATTCCGGAGTCTTCCTGTTTAGTTTTATGACGGCATCTTCCAGCCCTACATATTTAATATCGATATTATCTTTCAGGAAAAACCAATCAGTAATGCCTACACGTAATGACCTTGCGTAAAGCAATGTATCATTTTTGTGATCCAGCACTAGCATTTTCTCCAGCACCATCCGGTCAAACAGTTCAAAGTTTACATGCTTGATGGATACAGTTGTATTCAGGTCCTTGCTCAGTTTGTGAGTAATGCGGTGTACCAGGAAGTTCTGAAAAAAAGTAGTTTGCAGCAATACCCACAACAACAGTATCAGCATAAAGATGCCCAGGAGTATTTTGAGAAATATTTTGAGTACTTTTTTCAGAAAACTGAGGTATTAGTAACAAAAATAATTAAACCGATACATTAAGAAAGATACAATTCGTTAAAAGGTCAAATTTGAATCTAAAGTATTTTTTGTTTGAGAAAATAAAAAAGGCTTAATATCGTGTCTTAATCCAAACCCTAAAATTCTGCTTATGAAAACGATTCTGCTTTCAGCAGCCATACTTATTTCTTATGGCGCTTTTTCTCAACCACAACTCAAAACCAAATCTACACCCTCCATTCAGCCTGCGCTGAACAAAGTAGTCATGGATTATTTCAAGAATTTTGAGAATGCGATTGGGGATAGTCTTTCCGGCTTCGAGGGTACTGTGAGTTATGTGAGCCGCATCAGTTTGCCCGGAGCCATTAGTTGCATCGTTACGCGCTACCCATTACCAGCTACATTTAGCTGGGAGGCTGTAATGTGCGAAGATGAAGACTTTGAGGCTGCGGCCAAAAAGTACAATCAGTACTTTGGGGAATTAAACAACAGTAAGTTTACCCCAAACGGATACGAGAAGTTTGAATTGAAAGGCGTTTATGATACCCCTGACGAATCACGTGGTTTTGCTTCTTCCATCTTGAAATTGGAAGCGCCCGGGAAATCATGGGGTCACTTCAATATCAATCTTGCCATGGACTATCTGTTTCCTAATTGGGTGGTGAAGATCTCGGTTTATGAAAAGGTACCGGATGGAGAAATGAAACCGGGGATGAAAACTTTGAGATAGGTTAATAAATATAGAATATTATGAATGATGAATTTGGAATTGAATCAGTTTTGAATTGATTCATCATTGCTCGTTCATTTCTCGTCACATATCATTTTAGCCACGATAGGCAAGATTCATTTGATTGGCTGCTGCCCTGGTTTTTTCTTTCGAAACACGTAATACAATGGAATACCAATCAGGATCAATACAAGCCCTATACCGGCTTCTCTTGGCCTGGTATAAATCGTATTGATGATGAGAAATACACAGAAGATAATAAACACGGCAGGGATTAACGGATATCCCCATACTTTGTAAGGACGTGGTGCGTCGGGCATTTTTTTACGAAGTATAAAAACTCCCAGCGTAGTGGCTCCATAAAATATGAATGCTGCAAAGATCAACATGTCTGTAAGCTGATCAAAAGTACCGGACAGTACTAACAGGCATGCCCATACGCATTGATACCAGAGAGCATTCCCAGGTACATGTGCATTATTTACTTTGGCCATCTTTTGAAAGAACAATCCTTCCTTCGCCATAGCAAATGAAGTGCGTGCATTACTCATGATAGTAGCATGCGTACAACCGAGAGTGGACAAACAGATGAGTACTGATATAAAGATAATACCACCTTCACCCCAGAATGACCGTACCGTTTCTATGGCAGCAATTTGGTTGCCTGCGGCGTTTACTGCTTCCATCTGCGACACAGGCATTACTGCGAGGTAGGTCATATTGGCCACAAAATATAGTGCAATTACTATGAGTAGTCCAAAGATGAGAGAGAGAGGAAGGTTACGATTCGCGTTCTTGATCTCGCCACCCAAAAAACCAATGGAATTCCATCCTTCATAAGCCCAGAAAGCCGCCAGCATGGCTGTAAATACGGCGCTTGCCGTTACGGCTCCTGCACCATTGGTGGAGAGACTGAATGCATGGGTGATATCGGCATTACCCGAAGTATTCCCGGCAAAAACAATGACGAGTACTCCTGTGACCACCAACAGGAGTACTACAAAACTGAAGGCAGCACCGGAACGAAGGCCTCTGCTGTTAAACCAGGTCAATATCAATATCAGAATGATGGCGACCAATTTTACATTGAACCCCTGGAAGGGATAAAAGATTCCGAAAATATTCCATTGCTCTAATGATGACAGCACGGGAGAAAAATGGATCAGTGAATGTATCGACTCTGCAAACACATAGGCTACCGATGCAATGGCTGCTGTTTTGATTGCAGCGAAATTGGCCCACCCATAGAGGTAAGAGAAAAACTTATTATAGATCTTTTTGTAATAAGCATATTCACCGCCGGTGTCTGCAAGCATTCCCGCAATCTCTGCATTGCTGATAGCACCAAACATGGTAATCAGTCCACCCAGCACCCAACAGATCAGTATCCATCCTGAAGAGTGAAGTTCAGCAGCCATAGGAGCTACTTTCTTGAATATGCCGGAGCCAATGATGTTTCCTAAGACGAGGACAATGGCAAAGCCGAGTCCGAGCGTGCGGTTGAGGTCTTTTGATTGTTGCAGCATGTTTTGAGAATTGGATTATTGAATGAGTGGATAAAGTGGTGACCCTGTTTTATTGAAATAGTATTTTGAGATATTAGTAATTTATTAATCAGGTCAGTAGCCTTATTGAGGGTTGGGTTAAAGCTTAAAAATAAAAAAGAAAATTAAGATAATGGCAATCCTGTAAAAGATGTATGAAATTATTTTGGCTTAAACTTGCAAACCAAAAAAATAAGATTAATGAAGTATTATAAAGTTTGGGCATTGCTGGCATGTGCAGGATTGATCGCGAGTGGCTTTATGCCATGGACATATTATCCTGATTTGAATAAAGTATTTAATGGATTTTTTTCTGAACAAAATATGTATGGCAAACCGGGAAAGGTATTCGTATTCTTTGCTGTGGTTTCATTGGTATTTGTTTTGATCAACAAGGTGTGGGCAAAGAGGTTCAATGTGTTGATCGCTGCATTGAATCTTGCATACCTGATCAAAACTTATATCCTGTTCACCAACTGTTATGTCACATGTCCTGAAAAGAGATATGGGATCTATGTCTTATTGGTTTCTTCAATTTTTTTGATGGTAACATCTTTATTACCCGACATGAAGGTGGAAGAGAAACATGCGGATGATACATCACTCGAATAACTCTGCCTTATTCTTTGGCCTTCTCTTGTCGAGCCATTCAAATCCTTTAAGCAATCGCTGGTCATCGGGTATCTTGAACATGGGATACATCATGCCTTTCACCTGGTTGATAAGAATGACCTTTTCCAGTTCGCCATTTTTAAAGATCATGTCTATCACATCTGATGTAGCTCTTGACATACCGATGTACGCACTGTCGTCGTCCTGAAGATAATACACACTTTCGGCCTGGCTTCCTTTCAATCTGACATAATCGAATTTTCCTTTCTTAAAATAGGCATTCAGCGTTTTGCCTGCCATCTGGTTATAGAAACCTTCTTTTGTTTTGTTGACTACCAATGCCCGGTCAAAAGCAAACAACCTGTCTGCATCTTTATTTTTTGTAAACAGCAGCATGGTATCTCCAGTTACCTGTGTGTTGCCACTCCAGACCACGGGATTGTAATACAGCCTGAATACTGAGTCTTTGGAAGATATGAACAGGCTGTCGCACACACTCTGAAGAGAGTCATTGTAAATCCGCACATTGTGGTAAGCAATAAAATACCTTGTGCTGTCGGTAGATTTTTGAAGAGTATCTTTTGGAATGTTGAGTGAAGTATCCTTAGCTGAAACGAGTGATGTATCCTTTGTGTTGATGAGAGAGGTATCTTTTGTTGCAATGAGTGAAGTGTCTTTTATTCTAATGAGTGACGTGTCTTTAACTGAATTGAGTGTATCCATCACTGTTACATGCCTGGAAGAATCTTTAGGTGTAGTAATTTGGATACTATCTCTGACAGGCGGCTTTTTAGGTGCTAATGGTCTTTTGAGAGATGTATCTGTCTGAATGATCTGGAACCTGTTATTTTGAACAGGAAAGTTCTTTTGAGAAGAATCAATTGTGTTCCTGACAGAATCTGCAGGCAGAAAGTTTTCTGATGAATCCGATTTAAGGTCAAGAATTTTTTCAGTTTGTTGACGGTTGAGTTTAGTGGCGCTGTCGGTTGGGTAGGTGAGTTGGTTTTCCACCATTTTAGCCAGCCCTGAAAATATGATATCCGCTGCCAGGTAAAAACTATCTCTCTTTTGTTTGATGATGAGCACTGGTTTTTTGGTAGCCAGAAAAGAATTGTTTTCCCGGTTGATGAATATCTGGTTGCCAAGAATAGTATAGCCACCGGCAGAATCAATAATGACGCCATTTCCTTCTAACTGTGCGTTGCCGGTCTTGCCATCGAGCGCCATTGTATTGGCCGAATACAATCTGTTTGCTGAATCTTTAATGACCGATCTGCTGGAGAAAAATGCGTTGCCCGTATTAGTATCATAGTTTCCCTGGGAAGTATTGATCTCCACCTCATTGTTTTTGATGTAGGTATCGCTGATGAAATTAATACCTGCGGTATTCATGTTATAAACTAACGAATCAGCCCTGATATGATTTTTAGGTCCATCCATCTTCACATTTTTCTTGAAGTAAATATCTCTGGTATCATCATAATAGGTTCCTTCTGTAGAAGTGATGACATCTTTCTTATTGACTACTTTACCGCCGTTATAATAATTTCCGATACCTGTATGCATGTTGTAATCCATCTCATTGGTCATGAGAGTTCCATTACGACCGGTTAACTTTACGTCTTTCCATAAGTAAGCAATTCTGTCATTACCATTGTAGGTGAGGAATTGAGAATAAATGTGTACGGTATCGCCATCGTTGATGTGTATGTTTCCGAAGGCTTGCATATTGCGTGTGTCGTTGTTGAGAATAAGACTGTCTGCATGAAATTTAGTTGCTCCCTGGTAAATGATGGCGCCTCCTGCTATCGTTTGTAAAGTGCCGGTATCCGTTTTGATCATGCGCATACTCGGTCCTCTTATGATCTCAAATTCTCTTACAGTATCCTTCGCGGCAGGCTGTACCGGCGTCTGGGCATAGCTATCATTGTACCACAGGCAACAAAATCCGAAAGCAAAAAAAATCAGGTAAAGACGCATTTTATTTTTTTACCGCATTTAGGGTATCAGGGAGGGGAGTGAGCAGGTAATTGCCTTTATCCTTTTTTCCAAATACGGAAATGTTTACATATCGCTTAGGATGCACACGGATATCATCTATTAGGATGTTCATCTTATTGGTGGTGGACTGAAGATTGGTGTACAGGGTCTTGTCATTCAGCAGGAGTCCCAGTGAACCGTCTTTACTGTTTAATTTTTCTGCACCCGCCTTGAAATTATTGATGGCGATAGTCAGGCTGTCCATCATCTTTCCGAGATTGAGTGATGCGATTTTACTGCTGGCAATATTCATGTTATCTATGATGGAGTCCATCTTGCCATTGTTACTGTTCATGTTGGCTGTGAAGGATTTTACATTGTGAAGAGATTGTGCCAAAGGTCCTGTTTTGTCATTCATCATGGTCTCCATTGATTTTGCTGACACTGCAAAAGATTTCGATACGGCATTCAGGTTTGTAATAATGTCTTTGATGCTATTCTTTGTATTATCGTCAAACACATTCGTTACAATATGCAATACAGAGTCGAGTGATTTCACAGCGTTTTTTACTTCATACAAAACGGGATTGATCACTTTCATAGCCTCATCCAAAGCACCTGAGCTGGAGGTTGTTACCAGTGTATCGCCGTCGTTCAGATAGGTAGTGCCGTTACCTAATTGTATTTCCATTGATGGGCTTCCCAACAGATTTGGATTGATGACTGCCAATGAATTGTTGGGAATGTTTACATCCTGGGTGAATGAGACCGTCACAACTATTTTTTTGAGATCCTTGCCTCCGTTAATATCGCTGATCTTTCCTACTTTAAGTCCGTTGATCACTACCGGATTTGATTTGGTAAGGCCGAGTACATCGTTATAGACCGCATACATTTTGGTTTCCTTGCTGAACAGGCTGTTCCCTTTCAGAAAGTTGAATCCCAGGAACAATAGCACTATGCAGATCACTGCCAACAATCCTATTTTTGACTCATTGCTGATTTTCATAATTCAAATTAATGGTGCAAAATAGCCAAATTTTGTGTGATGGGTCATGATGAACGTAGGAGTTCCAGGATGGATATCATTCAAATTTCTTTAATATTGATCAAAAAAATAACTGTCATGACCAAATCCAGGCTCGAAGCTTTCAGCGATGGTGTAATTGCTATCATCATTACTATTATGGTCTTAGAAATGGAAATACCGGATGGCGCCACTTTAAAAGATCTTGCAAAAGTTCTTCCATTATTCCTGACATATATTTTTAGTTTTATCATGGTCGGAATTTATTGGAATAATCACCATCATCTTTTTCAGGCTGTGCATAAGATCAACGGAAAGATTCTATGGGCTAATCTTACATTGCTCTTTTGGTTGTCGTTATTCCCATTTGGAACCGGATGGATGGGTAATAATCATTTTCAGCAGTATCCGGTTGCATTGTATGGGTGTATTCTTTTTATGGCAGCTCTGTCATTTGTAATTCTGGTTCGTTGTATTACAAACCTGGAAGGGAAAGACGCACCTATCACCAAAGCGGTAAAGAGAAATCAGAAAGCATCTTTATCTTCTGCAATTTATGCTGTAGGAATAATAGTTGCATTCTATTACCCTGTTGTCAGTGTGGGATTGTATGTCGTGGTTGCTTTGATCTGGATCATACCGGATCGGAGAATGGAGAAGCTGTTGTCACAATAAAAATCTGCCTTTATTATTTTGGATTCAGATTTAGGGTAGTTGGTTTGGTGTTGCCATCAACAATGTCGCGATATTTCACGATGGCCCGTGCAATAGCCTCTGCGATTTCCTGCTGGCCCTTCTCGCTGTTCAGGTATCTCTCATCATCATAGTTAGCAATAAATCCTGTTTCGATAAGGATAGCCGGCATTTGGGTAGCATGTAAAACCCAAAGTCCTTTTTCTCTTTGCCAGACTCCTAAATTAGGCCTTCCGGTTTCAGCCACTTCATTTTGCACAAGGTTGGCAAGTTGGTAACTCCTTCTGAAATATTTCTGTGAATAGAGAATGGCACTGGCCTTCCATTCAGGGCTTTCATAGTTTATAGGTGCTGTACTATCTTCCACATCTGTAATGAACTCCATATCACTACCTTCCATTGCCTTCACCTTCTGTGCACTCTGGCGTCCAACCAGGATGAGTGTGCTCGTTCCTTTTCGTGTTGTAGGGATCTTGTAATATTCTTTAATAGGTACCCGCCTGGTGTGTTTTGTAACTATTTTTTTTCTGTTTTTTCCTTTGCCGGTGTATTTCGTTGTGTGAAATGTCTTATTCTCATAACCGAGTATGCGGTATCCGGTTTTCAGCGTTACTGCATCAGCATGAATGCATACAAAAAGGTCTCCGTTATGTTCATTGGCAAACTTGGCTTTTTCGTGCACAGACATTGTGATGTCTGAAGTACGCGTAGGGATAATATTCACTTCGGGGAGATCGGCCTTGAGTATATCCACGAGTTTCATAGAAATAGCCAATACAATATTCTTTTCTTTAGAACCAAGGGTACCTTCATATTCACCATGTGCTCCATCGTCAGCGCCTCCATGTCCGGGGTCAATGATAATTGTTTTGAGCTTTTTGGTCGTTTGAGCCGTTACCGTTGAAACAGTGACTTGCAAAAAAAACAGAGATAAAATGAATAACAGGATTCTTGCTGAAGAAACGCTACAGTTTTGGATTTTTGGATTTCTGGATCTGGTCACTTTTCTAATTCAAATTTATATAGGTTCAGTAAGTTAATCTTCACACAACCTTAAAGTGAATAACACTTATTTTTGTTGCTTACACCCATGCTGCAAGTAAAGAAAATTTTTAGCAAAAAACTGATACCGCTTGTGAAAGCGTTCTTGTTCAGTTTTTTAATTTTTCTCACAGGCAATATGGTTTTTTCTAATCCGCACCTTCCCGGTAACTCCTCAAATTCATTGATCAGAACTATCCCAAAGGAAAACTTTTTTTTCGTTGCAAAAAAGCAAAAAATCGTTAAGGATACTGTTCCTGTTAAGAAAGTGTTGCACCGCGATTCCTTAAGAAATGTCCAAAGCGATTCATTGCTGATTCAAAAAGAGATCGATACCATTCCTCAGAAAGACTCAACAATTGCCAAAGACACCATACCTTACCGCCTTGCAAAGAACGCTCTGGAATCAACTGTGGAATTTTCTGCAGAAGATTCGCTGGTGCTAAGAATACCTGAAAGAACTGCCACACTCTACGGAAAAGAGTCAACCACTCATTATCAGCAAAACGATATTACTTCTCCCATTATTTCATTTGATCAGAATTCAGGGGATATTATGGCTTATATGCGATTGGATAGTGCAGGCAAAGTGGTAGCCAGGCCTTCATACAAGTCTGATGATTTTACATCTGTAAGCGATTCGTTCCGGTTCAATATGAAGACAGGAAAGGGTTTGACCAAAGGCACCTACACGCAGCAGGGAGAAATGTATGTGTATGGAGAGGCAATTAAGAAAGTGAGCAATGACGTTTTTTTTGCAAAGAGAGGTAGGTTCACCACTTGTAATTTGGATACGCCTCATTTTGCATTTGTCAGCAACAAAATAGAATTTATCACAAATAAATTAGCCATTACAGGCCCTGTGCACCCGGAGTTTGAAGGGGTGCCGATTCCACTCTATTTACCTTTTGGTATTTTCCCACTTACCCAGGGAAGACATTCGGGATTGCTCGCTCCAAATTTTGTTACCAACGAACAAAGAGGCCTCGGCCTCGAGGGACTTGGATACTACAAGGTGTTGGGAGAATTTTGGGATGTCATTCTGCGAACGAGTATTTATTCTTACGGAGGGTGGTCAGTAAATATCAACCCGAGGTATTCGAAAAGATACCATTACAATGGAAACCTATCTTTCGATTTGCAACACTTTAATTTCAACTTCCCGAAAGATCCTGATTTTGTAAAGAACAGAAGTTGGAATCTGAGGTGGAGTCATAATGCTGACACCAAATCAAGACCCGGTGTTACATTTTCTGCCAATGTGAATGCAGGAAGCAGCAGCTACAATAGTTTCAAACCGGATGATCCGTTTTTGAATGTGACTAACTCCATGTCGTCTTCCATTCGATATTCAAAGAACTGGAAAGGAAAACCTTTTAATCTGACACTGGCAGCCAACCATAATCAGAATACCAACATGAAGCAAATCACCATTGACTTCCCTTCGGTGAATTTTACAATGAACACTGTTTATCCTTTTCGTAAGAAGGAGTCCAGGGGGGAAGCAAAGTGGTATGAGAATATTGGTTTCGGCTATTCATTAAATGCAAGAAGTACTTCCACATTTTATGATACCGTCAAAAATAAATCGATATTTCAGCAGATGGTTGATACATTGCAATGGGGGGCGCAACATAATTTTCCGATCAGCCTTTCATTACCACCCATGGGAGTCTTCCAATTTTCTCCAAGTGTAAGTTTTAGAGAAACCTGGTTCCAGGTGAAATCAACGAAATATTACAACGCTGCTAAGGATACCCTGTTTACGAAGACACAGCATGGTTTCTATGCAGCGCGGCAAATGTCATTCGGGCTGAGTGCAAGCACGCGCATCTTTGGTATGTTTACCCCAACGAAGAAGGATTCAAGATTGATCGGTATCCGGCATGAATTGAGACCCTCCATTTCCGCGAGCTATCAACCGGATTTTCAAAAGAACAATTATTATTTCCTGACGGATTCGGCAGGAAGAAAAACACAATATTCTTACTTCGAAAGCAGGTATAATCTTTACGGGCCGTTCTCTCCTGGTGAGTTTGGCGGATTGAGTTATTCAATAGAAAATAACTTGTCCATGAAAGTGAGAAATCGTAAGGATACTTCCGAAAATGCGACTAAGAAAATTCCATTGATAGACGCTTTAAGTATTAGTGGAAGCTATAATTTCCTGGCTGATTCGCTGAAATTTTCTCCTATCAGTATGAATGCTTCCACTAATCTCTTTGGTAAGGTGAGTGTATCGGCTTATGCAAGTTTCAATCTTTATGAAGTAAATGATTCAGGCAGGATCATCAATACACTGATATGGAAACACCGGCCATTGTCTCTTGGAAGGTTGGAATCAGCAAACTTGTCTATCAGCAGTTCTTTCCAGGGGGGCAATAAGAAGACAGGGGAGCAGCCCGGGTTGAAAGCAGATTCCTACGAGCCTGGCAATGGATATTCGCTTGATGAATACAATAGAGAGGCTGCATATATCAAGACTCATCCGGGTGAATTCGCAGATTTCAATATTCCGTGGTCAGTAAATTTCTCCTATTCCCTTACGCTGTCTAAAAGGTTCCTGCAGGACTTTGGGTTCAAGAGTACCATATCTCAGAATTTGAATTTTGGAGGAAGCCTGAACCTGACTCCGAAATGGCAATTGAATGTAAATGCATCATATAATATTAACCTTGGTCAGTTGAGTCCGTTTGTAACGAGCATCAGCCGCGACTTGCATTGCTGGCAGATGAGTATTACGGTAGTTCCTACAGGTGCATGGCGTTCCTTTAGCATCAATATCAGTCCTAAGTCAGGGATATTACGCGATCTGCGTGTGAACAAGACAGAAACCTTCAGGCAGTTGTAAAGAATTTTCAATAGTGCGGGGGAGATGCGAGTTAGACTATTTTATTTCCTGGTTTTTTCATGAGATGTTGAAACAAGTGGGCTTGGTATCTTTCTCAACCACCAATTGATTTTGCTGAAGGAAGACATTTTAGAACTTCACCCATACCTCCAACTCATCTCTTGCTGTTTTTCAAATTTTCTTTAATGTATTTGATCCAGGTGCCAACAATAAAGCTGTTGGTTTTATTTTTGAATTTGGCGTCGCAAAGAAGGAAGGAGGCATTCACTTCCTCGCAGTTTGAACTAATGACATAATTGATTCGTGTCTCGTTTCCGAGAGCAATATCCTTTCCTGAGATGAAGGTGCATCCTAAATGAAAATTTCTCGCATGACCGGAAGGCATTTTAGTTTCCAAATCATGTTTAATGGTCTCCAGTGCTTTTAGAAATTCCGGTAAAAATTTTCTTTCAACAGGCAACAATTTTTGATGTACCTCCTGTGGACTCACTGTGTTCACATACCGGACAGGATGTGATAACGTTTGGTCGATCAGGGCATATTTCTGTGCACTTGCAAGATGGGCAGTAAGGATTAAGATGCATGTGATGATAACATGCTTTTTCATAGTACTAAGTAGGTTTATATTCTCCAAAAATACTCCTCAGACAATTCGCAATTTCTCCAAGAGTAACCCGATGTTCTACAGCTTCTACT
The DNA here is from genome assembly GCA_964526985.1 of uncultured Ginsengibacter sp. Taxonomy (GTDB): domain Bacteria; phylum Bacteroidota; class Bacteroidia; order Chitinophagales; family Chitinophagaceae; genus Ginsengibacter. The sequence continues at coordinate 56,243 of CAZGNJ010000012.1, read as the reverse complement.
ACAGCAGGCATAAGGTTTTCGTTATCTATGGCTGCCTTGCTGATTTTACTTAAACAAGACTCAACCAATGAGTTGTTTCGCTCAGCTTTCAACTTATTCAATTTAGCTATCTGCAATTGCCTGATACTATCGTCCACACGAAAGGAAGCCTGCGTAATAGCCTGATCACTGGTAAACGCATTTAAGCCTACGATTATTTTTTCATTGCTTTCGATCTTTTGCTGGTATTGGTAGGCGCTTGCTGCTATTTCATTTTGAACAAAGCCATTCTCGATAGCGTTGACACTACCGCCCATTGCATCAATTTTTTCAATCAAAGCCCATGCCTTCTGCTCTATCTCATCGGTTAAATTTTCGATGAAATAGCTTCCTGCCAATGGGTCAGCAGTAGAGGTAACATTGCTTTCGTAAGCGAGTATCTGCTGAGTGCGCAACGCAATGGTGGCCGCTTCTTCGGTAGGGAGGTTCAGCGCTTCATCATAACCGTTAGTATGCAGGCTCTGGGTGCCGCCTAACACAGCGGCAAGAGACTGAACTGTTACGCGGCTGATGTTGTTCATTGGTTGTTGTGCTGTGAGTGTACTGCCCCCGGTTTGTGTATGAAAGCGAAGCATCATGGCTTTTGCTTCAGTAGCACCCAATCCTTTCATGATCTTTGCCCACATGCGCCTTGCTGCACGGAACTTGGCCACTTCTTCGAAAAGATCGTTGTGTGAATTGAAGAAGAATGACAATCTCTTACCAAACACATTGATGTCAAGCCCTTTTTCAAGCGCTGCCTCTACATAAGATTTACCATTGCTGAGCGTGAAAGCGATCTCCTGCACAGCCGTGCTCCCTGCTTCCCGTATGTGATACCCGGAAATTGAAATGGTGTTCCATGAAGGCAACTCTTTGCTGCACCATTCGAAAATGTCTGTGATGATACGCATGGACGGACGGGGCGGATAAATGTAGGTACCGCGTGCTGCATATTCTTTGAGAATATCGTTTTGTATAGTGCCTCTTAGTTTTGAAAGATCCGCTCCTTGTTTTTTTGCAACAGCTACATAGAGCGCCAGCAATATGAACGCCGTACTGTTGATGGTCATGCTGGTGGAGATATCCTTGAGTGCTATTCCCCTGAAAAGCGTTTCCATGTCTTCAATAGAATCGATAGCAACGCCTACCTTTCCTACTTCACCTTCAGCCATTGCGTCGTCACTGTCATAACCTATTTGTGTTGGAAGGTCGAAGGCTACACTTAGTCCACTTACCCCTTTCGATAATAAATAAAGGTATCTCTTGTTGCTTTCTTCTGCAGTGCTGAATCCTGCATATTGCCGCATGGTCCACAATTTGCCGCGGTACATATCCGGCTGTATGCCCCTGGTGAAGGGATATTCACCGGGTAGTTCTTGGTAAATATCTGCCGGTAGGTCGCTGGAAGTATATACAGGCCTGATCTCAATGTCTGATTCCGTAATTACCTTTTTCATAAAGGCAAGGTACTTCTTCTTACATTAACTTTTTAGCCTCGTAATTGATGGCTTCATGCACTATACTATGCAGGCTGAATTTGGGATTGTTGATCAGGAAATCAATAATTTGCTTGTTCAAGTCCATGCCACTGGCGTTGGAAGGCAGGGTAGAGGCTAATTGATTGATGATATAAATATTTTGTTCTTTCAGATTATCTACCGCTTTCCAGATTTCAGGTTGAATGTATATCTGCTGGCTTACATTATAGTCGTATTCCTGTTTGATATTGTCAATGAGTGAAATTTGCATTTCTCTGTAATTAAGACCTGCGTTCGGAACGCGACTCAAGAGGTTTTGGAGGGCTATTCTTTCTGACAAGACGGAGAGCCTTTCGTAAGCCTGTAACTGCAATTTCACTGCCTCAAAGTCTTTAGCTTCTTTTGGGGCTACATACTGTTTTTTTAGATTACTGATTTCGGTCAGGCACCAAACAATCCCTAAAATGAGGAATAGAATAACAATTGTTATAATGATATCGAAAGTAGTCATAGTGTGAAAGAATTCGAATGTACTTTTGTAAAAATGGTTTATTTAGGGTTACTGTCTTTTATAAAATTAAAGGTTTCAGTAATTTCTTGAAAGTTATTAACGCTATTTTTGAAATTCTATTATTAATATTACCCGAAAAGAACAATTAAAATATTTGCAATTGACTGACAACGAAATTCAAACTGAAAATCCTGTAAGTTTTTCAGGTACTGCAATACAGGAATTGAAGAGATTGCAAGCGGAACAAACAGACCCATCACAGTTCTTACGCATTGGAGTAAAAGGGGGTGGATGCTCCGGTCTGTCCTATATCCTGGCGTTTGATCAGAAGGTCGATAAGGATGTGTTGTATGATATCTCCGGAGTGTCATGCATTATCAACCCGGCTCACCTGATTTATCTTAATAACATGGTGATCAATTGGGAAGGTGGACTTAACAGCAGAGGATTTACCTTTGAAAATCCGAATGCTACAGCTAATTGCGGATGTGGCAGTTCCTTTGCCGTTTAATTTGAAATAGTTTTTTGAAATTATAAATTAGAAATATTTATGCAAACGCAAACTTTAGATCCTAAAAATGATACCTTGAAGGCTGATGATTTCCTGCCATTGTCAGGTACTGATTATGTAGAATTTTATGTAGGCAATGCCAAGCAGGCAGCCCATTATTACAAATCAGCATTCGGGTTTCAGTCGATAGCCTATGCCGGACCGGAAACCGGGGTGATGGATAGGGCAAGCTATGTAGTGAGGCAGCATAAACTCACATTGGTATTGACTTCTTCCCTCCGTCCGGGCACTGAGATTGCTAATCATGTGGATAAGCACGGAGATGGTGTCAAGATGCTGGCACTAAAAGTAGATGATGCCACTTCTGCGTTTGTTGAAACAACAAAGCGTGGAGGTATTCCATTTATGGAACCTAAAAAACTGAATGATGAAAATGGAGAGATCGTCATGAGTGGAATTTGTACTTATGGAGAAACCGTTCACCTTTTTATCGAAAGAAAAAACTATTCCGGAGCCTTTATGCCCGGATACCGCGAGTGGAAATCAGCATTCAATCCTACGGATACGGGATTGCAATACATCGATCATTGTGTGGGCAATGTGGGTTGGAACCAGATGAATAAATGGGTGAAGTATTATGAAGATGTGATGGGATTCAGGAATATCCTGAGTTTTGATGATAAAGATATTTCAACAGAATATTCAGCGCTTATGAGCAAGGTGATGAGCAATGGAAATGGTTTTGTGAAATTCCCGATCAACGAACCGGCAGAAGGCAAGAAGAAAAGCCAGGTAGAAGAATACCTGGAATTTTATAATGGGGAAGGTTGCCAGCATCTGGCCATGGCTACGCACAATATCATTGAAACAGTATCTGAACTTTGCAGGCGCGGTGTTGAATTTCTGAAAGTACCTTCTTCCTATTATGATTCCGTTTTATCGCGTGTAGGACAGATAGATGAAGACCTGGCACCGTTGAAGGAATTGGGAATCTTGATTGATAGAGATGATGAAGGGTACTTGTTGCAGATTTTTTCAAAACCTGTACAGGATAGGCCTACTTTATTTTTCGAGATCATCCAGCGCAAAGGAGCCAAGAGCTTTGGTAAGGGTAATTTCAAAGCATTGTTCGAGGCATTGGAAAGAGAACAGGAACTCAGAGGAAATCTGTAAGACCACTACAAAATATCGTTAACGTCAATAACTCAATGGCGGGCTTAGAATATTTGCCTTAATTTTACGTTCAATAATCATGAAACGGCCTCTGATCCAATACCTTTTCTACATACTTCTGTTCTGTTTCGGAAGCGAGTCAGTTCACGCTCAATATTCATTCACTCAAATGCAAAAGACTTCCTTCAGGGTCAATTCAGCCTTTGAAAATAAAGAAGACCTGCTGAAAAAAGAATTTGCGGAGAAGGAGTTGATCTGGCCTGCAAAATATATTTACATCCGCAGTTTCAAATACGATGCTCAGTTGGAAGTGTGGGTGAAAAATAATGCCAAAGACAAGTACCAGCTTTTCAAGACCTACAAGGTATGCATGCAGAGCGGTACCATGGGGCCTAAACGCATGCAAGGCGACTACCAGGTGCCTGAAGGATTTTATTACATCAACGAATTCAACCCGAAGAGCATGTATCATCTTTCGCTGGGGTTGAACTACCCGAACCCTTCAGATAAAATATTGAGTGATCCGCAACGGCCGGGTAATGGTATTTTCATTCACGGTAGTTGTGTTTCTGTGGGCTGTATCCCCGTTACCGATTCTGATATAGAAGAGATCTACATTCTCGCTTCTTATGCCCGTGAAGCAGGTCAGGAGTATATTCCTGTTCACATATTTCCCATCAGGTACAACAATCCGAAATCCGCGGGCTATTTTGAAAACTATTGTAAGGATAATCCTGATCTGAAACCGTTTTCAGACCAATTGGAAAAGGCGTACAATACGTTTGAAAATACACACAGGGCACCTGTGATTCTCATCGATCCCAAGGGAGAATATCTCGTTGGAAATTAGAATTCCTTCACCTCATTCAAAATAGATGTTCGTGATTCTTAGTGCTCATCGGCACTTGGCCCGTAACTACCGGGTATTGGCACATCCAATATTCGTAGATACACGCCCAATTGCGCACGATGATGTGTCACCTGGTTGAGCACCATTCTTATCACCTCTGCTCTCGTGTATTTCATTAAAATTACATCGCCACTTCTCAATATCCATTCTTCGGGTAATCTATCCTCAAATTCAGGCCTCAGGTGTGATGTGGCTAACTCAATCATTTCTTCCATGAAGCGTAGTAATTCCTTTTTGCTCTCCACTGTTTTTGGTTGATACTCACCTTTGGCGAAATCAAGTCCATTCCTTGTAAAGGCCATTGCAATCCAGCCTGGCATCTCTGCGATATGGGTAGACAGGCTTTTTATAGACATACTCTTTGGATGCGGTTTCCAATCGAACTTTTCTTCGGGGATTCGCTCAAACATTTTACGGGTGGTAACTGATTCATTTTCCAGTTCTTTCTTAAAAATGGGAATAAGTGTGGCCATAGCTAAAAGATTTGAAACAAATATATTACTTCTTTACAGGATTGAATATCCGGTAATTTCTGTGCTAAGGTTTACTTTTGCCGCCATGAAGTTGATGCTTTCGTACCTTAAGCCTTACAAATGGTTAATAGCACTCACGCTATTTATGGCTGCTATCAACCAGGTATTCAGCCTGCTGGATCCGTTGATATTTGGTAAGATGTTCGACAGGTATGTAACCCATCCTCATACAGATAATCAAACACAATCACAATTTCTTTGGGGTGTAATGGGATATCTGGGTATGCTGATCGGGGTAGCTATGGTGAGCAGGATTGCAAAAGCCTTCCAGGATTATTTTGGAAATGTGGTGGTTCAGAAATTCGGAGCACGCATTTTTACGGATGGCCTGAAACACAGTCTCACACTACCTTACTGGGATTTTGAAGATCAGCGTAGTGGAGAAACATTATCCATTCTCACTAAGGTGCGTTCAGATACGGAAAAATTTATAACCTCTTTTAATAATATTCTTTTTGGCATCATCGTTGGAATTATTTTTGTTTCTGTTTATTCCTTTTCCCTCCATTGGTCTATCATGCCGGTTTATATAGCAGGTATTGCCTTTCTGGCTATGCTGACCGGCTGGCTCAGCAAGAAGATCAAAAAAATTCAACGGGTAATTGTGGGCGAAACAAATGCTTTGGCTGGTGCCACTACTGAATCGCTTCGGAATATTGAATTAGTAAAGAGCCTGGGCCTTACCTCACAAGAAGTAAACAGGCTCAATAAGAATACCTACAAGATACTCGGATTGGAATTAAAGAAGGTAAAGAGTATCCGAACACTAAGTTTTATCCAGGGTACATTCGTAAATTTTCTCCGCCAGGTGATCATGTTCATCTTGTTATTATTGATCTACAGGAATACCATTACGCCGGGTCAACTGATGACGCTTACGTTTTATTCATTCTTTATTTTCGGGCCGTTGCAGGAGGTTGGAAACATTATCATTTCTTATCGCGAAGCAGAAGCCTCATTGAACAATTTTAAAACGCTGATGAAAAAACCTGCTGAGCCACGACCACTGCACCCGGTATCCATCCCCCGGCTGCAACATCTGGAATTTGCAGATGTAAGTTTTCAGCACTCGAGTGCGCAGCATCCTGCCATTTCACATCTGAGTTTTTCTGTCAAGTCTGGTGAGACCATTGCTTTTGTAGGCCCATCCGGTGCAGGCAAGAGTACACTGGTGAAATTGCTGGTAGGGTTGTACCGTCCTGCATCAGGAGCCGTGTCTTATAATGGTGTTGATCTCAGCAAGATAGACTTTGATGCATTGCGTGGACAAATTGGTTTTGTAACGCAGGACACTCAACTCTTTGCAGGAACGATCAAAGAGAACTTGCTGTTTGTAAATCCTGAAGCTACGGATGAGCAGATCAATGAAGTGCTGATACAGGCTGCATGTTTCAATATGTTGGACAGGGCTGAAGCCGGCATCAATACAGTGATAGGCGAAGGAGGAATGAAGATATCCGGAGGTGAACGACAAAGGCTTTCCATTGCGCGGGCGCTGCTTAGGCACCCGACGCTGCTCATTTTTGATGAAGCTACTTCTTCTCTCGATTCACTTACTGAAGAAGAAATTACCGCGACTATCAGGAAGGTATCATCCCGCGATGAACAGATCACCATACTGATCGCTCACAGGTTGAGTACGATCATGCATGCAGACCGCATTTATGTATTGGAGAGAGGAAGGTTGGTAGAAATGGGAACTCATGATTCGCTTCTTGAAAAAAACGGGTTGTATTATGCCATGTGGCGGCAGCAGATTGGGGAGCGTGATTTGGAACTGCAATCTGTGGATATTGAAAAATAATTAATTGAATTGGTAACTGTCAAATAGTACTTGCCTTGAATAGAAAGAAACTCGTTGCTCAGATCAGAGCTAAACATTCCTGCCTTTGTGTAGGGCTGGATTCTGATATCGAAAAGCTTCCGAAACACCTGCCACAAACTGCAGATGGAATTTTGTTTTTCAATAAACAAATCATTGATGCCACAAGAGATTTATGCGTAGCATATAAAATCAACACTGCATTCTACGAATCACTTGGGGCGGAAGGATGGAAGGTAATGGAGGAAACAGTAAAGTATATTTCTGGTGATCACCTGGTAATCGCAGATGCCAAACGTGGAGACATCGGCAATACATCCACACAATATGCTAAGGCATTTTTTGAAAAGATCCCTTTTGATGCCATTACGGTAGCACCTTACATGGGAAAGGACAGCATAAGTCCATTTCTTCAATTTAAGGATAAGTGGGTAATTATTCTCGGGCTTACAAGTAATGCAGGAAGCAGTGACTTTCAAAAGTTGAATTGTGGTAACGAACTTCTGTGGCAGCAAGTGATTCGTGTTTCAAAAGAGTTTGGCACCGAGGAAAACACGATGTATGTGATTGGAGCTACAAGGGCAGACGACCTTGAAAAAGTAAGAGCTATTATTCCTGATCATTTCCTGCTGATACCCGGTGTAGGAGCACAGGGAGGTAGTATTTCCGAGGTATTGAAAAAAGGAAAGAATGCGGATGTAGGCTTGCTGATCAATGTGAGCAGGTCAATCATTTTTGCGGGAGGCAATGAAGATTTTGCAGCTAAAGCCAGGGAGGCAGCCCTTTCATTTAAGAATGAAATGAAAGAGTATCTTTGAAAAAATAGAACATCAAAAAACCTGATAACGAAAGTATTTTATGGCACAAAAGGATCTGTTTCAATCTCCTGATTATTTTAAAGTCGATGACCTGTTGACTGATGAACATAAGTTGATCAGGGAGTCAGTACGTGATTATGTAAAAAAAGAAATTTCTCCTATCATAGAAGATTATGCACAGAAGGCTGAGTTTCCACAGCAGATCGTAAAACAGTTGGGTGACCTGGGATGTTTTGGTCCAACTGTACCACCAGAATATGGTGGTGGCGGGCTTGATTATATTTCTTATGGCCTGATGATGCAGGAGTTGGAAAGAGGTGATAGCGGTGTGCGCAGTACTGCCAGTGTACAGGGATCGCTGGTGATGTTTCCGATTTTTGCTTTTGGCAGTGAAGAACAAAAAAGAAAATATTTACCGAAGCTGGCTTCTGGAGAATGGTTGGGATGTTTCGGCCTTACAGAACCCAATCACGGCAGTGATCCTTCATCAATGGTGAGCCATTTCAAAGATGCAGGCGATCATGTGGTGTTGAATGGAAGTAAGATGTGGATCAGCAATGCACCTTTTTCACAGGTGGCAGTCGTATGGGCAAAGGATGAAAAAGGAGTAGTGCATGGATTGATTCTTGAAAGAGGAATGGAAGGATTCAGTACGCCAACGACACATGGCAAGTGGAGCCTGAGAGCCAGCGCTACCGGTGAATTGGTCTTCGACAATGTAAAAGTGCCGAAAGAAAATATATTGCCCGGAGTGAAAGGATTGAAAGGGCCATTGAGTTGCCTTACAAAAGCACGATATGGAATCGCCTGGGGTGTCATCGGTGCCGCGATGGATTGTTATGATACAGCGCTGCGTTATTCAAAAGAAAGATCACAATTCGGAAAACCGATCGGTGGGTTTCAGTTGCAACAAAAAAAGCTTGCAGAGATGATCACCGAAATTACCAAAGCACAGTTACTCAATTGGAGGCTGGGTACGTTGATGAACGAAGGCAAAGCAACACCACAGCAAGTGAGTATGGCAAAAAGAAATTCCTGTGAGATAGCAACGAATATTGCGAGGGATGCACGCCAAATGCTGGGTGGAATGGGCATTACAGGAGAATACCCGGTGATGCGACACATGATGAACCTGGAAAGTGTGATCACCTATGAAGGAACTCATGATATTCATTTACTCATTACAGGGCTGGATGTAACCGGTATCAATGCCTTCGGATAAATAATAATTTTGTTCTTTTTAATAGCTTCATTCATGAGTATCCCTAACATATTTTTGATTGGATTTATGGGCAGTGGCAAGAGCCATTGGGGAAGGATTTGGGCCAAGAGACATCAATTGACATTTAGCGATATCGATGAGGAAATTGAGTTGGCAACAGGAATGACAGTAGAAGTTATTTTTGAGAAGCATAGTGAGGATAAGTTCAGAGAACTGGAAAGATCCCATTTGCGAAAGAATGGGAAAGGTAAGAACCACCTCGTTTCATGTGGCGGAGGTACTCCCTGTTTTTTTGACAATATGGATTGGATGCTGAAGAATGGAATAGTCGTGTATCTCAGTGCAACCGACCGGTTCATTTTGGATCATGTGATTGAAGAGACGAAGAAGCGTCCTTTACTCAAGGAAGTAAATGAATCAGAATTATTATTTTTTATAAATAAAAAACTGGCAGAGCGTGAACCTGTTTATCGCAGGGCAAATTATATCCTTGATACCGCTACGCTCACCGAAGAGAGCCTTGATGAAATTGTCAACGGCTTTTTGAAGAAGAAAAACAGTACCCAAATAGCACATAACAAAATTTAGTAGTCTTAATGCATAAAGGATTTTTGAAAGCAGGTGCAATAATAGGAGCACTATCCGTGGCACTTGGCGCATTCGCCGCACATAAGTTGAAAGAAATGGTTGATCCGGAGGCAGTGGCAATTTTCGAAACTGGGGTTCGCTACCAGTTTTATCATGTCTTTGCATTGCTGGCTGTTGGAATCTTGTATTTGAATTTCAAGAGCAGATCATTGAAATGGGCAGGTATATTGTTTATTGCAGGGATCATCCTTTTCAGTGGTTCTCTTTATTTACTCACTTATATTCATGCATCCGATATTGAAGGAATGAAATGGGTAGGTCCGATTACGCCGCTCGGCGGTGTATGTTTTATTGTGGGATGGATATTACTTTTTGTTGCAGTTGCCTCCACCAATAAGAAAATTCTGAAAGAAGGCCATTCTTAAATTTTGATAAAAGCCATCATTAGCATTATCCGAAAATTCAGCTAAGGATTATATTTGCAGGTAATGGCCACCAAAAAAAAATCCGCTCCTAAAAAGGCAAAGAGTTCTTCAGGTTTTCAATCTGACAAAATAGAAAAAATTGAAGTCAGGAAAATCCTGAAGGATGAGCGTTCTCATAAGATCGCGGGAACAGTGCTCTTGCTTTTAGGTGTATTATTGTTTATTGCATTTACTTCTTACCTGTTTACCTGGCAGAAAGATTTTTCCCTGATTCAGAAAGGAGCTTCCATACTTTTCACCGGAAGTGACCTGCCGGTCAATAATGCCTTGGGTACTGCAGGGGCTTACTTTTCTGATCTTTTCTTCAGAAGAGGATTTGGTATTGCCAGTTATTTCTTCTGTTTATTTTTCTTTGTGATAGGTATCAACCTGATTGCTCCTAAAAAAATGTTTTCTGTTTGGAGAAATGTGCGGTATGTAGTAATCGGGCTGATCGTTTTTTCAGTAACTGCAAGTTTTCTTACACATCATGTAGGCAAGGATGCTGCTTCATCTTCTTCCGGATTTTTCTGGGGCGGTACATTTGGCGATGGCGTCAATGAATGGCTGCAGCATACTATAGGCTTTGCAGGTACTGCCTTGTTGATCATTGTTTGTTTCTTCAGCTACATCATCTGGAGGTTTAACCCGGTATTTAATGTTGAGAAAGTGAAGAATAAAATGGCCTCACTGATTCCGGAAAAGAACGAGGAGGACGAAATAAAGGAAAAGATTCAAATCAAACCATTGACACTAAATCCGGCGAAAGAAGAAAGCCCGGATCCACTGGAATTAATTGAGAAAGAACCGGAGGCAGTGAAGCCGGTAGCAACCAAGCCTGCGGTTCCTTTTCCCAAAGAGATTTCTTCAGGTTCGGGCCTTACGCTGGAAGTCAAAAATGCTGATACGCTGAACAAAGCATTGGAAGAAACAGAAGAACCTGAAAAGAGCAAGACATTGTCAACTCCTTATGACCCTGTCATAGATTTACCTAATTACAAATATCCAACACTTGATTTGCTGGAAGAACACGGCAGTGAGCACATCGTGCAGGACGCTTCAGAATTAGAGAGTAACAAAACAAAGATTGAAGATACGCTGAAGAATTATGACATTGGGATCCAACGAATTTTTGCCACCGTAGGGCCTACCGTTACACTATATGAAATCATTCCTGATCCGGGTGTTAGAATTTCAAGGATCAAAAACCTCGAAGATGATATTGCGCTGAGCCTTGCTGCGCTTGGCATCCGCATCATAGCACCCATTCCCGGTAAGGGAACTATTGGCATTGAAGTGCCCAATATGAAGAAAACAGTGGTGAGTATGCGCACGCTCCTGGGTTCTGAAAAATTTCAAAAGAATAATTTTCAATTGCCGATTGCTCTTGGAAAGAAAATCGATAATGAAAATTTTATTGTTGACCTTACCAATATGCCACACCTGCTGATGGCGGGGGCTACCGGCCAGGGCAAGTCAGTAGGATTGAATGCCATTCTTGTTTCGCTCCTTTATAAAAAACATCCGTCACAGATTAAGTTTGTACTGATAGACCCCAAGAAGGTAGAGTTGAGTATTTATAAGAGTATTGAAAAGCACTTTTTAGCGAAGCTGCCTGATGAGGAAGAAGCGATCATTACCGATACAAAGAAAGTGATTCATACGCTGAATGCCTTGTGTACCCTGATGGATATTCGTTACGATCTGCTAAAGGAAGCGGGTACACGAAATATTAAGGAGTACAACCAGAAGTTTGTTTCACGAAGGTTGAATCCTGAAAAAGGGCATGAGTTCCTACCGTTCATCGTGTTGGTGATTGATGAATTTGCAGACCTGATCATGACGGCAGGTAAGGAAGTGGAGATGCCATTGGCACGGTTGGCTCAGTTGGCAAGAGCGGTGGGTATTCACCTGATCATTGCAACGCAGCGGCCATCTGTGAATATCATTACCGGTATCATCAAAGCCAACTTCCCTGCACGAATTGCCTTTAAGGTGAGTAGCAAAATAGACAGTCGTACCATCCTCGATACGGGAGGTGCAGAACAATTAATTGGTAAAGGTGACATGTTGATCAGCTACAATGGTGAGTTGACAAGGCTACAGTGTGCTTTTGTAGATACTCCGGAGGTAGATAATGTTACAGATTTTATTGGCGAGCAAAAAGGATATCCTGAAGCATATAAACTTCCCGAGTATGTGGACGAGAGAGATTTTGAAGCAAAGTCCTTTGATGTTACAGAGAAAGATTCCAGGTTTATGGAAGCGGCACGACTCATAGTTCAGACACAGAGTGGAAGTACTTCACTATTGCAGCGTAAGATGCAGTTGGGGTATAACAGGGCAGGAAGATTAATGGATCAATTGGAGGCTGCAGGTATTGTAGGCCCAAGCCAGGGAAGCAAAGTTAGAGATGTGTTGGTAAAGACGGAAGAAGAATTGCTGAGCCTGGTAAGTGACAATATATAGAAGCCCTGGTACTGTACATACATTTTAGAACGCTTCATTTTAAAACAATTATCCTCTTAAAACCGTTTTAGTTTTCTATCCTATACCGGATCGGGAATAAGGATCAAAAATATTATTATATGGTAAAACGGCTCATCGCAGCAATCAAAACTAATTGGCGTAAACTTCTGCTATACTATATTATTATCGCATTGCTGACGATCCTGGTGTTGTTTCCTGACCTGGTATTCTTTGTTAGAAACGATGTGGTAAATTATGCTATCAGTGGATTTTTTATCGTTCAGCTTTTGCTTTTTATTCCGGTATTTTTCTTTTCCAGGATATTGAAAGTATATTATTGGATACTGGCGATACTGGTAGCGCTGACACCTGTGATGATGTTTTCAGTTTTTTATATGAATATACAGGTGAATGCAGAAATGGTTGGGTTGGTTTTGGATACTAACATGGAGGAAGTGAAAGAATTGCTGGGCTGGAAGATCATTCTTGTTGTCATAGCTATGGTTGCTTTTTGCTGGGTATTTGTAAAGCTAAGTTCACGTTTGCCATCACGCATCAGTTGGAAGAAAGGTTTGGTGATAACGCTGGTGGGCCTGGGAGGATTCCTGGTCATTCCATTGATCAGGACTACTGACATGCGATACTATACCTCCATTTTGAGAAATACATACAGAACTTTTTATCCATTCAGGATGCAATCCGTTTTTGAGTTGCTGAAAGAGCAATTGGGAAATATGGATCGGTATAAAAAAGAAACTACAAGCTTTAAGTTTGATGCTGTAGATAAAGACAGCAGTGGAAATCGCAAGGTGTTTGTATTAATTATCGGAGAAGCTTCACGCCGGGATCATTGGCACATCGATGGTTATGACAGGGAGACGTCTCCTGAAATAGAAAAACTCAACAACCTGGTTAGTTTTAAAGATGCAGTTTCGGGAGGTACCATGACGATTATTTCTGTGCCGCAATTGATAACAAGGGCTACGCCTGATGATTATGAAAGGCACACAAAGGAAAAAAGCATCTTAGGCGCCTTTAAGGAAGCTGGTTATTATACTGCCTGGATTTCTAATCAATCTCACTATGGTTTATCGGGAAATATTGGCATGCACTTTACAGACGGCGACACTGCTATCTACAGTGGGCATGGTGAAAATGAAACAAACTTTACCGGGAATTATGATGCAACCATTCTTCCGATACTGAGCGAGACAATAAATAAGCATCCCAATAAAAATATATTTGTTATACTTCATCTCATCGGTAGTCATTGGAGATATCTGCTGAGGTATCCTCCTGAGTTCGGAAAGTTTCTGCCTACTTCTGACAGGAATAGGGTACAGGTGGTGAATCCTTCAAAACAAGAAATCATCAACGAATATGATAACTCAATTTTATATTCAGATTATATTTTGAAATCGATTGCGGATACTCTGAAAAAAGTAAATGGATATTCGGGCTTCATGTTTGTTAGTGATCATGGTGAGAGTCTTGACGATAATAATGACAATACTTATTTTCATTCGTACAAACCGGTCAGGGCTACTGCTATTGTCCCTTTATTTGTCTGGTTAAATGATAAGTACCGGAAAAATAATGAGTTGATCTACCAATCTCTTCAATCGAATGAGAACAAGAAAGTCAATACGGCTTTGAATGTTTTTTACACAATGATTGATATTGGGAAATTGTCCATTTCAGGTTTTGATAGTTCAGCAAGCCTTGCAAGGCCCGGCTTCCGGGAACCTCAGCAGATCATACTTGGTGATGCCGATAAAATTTACCACTTCAAAGACTTGAAATAATTCAGGATCTGGTAACTCTGTACCTTCCTGTTGTTTTAAGAATTGCGTTATAAAACATTTCTGCTTTAATCTGTCTTTGGATCGGAATACCCGGCCTTTCTGCATTGAAGCGGTGCAGCATTCTGTTTTGCAATTCGGGCAATTGATTTTGAATTCCAAACAATACATCAATGCCATCGTCAAGTATTTTTTGAATGACAGTTTTCGTGATTACCTTGTCAGAATGTGGAAATGAAAATAGCAAATGCTCCTGGCGGTACCTCGTGGCTAACTGTCGTGTTGAAGCTACTGCCTGATGTACTTGTTCTTCTTTACTGAGAAATTGAAAATAGGGATGTGACAGACTATGTCCTCCAATGTGGAAACCCATTTGAACAAGTTGATCGACATCATCTTCATTCAGGAATGGTTGCACATCATTCAGGAATTTTTCAAAGCTTAATCCTGTTTCATTGGCGATCTGATCAAGAATAAGTTCTTTGGACTGATCCAATGTTTTCAAAGTATCAATAGAAGTGTCAACAGAATTATTAGAAAGGCTAAGTTTATTTTGAAAAATAGAATTGAGAGAATGGTTTTGCAAAAGCTGCTCTATCAACAGGCTTATTTTCAGCCTGTAGAATAGTTTTTTGTTACCAATGAAATCATTGTTTAGAAAAAAAATTGCCGGCACTCCTTTTCGGTGAAGCAAGGGAGCTATTACTGTGGCGCATTCTCTGAAACCATCATCGAATGTGAGCAAGAATGAATTTGGTGAAATGGACTGGCCATTCTTTACATACGCAACGAGGTCATCCACCAGGATAGGATTATAGTTTTTCAAAAGATAATCCAGGTCATTTTCAAATTGTTTCTCGTTCTTGAACTGATAGAGATTACTTACATGTGACGCAGTCGTGTTACTTACAATGTGATGATAGGGGAGATATATGTCGATCGGGCTGATCCTCTTTAATATGCTCAATGGAATCAATTCCGAAACCCTCAAGAAGCCGTTTTTTAATAATCCCATAAAAGCTATAAAAAGATTATGGCAAATGTAATCGCTTCCATCCGCAACTGCTAATTTTCGGAAAGAAGGAACTGCTTTAATGTTTCAAACTTCGGTAGGATAATGGTGGCATTGGAAGGTTTGTTTTCGTAATCAGTAAATCTGTCGGGAACTGTTAGTGCCTTATTGACTATCGGAGCAACAACATTTTCAAATTTAGCCGGGTGTGCCGTTTCTAAAAAGATTCCCGCTTGCCCTGGGTTTTCTTTTAGATACTTGTTCAGCCCCAGGTAAGCAACTGCTCCATGTGGATCCATAATGTAATTGCTTGCATTGAATACATCGCCGATTGCTTGCCTGGTATTATCAGAACTAAAACTATATCCGTTCAGGTTTACCGGGTTATTGGCATTTAGGATTTGCAGAATTCTTTTAAAATTACTTGGGTTACCTACATCCATTGCGTTTGATATAGTGATGATAGTATCTCTTTCTTTGAAGATTCCGGTTTGCAAGAAGTCGACGATAGATCTGTTTTCATTGCATGCAGCGATGAAAGTTGATACAGGAAGCCCACAAGCCTGTGCCATCATTCCGGCGGCAAGATTTCCAAGATTACCGCTGGGTACACTTATGACAGGAGCAGAATGATACGGCCATTGCTGAAGTGCCAGAAAATAATATACCTGTTGTGAAAGCCACCTCGCTACATTGATAGAGTTGGCAGATATAAATTGATACTTTGCGTTCAGATTTTTATCGGCGAATGCCTGCTTCACCATTGCCTGGCAATCATCAAAAGTACCTTCCACTTCCAGGGCCCTGATATTTTTTCCATAAGTAGTGAGTTGCATTCGCTGCAGATCGCTGACTTTGTTTCTTGGAAAAAGTATAATGACCTCAACATTTTCCAATCCAAAAAATGCATCTGCTACTGCGCCTCCTGTATCTCCTGAAGTTGCCACAAGGATTGTAAACTTTTGGCTGCTTCCTTTGGAAAAATATTGCAGGCATCGGCTAAGAAATCTTGCTCCAACATCTTTGAATGCACCGGTAGGCCCATGATAAAGCTCGAGTGAAAATATGGATTCATTGATTGGCACTAATGGAAAATCGAAGTCGAGAGTTTCTTCCAATATTTTTCTTAATGAATCCGAATCAATGGAATCTTCGGTAAATGGATGGAGTATTTCAAATGCGAGATCTGGTTTAGAATATTGTTTGATATTCTCCAGTAACTTTTTCGGCAACTGAGATACAGATTCGGGAAAGAACAATCCTTTGCCGGGAGCTTGTCCCATGAGTACCGCCTCCTTAAAATCTACTTTAAAATCTGGATCGTTCAGGCTAAAATATTTCATAAGATCGAAGTTGTTTTGATAGTGGTGACATAAGTTTTGAAATCAACGCCTATGGATTTGTAGATTGACTTCATTTCTGCTTCTGCTTTTTTTGCAATGGACTCTGTTTCGGAGAGCATAAAGATGGAAGGGCCTGAGCCGGCAATACCTCCTCCTAATGCTCCTACTTCTAAGGATGCTTTTTTGACTTCGTCAAAACCCGGAATCAGTACGCTTCTTACAGGTTCGAAGATGACATCCTTAAGCGACCTCTTAAGTAGCGTATAATCTTTCTTAAATATTCCGGTGATCAACCCTGCCACGAGAGACCATTGCCTTACGGCGTTCTTGAGCGGGATTTCTTTCTTCAGAATTTTTCGGGAATCCGAAGTTTTGACTTCTATCTGGGGGTGTATGATGGTAACATATAATTCCGGTACCGGTAACACATCTACTCTCAATTCATTTTCTGTGGAGATGACTGTGATACTACCATATAAGCATGGGGCCACATTATCAGCATGAGCTACACCTCCTGCAACTTTCTCACCTTCCATTGCAAATTGAACCAATTGTTCTGCAGTGCATGGATGGTTGAGCAGTTTGTTTGCAGCAACAACAGCACCCATAGCGCTTGCGCCGCTGGAGCCAAGTCCGCTTCCGGGAAGGATGTTCTTCTGAATTTCCAAATATATTCCGGCGTCGATTTTAAGAAAGTTCAACATCGCCTGCAATGCAACACCAGCCACATTCTTAACCGGATCGGTTGGCAATCCAAATTCATCTGTATGATTGATAATGATTCCCGGCGTGTCAGTTATTTTTGCTTTAATCATGTCAAATGGTTCTTCCAATGCCATTCCAAGCACATCGAACCCGCAGACAATATTTGCTATAGTGGCTGGTGCTTTTATTTCAACTTCCCTTATATTTTTTTCTTGAATCATGATCTGGCAACTCTTAAAATGTCAGCAAAAACTCCTGAAGCAGTTACTTCAGCTCCGGCTCCGGCGCCTTTTATAACCAAAGGTTGTTCAGGGTAACGTTTTGTATAAAAGGCGACAATATTATCCTTTCCATAAAGGTGATAAAAATCGTGTTCCTGATCTATTTCCATTAGTCCGGTAGCGGCCTTTCCATTTTCTAAGCGGGCAACATATTTTAATTTCTTGCCTTTTTCTTTTGCCCTGGCAATAAGGTTACGGAAATGTTCTTCATGTTTATCCAATTGCTCGTAAAATTTTTCACCTTCCTCTTTCATGCAGACTTCAGGCACAAAGGCATTGTTTTGAATATCGTTGAGTTCCATTTCGTACCCCGACTCCCTTGCCAGGATCAAAATCTTTCTCATGACATCAATTCCACTGAGATCAAGCCTCGGATCAGGTTCGGTATAACCTTCTCTGGCAGCAGCACGTACCACTTCAACAAATTTTGTTGTTCCATCATAATGATTAAATATGTAATTGAGCGTACCGCTAAGCACTGCTTCTATTCTCAATACTTCATCGCCACTCCGGATCAGGTCATTCAATGTGGCAAGTACCGGCAACCCTGCACCCACATTTGTTTCAAAGAAGAAGGATGTATTACGCCTGGTAGCTTCTGATTTTAGCTGGTGATAATATTTGCTTTCTGAAGAGCAGGCAATCTTGTTGCAGGCAACTACTGCTATGCTGTTTTCTAATAAAGCCGGATATTGAAGTGCAACATTCTGGTTTGCAGTAACATCTACGAAAATGGAATTTCTTTTGTTTTCACTGCAAGCAGTATCAACAAATTTATCAATAGCCATTGGATTCCCGTTGTTCAAAATGGATTCCCATGCTGAAAGATCAATTCCTTCATCAACAAAAGACTGTTTCCTGCTGTTACCAATACCTACAACCCGTAAGTTGATGTGCAGCTTATCTTTCAGGTGTTGTTGTTGAGCTTTTAATTGATTTAATAATTTCTTTCCCACATTACCAGTTCCGCAGATATAAAGATTTACTTGCTTGTAGGTGTTTTCAAAAAATTCTTCATGCAATACATTGGTAGCCTTTTTCACATCCTTGTCTGAGATGACAGCGGAGATATTGCGCTCTGACGAACCCTGCGCGATTGCACGTACATTGATTCCGTTTCGACCAAGAACACTGAACATTTTACCACTCATGCCGGCTCTGCTCTTCATACTGTCGCCCACCAAAGCAACAATTGACAGTTGATTTTCTACGATCAATGGATTGAGTTTTCCTGTGCTTATTTCATTTGAAAAAATAGTGTCAATTGCTTTACGTGCTTTATCTGAAAGAGGCGACTCAATCGCCACACAAATACTGTATTCAGAAGAACTCTGGGTGATCAGGATGACATTTATTTTTTCTGAAGCAAGCGTTTCGAATAGACGTTTTGAAAATCCCGGGATGCCAATCATACCTCCGCCTTCGAGTGTCAGCAGGCTGATATTTCGTAGACAACTGATTCCCCTGATGGGATTTCCATTTACGCGGGGATTGTGCTTGATAGTAGTTCCCGGATCTTCAGGGGCGAATGTGTTTTTCACGATCACTGGTATCTTTCCTTGCAAAGCGGGCGTGATAGTTTTTGGAAAAATAACTTTTGCTCCGAAGTGTGACAATTCAAGAGCTTCTTCGTAAGAAATCTCACTCAGGATCTTACAATTCTTTACAATGCCCGGATCAGCGGTCATCATTCCCGAAACATCAGTCCATATTTCAATAGCGCTTGCCTTGCTAAGTGCTCCTAAGACTGAAGCAGTATAATCAGAACCACCTCTGCCTAACGTTGTGGTGTTGCCTTCTTCATCACTACCGATAAATCCAGGCATCACAATGCAATTAGATTTCTCCTCAGCCAAAACTTTGCTCAGGTTTTTGAGTGATGCATCCATATTGACAGTAGCCTTTCCGAAATCACTATTAGTCTTAATAACCTTTGTCGAATCGTACCACTTGTTCGAAATTTCCATGCTGGAGAGCATTTCTGAAAAAATGGAAGTTGAAAGCAATTCTCCATAGCTGGATATCCGGTCAATGGAGTGCGGAGTTAATTCTCTTACGAGATAGATCCCTTTGCAGATATCTTCTATTTCATTACAGAGTTCCCTGATCCTAGTCATAATAGCGCTTTGCCTATGAGCAGGTATGGCTTCTCTTGTGAACTGAATGTGCCTGTTGGTGAGGTCTTCTATGATTGTGATGTATTTTTCATTACCGGCTACTGCTATCGTACCTGCTTCTATTAACTGGTTGGTAATGCCGCCTAATGCTGAAAGGACAACGATGAGCCGATCATTTTTTTGTAATGAGTCTTTGACAATATTTGCCACTCGAAGCATGTTTGCCGGTGTGGCAACGGAACTACCTCCGAATTTTTGAACTAACATATTTTCTAAATAAAATGAAATGAATTGAATGATTATTTTCCCATTTAACAACAGGAATGCGTACACGAATAGATTTGGATATTATATATTACTTAACCCTTGCGGGTAATACCGGTAGTAGTGATAATGGTGATCACCTGAATGGAAACGCCGGTATGAAAGTAATTTTGCATTGGTTGCAAATGTAAGAAACACATTAATACCGTGAAATGTGAGCGGAATTTTTTTTTGAATTACAAATTTTTGATGTGGTTCAGGTGTGTCGGTTGAAGAATTTTTAAAGAAAGGCAAATTTAGTAAGAGAAAAAGATCAAACTTTCCCGAGCACATCCTGTATATAAAGTACGTGTTGGTGTTCCGTTTTAAGGAAATTCTTCTTTGCCTGGCCTATCCTGAGCAAGGATCGGAATTGCCGGAATATCATGGAAGGTATCAGAAATAATCCCTGGATAATTCCCTTCTGCTGGCTTTGCGTGGCAACGATCAAAATGAAATTCAGAGAATAAAGTATGAATAGAATAGCCCAGGCCCATCCTAAGACAGAATGCACCATAAAGGAAATGATCATGCAGCAAACGGAGGCTGTAATGGTGAGGAACATGGGTGGCCGCATCATACTAAAGCCAAGTAAACTCCTGCTTATGTTGCATCGTGCCACTGATCTCATAAAGAAATAAAAATTCTCTTTGAAGTATTCAAAGTAAGTAAAAATCCAACGGGTACGTTGCTTTTCGAATGCTGCCGCGTTTTCTACCTTCTCGTCAAATACGATGGCATCTTTGGCAAAGGCGATCATCGGCACAGATTCTGTAAGATGAATCTGAAGTTTCTTGTCAAAGCCTCCCAATTCATTCTTAAATGCAACTGCTCTGTATATTTCCATATCGATAGCCAGGCCAAGGCCCAATATTGAAGAAGTGTAGCCCATTTCCATCTTCACCTGGCGTTCCAGAAAGTTATGGTAAGTATGTCCGAGTGAATCCAATTTTGCAAAATTGGTATCGAGATTCTTTGAAAGCATGTTGGTCTGCACAACCCTGAATCCCTTTTGAAAGTATTGATTCAGGTTTTCAAGGTAAGCGGGATGAGCCAGGTTGTCGCTGTCAAATATGACGAGGGCATCATGATTGCGGATGTAATGATCTATGGCATACCTGATGGATTTGATCTTTGCATGCAAGGATTTTTCAGGCTTGAGAACAATGATTCTATCATCAGTAAAATTCAATGAGGAAATATCACAATCATCAGCTACCACATACACCACAAAATTCTGATAGCTTTGCCTCAAAAGCGAATCCACTAACGGAGGAATAAATCGTGTATCCTGGTGGGCTGTAATAATGGCTGCAAAATCAAATTCACGATCATCGATATTCTTATACCTTGCTAATATCCTTTTAGGGTTTTTGGGAAGCAGCCAATGGATGAGGAATAAAAATATTGGCAGAATGAAATGCATTGCGAAAAAGATACTCACGAGCAAAAAGAGAACCCATACTACGATTTCAAGAAAATGCATCTTTAAATTTTTGTTTTACTTGGGTTTTGGTATTCATATTCCTGAATCTAAACTCCATAAGAAGTGAGATATGAAAGAGGCAACTGATTTCTGTAATGTGCAAATTTATACTTCTACGGGTTCAAGAACAGGTTCATTCAATCTGCAATTGAAGATATAAGCCGGCGGGAGGTTTCTCAATACAAAGGAAGTATTGACTGTTTCGAAATCATTGAGTAAATGCTTATATTTTTTCTTGTTATATCCATATTGGATATAAGGAGAAGATGGATATAAAATTCTATGGATAGCTGCAAAGATGTTTTCTCTCACTTTTTGATTCAGTATGGAAAATGGAAGTGATGAAATGATACAGTCCACCTTTGATTTGCCGGTTATTTTTTCAAGATGATACTCCATGTTTTCTGCTGAGTCATTAATAATAAAAATATTTTCGCCGGTTATCTTTTCCCTCAATACCTCACAGAAAGTCTCGTTAACTTCAAAAATGAGCAATTTACAATCATCAGATTTTTTTCTGGCAATCTCCTTGGTGATACAACCACATCCGGCACCCAATTCAATAATAGTATCTGTCTTTTCAAAATTTACCCGGTCCAGCATTTGTTTTGCTAACAAATTGGAACTGAATGCTACCGCACCTGTTACGTTTATCTGTTTGAGTAGTTGTATCCAGGTTTTTACTTTGTTCATTCTCGGCGTAGCTTTTGGGTTACTGAATTGAATATTTAGATTCTTTAAAGTTCCATCTGATAGCTTTGAAGTAGGATTTAATATGTTCAAATTTTCTTTCAGAAAGGAAATTTATTACTGCTTTTGGGGTGCTAAGTAACAGGAAAAATGCCATAAAACCAGCATATTGCAATTTGTTCGAATTTCTTCTCATGTAAAGAATTCGATTTCGGGTGAGAAAATAAGTCTTTAAGCTGCTCTTTTTGCCCATCGCCATTGACTCCTTGTGATAGATTTCAGCCTTTCCTGTAAAAAGTATTTTATATCCTCCTTTAATAATACGTGTGCTAAGGTCCAATTCGTCATAATAGATAAAAAACTTCTCTGGAAACATGCCTACTTTTTCCAGGACGTCTCTTCTTACCATCATAGCACAGCCGTGCGCTGACCAGGTGAAATAATTTCTATCATATTGTCCGTTGTCGATAGCCCTGTTTCCAACGGCTGAATTCCTTCCGGTTATTGGATTTACAGGATTGAAACCTGCATACTGGATGACATTGGGATCAAAGAAGTATTTTATCTTGGGACATGTAACACCGATCTGATTCCTTCCGCTGTACTCTTTTTCGAAAAATGGTTCCAATAAAAGGTCTAACAGATCAGAAGTAACCTCGGTATCATTGTTTACAATGAAATAGAAATCACCTTTGGCTTGTTTGATGCCCCAATTATTGCCGGGGCCCCATCCGAGATTCTTATCACTTTTTAATATCCGGGTATTCTGATAGTTACCTGCTGTTATTACATCGGAAGGGTCTATATCACTATTCATGTCACAAACAAGAATCTCATAATTCTTATACCTGAGACCTTTTGTGCTTTCCAGAAATTTTAAAGTAAGATCCGTATTATTCCAATTAAGAGTAATAATCGATACCAATGGATTAGGAGTAGGTAGCATCCTGGGAATTTTGATAAAAGAAAAAGGTTGATCCTAAACGTTAGACTTCTGGAATAATGCCATAGGTGTCATAACCAAAATGCGAAGATCCAATAAAAATCCCTGCTGCCTTGCGTAATTAATGTCAAGGCCGATTCTTTCTTCTGCCTTCATATCTGCATGACCTCTTTTGGTAACCTGCCAAAGGCCGGTAATCCCTGCAGGAGCTACAAACCTTTCTGCATTTTTGTCTGTTGTGAGTGTGGACGCTTCATATAGGGGCAAAGGTCTATTACCAACGATACTCATGTCGCCTTTTAAAACGTTTATGAGCTGAGGCAGCTCATCCAGGCTGGTATTTCTCAGGAAACTTCCAAACCTTGTTACGCGCGGATCATTCTTTAGTTTGAAAAATGCAGAATTATCATCTCCTTTTCCAGCATATAGATTTAATCCGGCGTATTCATCCATCTGTTTATCCGCATCCTGGACCATGGACCTGAATTTATAAAAATCAAATACCTTAAATCCTCTCCCGGCCCTTTTAGATTTGTAAATAATTGACCCCTTACTTTCCATCTTAATGATTAACGAAATAATCAAAAACAATGGAAGCAAAGCCACTAATAATATGGAAGACACTATGACATCGAAAAGTCGCTTTCCAATGGGAGTTTTTTCATTATAATCTGCATGAGTTCTTTCTTCTTCTTTTGAAACTTCGCGATTGAGTTGAAAAAAATTAGATTCTCTGACTGTAGTAGTGTCCGGACTCAATTGCTTGCAATAATTCTCAATATTGATGATATCATCTGCTACATTCAATTTTCTAAGCAGATTCAATTCTTCAGTATTTAATATGCTCTCATTATAGAAAACCGGTATCATAAAACTCCATTTGTTGGAATGAAGCCACAATACAAAATGGAAGATTTCTTTTTCATTTAAAGGTTGATCGACAACAATAAAATCAGGTAGTCCGCCATTTTCATTAAGTTCTGAAAGGGTAGCCCTGGCTTCTTCAAAATTGTTACTTACAACACCATAATCAAAAAATGAAAAACATTTTGAGGTACGCTCGGCATTGTCACCTATGTAGAGAAAAGATTTCTTAACCTTGAGTTTAGTCAATACCTTCTTCTCATCTCCCGATAGAAGAGAAATAAGATGTGAGGATTTTTCTGTAATAACTGTTCCAGTAATCATTTTGCGTGTGAGTTAAGGATCAAAAAATAATTATTGGAAATTCATGGAATTAATGGAATTAGAGCGGTTTTGGTTTTAATTCAAATTCAAAATTTTCCGCTTTTTAAAGATCACTTGCGATGTATCCACTGTGCTGCAAAGATTTCTGACGGTATCTAACAGACGAAGTGGGTCAAACGGCTTTTTAAACATTTTTGCAATATTGCTTTGTTCACAAACATTTCTCAGGTGATTATCTTCATAATCACTTATAACAATCGTTGGCATGTTTTTGATAAGGCTGCTTGAACGGAGATGCTGTAAAAAACTGTGTGATTGAACATTTTCCTTTTCCAGTGCCAAAATAATACAGTCAGTTTCTTCTTTGATCAACTCATCCATAGCATCAAAAGCATTTGGTACCACCTTTACCAGGAATGATTCACTCAAAACAGTTTTTATTACGAACCCCAGTGAGTGATTTTGTTCAATACAAAGTACCTTCTTTTTCATCTCGTTTATTTTAAACAACCTTATTTATTCCAATCTTTTCTTTTTATTAATCATAGGAATAAGAGTCGTTTGGATTGACATAATGCCAAAATCCCGACAAACAGAAGGGCTTTCAAAAGGAAATTGTTAGTAGTAATTTTAACCAGTCCGGGGATGAAAGGTTAGAAACACAACGGATGGTTATTAGATAGGATTGAACTGTGAGGGCAAATATAATGACTTTTATTCCAATTCCAAATGTTCAAATAATAATTTTGTAAATTGTCTCCGTTAGGTAAAGATAAGAAAATGGAAGATTGAAAAATATCCGAAATTGTCTTCACCGATTAAACAATATAAACATCCATATCAAAATGGCACACTATTTTTCACTCGGAAAGTACCCTCATAAGAGACATACCCAATTCAGAAAGCCAGATGGAGGGCTTTATTCAGAGCAACTTTTTTCTACTGAAGGGTTTTCTTCTGATTCTTCTTTATTGTACCATATCCATCCACCTACCCAAATTATCAGGACAGAAACGCCGGTAGATGTGATGCCGGAAATAGCAGAGGAAAGAATGCTGAAGCACCGCAGTTTTCAGGGTTTCAAAATCAAAAAAACAGATGATTTTCTGGAAAGCAGAAAAAGCGTTCTTGCAAATTCAGACTGTATTATTTCTTTGGCGGCTCCAACAAATGGTACGTCAGGATATTTTTTTAAGAATGCTGACTCTGATGAAGTGATCTTTGTCCATGAAGGGACGGGTACAATACACACCCAATATGGGAAAATCCCTTTTGGTTATGGCGATTACCTGGTTATTCCCCGTGGCAGTATTTATCAGATTACTTTTGAGTCTGAGGACAACCGGATGCTGATTGTCGAATCACACAGTCCCGTAAGGTACCCTAAGAAATACCTCAGCCAATATGGTCAGTTACTTGAACACAGTCCCTACTGTGAAAGAGATATTCGTACGCCTCAGGATTTGGAAACGATAGATGAAACGGGAGATTTCCTGATTAAGACAAAAAAGAATGGAATGCTGTATGGGATTCATTACAAGAACCATCCTTTTGATGTGGTAGGGTGGGATGGATGTTGCTATCCTTTTGCCTTTTCCATCCATGATTTTGAGCCAATCACCGGTAGGGTACATCAGCCACCTCCGGTACATCTGACTTTTGAAGCACATAATTTTGTGATTTGTTCTTTCGTTCCCAGGCTTTATGATTATCATCCTGAAGCTATCCCGGCCCCGTATAACCATTCCAATATTGATAGTGACGAGGTGCTTTATTATGTTGATGGCGATTTTATGAGTCGGAAACATGTGGAGCGGGGTATGATAACGCTGCACCCTGGCGGAATTCCACATGGCCCTCATCCCGGTGCCGTGGAGAAAAGTATTGGTAAAAAGGAGACAGGGGAACTGGCAGTGATGATTGATACTTTTCACCCACTGAAACTTACCAAAACCGCTCTGGATATTGAAGACAAGGACTATGTCATGAGTTGGGCGGAATGAGTAGTTTTCTATTCATGGATTCATCAGTTTATTTATTTTTTTAACTGATAGAAAAACATTTTTATTAAATTGAGCAAAAAATTATCTCATGATCAAATTCAGTGACTTAAAAGTTGGCGACTATGTGATCGCCGTTACAGACGGGCAGTCCTGGCAGGGTGAGGTTACAGACTTCAATAATGACGAAAAAGAAATTGGAGTCAATAATGGTGTCCAGCAATTCTATTTCAAGAGCGAAAACCTGAACCCCATACCTGTGGACGAAGCCACATTGCTAAAAATGAACTTTACGAAGCAAGTCAATGATGACGGATCAGTTAAGTATTTGAAAGGAG
Source organism: uncultured Ginsengibacter sp. (assembly GCA_964526985.1). Classification (GTDB taxonomy): domain Bacteria; phylum Bacteroidota; class Bacteroidia; order Chitinophagales; family Chitinophagaceae; genus Ginsengibacter. The sequence continues at coordinate 29,515 of CAZGNJ010000012.1, read as the reverse complement.
CATTCCGTGTCCGTACTCCCAAACAAGATGATTTTAATCAATATGAAATCTGGTACAGGGACGAAAAACGCCATATTTTAAGCCCGATTTATTTACATGATCTTCAGAACCACTATCAGGCAATGACGAAAGTGCCTCTGACGGATCAGCCAATTTGATTACGATCTACAACTTACTTGGGAAAACTTAAGTATTAGTTTATTTCAAGGAAGCAGACGTGAGATTGATTTTTACATCTACTTTTTGAGTGAAGCCCATGTAATCCAGATCTATTTCGACTGTACTTTCAATCAAGCCATAGTTTTCTGCATAGTAGGCATTGATATCTGACTTAAGATTATCAGCAGGTACCAGAGAGGAAGAAAGAGTTGTCTGGACATGTACCACATTATTATATGAAGTACCGTTTACGGTTCTGCTGCCTATGTCTAATATTTTGTTTGATATTTTAACCGGTACATTGGCCGGGAAATTTGGTATAGGTACACTTATGTTTTGAGCCCAGGAATCGCCCACCTTCGCACCAGATTTAAGATAAAGCCGCACGATAGCATTACTAAGCCCCGGAATAGAATCATATTGGTAGTAATCTGAACCGGTGTTGTTGAGATATTGAAATCCGCCATAACTGTAAGCATAAATGTGAAAGGATTTTCCTTCAATGGTAGTATCTCTGGAGGTGGACGTTAAGGTATAATCTGATTCCTCAGGGCTACCCCCTGAATTATTTATTTCGTGATATGCCCACAAACTTCCGGACGCTGTATTTATATAGGTAATGCTACCAGGCTTGTCGTCATTACTTTTGTCTTTCTTGCAGGAGGTGAATGAAATCACCAGCATCAGAATTGTAAGTATTTTTTTCATAGTGGATTTTTAATAATTATTGATGGATAACAAAATATAAAATCAGAACGATTTAAAAGCAATTTTCATGTGTTATCTAAAAAAAATGATAATAATTGGTCAAAAGTAGCGCAAAACTTAAGCCAGAATATTTTATTTTTTCCCATTTAGAATTAATAAACCTATCTTTGCGCTCCCAAAATCAAAAATGGCGAAGCAAGCATTAATAAAACAAGACGGGACAATCATTGAGGCGCTTTCTAATGCTATGTTTAGGGTTAAGTTGGAAAATGGACATGAGATTTTGGCTACTATCAGCGGTAAAATGCGGATGCACTATATCCGGATATTGCCGGGAGATAAGGTGGGAGTGGAGATGAGTCCCTATGATCTTTCCAGGGGACGTATCATATTCAGGTATAAAAACAACTAATAGCCGACAGGCGATAAATCAGAATAATTATGAAAGTCAGGGCGTCAATAAAGAAAAGAAGTGCAGACTGCAAGATCGTTCGCAGAAAGGGACGGTTGTATGTGATCAACAAGAAAAATCCAAGATACAAACAAAGACAAGGTTAATAAACTATAAAACAGAAATAAACTTATGGCGCGTATTGCCGGTATAGACTTACCAAAGAATAAAAGAGGCGAAATTGGCCTTACCTATATTTATGGAATTGGCCGTTCTACAGCCCAGTACATTTTAGAAAAGGCAAACATAGACTTTGATAAGAAAGTGAGTGAATGGAATGATGAGGAGCAGGCTGCTATCCGTAACATCATCACCTCTGAGATCAAAACTGAAGGTGCCTTGAGAAGTGAAGTGCAGACCAATATCAAAAGGTTGTTGGACATTGCCTGCTACCGTGGTCTTCGTCATCGTAAAGGCCTTCCTGTAAGAGGACAACGTACTCGTACTAACAGCCGTACCAGGAAAGGAAAGCGTAAGACAGTAGCCGGTAAGAAGAAGGCACCTAAGAAATAGGATTTAGCGCAGACTTAGTCTGCGGCTTTGTAAATAAACAGGATAAGCCGGATCTCTACTAAAGCCGGAGGGAGGCAAAACCTGGCGCGAAAGCGAAAAACAAACATTTTAAAGATTACCTACAGCGATTCATTATGGCAAAAGCAACAAACACTAAAACCTCTTCAAAGAAAAGAGTAGTAAAAGTGGACAACTATGGTGATGCACATGTCACCGCAAGTTTCAACAACATTATCATCAGTCTTACCAATAAACAAGGGCAAGTGATCTCCTGGTCATCTGCCGGCAAGATGGGATTCAGGGGTTCAAAGAAAAATACTCCCTACGCTGCACAAATGGCTGCCGCAGATGCTGCTAAAACAGCTATGGATGCAGGCCTGAAAAAAGTAGATGTATTTGTGAAAGGACCAGGTTCCGGTCGTGAAGGAGCTATCAGGTCTTTATCACAATCAGGGCTGGAAATCGTAATGATCAAGGACATTACACCTTTGCCACACAATGGCTGCCGCCCTCCCAAGAAAAGAAGAGTTTAATTTTTTTATCAATAAACAAATGGGCAACTCATTGATTTTAGATTTTTAATGATGGGCTGCCGACACTAAAAAATCATATCTATATGGCTCGTTACACAGGACCAAAAACAAAAATTTCAAGAATCTTCGGTGAACCGATCACCGGCAACGGAAAGTGGCTTACTAAGAACAGCAATCCTCCCGGAATGCATGGCGCTGCCCGTAAGAGAAAAAGCCTTGGTGAATATGCTTTGCAGCTCAGGGAAAAGCAAAAGGCAAAATACACTTATGGCCTTTTGGAAAAGCAATTCAGAAAGACATTTAATGAAGCTGCCCGCCGTAAAGGGGTAACGGGTGAAATGCTGATCAAATTGCTGGAAGCACGCCTTGATAATACCATCTTCCGTATGGGTGTAGCTCCTAGCAGGCAGGCTGCCCGTCAATTAGTATCTCACAAACATATTACTGTAAATAATGAGGTAGTTAACATTCCTTCTTACAGTTTGAAGCCTGGTGATGTAATCGGACTAAAAGAGAAGACTGCGCATAACGACGCTATTACATCAGGACTTCGCCCTAAGAACCCTAAATTCAATTGGATTGATTGGAATGAAACAACTATGAAAGGAACCTTCCTCGCCTACCCGGAAAGAGAAAGTGTACCGGAAAATATAAAAGAATCACTTATTGTGGAATTGTACAGTAAGTAACCGGTATTTCATAGCAATTATTCAATTCAAACTAAAAAACAAAATAGATAAAATGGCCATCTTAAATTTTGTAAAACCAGATAAGATTGTTCTTCAGAAAAGTACAGATTTCGAAGCTCAATTTGAATTCAAGCCGCTGGAGCCCGGTTATGGTGTTACCATTGGTAATGCGTTGCGCAGGGTATTACTCAATTCATTGGAAGGATTTGCAATTACTGGAGTTAGCATTGCAGGTGCCGACCATGAATTTGCTACTATCAAAGGAATCACAGAAGATGTTACTGAAATAATCCTGAATCTGAAACAAGTTCGTTTCAAAAAGAAAACTGAACAAGATCCGGGCACAGAAAAAGTAACGCTGAATATTAAAGGAAAGTCAGAATTTTCTGCAGGGATGATTGGCGAAGCTACAGCAGCTTTCGAAGTGATGAATCCTGACTTGTTGATTTGCACTATGGATCCTTCCGCAAGGCTCGATATTGAAATCACCATTAATAAAGGCAGAGGATACGTGCCTGCCGAGGAATCAAAAGAAAAGAGCAGCCACTTCGGATATATTCCTGTTGATGCAATCTATACTCCTATCAAGAACGTGAAATATTCTATTGAGAATACAAGGGTGGAGCAAAGGACTGACTTCGAAAAATTGGTGATGGATGTAGTAACAGATGGTACTATTCATCCTGAAGAAGCCGTGAAGCAGGCTTCAAGAATACTGATTCAGCACCTGATGATCATCACTGATGAAAATATCACTTTTGATAACAAGGAAGAGAAGAAAGAGGATATGGTGGACGAACAGACTCTTCAGTTAAGAAAAGTGTTGAAGACTCCATTGGAAGATTTGGATCTTTCAGTAAGGGCATTCAACTGTCTGAAAGCTGCAAAAATCAATTCTCTCAGCGAATTGGTACAATACGAACAGGAAGACCTGATGAAGTTCAGAAATTTCGGACAGAAATCATTGAGTGAAATCGAACAGGTACTGAACGAAAGAGGACTCGGATTCGGAATGGATCTTTCCAAGTTGAAACTGGATGACGAATAAGAAATAATGACCGCAAAAAAATAATATTATGCGCCACGGAGATAAAATAAATAATTTAGGCAGAACAGCCAGCCACCGTAAAGCATTGCTTAGCGGCCTTGCATGCCAATTGATCCAAAATAAGAAAATAGTAACCACTCTGGCTAAAGCCAAGGCTTTACGCCCTTACGTGGAGCCACTGATCACGAAGGCAAAGGAAAACACAACGCACCAAAGGCGTATTGTATTCAGCAGCCTGAATGATAAATTGGCTGTAAAGGAATTGTTTGAAAGTGTTAGTCCTAAAGTAGGTGGCCGCGCAGGTGGATATACCCGAATCCTGAAGTTAGGTAAGAGAGTAGGGGATAATGCTGAATTAGCTTTGATAGAATTGGTTGACTTCAATGAAATCTATGGTAAAGGAGTCGGAGAATCAGCTACAGGCACAGCTAAAAAGACTCGTAGAAGCCGCGGCAAAAAATCGGAAGCAGCGAGCGAAGAAAAAACTCCGGTAGCGGAGGTTGAAGAAGGAAAGGAAGAGGTTGCTCCTTCTGAAGACAAAGAAAAATAGATTATTAGAATTTCAATTTCTTTATAAAACCCCAATGATGTTGGGGTTTTTTTGTATTACTATTGAAAACAATTCCATGTAGAAATTCATCATGGCCAGCAAGTTTTTCGGATAATGCTGATGAAATAGCTCTTCGCACCAAACAGGATAATAATTAGATTACCTTATCCCAGCTAAGTAGGGATCATTTTTTATGGGACAATTCGGGTTTTTGAGAATGATTGTCTGCTGAGTCATAAACAAATCCTGATACCAGCATTTAAGCCGATGGTTCTGATAGTCTCTGATTTCTTTTCGAATGGCAATTTAGCGAAGGTGTCATAATTGAAATCTCCGCCATTCTCCATTGCGTTGTCCGCATTTTTTTCAGTATAGTTAATGCTGCTGCCCAGGGTAGTGAAGAAGTGTGGATTTAAAAAGAAAGCCAATTTTTTATTGATTGCATAATTCAGGCGTACTCCTGCTTGCATAGAAGCAGAAGTTCCTTTACCGGAAAATCTTGACACGCCTGTTTGCTTATCCACTTCACCACCCGCGCCTTGCGTTCCGAGGTATTGATTCGGTATTTGTACAAAAGAAATTCCTGCCTTTCCATACAGATCGGCGCTGAATTTCGCGCTTCCTAATTGGATTACCGGACCGGCGTCAATGGTTAGGATATTCCAGTTATTATTGCGGATGCTTCCCTTCATAGATTTCAGGTATCGGTCAGGTAACGCAGGCGAAGCGGTGTATTTGAATTTTAAAGTACTGAATTGGATACCTGCCTCCAATTTGAAAATCCGGTTGACTGCATATTGATAATCCAATCCGCCGTTCCATCCGCTTCCTGTATTTCCGTCATTTCCATCAGAAAATCCACCATGTACAATCAGGCAGTTGCATTTATTGCTCCTGGTACTGTTATAATCCTGAGCTTCCTGGTGGGAAGGAGTAGGATTGGTGACTACGGACGGATTAGAATAAGACTTCAATTCAATGATGTCTCCCTTTTTTACAGTAAAGGTGGTATCGTTACTTGTATGCACTTCTGTTTTATTGACGTTTATTACTAAATCATTTTCTTTTACGTCATTTGCGTTACCTGAAGAACCATTTTTCTTCGTTTTACTTTCTTTATACAACGGGTTTTCGTGGGTTGTATTTTTTGATTGATACAATGGTGACTTGATTGTCATGCCGGACTTGATGTTGCCTGCTGCATCTGTATCAAAATTGATGATAATTTCCCGGGAGCCAGGGTCTGTAGAATTCTCTGTATTTACCTTGTCGCCATTGTAAATTGGGTTTACAGTAGAACCCTCACCGTTGAAGAGTGGGTTTTCTTGATCTTTAACCGTTACCACAAACAATGCATTCATGACAGTGCCTTCATTCTCATCATCCATTTCCCATGGATTGTAGGTCTCTGTTGGAGGTTCTCTTAAAGGTCTAAAAATTAATTTCACCCCGGAATCGCTTTCAATGACATCCATCGCAATGGCGTTGCACTTATTACTGCGCGTACTATTGTAGTCCTGGGCCTCCTGTTTGGCAGGAATGCTGTCATTGTGATTACCGTTTGAATTGAGATTAATAACAAACAAGTGACCACTGCATTTATTACTGCGCGTACTATTGTAGTCCTGGGCTTCCTGTTTGGCAGGAATGCTGTCATTATGATTATCGTTTGAATTGAGATTAATTACAAACATGTGACCACTGCATTTATTGCTGCGTGTACTATTGTAGTCCTGGGCCTCCTGTTTGGCAGGAATACTGTCATTATGATTATCGTTTGAATTGAGATTAATAACAAACAGGTGACCACTGCATTTATTGCTGCGAGAACTGTTATAATCCTGTGCTTCCTGGCGATCAGGACTGCTGTCATTATTATTGGCACCACTACCCCGTGTATTGATGATGATCAAATTACTATTCTGCCTGTTGCTGCGGGTAGTGTTGAAATCCTGCGCTTCCATTTT
>CAZGNJ010000012.1:0-22797 GCA_964526985.1 uncultured Ginsengibacter sp. | reverse complement strand
CCATTTTCTTAGGAACAGAATCTTTTGAATTGGGATTGCCATTGTTGGTTCCCATACCTGCATTGTAATTACTATTCTGCCTGTTGCTGCGGGTAGTGTTGAAATCCTGCGCTTCCATTTTCTTAGGAACAGAATCTTTTGAATTGGGATTGCCATTGTTGGTTCCCATGCCTGCCTGGTAATTACTATTCTGCCTGTTGCTGCGAGTAGTGTTGAAATCCTGCGCTTCCATTTTCTTAGGAACAGAATCTTTTGAATTGGGATTGCCATTGTTGGTTCCCATGCCTGCCTGGTAATTACTATTCTGCCTGTTGCTGCGGGTGGTATTGAAATCTTGTGCTTCGTTTTTTACGGGCACATTTTCCTTGCCCGAAGTATTATTGTTATTGCTCTTACCTATTTTATTTTTTCCCTGGTATAAAGGATTTTCACCTTTAGTACCATTACCATTGTACAAAGGGTTAACCACAATAACAAGTGGAGACGACCAATCATCAATCGGCTCCGTTCCGTCATGATTGAAATTCTTTTTTAGTGGCACGTACTTTACATCGGATCCGTTGTTTCCTACATTGATCACTATCGCACTATTTTGTCTGTTACTACGGGTGGTATTGAAATCCTGTGCTGTAGAAATAGAATTCGATTGTTGAGAATTGGATGTATCGGTTTGGTTGTTGCCTGACTTTACATTATCTCTTGATTCATACATTGGATTCTTGCCACCGTCACTATTTGCTTCATACAATGGTAATTCTCCATTGCGATTATCATTAATTATGATGGTCGCATTCTTTGTCCTTAATATTTGAGTACGATTCTGATCTTCCGGTTTGGAAGGGATAGTATCATGATTAATTAAAACATGAAAGTCTGTGATTGAAATCCTGAAGTATTCATTTGAAGGCTTACCATTTGAAGATTTAACCGGAGAAATAGTTACTACAGTTGCAAGGACAACTAATAAAGGAATCAGTTTCATTTTGGATTTCTTTGAGGTAAGAATATGCTAATATATTATAAACGAATTAATTATTCTCATATTATGGAAATGAAGTTGTTTAAGATTTTGACCCTGTATATTGAGAAAGCAGAATGATGATGCAGATTAGAATTCCGGTGAAAACTGAATTTGAAACATCGATCATTATTATATTCCAGCCGATCAGAAGCAAACAATTCAAATTTTTAATTTCAATTCCAATGAGATTTATTACATAAATGTTCTAACCTTAATAAGCAAGCCGACATTTATATTTTCATTTTTGGGGATTGTCGTCTTTTTAGATTTTGATTGTTCATCTAAATATTCCAAACTGTTGGAAAATAAAAAATGGAATTACTTACAAATAAATTATTTTCAAAATATCAAAAAGAAAATTTGCAGTAATGCAGCATATTTTGCATTTTGCTTGTCCGGTATTTAACTCATTGTTCACTTTATAAATTCATGTATGGATAAAAATCAAAAATCCAGATTGCCATGGATTGGATTTCTGGCAATGCTTCTGGCATTTATTTCATTCCTCCCAATCAATGCTGAAGCTCAAAGTACTACTGTAAGTGGTAAAGTCATTGATGGTTCTGGTAACCCCGTTGCTGGTGTTTCTATTGCAGAAAAAGGTACCACCAATGGGACAGCAACAGATGTTTCGGGTACCTTCAATTTGAAGGTGGCCAGTTCTAATGCTACTCTTGTGTTTTCTTCCCTGGGGTATAAGACGCAGGAAAAAGCATTAGCAGGAAGTAGGGAAGTTACCATTGTGTTAGAAGCTTCCGGTCCCACTGAATTGCAACAGGTAGTTGTGGTCGGATATGGCACACAAAGAAAAATTGATGTAACTGGATCTGTCGCTTCAATTAAAGGTTCTGATATTGCCAAACAACCTGTAACAAATCCACTATCCGGATTGCAGGGAAAAGTTGCGGGAGTACAAATTACCAATAGTGGAACTCCCGGAGGATCGCCTGATATTCTGATCAGAGGTTTGGGAACATTTAATGCAAAGACATCTCCCTTGTATGTGGTAGATGGAGTTTGGGTTAATGATATTTCTTTCTTAAATCCAGCAGATATTGAAACCGTAAACGTATTGAAAGATGCTTCCAGCCAGGCCATATTTGGAGTGAAGGGTGCCAACGGAGTTATTCTGATTACAACAAAAAAAGGTGCGAGAAATAAAACTTCCATTAACTATAGTGGGTTTGTTGGATGGCAAGTAGCCAACAACATTCCGAAGATGGCAGACGCTCATGAATATGCCATTATGTTTAATGAATTGCAAAGGGCAAATAATGGCACCACTTTCTTAGATTCATCTCAGTTCAAAGAAGGCACCAATTGGTTTAATCAGGCACTGAGAAATGGTATCGTTACAAGCCACCAGGTTTCTTTAAATGGAGGAGGAGATAAAGGGTCATATTATTTGTCGCTCGGATACCTGGACCAGCAGGGGATTCTCAAGACAAATGACTATAAGAGATACACAGCAAGTTTTAGAAATGATATCAAAGCCACTAAGAATATTACGGTAGGATATACAGTTATTGCAGAGTATAATAAATCTGATGATGCTCCCGGTGGTATCTGGCGCTCACTTTATACTGCACCTCCTGTATTGCCCGTACGATTTGCGGATAACTCTTATGGAGATCCGGGCTATTATGGACTTGGATCAGCAGTCGGTAATCCGCAGGTCACCTTGGATTATAGCAATGCTAGTACCCAAGGTTATCATTTAAATGGTAGTGTCTATACAGATATCAAAATTCTAAAGCATTTTACATGGCACACTGACTTTGGCGGGTTGTATGATGCAAGTGAGTTTAAGAATTTCACACCTATATTTAAAGCCAACTCAAACCAGCAAAGCACACATAATACTCTCACTTCAAATACAAATTCTCAAAAGAATTGGCTATTAAATAATACGCTTACTTATTCGAACAGATTTGGAGACCATAATGTGACTGTGTTACTGGGGCAATCTGCACAAAGAATTTATGGATATTCTACAAATGGTACGGCACAGGATGGAAGCCTTTCTTCAAATCCAAGGACGTGGTACCTGAGTCTTGGAAATGGCGGTGGTACTGTAAATGATAATCCTTCATTAGAAAAGGTCTCCTCTTATTTTGGCAGGTTAACCTATTCTTACAAAGACCGCTATACTGTTACAGGAACCTTACGTTCTGATGCCAGTTCTTTATTTACCTCAAATAGTGGCCGGGCCACCCTTCCTTCTATTGGAGCTGCATGGATCATTAGCAATGAATCGTTCATGCAGAACCAGGATAAGATTGATATTCTCAAGCTAAAAGCGAGTTGGGGTGTCATCGGAAATAGTGGAGTTCCATTACAGGCTTCTGTGTCACAAACAGATGCCAACAATATCATCTTTGGAAATAATGGAACATTGGTAGCAGGCCAGAGCATTTCAAAACCGATTCCACCACCTTTAAAGTGGGAGAAGAGCCAGGGTTACGATATAGGATTGGAAGCGACTTTATTAGACCATAGATTGAGTGTAGAAGCTGACTATTACAATAAAGAAACACGAAACTTCATTTTTGCATTGTTTCTTCCCGGTTCAAGCGGATACTCCACCGCGTTCATGCTTGAAAATATAGGAGGAATCAGAAACAAAGGATTTGAACTTTCATTGAATTGGAGTGATAGGATAAACGATAATTTTTCTTATTCTATCGGGGCTAACATCTCTAACAATAACAATAACTTTTACCAGAATAAATTTGGTGGAAATCAGAAATTTTATTCCGGAGGTGCCGCATCTACAGGTGGCCAGTTAGGTACAATTACAACATTAGGACAACCTGTAGGAGTTTTCTATGGATATAAAGTAATCGGCGTATTTCAGACACAAGATGACGTGAATAATTATGTGGACTCAAAAGGAACCCTTTATCAGCCGAATGCAAAACCCGGAGATTTCAAATATGCGAAACTTTCAAATGACGGAATTGGTGCAGTGAATGCACAAGACAGGACAGTACTTGGAAATCCCAATCCAAAATGGATATATGGAATCAATACAAGTTTTACTTATAAACAGTTTGATCTGTCCCTTGATTTTAATGGTGTTGGTGATGTACAACTTTACAACGCAAACAAAGGTTTGAGATTTGGTAATGAAAACTTCACCCAGGATTTTTATGATCATCGCTGGCATGGATCAGGTACTTCCAACAGTTACCCTTCTGTCAGATTGGGTGGTGGACAAAACTATTATATCAATTCATGGTATGTTGAGAACGGCAGTTATTTCAGAATAAGAAATGTGCAGTTAGGCTACAAGGTATCGTCTCATGAATTGACCAAACTGGGTGTAGAGTCCTTAAGGCTGTATGTTAATGCACAGAACCCACTGATATTTACAAAATATACAGGCTTCTCACCGGAACTGGCAGGTGGTTCACCCGGCAACAGGGGGATAGATAATAATGTTTATCCTATCTATTCTACATACAATTTCGGTGTTAATCTAACCTTCTAATTATTAAATATTATTTTATGAATTTTAATATAACAAAATCATTTGGGCAAAATACTCGCAGATATTTCTGGAAGTTGACAACGGTTAGCTGCATGATGATTTTGCTGGGCAGTTGTTCCAAAAAATTTACTGACTCGGCTGATTCGTTAGTAGGGCAACCAGATGCCAAGAACTTCTGGCAGTCTGCTGATGCAGCAGCAGCAGGCAGAGCAGTTGTTTCCATGTATGCAAATCTTCGTTCCTGGAACAATGTAGCCTTTGCAGCTATAGCCGTTGAGAATATGGGATCTGATGATGCAGTAAAAGGGAGCGTTCCTACTGATGCAACCTTCATGAACCAATATGATAATTTCACAGTTGATCCTGCTGAGGGGCAATTGAATGGTTTTTGGACTGCTCAGTATCAGAATATCAACTATGCAAACCAGGTGATAGACAATGTTCCCAATGTGAATATGGACGCAGGATTGAAGGCACGTTATATTGCAGAAGCCAAATTTGTAAGAGCTTACTCATATTTCAGGTTAGAGCGTGCTTTTGGAAATATTCCATTGGTTTTGAAAGCTCCATCTACTCCGGCAGAACTGAACCCTGTGCAATCCACACCTGAACAGTTGTGGGCTGCTATTGAAAAGGACCTCAATGATGCTGCTGCATCATTACCTATATCTTATGGTCCTGCTGATGTAGGAAGAGCCACAAAAGGTGCTGCTTTGGCATTGCATGCTAAAGTAAGTATGTATCAGAATAAATGGAGTGATGTCTTAAATTTTTCAAAACAAGTAATGGATTTAGGTGTCTACTCCTTATTTCCTGATTACTACGGAATGTTTCGTATAGCAAATGAAAATTGTTCCGAGTCCATTTTTGAAATTCAATGCAATTACCTGAGCGGAAATGGTATGCTTTCTAATTCACAATTTTCACAGGTACAGGGCAATAGAGATGCAGGAGCCGGATGGGGTTTTAATGTGCCGACACAGGATTTGGTAAATGCTTTTGAGCAGGGAGATCCAAGACTTGGCGCTACCGTGATGATGCAAGGAACTACTACTCCCAGTGGTGATGCAGTACCCATGGCTAATGCAGGTGCACCTACCATGTACAACATGAAATCTTATGTTCCTTTTGCATTGGCAAAAGCAACTAACCAGGGTGCTGATCAGAATGTACGGGTACTCAGGTATGCTGATGTTTTGTTGATGAATGCTGAAGCAAATGCGAATCTTGGAAACACTGCTGATGCATTAGCGTCATTAGAAAAGGTACGTGCAAGAGCCAGGGCACTGAGTAATGATCCGGTTAACGATTTGCCAAAGGTTACTACTACCGATAAAACAGCTTTAATCAATGCTATCTGGCATGAAAGAAGGGTAGAATTGGCAATGGAGAATGACAGGTATTTTGATGTGATAAGGCAGGGAAGAGCTGCGACGATTTTCGGGCCATTAGGCTGGAAAACTGGTAGAAATGAGTACTGGCCGATTCCCCAGGTGCAAATTGATAACAGCGGTAATGTTCTGAAACAAAATCCCGGATATAATTAATTGCATCAATAATGGTAACCTTTAAATGTCCACAAAAAAAATTTAGAATATGAAATACTTTAAGATATTGAATGATCCGAAATGGATATTCATTTTGATAGCAATTATCACATTTGTTTCCTGTCAAAAGAAATTTGATCCTAACAGTTACAAGCCTGCACAGACTTTTGGTGGTTACACTGCCTCAAGCCAGATAGCCGCTGGAAACCTCATTACACACTTCTCTTTTGAAGGAGGGTTAGTGGACAGTGTGAGCAAAACCTCTGCAACAGGGGTTGGTACTTCCTTTAATGCCGGGATTAAAGGCCAGGCCCTTGCTGTGGGTTTGAATAATTACGCCACATTCGTGCCCACCAGTTCTATTAAGAGTATTCAGGATATGACAATTGCCTATTGGGTAAACACTTCCCAAAACAGTGCAGGAATTCAAACTCCGGTATGCTTTGTAAACCCTGACCAGTTTTGGGGAAACTTAGATATGTTCTTTGATGGCCAAACTGCCACTTCTTCTGTTTTTAAAATTCATGCATTTGGAAATAATGGAACAAAGGAAGCCTGGTTAACCGGATGGTCTTTTACCAATCCTTGGGGAAGCTGGAAACACGTAGCACTGACATATAGCGTTGCCACCAATACTTTTACCTTTTATATTAATGGGCAAAAAATTGGAAACAGTGTTCAGGCTGATTTTGGAAAACTCAACTTTGCAAACCTGCCAAAGATTGTATTTGGCACCATTCAATTTATGACCAATCCAAGTTCAACCTCTGCGACCGGAGCACAGGGTTGGGCAAGCTATTTATTGGGTTCAATTGATGAATTCAGAATATACAGTTCTGTACTCTCCGATGGTGATGTAAAGGCGCTGTACCAGTTGGAGAACCTGGGAAAATAATCTTGCAATGATACTTGTTTTATACGTGCCTTAAACATTTTAAGGCACGTATATTTTTTATAAATAGAGTTCAAATGAAGCAATTCGTACTGGTACTAATTATCACTTCTTTTATTTCATGTGGAGGTAAAGAAAAGACAGAACAACCTAAGCCTCCTACGCAAACCACAAAGAACCCTGACCTGGTTAATATAACGTTGGAGGGAAGTGTGTTCAACACAACAAAAACAAATATTCAGTTACTTCCTAAAATAATAATTTCATTTTCAGAACCAATTAAACCAAGTTCCTTAAACGCGATAACACTCACAGATATTTCTGGTAATCAAATTGGCCTGACAACTACCTTGTCTAAAGGTGATTCTGTAGTAAACATCAGTCCTTCCTCCTCTTTGACCTATCTCACAAAATTCAATTTAATTGTCAATACATCTCTGCAATCAGTTTCAGGTGGCAATTTGCAAAGTTCCATTTCGGGAAACTTTATAACAATCCTTGATTCATCCCGAAAGTTTCCGTTAATAAGTGATGATCAACTGTTAGATAAAATTCAACAGCAAACTTTGAAATATTTCTGGGACTTTGCACATCCTGTCTCCGGTCTCGCAAGAGAAGGCTCCACGCATGATTCTAAAATTGTTACAACGGGTGGAAGCGGGTTTGGAATTATGGCATTGATTGTGGCCGCTGATCGTGGTTTTAAACCAAGGTCAGAAGTATTGTCCCGCCTGCAAACTATAGTCTCATTCTTAAAAAATACCGCACAGACCTTTCATGGAGCATTTCCTCACTGGATGGATGGAGGTACCGGAGTGGTTATTCCATTCAGTACAAATGACAATGGAGCGGATCTGGTTGAAACATCATTCTTGATCCAGGGATTATTGTGTGCACGCCAGTATTTTAATGGTGCGAATGCGGACGAACAGAGTTTGCGAGATGATATTAATACTATTGCGGACAGGGTAGAGTGGAGTTGGTTCAGGCAGGACAATCAGAATGTTTTGTATTGGCACTGGAGCCCTGATAAAGGTTGGATCATGAATCTCCCAATCAGGGGGTGGAACGAATGCCTGATAACTTATGTGCTTGCCGCGTCTTCAAAAAATTTCAGCATACCGAAAGAAGTGTACGATGATGGCTGGGCTAAAAATGGAGGAATAAAAAATGGAGCACAGTATTACGGTTACACACTGCCGTTAGGCAGCAACCTGGGTGGGCCATTGTTCTTTGAGCATTATTCTTTCCTGGGATTGAATCCTAAAGGACTGAAAGATTCTTATGCAGAATATGAACTTCAAACTAAGAATCATACACTCATTAATTATAACTATTGCAAGGCTAATCCAAATCAATACTTTGGTTACAGTGATTCGGTGTGGGGGCTTACAGCCAGTACCATCAAGAACGGTTATGCAGCAAGTTCTCCTACGAATGACTTGGGATTCATTGCACCCACAGCTGCCATTTCTTCCTTGCCCTACACGCCAGCCGAATCAATGGCTGCAATGAAATTTTTCTATTATGTATTGGGAGATCAATTGTTTGGTGAGTATGGATTCAGGGATGCCTTTTCTTTGGATGTGGTAAGAAATAATGCCGCTTGGTATTCCGGTTCTTATCTTGCCATCGACCAGGGGCCGGAGATAGTAATGATAGAAAATTTCAGGAGTGGATTGCTGTGGAATTTGTTTATGAGTTGTCCCGAGATTAAAGCAGGACTTCAAAAATTGGGTTTTCAAAGTCCTTATATTTGATTTCGAAGCAAAAATTTACTTATGAGATGGATTCCATTCTTGTTGATACTTTTTCTGGCAGGTTGTTCAAAGAGCAATCCTGAGAAAGAAACATTTCAGGCAGATATCAACATCGGAATGAAGGAAAGCCTGGAACATGAATTGATGCTTGAATGCAGTACGGTAAAACAATATGAATGTATCAATTATTCTATCGATAATTCATCTGCTGTGAATGGTAACCAGGTGAAAATAGAATTTACCGGTATTGCTAAACCTTCCATCTGCCTCACTGCAATTGGGCCTGCAAGTGCAAAAATAAATCTTGGGAAATTGGTTAATGGCAGTTATACAATAAGTTTTCAAACCGGGAATGAAATGGTTAGTGGCACTTTGAAAATTAGTGGTGAGGCTTATGAATTACTCTTACCGGCACCAGGCAACATTAAATTGATAAACCCTGTATTGGAACGATAATTTTGAATTTTTTCCCGGCGCCCGTCATCTTTGTTCAAAATTAGTTTTTGCTTTTGATGTGTTCAACTCAGACTGACTATCCCGCAACAAATATCCTTTTAGTATCATTGGTGTAAGGCTCAAATCCCTGAATTGGAAAACGTCAGGTTTAAGAAAGGATAGATTCACTAATAAACCGGATTTCCCATAAAATTGTTTTATTTCGTTTCTGTTTGAGACATTCTTATTTCAAAAATGGCTCTATCAAATTATTTATTAAGAAACGGGGGAACAAATGCCTGAACATAAAAAGATCAGAATCTTGCAGGGAATCCGGCAGGGAAAAGTAGGTGGCGGAGAGAGTGTACTGCTAAGCCTTGTTGAAAATTTAAACAAGGAAATTTTCGAACCCGTGGTATTGTCTTTTACTGACGGACCCATGGTAGATCAACTGAAAGGGATGGACATACCAGTCCATGTTATTTATACCGAAAAACCGTTTGATATTTCTGTTTGGAATAAAGTCAGGAAGTTAATGCATGATGAGAAAATTGATATCGTTCATGCTCACGGCACCAGGGCCAATTCCAATATGTTTTGGGCAGCGAAGAAAGAAGGGTTGCCATTGATCTATACTTGCCACGGTTGGTCATTTCACCAGGATCAGAATTCAATAAAAAAGAGAATTCGGGTTTGGGGAGAGAGGCTTTTAATAAAGAAATCAACAATCAATATTTGTGTTTCTAATGCGAACAGGAATGAGGGAATAGCATTGTTTGGAAATAGTTTTGATCCGGTTGTTATTCAAAATTCAATAGACAGCAAGAAGTTCGATCCGGATAAAAGGTATAAAGATGTTCGAAGTGAATTTGGAATTGATCCTTCGAAATTATTGTTGGGATTTATTGCGCGGTTTACCTGGCAGAAGCAGCCGCTTGTTCTTATCAAAGCATTTGCAGATGTGCTGAAGGAAGTACCTAATGTACGATTGCTGATGGTAGGTGATGGAGAACAGAAGAATGAGGCATTGGAACTTATTAGGGAATTGAAACTTGGAGATAAGATTATATTGGAGGATTTTCGGAAAGATGTACCTGATGTATTAGCCGCTATAGATATTTTCGTGTTACCATCACTGTGGGAAGGATTACCGGTAGCACTTTTGGAGGCTATGTCAATGGGCAAGGCAATCATTGCAACCGGGGTAGATGGTACTGCAGAGGTGATAGAAAATATGGTGAGCGGCTACCTGATTGATACAAACAACTTACAGGCTCAACTTTCCCAAGCTCTCAAACAATTATGCCTTGACAAGGAACTCAGAGGCAGGTTAGGAGAAGGAGCAAAACAACGGATAAGAGCACATTACAGTGTGGAGATGATGACAAAAAATAATGAAAAAATTTACCTCGACCTTTATAATAAAGGAACCAGATAGGATAGAATTATTTTAGCTTCAACTTGTCCATGGGGAGCGCATCTATGTGATGACCTTCATATCCTGTCATACTTTGTGCAGCAACAAGTGAATTCCATATAGCTTCAGAAGTCGCTTCTATCGCTGCGAGAAACAAAGGAGAAGTTTCGTCATTGTTTAATAACTGGTTTTCCAATATTGACCGCTCATCTGAATAGGGAACTCTCAGCCCTGTTGCCGTAGAAAAGGCAATGACATAGTCACCACTTCCATTGGATGCTATGCCGCCTGTATTGCCTATACCAAGAAATGCACGCTTGGCCAACCGCATCAGGTTTCTGTAATCGAGTGGCGCATCTGTTGCTACTACTACCATACAGGATCCGTCAGCGCTCTTCAATACCTGGTCCGCAAAACTGAATTTCTTTAATTCTTTACCAACAGGCCTTCCATCGATATTCAACACACCTCCAAAATTTGTTTGCACCAGCACACCAACAGTATAACCTCCGAGTGATGACGGTAACACCCTTGATGAAGTACCAATGCCACCTTTGAATCCGAAACAGATAGTGCCTGTGCCCGCGCCTACATTGCCTTCTGTTGTCGATCCTGACTTTGCATTCTTTATTGCATTCCACACATCATTTTCCGTAACATGCATACGACGAATGTCATTAAGATAACCATCATTAGTTTCGCCAACCACTGCATTGACTGACCTCACATCCTCATTTCCCGGTTGATCCAGTGTATATTGAATGACAGCCTTCATGGCAGTAGCAACATTCAAAGTGTTTGTGAGAATGACAGGTGTTTCTATATTTCCCAATTCATTGACCTGCGTGATGCCTGCTAATTTTCCAAAACCGTTTCCCACATAAATAGCGGCCGGAATTTTTTGCTGAAAAATATTCCCTTCATAAGGAATGATGGCAGTAACACCGGTTCGTACAGAGTCTCCCTGAATGAGTGTAGTGTGCCCGACTTTCACACCACTCACATCTGTAATACTGTTGTATTTTCCAACAGGTAATACGCCGGGCGTGATCCCGTAATCTCTGAGTCGTTTTTGTGCCTGAGCCTGGAGCATAAAAGGAAGTATAAGAATTGTGAGAAGAAAGAAACGTTTGAACATTGTAGAAAAATTGAAATTAAAGATACGGAGTACCATCACTTTTTCGGTAGTCATTTTGGAAAAATAAGCATTCATTCTCAAAACCTGCATCCTTGAAAATTTAAAGTCCCATTTTAAATTTTCAAGGATGAGCTATTTCAGGTTTGGCAAATATTTCGACAGGAATGTATTCAAATTACAAATAATGATACCGTCCTTAGTCTTGTATTCATCTATATCGGGCACCACCACAAAATTCTTCTTTGTCTTCAGGTCTGCAATGCTCTGAATATTTCCTTTGCTGATGTGAGGCGCGTTATTCAGTTTGATTTCGACACATGCCACTGCATGGATACCTTTAGCAATAACGATATCACATTCGGCGCCGGCCTGTGTACGATAGTAATACAGGTCTGTACCTGCCGGCCTGACCTGATTGATTTGTTCTGCCACATATCCTTCCCACGATGAGCCTACTACGGGATGCCCTTTTAGTGTCAGCATATCTGTTACACCACTCAGTTGGTGCAGCAAGCCACTGTCTCTGATGTATATTTTCGGAGCTTTCACCAGCCTTTTTCGGGTATTGATATGGAATGAGGGCAAGCGGTGTGCTAAGAAGGCTCCTTCCAGAAAATCAACGTACCGGTTCACTGTTGGGGAAGTAACGCCTATTGACCGTGCTACCATTTCGGCGTTCCATACAGTTCCGTTGATGTGTGCCAGCATACTCATGATCCTTCGGATGATGTTGGAGGTCAGTTCTACACCAAAGAGAGCGCTCAGGTCTCTTTCTACATAGCTTCTTACAAATCCATTCATCCATTCGGAAGCAATAGTATTGCTCCTGGCCAGCAGAGCCTGGGGAAAACCGCCTCTCAGCCAATGCCTGTCGCGGCTGATGGTTTCCGGTAGTTCCGTGATATTTATTGGCGAAAGTTCGCGGTAGGCAATGCGCCCTGCCAATGATTCTGAAACACCCTTTACCAGTTGTGGCGAAGCGCTACCCAGTAGAATAAACTTACCATTGTTCCTGTGTTCATCTATGACAGATCTGAGCACAGCAAACAGTGATGGGATTGTTTGTACTTCGTCTATGATAATACAGGCGTCTTTATTGGCCGACAAAAAAGTATAAGGGTCTGCCAGCCTGCGCACATCCAGTGGGTTTTCAAGATCAAGGTACAGGGATGGTTTTTTCTGGGACGCGGCGATCTGCCTGGCCAAAGTTGTTTTGCCCACCTGCCGTGCGCCCAGTATGGCTACAGCCGGGTACTGCTTCATGAGTGCAGTGATTTCTGTTTGCAATAGCCTTGTTATCATATTTCAAAGATATATCATTATCCTTGAAAATTTAAAATATGATTTTAAATTTTCAAGGATGTTAAAATGTAAAATAAATATAATATAAAATAAAAAAATCAATTAGAAACAGCACTTGCAACGGTAGATAAATTCAGGGGGCGACATACAACGTGTTGTAAAAATTGAATAGCAGGGCCGCCTAAAATTTATACCTTTTTAAATGAACTTAATTTCTAACTTTGCCTGTTTTCAAAAATAAAAGAACCTCTTTTCGATCAATGAACAATACATATCATGATCTCGTAGATCAGACCTTTAATTTCCCGCAGGAAGATTTCAATTTAAAGGATGGTTATTTGCAATTTAACGGGGTGGACGTAAAGGCACTCATTGATAAATATGGAACGCCTTTGAAATTCACCTACCTGCCCAAGATAGGGATGCAGATCAATGAAGCAAAAAAAATGTTTGCCAATGCCTTTAAAAAGCACAAGTATGAAGGCAAATACAATTATTGTTATTGCACCAAGAGTTCTCATTTTTCATTTGTGATCGAAGAGGCGTTGAAGCACGATATACACCTTGAGACTTCTTATGCCTATGATATAGAGATCATTCACAATCTTCATCGCAGGAAGAAGATCAATAAAGATGCATTTATTCTCTGCAATGGCTTCAAGGAGAAGCCATATACGAAGGCAATTGCGCGTCTTCTGAATACGGGATTCAAAAATGTAATTCCGATTTTAGATAATAAAGAAGAGTTGAAAGCATACCGTAAGTCGGTAAGAGTACCTTTTAATATCGGGATACGCGTGGCTGCCGAAGAAGAACCAACTTTCCCATTTTATACTTCCCGGTTGGGTATTCGGAGCAAGGACATCCTGGAATTTTATGTGGACGAGATTGAGGGGTTCGAAGATCGATTCCAGTTGAAGATGCTGCACATCTTTCTGAACAAAGGAATCAAAGACGATATCTATTACTGGAGTGAATTGAATAAGGTGATCAACCTTTATTGCCAACTCAGAAAAATTTGCCCCGAGTTAGACTCTATCAATATTGGTGGTGGATTTCCGATAAAACACTCGCTCGGTTTCGACTACGACTACCAGTTCATGATCAATGAGATTGTAAGAAACATCAAAGTTGCCTGCAAAAAAAGTAAGGTTCCCATGCCGAATATTTTTACCGAATTCGGCAGCTTTACTGTCGGTGAAAGTATGGCCCATATTTATAGTGTGATCGGGGAGAAAATGCAGAACGACCGTGAAACCTGGTACATGATCGATTCTTCATTTATTACTACCCTCCCGGATACATGGGGCATCGGTGAAAAGTTTCTCCTGCTTCCGATCAATAAGTGGGACGAGGAGTATCAGAAAGTGAAATTGGGCGGCATCACTTGTGATAGCAATGATTATTACGACAGTGAGGAACATATCAATGAAGTATTCCTTCCCAAGGCGGAGAATGGAGAGCCTTTGTATATAGGTTTCTTCCACACAGGTGCCTACCAGGATCAGATCAGCGGTTACGGTGGCATTAAGCATTGCATGATTCCTTCTCCTCAGTATGTCATTGTTGATAAAGATAAAAATGGAAAGATAGTGGACTGGGTGTATGCAAAGCAACAAACAGCGCAGAGTATGTTGAAGATTTTGGGGTACAAGTGAGTGAGAGGAGTTGTGGGGTTGTTAAGTTATGGAGTTGTTGAGTTGTTGTGGCATGGAGTTTTTGAATTTGATCAGTTCGTGTGTCTATCTACGAATTAATGGCCCGGTAGTAATTCTAAGAAATCTTTCTGTATTTTAGTTGCTTATTTCTCATACCTCATCTAACTTTTATTTTCATGAGAATAGTACCTCTGTTTGTTTTGTCTGTTGTCACAGCCGCGTTGATAATAATTCTGAATACCACATGGGTATTACCATTGTCCTTTGGAAAATTTCTGAGCCCGCAACATGGCTTTTGGCAGAATGCCGATCCTTATGATATGGATTACAATGCCAGCCTTTCCTTTTCGCAATTGAAAGCCCAAGCCACTGTGTATTTTGATGACAGACTCGTGCCTCACGTTTTTGCTTCTAATGATGAAGATGCCTTTTTTATCCAGGGTTATTTGCATGCAAAGTTCAGACTATGGCAGATGGAGTTTCAAACGTTTGCGGCGGCAGGCAGATTAAGTGAGATCGTCGGACCTAAGGCTTTGGACTTTGATCGCGACAAGCGCAGGTTGGGTATGGTGTATGGTGCTGAGAATTCACTGAAAGAATTAGAGAAAGATCCGCAGACACTTGCAGCATGCAACAGTTACACTGCGGGAGTAAATGCTTATATCGAAAGTCTTTCTGACCGGGAATTGCCATTGGAATATAAATTGCTTGGTTATAAACCGGAAAAATGGAATAACTTGAAAAGTGCGCTTTTCCTGAAGTATATGGCGCTCGACCTTGCAGGATATGAAAATGATTTTGAATCTACCAATGCAAAATCAGTTTTTTCATCTGCTGATTTCAACAAGATTTATCCTATCGTAATGGACTCTCTTGATCCGATCGTACCAAAGGGAACGGCATTTGCCCCTGCTCCACAACCTTTGAACATCCCATCCACAGCGGACTCCCTGTATTTTAATTATAAGGACTCGAATAATATCAACGAGCTAAAACCGAATCCTGACAATGGAAGTAACAACTGGGCAGTAGCAGGTTCCAAAACTAAAAGCGGCTCACCCATTTTGTGCAATGATCCGCACCTTGGATTGAACCTGCCATCACTTTGGTACGAAATGCAGATCAGTACACCTGACTACAATGCTTATGGTGTTTCGTTTCCCGGAGCACCTGCCATCATCATCGGCTTTAATGACAGTATCGCTTTTGGATTCACAAATGCCATGCGTGATGTGAGAGATTATTATGAAATAAAATTTAAAGACAGTACCAGGAAAGAATACTGGTTTGATAGTGCTTGGCAGCCTACATCATTTCGTATAGAAAACATCCGTGTAAAAGGAGAGCCTGTATATTATGACACTGTTGCTTACACGAAAATTGGGCCGGTTATGTATGATAAGAATTATACAGGTTCAAGAAATACAGGGCATAAAAATTATGCTGTGCGATGGAAGGCACATGATCCCAGCAATGAAATGAAAATATTTTATCTTCTTGATCGTGCAAAGAATTATGAAGATTACCTGGAAGCAATTAAAAACCTTCACACACCCGGACAGAATTGCATCTTTGCCTCCAAGACAGGAAATATTGCTATTTGGGACCAGGGCGAATTCCCTGCAAAGTGGCGAAGACAGGGAGATTTCATCATGCCGGGAGAGAATAATGATTATGCTTGGCAATACAATATCCCGCAAGATCAGAATCCACATTTAGTAAATCCTGCCAGGGGATTTGTAAGTAGCGCCAATCAATTGCCAACGGACACCACCTACCCATACTATCTTGGTGGTTCGTATCCTCCCTATCGTGCACTGGAGATCAATACCAGGCTTGCACAAATGCAGCAGATAACTCCTGAGGATATGATGCATTTGCAGACGGACAACTACAATATCTTCGGGCAGATAGCCGCTCCTGAAATTATCAAAGGCATTCAGGAAGATAAATTAAATCCATCGGAAAAGAAATATTTTGACATGCTGAAACTGTGGGATTATCAAAATAATCCTGATTCAAAAGGAGCCACATTGTTTGTGAATATTTGGGATAGCCTTGAGGTGCTTACATGGTCAGACGAGTTTAATGCTACAGGGTTAAAGCTTCCATGGCCATTTGAAAGTACTTTGATTGATATCATCAAGAAACATGACTCCACTTTCAGATTTTTCGATAATATCAATACCTCCGAAGTGGAAACATTTAGTGATATAGCTACTGCTGCTCTGAGAAAATGTGTTCCATTATTCGTGAGCCTTGAAAAAGAGAATCGGTTGAAATGGGCAAGATTCAAAGATTCCAAGGTGCTTCATCTTGCGCGGTTAGATGCATTGAGCCGTTTACATTTGAATATCGGTGGGGGTGAACATGTGATCAATGCAACGAAGCAGCAGCACGGGCCGAGTTGGCGTATGATCGTATCACTTACTCCAGAAACGGAAGCGTATGGTGTGTACCCCGGTGGCCAGAGCGGAAATCCCGGTAGCCGCTACTATGATGACTTTGTAGATCATTGGGTAAGCGGAAAATATTATTCTCTTTGGGTAATGAAAGCTTCTGAAGCGAATGGACGAAAGGTAAAATATACAATGACGTTCAATCCTGAATCGAATTAATTTTTTTCAACAACATCAATTATAGAAAGATGCGATTTATTGTAAGCCTGATCCTTATTGCCGGCCTCAGTTATACCCTTTGTTTATTTCTGCCCTGGTGGTCTATTGCTTTGGCTGCATTTGCAGTAAGTGCATTTATTCCGCAAAGAGGTTTTGCTTCTTTCATCACGGGCTTCATCGCCTTATTCCTTTTGTGGGGCATCTTGAGTTGGATGATCAATACAGCGAATCATGAGATACTTGCACACCGCGTTTCGGTGCTGGTTTTGAAAAGTGAAAATACGGTCGCATTGATTCTGATGACGGCAATAACAGGTGCTATTGTTGCAGGTTTTGCTGCATGGGCCGGAAGTTTTGCACACAAGAAGCTAAAGTAGGGCCCTTAGTGATCAAACTGACCTGAATGAAAACAATTTTAATCTTCCTCCTACTCATCATTGGCTATGCTGCCGGTGCACAGCGTGTGTACGGTACCGTTACCGATGAAAATGGAAAATCTTTACCATTTGCATCCATACTGATAAAAAATACTCCATTTGGAGTTACTACCAATAGCGAGGGACGTTACGAGATAAATCTAAAGCCTGGCAGCTATTCCATTGAATGCCGGTATATTGGTTACTCTGTAAGTGAAAAACATTTAAACATTGAAGGCAAGAATACTGAACTAAACTTTGTATTGCAAAAGCAAATACTGAAGCTGGATGAGATTGTAGTGAAGAGATCGGGTGAAGACCCTGCGTATGAAATTATCAGGAATGCAATCAAACAAAGACCATATTACGAAGGGCAGGTCAGTTCATTCACAGCAGATGTATATGTGAAAGGATTAATTCGATTGCTCAATCTTCCTGAAAGAGTCATGGGCAAAAAAATTGAAGAGAAAGATCGAAAAGAAATGATGCTGGATAGTTCGGGCCGGGCGATTCTGTATTTGTCGGAATCGCTCACTCATGTGTCTGTTCGGAAACCGGAAGATATGAAGTTGGAAGTACTGGCTTCACGTGTGAGTGGCAGCAATGGCTTTGGTTTTGATTTTCCCGTCTTCATTGATTTTTACAAGAATAATGTAGATGTTTCAAAGGGCACGATCAGTAAGCGTGGTTTTGTTTCTCCTATTGCTGACAATGCTTTGAATTTTTATAATTATCACCTCATCGGTAGCTTTTTTGAAAACGGAAAACAGGTGAATACCATCCGTGTGATTCCGAAGAGAAAGTATGAGCCTTTGTTTTCGGGTATTATCAATATCACAGAGAATGACTGGCGTATCTTCAGTTGCAAATTATTACTGACATCATCGTCCCAATTGCAAATATTGGATACGCTGGAGATTTCGCAAATACATCATCCCGAGTACCGCGACATCTGGAGGGTACGCAATCAGTCCATCTATTTTCATGTGAAGCAATTGGGCATTGCTGCCAACGGATATTTTGTAAATGTGTACGCTAATTATGATTTGAATCCAAAATTTCCCAAAGGATTTTTTGACCGGGTGATCATTAAATATGACTCATTGTCCAATAAGAAAACTACAGCTTTTTGGGACAGTACCCGCCCTGTGCCATTAGAGCCTGATGAGATCAATGATTACAAAGTGAAGGACAGCATTAAGATCACCAGGGACAGTACTGTTTATAATCGTGATTCATTGCGTAAAGCACAGGGTAAAACCGGTGTGCTGGATATACTCTGGACAGGAGTTGAAAAAAATATTTACACGAAGACCAGGCCGGTTCAATTCCGGTCTGAACCTGTGATCAAAACGATTCAATACAACACAGTAGAAGGGGTTGCGCTGAATCCATCTGTGGTTCTGTCCGGATATTCCAAATGGCTGGGGACTACTACAAGCATGATAGCTGATATCCGGTATGGCTTTAATAATCATCATTTGAATCCGTGGATAGGATTTACTTTTTCCAACAAGGGAAATCCGGGTGGCAACAGTACCTTTCGTAATTATGAGTATTTCATTGCTGGAGGTAAACGTGTCAGCCAGTTTTTTAAAATGAGTAATTGGGATGGGTTGACCAATAGCATTGCGACACTATTATATGGTCAGAATAATATGAAGTTATACGAAAATTATTTTTTCAAAACAGGGTTCAGAAGAAATTGGGAGAGTGGTTGTCAATTAGTGATTCAGGGGCGGTTTGAAGATCGCCTTCCATTGGAAAATTCGACAGATTATATTTTGAACAAAAAATGGAAAAACAGGCTGACACCAAATTATCCTGTCGAAATATTGGATACACAGTTCACTCGGCACCAGGCAGTCGTTTTCCGCGCTTCATTCAGTTTTCAGCCGGGCCAGCGATATATTCAGTATCCGAATGCAAGGTATTCGCTCGGCTCTGATTACCCGACTTTTTCAATAGAATACGAAAAAGGTATTCCGGATATTTTTGGAAGTGATGAAGATTATGACAAATGGCTATTCGGAATAAAGGATGATATGAAACTTAAACTGGCGGGTACTATCAGGTACCATTTTAAGGTTGGAGGATTTCTGAATGCGAATAAAGTTTTTGTACAGGATTACAAACATTTTCATTCCTCTATGTCGCATATAGCTGAAGAGTACAACAGTTCTTTCCAATATGCAACAGATTATCAATACTCCAATAAATCACCACTCTTTGCTGAATTTCATTTTGAGCATCATGCACAGGGATTATTGACCAATAAAATTCCCCTGCTCAAGAGATGGAACTGGTATCTTGTAGAAGGTGTGAATGCCTTGCACATTAATCCTTCTACAGATCACCTGGAGTTATTTGCCGGACTTGAGAATATTTTCAAGATATTCCGTTTTGATGTGTTGATGAATATTCAATCAGGTTACAGGCCGGTGTTCACTTATCGCATTGGCTTTGGTGGATTGCTGGGTGATGCAATGAATATTCTTCGTTTTACACGTAATGATAAAATCATTGACAAATGGTAACTTTCAAAAAAGCAAACAGTATGAAATGGTATCTCTTCCTTGCCTGGTCTTTTGTTTCAATATCGTGCAATAGTCAGCAACCGACTCCTCTGCCTCAAAGCAAAAATGATAATACACTACTATGGCAGATTTCCGGGAAAGGAATTACCAGGCCTTCTTACCTGTTTGGTACTTTTCATTTGCTTTGCAAAGAAGATATTCATTTCAGCAAGGAACTGACAACTGCAATGCAACGTGCGGATACGATCTATATGGAAATGGATATGGACGATCCTGCTACATTAATGGGAGGTATGCTGTACATGACAATGAAGGATGGCAAAACCCTGAAAGATTTTTATACTGATGAACAGTTCAAGAGGCTCTCATCGTTCTTTAACGACACGTTGAAAACTCCAATATCACTGCTTCAGCGCATGAAACCGTATTTGCTTGTGGCTTTGTTGTACCCGCGGTTGATGGACTGCAAAACGGTTTCCGGCGTTGAGCAGGAACTGGTCAGTCTCGCAAAGTCGAATAAGAAAGAAATCAAAGGACTGGAGACGATACAATTCCAGGCATCAGTATTCGACAGTATTCCTTACGAATGGCAGGCTAATGAGTTATTGAAAAATGTGGACAGCACAGCACAAATGAAAAAGGAGTTTGATCAGATGGTAAGCCTTTACAAAAACCAGCAGTTAGATTCTTTAGCTTCAATGATGAACGCCAGTGAATTCTCTGATGATGGATATGGAAAAATTTTACTGGTGGACAGGAACAAGAACTGGGCAGATCAACTCAATAAAATCATGCATCGCGAAAGTGTATTCGTAGCAGTAGGGGCAGGTCACCTGCCCGGTAAAAATGGGCTGATCAGCCTGCTTAGAATAAAAGGATATACGCTTACGCCGATTAAAAATCTATAACATAAGTTGAGGTTATACAGAAAGGTTGCAATGACACAAGAGGATAATTGCGCTAATATCAACTGAGGTATTGACTATACTATAACTCAATATGGATGACAGGGGCTACTATTCGTACACTTACAGACGCACGGCCGTGCGCCTCAACCTTTAGACCCCCAATTAGTGCAAGCTGGCCAGACAATCATTGGCAACCTCTGACAAACCCAACATTCATCCATG
Source organism: uncultured Ginsengibacter sp. (assembly GCA_964526985.1). Lineage (GTDB taxonomy): Bacteria > Bacteroidota > Bacteroidia > Chitinophagales > Chitinophagaceae > Ginsengibacter. The sequence goes on along the minus strand of CAZGNJ010000012.1, from coordinate 1,433 downwards.
AGCTTTTAAAACTGCTCCAGCTTGCTAAAGAAGAAATCACCTTCGATAACCGCATTCTCATTGCTGTCACTTCCATGTACAGCATTCTCACCGATGGAGGCTGCATATAATTTACGAATCGTACCTTCTGCTGCTTCCGCTGGATTAGTACTTCCTATCAGTTTGCGAAAATCTTCTACAGCATTGTCCTTTTCAAGAATCGCCGCGGTAATGGGGCCGCTGCTCATGAATTGCACCAACTCACCATAGAAGGGGCGTTCTTTGTGAACTGCATAAAATTCTCCGGCCTTTTGAGCAGAGAGGTAAGTCATCTTCATAGCCACGATCCTGAATCCTGCTTCATTGATCATCTTCAGTATAGTTCCTGTATGCCCTTTGGATGTGGCATCAGGTTTTATCATTGTAAATGTACGATTGCTCATTTTTTGAAATTTTGGCTGCGAAGGTAAGGTTTGGAGTGAAAACATGAAAGGTGAATTCGTTAAAAGCGATTGGTTTTTTGGATTATGGCAGTATTTTCTGAATCACGTATCTTGCGGCTGCATGAAAACGTTTTTTGAAATTCTCCCTGCTTCTTATTTTCCGGAAGATTGTTCGCTCACCTGTGAGGTAAGCCATGAGGGTATTTCATTTACCATCAAGAACATTGACGACCAGAAGTTTGTTGGGGTGGGGGCCTATCATTTTGATAAAACCCGTCCGCAGGCTGGCTTTCCGATAGCCTTGCAGATTCTCTTTAACAGCAAGCAGCAATTTGGCGGTAAGTTCAGGAAAACAACGATTGTTTATTCGCTTCAGGAAAGCGTTTTGATTCCTTTTCCATTGTATAGAAGTGATACCTCTGCATCCGCTGTGGATCTGTTGTTTGGTGATAATAGCTTTCAGTCCGAATACCTTACTGATATCGTGACAGAAGCAGGATACTACAATTGCTTCAGGATTAGGAGGGATATGTTTGAGGTGATAAACAAGCAATTTCCCGATGCACAACATTGGCATCAGTATTCCGGATTATTGGGCGGTTATTCTTCTGCCGAGCCTAAGATGCAGGTAACTTTTTATACCTATAAAATGGTGGTCAGCGTGTTTGATAAGAAGAAATGTTTGTTGCTCAACAGTTATCCGTTTCAAAATGCGCAGGATGTATCTTATTACCTGCTCTCTATTCGAAAGATGTTGGGCCTTGAAGATATACCATTGGAAGTGTCAGGATTTATAGAGCAGAAGAGTTCTCTCTACAATGAGTTGTACAAGTATTTTCTGAACATTACTTTTCAGCCGCTTCCTTCTATCTGCGAATTCAATGAAGAGATCATGCAGTTTCCATCCCATTATTTCAGTCATCTTTTCAGATTGGATACATGCGAATAATCAGTGGTAAATTTGGAGGCCGCAAAATAAACCCTCCTGCCAGGATGCCTTTTACACGCCCG
>CAZGNJ010000011.1:0-90611 GCA_964526985.1 uncultured Ginsengibacter sp. | reverse complement strand
ACTTGTATTTCTAAAAGATGCTTGTTTTAATTTTACGATTTCGCTGGCACAGGCACCAATGATCACTTCCCCTGCCAACGGGCAGGAATTGAATCCTCAAATACCCAATACTGTTTTCTCATGGACGCCGCCGATTGGTAACATCATGGGTGCCAATATTGCCTACGATCTCTATGTAGTGAAAGTGCCGCAGGGGCAGGACCCCAATGATGCGATGAGTGCAGCAGTGAATTACAAAGCCAATAATCCATTAATAAAAACAAACCTTACAGGCAATCAGTATGTAACTCAGCCTTACGATTTAAAACTTGACACCAATGCATTGTATGCCGTGCAGGTGGTGGCCAGAGATTTAAACAAGCAGGTTGGCTTTAAGAATTTTGGCCGAAGCGAAGTGGTTACATTTACAAAAGGTAAAGCGCTGAATCTAGCTGTTGTTGTTAATGCAATAAAACCGCCTGAGAAAAAACCTTCAAAACCATCACCCGGATATACGGTCACTAATTTTGACCCTGTACCCTATAGCCAATTGAAAGGAAAGTTATTTTACCGTTTTAAAGATGTGGTAAATAGTAATCCTTCAGGAAAGCTGCAGCAGGATAAACCAGGGCAAATCAATGCCCAGCAGGGGCAGGTAAAAGCAAATACAAATATTCTTACAGGAGGCAATAAAGAAAATTCCGATAATCTTATTTACAACACAGATAATACACCCGTGGGAGATGCAAAACCACTTGCAGGTACAAAAGTCAGCCTTGTGGTAACTTATTTATTTACGGGATCACTCAATGGTAAGGATATGAATGGAGAACCCGGCATTAGCAGTCATGCCGGCTTTGCACCGAAAGACAATGATAAAGTACTGGCTACAACTGTTACAGGATCAGATGGCAGTTTTACTTTCAACTTTGTGAATGCAGAAAAAACATTGGGATTGATTGACCCGGACTTCAAGTTTAAGCATACAGGTGAATTCGGAGATAATGCAAATGGAAAAATTTTCAAAGTGCTGCGTTTGAGAGTGGAAGATAAGTATTACTGCAGCCCTGATGTGAATATTAAAATTGATCCCTGGAAAGGAATTGACCTGGGGACCATGATTTCATTTGTGAAAAGCTATACGCTGAAATTAAATGTGGTTTCTACTCCCGGTACTTTTTGGGATATGGCACAGGGACAGCGCAGCCCGTTGCCCGGTATAACAGCTACGATTGTACGAAAGAGCAATCTGCCATCTGTTCCTGTCAATGAGGGTGATGGAAAAGGAACTATTGGTTTCATTTCAAAAGCAGAAAGTGGGAAAGATGGCTCTGTAACCTTCTACCACATGGTGCAACACGATCTGAATAATAAAGCTGATGTGTATTATATAAAATGTACACCTGATAAGATGAAAGGTGACTTTATATTTAAAGGACAGGAAAAAAGATATTACCCAACATTTGATAAAGACCTTAGGAATTTTCCATTCAATTCAACCAGTACTTACGTTCCAAAAACTAAAGGCGGCTTGAATATGGAAGTGACGTATGGAGAAGATATCACCTGGAACCATGAACTGGAGATAAAAACTTATACAGACAGTGTTTTCCTTTACCCGGATAAACCACGGATAGCCGGAAAGGTGCAGGATGCTACCAATATAGAAGCCAAAGCAATGAGTGGTGTTAAGGTAGTGATGGTCAATAGCTATCAATCAATAAGCGATCCGTCAAAACTTTTTACCACGGTAAAAACAAATAGGTTGGGTCGTTATGAGTTCAATAATTTACCGGTAGAGCTTGGAGATTTTGTAGTGGGCCAGGTGTCTTCTGTTGTAGGTCCAAGCCGTACCTTGGTTGTAAAGCCAGATGGATATAAAGCTGGCGTATTGCCAGCTTCAGCTAAGGTCAGCGATTCATTATGGAAAATAAATGATTCCATAATGATTGCGAACAAACAAAAACCATTAAAACATTGCGTTGGTTGCTACCCGCCTTTGAAGTGGGGACAACAGTTATTGAACCAGGATTTCTTCCTTACTCCTGACGGTTTCCTGAGCGGTTATGTTGTGGATGAAAGCGGCAACCCGGTAAGGGCAGATATTGATGTGGATGGTTTTTCTAAAACGTCAACCAAGTTTCAGTTCACTTATGGTAATTCAGAAAAAACAACATTTAAAAAATTAACTGCAAGCCAGAAAGGTCAGCAGAATGTTTCCTTCAATGAAGGGAAACCGGCTAATAATAAAGGGCCGCAAATGTTTATGCCAACCGGAGCAAGAGAATATTTTTCTATGGCAGCCCCTTCGGGAAAACGTAAGGTAACGATAACGCCTGTTGATAAAGATTACTCCCTCAAGGATACGGTTTTCGTTATTCAGAAGGATAATAAAAATCCGGTTGAAATAAAATTTGTTGTTCTGAAGTCGCAAAAGAGAATCCGTTTCAAAGTGGCTGAGCAACCGGCAGAATTTAAAGGAAGATTCAAGCCAGGTACCCAGGGTTCAATGAATGCAAAACCGATTTCTGGTGCTACTGTTCAATTAAACATTCCCGGAAAAACTATTACTCAAACAAGTGATAAAGACGGTTATGTAACTTTTGTATTTAGCAATAGCAGTTTTGATTTTGATTTTGAAATTACGCCTCCGGCAAATGCAGATTATGAAACCGGGAATTATAAAATAACCGGGGTACAGAATACAACTGCAATCAAAGATTACGGATATGCCTACCTGAAGAAAGCAGCGACAATCTCCGGTGTGGTAACTATTGGCGCAGACAAAAAAGCATTGGCAGGCGCTAAAGTTTATATTGAAACCGGTGGTGGAAAAACTATTGAAGCAACAACCGGTAATGATGGCAAGTATGAATTAAAAGGAGTTGCCACATCGCCTGCGGAAAAAACAGTGTGGGCCGGCAAATCCGGAGCAGTGCCCAACATTATCAGCCAGAGCAAAAAGATCAGCATTGGCCAAAAGAATGAACTTGATTTTAATTTAGTCAATGATAATGAACTGGTGATTGAAAATATCTTTGGATTTGAAGCAGACATTCAAAATAAAACGAAGCAATCCGATGGTACCTGGTTGGTGAGTGGTAATATCATCAATCTTCCATCCAATGATAACTTCTCTCTCCAGGATAAAAAATTAGTCATCCCATTCCAGAATTTGAAAATCAAAAAAAGTGAAGCTACCAAAAATGGAATTCCGGTGGGAGTTCCCGCAGAAAATACCCTATCTACTGATTTAGCCAACATAAAACTCCTGTTGCAGAATTCTTTTGGTATAATTCAAAAACCTTCAACCGGAGATGTGCTGCAAATAAAAGCAGAAAATCAAAAAGGAAGACTGATGGGTAAAATGGCGGTTCAGAAATCCTCCTTCCAGTTTACACAGAACTATGTAACGTTCAATTCTGATCCCAACGAAGCCATGCTCCTTACCGAAAAACCCGGATCATTCAATACCGATCTGCCTTCTGTTGAAGCAGGCACATCATCAAAGAAAAAATTCGGACTGGCCAACCTGCAGGGCAAATCATTGAATTATACTTTGCTTGGATTCAGTGCCGATGCCGATGCCGCTAACTCATGGATACAGGATAACAGTATCAGCCTGCAAACGATGATTCATATCAACAGCCTGCCGGGAATGTCGCCTTCAACTCTTGATATCAATGCCGGCAACTTGGTGATTCATCCGGAAAAATTGGAAACACTGAAAGGTGATCAGCCAATCAAATTCAATTTGGAAAAATGGCAGTTCACCGGCAATAACTGGCAACTGTCGCAAAGCAACAGTTCCATTCAAATTGCTACCGGCACCATGAAAACCGGAAGCATTGATGTGCCTTTATCGGATATTTCTTTAAAACCTGATCATATAGATATTGGAAATTACGATGTCAATAATCTGACATTTGGAGGAGTAATTCCGATCAATGTAACAGCCACAAATCCTCAATTTGGATACAACAAGAGTATCGGTTCAGATCAAAAAGCACATTATGAACTCCGCCTGATTGGAGAAAATGGTAACCCGGGTGTTGTTATTAAATCATTGCCCGGTATGAAAGCAGGCGATGAAATGAAATTCCAGAATCTTTCTCTTGTAAGCAACGGTGAGCAAATTCTTAATCCGGGGAATCAACCCAACTCAACCACATTTTATAGTGTAATGAAAGTAAAACCACTGGCATTTATAAGTGGATCAGATTATGTGAATATGACCTGTGGCATTGATTTAAGCATTCCTCAATTGCAGGAAACAAGCGGCGTTATTCAGTTTACCAAAGAGAGTGGAAAGATAAAACTGATGTTGTACCCATTGAATGTTTCGTTGAAAGGCCCCGGCGATGTGGACTTCTTTGCTAATGTACAATTCAGTGAACATCCACAAAATCTTACTGAAGGTAAATTCACCGCACTCGGAACCATCAAAGACAAAGAAGGAATCGTATTGAAGGGTGTCCTGAACAAAACAACTACAGCAGCATGGATACAGGTAGATCCTGAAAATCAAAAATTACCATTGGGTGGCGGCAATGCAAGTCTTGCCAACATCAAAGGAAAGATGGAAGCCGACATGAGCACAAACTTGTGGAAGAATTTTACTTTCAGTGGTGAGATGCAGGGTTTTAAAGGGATGAAAGGAGATACGAGGAAAACATTTGTAGTAACCGGTTCTATCAATGCAAGTAATGAAAAAATAGAAGTCAATAATATACCATCAGGTTTTGGAAACATCGGACTTACTTACGACATAGCCAATAGCCGGTTTACGGGCAATCTGCAATTAGATAAAAAAATAGGCCCAATGGCTATTTCCGGTACGGCCAGTCTGCTCGTAGATCCGGGCGGATGGTATTTCCTTGCAGGCGGAGCGGTACAAATGCCGGGTCTTGGCGCCATCTCATCAGGATTATTGATTGGTGATTACAACAGCATGCCCGGTGATGTGTCTAACAAGCTTATGCAATATGCTTATGACAAAAATGTACCGCCCAGTTTTCAAAATGGTATATCCGGATTTTTCTTTACGGGCATGAAAGAATTGCCTGTACTGAATATTCCGAATTACAGTATTGATCTCGGTGTGATCAGCGCTTCATTCGGAGCTCAGGCAGGATTGGATGCAAGGGTATGGATGGATTTTGGATCGTCAGGAAATGAATACGGAATCGGAGCAATGGTTTTTGCACATGCTTACCTGAAAGGTGCGTCTATTACCTGTACCAAGTTTGGTGCAGAAGCAAGAGCAGAGTTAGGATTAAAAGGAAAATATTCAACTGCTACCGGTGCATTCTCTTTAAACGGTTGCGGCAGCTTTACTATCGGTGGCAGCATTCAGCAATGCTTCCCTACACCTTGCTGGAGCGATGGTATTTGTTGTAAAGGTTGTGGTGGTATTGGAGTAAGCCAGGGAATAAAAGTGAATTTATTACTGGATTCAAATGGAAATACAGATTTGTCATTTGGATTTGGAAATTGCAGCGGGCAGGCAGTGATGGGAGGGAATTGGTGAGTTATTAATTGTTAATTGTGAATGGCTAATGGTTAATGGCATTGATGAATAAATTATTCAGAATAAAATTTTTTTGATAATGAAACGCATTCTTGTTTTATGGTCTTTCTTCAGTTTCACCGCCTGCTATGTCTTTGCACAGGATAATGGTGCAGGAGATGTGCCGGTGGCGGTGCCTGTATCGCAGGGAGTTTGGATTTATCTTGGTAAGACGGTTCCGAAAAATATGCAATACAAAGTGGAGCGGAGCAAAGGAGATAGCAAGCGTTTCGAAAAACTGAGTGATGTTACAGCACCTGCTTCTGAATCAGAAATGAAGAACAGGCAAATGGCTTTTGGAAAATATTTTGATAAACTGGATCCTGTCAATGACAAAACCATCAGCCGCCTGTGGCAAAGCATTCAAAAATATGGGACAACAGATAGCTTGTTCAGCGACAATCTTCCGGTCATGCACTTGCTTGCAGGTACTGCGTATTTTGATGCAACAGCGGCCAAAGGAGAGAATTATGTTTACAGGGTGAGTTTGATTTCCAGGGATGGCAAGAATGTATCCACCAAAGAAAGCAATGCTTCAGGTAAATTCAGAAAAGGAGAATTACCATCTATAAAGTTTGTCAACAGTAAGTATGGGTCAGGCAAATTGGAATTGAACTGGAGTGTAAAGGATCCATTGAAAATGTCACACTTTAATGTTTACCGCTCCGTATTTGGAAAAGACGAGTATCAAAAAATTCAAATTGAAAAGGGGCTTTATACCCAAAGGGATAATTTGATTTTACTGGCTATTGATACCATCGGCACACATCCTGCATGGTATGAATATGAAATTGCTGCGGTAGATGCTTATGGCAATGAAGGCGAACTGCAAGGTCACGCAAGCGGAAGTAATGTCCAGGATTATTATGCTCCGCCTGTTTCCAATTTCAAAGCGGTGAATACCGGCAGCAATCATGAAGTGAAGCTTTCATGGCGTTTTGATAACAAGAGATACCTGAATGGAATTTCCGTAATGCGAAGCACTAACTATGATTCGGGATACAGGCGAATCGCTACAGTGCCTGTGACGGACACTGCATACACAGACATCCTGCCGGTGTCTGGTGAAAATTATTATTATTACCTGTTGTTGCTGAGCACTGATAACGATCCTATACCCACTGCAAAAATATTTGCAACCTATACAAATGATAAAGCAAAACCGGTAGCACCCAATGAAATTGATGCCAGCACTATTACTAATGGAATAAAAGTGTATTGGAAATGTGAAGAGCCTTATGCTAAAGGATTTTACGTTTACCGCAAAGCGGATAATGATGCAACCTTTACAATGGTCAGTCCATTGATTGCTTCTGATGCTGAAGTTTATTCTTTTACAGATACTTCCCGTCAATTGGTGGCTGGCGGGGTTTATGAGTATTTTGTTCGTACGATCAACGACAATAATCAAATGAGCAACCCATCTGATACAGTAAGCGCTAATCCGGGTATTAAAAAATCCATTGCAGCACCCATGAATCTCAGGTACAGAAGCAGCGACGGACAAATATCCATCCTGTGGGATGATATGAGGCAATGGGAGCCTGATTTACTTGGTTACAAAATTTTCAGGAAGGCAGGCAATGGTGGTTTTGCAAAAATGGCAAATGACAGTTTGCAACCCGGTCGCAATTTTTATAACGACTCGACAATCAATGAAGGAATAGAATATGAATATGCTGTCAGTGCATTTGATATTTCAGGTAATGAAAGTGAAAGGTCAATGATTAAGATACCCGCAGTTGCCGTAGAACTTCCCGGTCCACCACCCGGCATTACGGTGAGCCAGGCCGGTAATGATGTATATATCACCTGGGGGCAGATTTCCGGAAATATCAATGCCATTAAAATTTACAGGTCAGAACCCGGAGCACCTGCTAAATTAATTACTACTGTTACAGAAAACGATTCGTTTACGGATAAGAATGTGTCCAAAGGCAAATTATATTTTTACCAGTTGGCTACGTTGAATAGTGCAAACAAGGAAGGAGAGAAGAGTGAGAAGGTTTCCGTACGCTTGAAATGAATGGGTTCATCAGATTGCACCTGGTTTCTCTTTGTATAATGGAGGGGGATAAAATTATTTCAGCTTTTTGAATGTACCATTTTACCGGGTATTCTATTTTCCGATTTAACTTCGGTAGTACTCTTGCAGTTTGAAGAAGGGTAAACTGCCTACAATTCTACTCTGAAAAAATTTCAGTCCTTTTATCGCAAAAGGTTTCTTTCTTGAATACAAACTCAATTCTCTTTTACCTTTATTCTCTTCAATAATTGGGTGATATAAACTGTTCCTGTTCTCACATCATATTCAGGAATCGAAAAAATCCGGAAAAAATAAAAGCGCATGAATACCTGACCTGACAACATTCTTAAGCAAGGGAACCAATCTTGACCAGCTCCAACACTTTCTTTGTCAAATCCTGGATTCGAGAATAATCCCTTTCTGCAAGCAGCGAATCGCTGATCAATTTGCTGCCCATCCCAACAGCACAGGCACCTGCTTTAAACCATGATTCTATATTCCCTTTGTCCAATTCCACTCCTCCTGTTGGCATAAATAACACGTTTGGAAAAAGAGTTTTAATAGCTGACATAAACGATGGCCCCAAAATATTTCCCGGAAATAATTTGACCATTTTGATTCCTGAATTTTCTGCTTTGATAATTTCTGTTGGCGTCATGCATCCGGGAATGCAGAGTAATTGATGGCTATTAGTCACTTCTATAACTTCCTCTACCAACCCGGGGCAAATGATAAAATCTGCTCCTGCGTCAATAAAATCTTCTGCGGCTTGTTTGTTTTTGATAGTACCGATACCGAGTTTCATGCCACTCAGTTCGCTATCGCAAACTTTCTTCATGGCAATAAAATTATTCAAAGCTGCCGCACCCCGGTTTGTGTATTCCACAGCATGGATCCCTGCTTTGTACAGGGCTTTCAAAACTTCAACACTCACCTCTTTCTCTTCATGAAAATAAAGCGGAAGTACTCTTTGTTCTTTGATAAGATGGATGATCTCTGATTCTTTATTCATCAATTTTTATTTTTTTCCTTGTGTCTATGCAACACACATTGATTTCAGGAAGGAATTCAATATATGTGGAAGATTTTGTTGAACTCTTTCAAGGTTCTTTTTTAAAACTGTTTCATTTGTCCATCGGTTGCACCGATGGCTATTTATATTAAAACCCCTGAAGTCGCTCAGGCAGGCATTCGGGTTTTTCAGAACACTACCCTGTTTCATGTCCCAAACCCTCATTCGTGTCCTCACACATCATTTAAAAAACATTCCACTCACCACCTTGATTCATGTTCCAAGCCCTCACTCATGCCCTCCAAATCATTTAAAAAAAATTCCACCCACTGCCATGATTAGTATCCCAAGTCCTCACTCGTGTCCTCACAAACAACACTACAATAAACTACCGCAGCACCCTTCCGAAAGTATCTCCCTTCATCAATGTCAGCACTTCATCTTTCGTAGCATGATTCATATCACCCGGTATCGTGTGTTTCAATACCATTGCCGCTGTACCAAATTCACCAGCTTCAGCAGGTGACATTCCGCTTACCAATCCATATATAAAACCCGCGGCAAAAGCATCGCCGGTTCCCACCCGGTCCACAATCCGTGCCTGATATTGTTTGGTATGATATAATTCCTGGCCATCATACACTAATGCGCTGCAGTCGTTATCTGATGCGCTGTGGCTTACCCGCAATGTGGTAGTCATATATTTAAATCCAAATTCCTCTTGCAACTGACGGAATACTTCGCGGTGTCCTTCTATGTTCAGATCATCATTAGAATTTCTTGTGTGCTTACTCTTGAATCCTAATATCGAATCTGAATGTTCAAAATGGCCTGTGCATCCCATGCAGACTTCTACATACTGACAGAGTTTTGTCAATGCTTCCCTGGCCTGATCTTCTGTCCATAATTTTTTTCTGAAGTTCAAATCGAGACTGGTGGTGATGCCTTTTGCTTTTGCTGTTTTCAATGCAGCTTCTGTAAGTGCAAATGCTTTGTCGCTCAATGCAGGGGTGATGCCTGATGTATGAAACCAATCTGCACCATCCAGTATCTTATCAAAATCGAATTCTGAAACAGCTGTTTCAGAAATTGATGAACCCTTGCGATCATATACTACCTGTGCTGGCCGTGCGGAGGCACCGTTTTCCAAAAAGTAAATGCCGAGGCGGTTGCCACCACGAATGACAAATTGTGTATCCACTCCATAGCGCCTCAGATGATTGATGGCAGATTGCCCAATGGGGTTATCAGGAACTTTGGAAATAAACACTCCTTGTGATCCATAAATACTCAACGCGGCGGCTACATTGGCTTCACCGCCACCATAAGTTACATCTAAACTCTCTGCCTGCACAAAGCGCTCATGACCTGGAGGCGACAAGCGCAGCATGACCTCCCCGAGCGTAACAATTTTTTTCGACATGGTAACTTTATAAGTTTTATTAATTCAAGATAGAAATTTTTTGCCGGGAAATAGTTGGCCATTATTTCTCTGCTGCCTTCATCTCTATAAAACTAATTTTCAAAACGTCCTCCATTGCCGTTGGCCGGAGACCAAACGGCGGTTAGTTTCATATTTTACTTCTCATCACATTTTCCTTTTTTCAAAGCTCAATCCTTCTGAGCCGTGGCGCTAAAAAATGCATCAACACCCAGGCCAAAAGGTACGCTGACCCACAAACGAAAAACATGATATAATACCCTGTCTCCAATTTGCCGAGTGCCTCATAATGATCAAATAATTTGCCTGCTACGAAAGCAATCAATATTCCACCTAATGCCCCGGCCATGCCTCCCATTCCTGTAACAGAGGCTACTGTTTTCTTTGGAAACATATCCGAAACCGTAGTGAAAATATTGGCAGACCATGCCTGGTGTGCCGCAGCAGCAATGCCAATGATCACAATAGCTAACCACATGTCGTATTTGCCAAGCACCTGGGCAAATACAACCGGTACTACCAGGAATGCGTACACGAGCATTGAGAATTTTCTTGCCCGGAATACCGGCCAGTTATTCCTGATTAGGTACAATGGTAGCCACCCACCAAAAATACTTCCCACTGTCGACATCGTATAAACAAGTGCAATGGGCATGGCAAAGTCAGTACCACTGAGTCCATATTGTGCTTTCAAAAAAGCAGGCAGCCAAAAGAGATAAAACCACCATATCGGATCTGTAAGAAATTTACCCAGCACAAATGCCCATGTCTGTTTGTATTTTAATAACGTAAGCCAGGGTGTATTCTTTTGTTTTTCTACCTGCTCCTCTTTGATAACATTTTCCTTCTCATCCAGATCGCTATGGATATAATCGAACTCCGCTTTGGAGAGTCGTTTCTGCTTTGATGGAATTTCATAAAAGATAAACCAGAAGATCAGCCAGATAAATCCGAATGCTCCGGTAAAAACGAACGCTTCCTGCCATCCCCAATGCGTGGCGATGTAAGGAACTGTAAGCGGTGCCAGAATGGCTCCTACATTAGCGCCTGAGTTGAAAAGTCCGGTAGCAAATGCTCTTTCTTTTTTAGGAAACCATTCTGCAGTTGTCTTGATGGCAGCCGGAAAATTCCCCGCTTCACTAATGCCAAGAAATCCACGCGCCATCACAAAACCAAAGGTGCTTCTGACAACAGCATGACCGATAGAAGCCACACTCCAAAGCGCGAGAGAAACAGCATAACCAATTTTAGTCCCTACCCTGTCAATAAAACGCCCGGCAAGCAACATGCCCAACGCATAAGCGACCTGGAATGCAATGACAATGTCGGAGTAGTCAGATTCAGACCAGTTGAATTGAACTTCCAACTGAGGCTTCAGGAGACTGATCACTGCTCTGTCAAGGTAGTTGATCGTGGTTGCGAAAAAGATAAGCCCGCAAATTGTCCACCGATACTTTCCAATCTTCTCATTCGCATTAGCGAAACCCGACTTGGATATTTCATTTAGTTCTGGCATGGTTTGAGTTTTTTGATGGTTAGGATATCTTTTTAGGATTCAAGGTTCAAGGTTCAAGGTTCAAGGTTGAAAGTTCAAAGTTGAAAGTTCACACTTCGGCTCTGACGATTCTGTCTGAGTCAGACAAGCATTCGCTTCGTCTGACAGGCTCAGTGGTCGGAGTTCAAAGTGCATAGTTTAAGATTGAAGGTTCAAATTGAAATAATTGTTTGCATTATAGAAGCAAATGTCCCGGATGATCTTACCTGTCCATTCAATATCGTTTGGAAGTTCTCCATTTTCTATTTCTTCACCAAACAAATTACACAATAACCTTCTGAAATATTCATGACGCGGATAAGAAAGAAAACTTCTTGAATCAGTCAACATTCCAACCAACTTACTCAGCAAACCCATATTGGACAAGGCATTCAACTGGCGTGTCATTCCATCTTTCTGATCCAGAAACCACCATGCCGAACCAAATTGAATTTTCCCGGCTACCGATCCGTCATTGAAATTTCCGGCCATGGTGGCCATTACTTCATTGTCAGCAGGATTCAGGTTGTAAAGAATGGTCTTCGCTAACTGATTGGTAGCATCAAGTCTATTCAGAAATTTTGAAAGTGACGCCGCTTGTGAAAAATCACCCACAGAATCCCATCCTGTATCAGGCCCCAATTGTTGTAACCCTCTCGAATTATTATTTCTCAGTGCTCCCAAATGGTACTGCTGCACCCATCCTTTCTCATGATCCCAAATTGCGAAAATATACAACATCGCAGATTTGAATTTTATATTCTCAACCCGCGATAGTTCTTTTCCACTCCTGATCTTTCTGAAAATTTCACTTACCTCTTCTTCTGAATATTCCTCCGCGTACACTTGCTCCAGGCCGTGATCAGAAACACAACATCCCATTGTTGCAAAAAAATCATGACGTTGTTTCAATGCATCAAGATATTCCGTAAATGAATTCACATTCAGTCCGCTCACTGTCGCAATCCTGTTTACATAATCATTGAATGTTGACGCGTTATCCACATTCATCGCTCTGTCAGGCCGGAATGCAGGCAGCACCAGGATTTCAAAACCATCCTCTTTTATTTTCCTGTGGTGTTCCAGGCTGTCCACAGGATCATCTGTTGTACACACCATCCTCACATTCATCTTGCGAAGGAGGTTTCGTATTGAGTATTCTTTTGTTTTAAGTTTTGCGCTGCATCGGTCGTAGATGCCTTTAGCACTTTGAGGATTCAATAATTCATATTCATCAAAATACCGTTGCAATTCCAGGTGCGTCCAGTGATACAACGGATTTCGAAGTGTGTAGGGAACAGTAGCTGCCCACTGTTCAAACTTTTCAAAATCACTTTTATTTCCTGTGCAATAATCTTCATTCACTCCATTGGTGCGCATGGCACGCCATTTATAATGATCACCATACAACCAGACTTGCGTAAGGTTTTCAAAATTGATATCGTTTGCAATTTGCTCCACAGGCAAGTGGCAATGATAATCTATGATGGGCATTGGCGCTGCATAATCGTGATACAGCGTTTTGGCTGTATCCGAATTCAGCAGAAAGTCTTCATTCAAAAATTTTTTCATCTTTCAATATTTTCTACGCAATATTTTTTCACAAGCTCACCCCGCGTTTCCAGGGAATAAAATCATTTTGCAAATTCCTGACAGCGCTCACTTCCTTTCGGCCGCTTGCTACTTCGATAATGAAATCGAGTATCCGCTCTCCTGCCTGTTCGATGGTTTCAGTTCCTTCTATGATAGTACCTGTATTGACATCGATAATATCTTTCATTCGCTCTGCAAGTTTTGTATTGCTTGACAACTTAACTACAGGTGCGATGGGATTTCCGGTAGGTGTACCAAGTCCAGTAGTGAAGAGAACAACATTAGCACCGGAACCTACTTCCGCAGTAGTGCTTTCCACATCATTGCCCGGGGTACACAACAGGTTCAATCCCGGTTTGGTAACCGGCTCAGGATAATCGAGCACATCCACCACGGGTGATGTGCCACCCTTCTTGGCTGCTCCTGCCGATTTAATGGCGTCGGTGATCAGTCCGTCTTTGATATTTCCAGGCGAAGGGTTCATGTCAAATCCTGAACCCACAGCTTTGGCCCTATCATTATAAGAAGTCATCAATTCGCTGTACCGCATTGCTACTTCCGTGGTAACACAACGGTCGCTTATATTTTGCTCTACTCCACATAATTCCGGAAATTCTGAGAGGATGACAGATCCGCCTAACGTAACGAGCAAATCGGAAGTATAACCAATTGCAGGATTGGCAGAGATACCGCTGAATCCATCAGAACCACCGCATTCCAATCCGATACAAAGTTTGCTCAATGGTGCAGACTGACGGGAATGGGTATTCGCAATTGATAGTCCACCAAAAGTCTTTTTGATGGCGAGTGAAATAAAATCTTCTCCCAGCCCTGTACGCTGATGGCCCAGGATGTACAATGGTTTTTTAAGGTCAGGATCCCTTAGTTTGATTTCATCGGTGAGCATGGTCACCTGCGCATTCTGACAACCGAGGCTCAGGATAGTAGCGCCTGCCACATTAGGGTGTGTAATATAACCTGCGATCAATCCGCACAACGTCTGCGCATCAGCCCTGGTACCACCGCATCCGCCTTCGTGAACCAGAAATTTGATGCCATCCACATTTTCAAATACTCGCTTATTCTTTTCAGAAATGGTTTCTTCCGATAAGGGCTTTTCCAGTACCGCAATCATATCCTCGCCCTGTTGATACATTTCAACCAATGATTTCACTTGTGCTCTTCGATGTTGATTACGGCCATACCCCAATTCCTTCTCCAGCGACTCCCGGAGAATTTCGACATTCCTGTTTTCGCAAAAAACCAGTGGCACCACCAGCCAATAATTTGCTGTACCAACCTTGCCATCCGCACGATGGAATCCCATGAAAGTCTTGTCGCGAAAACGGCTCACATCGGGTATATGCCATTCTGTTTTCCTTTCACCAATTGTGTAGGACCCTGAAGCATGCTTCACATTAGAAGTGGTGATCAGCCCTCCTTTTGCAATAGGGGACACAGCCTTGCCTACCAGCACACCGTACATGTAGAGAGGATCGCCGGTTTGAATATCCACTTCCACAAATTTATGTTTTGCGGGTATCCGTTCTCTGAGTACAAATGCCGCACCCTGGTACTCCACAGTGCTACCTACTTCCAGGTCAGTAAGCGCTACTACCAGGTTATCTTTCGGATGAACCTTTGTAACCTTGTGTTGCATATCAAATTATTTTTTGTTTAATGGTATCTTCCATCGCCTCCTTCATTCCTTTCTCATCAATTAGTTGGATATAACCAATTACCGTTTCAAAAAAGCCAGGCAGGAGCAGGAGATTTTCTCCCCAGTAAGTAACATCATTCAATATTTTTTCTACTACCTGATCTTGCGAGTATTTTTTTCGAAGTGTATAAAACACAGATGCTCGTTCATCTTCGATGACATACCATACTTCACCCGATTTTCCGAAATATTGCCCATGGTCTTCTTTATCTGCACTCATATACTTAAAGTAGGCGGCAAATCCAAATGCTATCAACGGAGGTACACGATCATTCTTCGAATAATAATTTACCAGGAGCGGTACATTCCTGAGCTTCATCTTTTGAGAGTAATTCTTTGCAATCGTTTTCCAGTGATGCTGAATGTGGGGATTGCGAAACCGGTCGAGAACCTGGTGCGTAAAATCCGAAGTTGTTGATTCACTAATTAGCATTGGTATGGATGGCGCTATTTCAGAAAGCATCAATTGCTGTAAGAAATGTGCCATGGCCTGATCTTCCATAGCATCATGAACTGTCGGCAGATGAGCAAGGAATGCAATGCCACATGCCAGGGTATGTGTTCCATTCAGCAACCGCAATTTCAATTCCCTGTACAGATCGATATCAGGTTCTATTTTAATACCATCATCCGCTTTCCAGAAGGATAGTTTATTCCTGATATACTCATTACCTTCAATAGCCCACAGGCTATACACTTCAGTCACAGTCAGCAATTCGTCTTTATATCCCAGCCATCTGTAGAATTCCATTCTTTCCTCCTGTGGTGGCATCCCTGTTACAATACGGTCAACAAGTGAATTGCAAAAATGATTGGCTTTTTCCAGCCATTCTATAAAATCATCATCAAGTCCATTGAGGTGGGCCAACTCCATTACAATAGCTTCCAACTTCTTTCCATTGTCCGGCAACAATTCGGTGGGAACGATTACAAAACCGCAATCTTCATCACCATCGAAAGCAGTAAATCTTTCGAACAGCACTGCGAGCAACTTGCCCGGAAAAGATTTTGGAGGAGCATTTCTTATATCATCCTTTACCAATTGAATTCCCATTTCCGTCGTGTTCGAAATGATGATATCTATCTCAGGATCGTGCGCGCAGGATAGAATTTCATCCCAATCGCGATCAGCAACCAGCACACGGCTGATAGCCGATGAAACGGTATCTCTTTCTATCTTCTCTCCGCGCGACACACCCCGCTCGCAAATCGTATAGAGACCGTCTTGTTTTTCAAATGCTGTAGCATCTCCCTGCAATGTGGACTTCACTACCACCACCCGGCCATTAAAAATCCCTTTCCTGTTGGCTTTGTCTATGTAATAATCCGGTAACCCACGAAGCAGCATGCCTGTACCAAATTGCAACACCCTCTCGGGCAATTCCATCATCTGCTCTTCGGGCACTGTGATATGGTCCGTAGCAATATTTTTTAAAGTATAGTGTGATAAGTTCATATCATTGATTATATAACTTCGTTTACGCTTCTTTCTTCCACTCAGTCCCTTTTATCTTTTGAAAACACCGTATCCTTTTCAGGGTTCCACCGGTTTTTGAAAACCCATTTTGCATTGATCATCCCGGGCGATGGATTTCCTTTGGCTGAGGAAAGATTATCCGCAAACCATGCATAATCACCACCATCCCTATGGCAATTATAATAATATACTCTCCTACCCCAATCAATAATGTTGGATGTAGGAACCAAAAAAATATCCCTGTCCGCCATATCACTTGCAAAGTGGCAATTGATCAAATAAAATTGTGCGTCGCGATGATAGCGTCCAAGGTTGAACCCATTAGAACCTCTAAAGGAACAATCTTTCAAAACCGATTTCGAATCCTCATGTGCAGAACCATCGTGCCATATACTTGCTTCCCCTGTGTGTGCGATGAAGGTGCAATTTTCAGCATAAGCCCAGCCTCGCGGGCAATAGAAATCAACCCCGCCTTCCATGGTACAGTCTTTAAAATAATACATTCCATCCGTAACATTCCACGGGCTTACGGTATCGCCCCCGTAAGCGATGAAATGCACATTAATGGCTTTCAACCGGGTACCACCCATCAGGCGCAATGCCATCTGGTGCCCATCAGCGCGCACCACTTTTGGCTTACTCGTATTTCCTGCCGGGCATGCAATTGTACTGTCTGTGGTATTCTCAAACCCATAATTATTTTGGATGGTTATATCTTTCAGTGTTATATCGTTGGCATTGATATTAATAGTAGCAACGCCCCAATCTGAATCGTGGCTGCACCTCCATATATCTCTTGAAATAGATTGCGTAATAAAAACTCCTTCCCTGCTTTCACCTTCGAGGATAATATTTGACTTAGTGATAAATATTTTTTCGGCATACACTCCATTGCGAACAAAAATGACCCTCATCACTGCAGAATTGGAATCAAGGCTGTTCAGTGCTGCATTGATCGTAAGAAAATCTCCCTTGCCATTTTTATCAACAACAATCCTGCTGCCTGCCATCGTATTACCAACGGCAAACTGAAGTACGATTGTCATCTTCAAGAAGAGAAAAAGCAGATTCTTCATTTCGATTGTTTAATGCTCCATTTTATCAAGTCTCTTGCCGCTTCCGCATTCTGAAAAGTAGCGGCCAATTTTCTACCATCCACATACTCATTATACAGCCACGGATCACCTACGGCAAATACAGTTCCCTTACCATATTGCGCGGTGGCCATAATGACATCGCCATGCTCTGTCAACAAAGCCTTCGCAGGTGGCGTCACATCAATCAGACAAATTTCTTTCAGGTATAATTTTAATCCTTCATCGAATACAGGATTCTCCTGCGACACGGTGATGGCGCCTGTTTCAAACTGATTATCTTTTACCCAATTTCTTGAGGCATTACTCCAATGAATACCAAACACTCCTGCCAGATCATTGAAATGACGAAGTTCAGTATTGCTGCTGTCATTGGCAAACAATAATAAAACGCCACCTTTCTTTACCCATTTCCTGATTGCTTTAATATCGTTCCTCCTAATAAAATTCGGAGTAGCTACTTCCTTTTTTGTATCCGGATCTACGATGATGTATATATCAGTATCGTGTAAACGTTTTTTGGATGGTGCTTCACGAAGTGTGTTGGTCTGTACACCATAAGAGCGGAACAGGTACCCCAGCACTGAAAATCCTCCATTACTCTGATCGCTCCATTGATAGTGATATGGCTGGTCTATTCCGGCAGCGTCTTTTTTTGATTCATTATTAAAATAAGCATCCAGCAATACCTTCTTACCTTTTCCAATAGAAAGTGTTGGTAACAATTCCATTTCATTGGCAGCAAGGATAAAAGCGCCAATTCCTTTCGGATCGTTGGTCACTACTTTTTCATTCACATAATATTCATAACTCCCATCACGGTATGGCTTGCCACCCAGACCCGAGACACTGACTGTCCCGGTTAAATTGATTCGACCAGATTTCTCTTCAATAAAATTTTTCAATATTCCGGTATAACCCTTCTGTGCAATGGAATCGTATCTTGCGGGCAGGTATCCCAACCGCACACCTTTGGCAAGCGTGTAAACAAACATGGATGAGGCGGATGATTCCAAATAATTTCCTTCCCGGCCCGGAAAGTTCAACACATCCCACCACAATCCTGATTCTTCATCCTGCACTTTCGAAATCGCCTCCGCAAAGCGGTTCAAAATATCCAGCAATGCTTTTCTTTTCGAATGATCTTTCGGAAAATATTCAAGCGCATCTACCAATCCCATTCCGTACCATCCCATAGCGCGTCCCCAGAAATTTTGGGAAAGACCTGTTACAGGATCCGCCCATTTTTCTTTGCGGGATTCATCATAGCCATGATACAACAATCCTGTTTTAGGATCGCGGGCATTTGACTCCATCAGAATAAATTGCTTTGCTATGTCATTGAAGGCCGTGTCTTCATGGAAGGTAGCAGCCCACTCTGCATAGAAAGGTTCACCCATATAAAGTCCATCGAGCCACATTTGGTTGGGATATCTTTTCTTATGCCAGAAGCCGCCATTCTGCAGCCTGGGCTGTTCTCTCAATTGTTCACGAAGTATTGCGGCTGCTTTGTAATACTTCGTCTTGCGTGTAACTCCATATAGGGTGAGCAAAACCCGTCCGCCCAGTACATTGTCGATATTATAATCCGATTTTTTGTACGAAAGAATTTCACCATTATCCCCGATAAAGATGTCCATCATCCGCTGCATATAGTCAAAATACTTCTTATCACTGGTCTTGTGCCATACGCCTTCGATTGCTTTCACCACCAAAGCCTGATCGTACTCCCACTTGGCAGGTTTACCGGGATTGTTGATGGATGGACTGGTAAATATTTCAAGGGCTGTATTTGCCATCCGTTCCGCATACGAAGCAGGTTGCTGTGCTTCTGTCGCGAAACTGAAACAACTTAAAACAAACCAATAAATCGTACTTTTTAAAAACATTACTTAGAATACTTTTGAATGAATACTTTTTTATCAATCCCCGGTCCAAATTGCACTACTTCCCTGGCATTTTTAAAATCTGAATCCAAAACTGAAATCTGCTGTGTCTTCCTCCCATTGATTTTAAAAACCAATGCTGCATTCTTACTCACAGTCAATCGATCAAAGGCGACGTTTTTGCTATTGAGGATATCAATCACAGGATCCGTCTTTTCCGAAACCAACTTCACATTTTTGAGTTGGATATTCGTGGCCTCACTGATCTCCACACCAGTGTGCGATTGAATGAGGATGTCTTTTAAAAAGATATTTTCAATATTCATTTCAGGAAGGCCCCTGATGAAAATCGCTTTTTCAGCTCCATCACACACCACATTGCTCACATAGAAGTTTTTGAACTGAGGCGTTTCGGCCGTAACGGGCAGCAGTTCTACTTTCGGCGCTTCTCTTTTTTCTCCGGCCATTGCAATAGGATCTACGGCTGCATAATACATGTCAAACAAAATTGCTTCCCCGGGAATATCTTTCATCACTATATTGTCAATGAATATGTTTTCAACTACGCCACCACGGCCACGTGTCGTTTTAAAACGCAGGCCGATATCTGTTCCGATAAATTTGCAATCTCTCACATAGATATTTCGTGCTCCACCGCTCATTTCGCTTCCAATCACAAAACCACCATGCGCGTTGTAAACAGTACAATTCCTGATCAAAATATTTTCAGAAGGAATTCCTCTCTTTCTTCCGGCTTCATCGCGTCCTGATTTGATGCAGATACCATCATCTCCTACATCGAACGTACTATTTTCTATCAGCACATTTTTGCAACTCTCCACATCAATGCCATCGCCGTTTTGCGCGTACCACGGATTCTTTGCTATGATTCCTCTCACAGTCAGGTCTTCGCACATCAGTGGATGAATATTCCATGCCGCTGAATTCTGAAACGTTACACCTTCCAGCAGAACTTGTCTGCAACCTGAAAGCACAATCATATTAGGCCGAAGAAAATCTTTGATGCTCTCGTAAAACTGGTCGTCTTTCTCCGGAGAAATGTAACCGGGATTTTTTAATGAAGCGCCCTTCAATGATTTCATTGTGGGATACCATATCTTCTTTTCGTCATCCAGTACACCGCCCGATGCCACCAATTTTTTCCACTGCGAACTGTTCAGTTTTGATTTCTTAACCATGCGCCATGCATCTCCGTTTCCGTCAATCACTCCAAAACCGGTAATGGCAATATTGGTTTCATTGACTGCACTTACCGGCGACTGGTTTCTCATCTGAGGCACTCCTTCCCAATTGGATTTCACCAGTGGGTACTGGTCAAAGTCTTTTGAAAATTCAAGCAGTGCATTACGTACCAAATGCAGGTTCACATTGCTCTTCAGCACAACAGGCCCGGAAAGCCACAACCCTTCGGGTATCAACACCACGCCGCCTCCTTTCTGGTGGCAGGCACTGATGGCATCGTTAATAGCTTTGGTATTGAGCGTAATACCATCAGGCACCGCTCCGAATTGAATTATATTAAAAGTATCGTTCCTGAAAGACACTTGCTGTACTTCCGGCAATTGTAATTGTTGCCCATAGCCGGTACCATTGAGAAATAAAAAAATCAACCCTGCAATTAATACTATTTTTCCTTTCATTTTTTATTCATTCTGTATTAACAATGCTACCACGATATTTAAACATGGCAAAAGATTTCAACGTATTTATTTACGCAAACGTAACCGATAACGATACCATCTATGCTTCAATCATCCCTCTCCATATTTTATTTCATTCAAGGCTTCATTATTGGCTGCCACTTTCCGAAAATATTTTTTAAAGTATATGCAGAAATTTCCTTTTCGTTCAACTGTTTTATCCATCCTACCCTTTTGCCGGGATCGCTACCTGGTCCGTAATTTTTGTATTCACCGTGTCGAACGGTTTGTTGATTTGCGGCTCTTCCCCAATCACTCCACCCTTGTGGAGCTATATGCCGTCCGAGATAACAATGAATGTACGTAACACTGGCAAAAGGCTGCCAGGGTCGACCGAGTGAAACTCCCTTCAGTGTTGAATCTGCAAGAAGGCGGCAGTTAAAAAACACCAAACCGAATGGAACTTCGCGCGGTGTAGATGCAGCCGTAACATGCGACTTCTTTTTGCTGTACAAAGTACAACTATCGAATACAGCAGTAGCAGCTCCAAAAATAAAATCGGTAGTTCCTTCGATATAACAATCCTTGTAATACTGCCGTGCTCCCGAGCCACTGCAGAAGAGGACATCCTGAAATCCGATAAACCTACAGTTTCGAAAAAACAATTTATCTCCAAAGGCATACACTGCTACTGCCTGCCCTGCTGTGAAGCCCGCATCATTTTGAAAAGTGATATGCTCCGCTGAAAAATTATTGGCATAAATAAAAAAAGAAGCGGATGTCCAGGTGTTGACGGTATCACCGTTTGCCAGAATTTTTCCTGCATGATTGTCAAAAGTCAACACTGTTTCATTTGCATCTTCCCCAACAAGTTTTACAAAATCTTTTCTTGTATCCAGCACTAACCTTTCTTTGTACACTCCTTTTTTTACATGAATAATTATGGTGTCTTTGTTGCCTGTAGGTACCGCATCAAATGCTTCCTGAACGCTCTTAAACTGTCCACTGCCATCCTGTGCCACCACCCACTTCTGTCGCTGACCTTTGGCGTTCAGAACTAAAAACAACATCAATATACAGGCGGCAATTTTATTCATGATTATTTCTTAGCAGGTAACGGAGGACGAATGTGCTGTGCCAATGCAGGCACTTTCGATTTTAATTCATTTAATACAATCTGGGCAATTTTGCGAGCGCCAAACTCATTAAAATGTGTGTTATCATTACGGCCCTGTGGATAGTTCGGATGTTCTCCCGGCGCTAATTGCATGAAAAGATATTTGGAGTCTTCGGGTCCAAAATGCTGATAGAGTTCGCGGCTCATTTTATCGAGGTCTATCAATGGCACATTTAATTTCGAAGCCACCTCAATCACTGCTTCGGAATATCCTTTATGCGTTTCCTTTACATTGCCCAGCGAATCAAATTGTCTTCGGCTCACCGGCGTCAGCAATACCGGGAGCGCATCTTTACCTCGTGTGTCATTTACAAATTTTTCAAGGTTCTTCTTATAATCATCAATGCTCGTATATCTGTCTGTCTTTTGTTTGCTTTCATCATTATGTCCAAACTGGATGAATACATAATCACCTTTTTTGAGATTGTCAACGATGGATTGCCACCGGCCTTCTGAAATGAATGTACGGGTGCTTCTGCCATTTTTAGCACGATTATCTACACGGATCGTAGAATCAAAAAAGTAACTGAAGGGCATACCCCATCCTGTCTCAGGATAGGCTGCTACCAATTTATTTGCCATAGTAGAATCACCGGCCAGGTAAACAGTCGTTTTGTGATGATCCATCGCGAGGAAAGATATCAATAGCAAAACAATAGCTGATTTCATGATTTAATTAATTTTTTCAACAAGGCTGTTTAAATAGACTTCTATGTTAGTATAGTTTTTATTCAAAGAATATTTGGCAGCATCATTTACTGAAGGATCCAATTGATGCGTCTTTTCCCATTCATCCGGCATGCCATCAAGATCAGTATCCTGCGGAGCATCCTTGCTCAATAAAACAGGCCATCCGCCCACATCACTTTGAGAGTCGATGATTCCATCCTTATTTTTTCCAAAAGGTGTTTTTCCGGTTTTGACTTCTTCAATGATTCTTTCATCTACCGCGTCGCGATACAGATTGGCTCCCGACTTCAACATTACAGATTGAAATGCATCACGTGCCGGTTGCATTTGAATGGCCACTACATCAAATGGCTTTTTGGTCCTGAATGAATCGAGCACTCCATCGTCCTCCGGTTGTACTCCGCCGTTCCAGTTATCTTTTGTCACTGCAGCGTCACCTTCCATCACATTACCATCCACATAAAACTTGCCGTAAGGCAAATATGGATTCAGTATCCTGCTCCTCTTTGATTTCTCAGTTGCAGGTCCCGGTTTGTAATAATTATTCACCATATTGTAATGACCTCTCTCGCCACCATAAGAACTGTTAGCGCCCCAATTGAAAATCACATTATTGCTGAAATCCACTAATTCCTTTGCACTATTCAATGTAGTAGATGAACCGCTGAAGCGTGGGTTGCGGCTCTTATTGCACGCCAGTAGATTGTGATGAAACGTAGCTCCGACACCTCCCCAAATACCTCCATATCCATGCGGCCCTTTTTCATGAATAGAATTATTCAGGCTTTCTGCAATGATGCACCATTGCATGGTGAAATTTTTGTTGTGGTAAAAGGTAGCACATTCATCCGTTGACCAACTGACACTGCAATGGTCAATGATGATATGATTGCTTTCCTTCTCTCCTCCCAGGGCATCCCCCTGGTATTTTTTTTCATCTCCCATTCGAAAGCGCATGTATCGAATGATCACATTGTCCGCTTTCACATTGAATGAATAATTCTGAATACAAATTCCCTGCCCCGGGGCAGATTGCCCTGCAATGGTAACATCAGCATTATTAATATCAAGTGGTGATTGAAGTTTGATATTTCCGGAAACAGCAAATACGATAGTCCTTGGCCCTTTCTTCCGAATGGCATTTCTTAAACTTCCCGGCCCCTCATCATTGAGATTGGTAACGTAGATCACTTCTCCACCCCGGCCTCCTGATGCATACTTACCAAAGCCTTCGGCTCCCGGAAATGCTATGGGTCTTTCCTCTTGTGCATGTGTGAAGCCGCACGACAGCAACATTAGAAAACAAAGACAATTACCCAAAGATTTAATTCCTTTCATACGCAAAAATATTTTCACATCGACTGGCCCGCGGTGATTGTTTTCACCAGGCTGTTTAGATAAACTTCCAGATCATCATAAGCAGTACTCAGGTTCCTCGCATTATTGTTAGCCTTGTTAGGATTTAATTTATTCGCGATCTCCCAATCATCAGGCATCCCGTCTCCATCGCTGTCTTTCAATGCAGGGGTTGATTTAAGTACCGGCCAGCCTCCAACATCCGTTTGAGAATCTATGATTCCTTTTTTGCCTGTTTTGGAACCGTAGTACGTAAAGGTGCCATCTTTTACTTCACCAATGACCCTCGTGTCTTCACTATCCCTGTAAAGACTTGCACCGCCATACAACAGTACAGCATTGTATGCCTGCAGGGCTGTGTGTGGCGCGATGGATTCCAAAGAAAGTGGTGTATTCAATTTCGCATTTTCAAAATCGGCTATCGTCAATCCGGAACCTTTATCCATTCCACCGTTCCAATTGTTTTCTGAAACTGCGGGATTGCCATCTACAAAATTATCACTCACATAAAATTTTCCATACCCGGGTGCATACTTCACCAGATCTTTCTCTTTTGAAATTTCCATGATGCGATGCACTTTGGAACTTTCTGTAGCCGGTCCGGGTTTGTAATAATTTGCAACGATATTATAAGAACCATTCTCACCACCATACGCGCTGTTGGCTCCCCAATTGTAGATTACATTGTTTCTAAAGTCAACCCTGTCAATTCCAAACGGACTCGATCCGGTGCCGGTTCTGTTACCACCATCAAATCTCGGGTTGCGGCTGTTGTGATGTGCCAGCAGGTTGTGATGGAAGGTAGCATTGACACCACCCCAGATAGCGCCATAACCATGATCATCTTTTTCGTGAAAAGATTTATTGAGGCTTTCTGCAAGAATGCACCACTGCATGGTAAAATTCTTATTCGCGTAAAAAGAAGAACATTCATCAATAGACCAACTCATGGAGCAATGATCAATAATGATATTCTGGTGATAACGTCCCCAGAGCGCATCCTGTTCGTTCCGCGTTAGGTCGCCCATCCTGAACCGCATAAAGCGTATGATCACATTATCGGCCGCCACATTCATTTCATAATTCTGAATACATATTCCATCACCTGGTGCGGATTGCCCGGCAATGGTTACATTGCCATTTACAATTTGAAGTTTGCTTTGCAGAATAATATTTCCTGAAACTTCAAATACAATAATCCGCGCTCCTGATTGTGCTATCGCCTCACGAAGACTACCCGGGCCGGCATCTGCAAGGGTTGTAACCTTGATCACTTTTCCGCCTCTACCTCCTGTGGTCAACCTACCACCACCTTCAGCACCAGGGAAAGCGAACGCGTCTTCCACTACTCTCACAGGCTTGTCAGGCGGCACTTCTCCCCCATTATTACCAGGCACAGGTACTGATCGCTTGCATTGTATCATCACCGGTAGCAGTACAATGAGCACCCATGGAAAACAAAATCCACGGGTGCTTTTCATGCAAGACAATCTGAAAAAATGGTTTTTCATAGTTCAAATTCATCATTCGCGGATCATTATTTAATCCAGCGTGGATCTCCAATCTGGTTAAACTTTAAATCTTCATTACTCAATGTAAAATCACCGCCATCAGCGTTAGCAAACCCAGGATCATTTGAAGTGTAGGTACCTGTATCATTTTGCGCGCCGCTGGTAGCGCTGGCTGTAAAGTTGGGAGCATTCCAATAGTTATTGTTGCTCATTGTCTTGATGTTGGTAGCAGATTGATTCGTGTAATATCCCTGTGTATTTGCAAGAATATTTTTTGTAAAAGTAATCTCGTTATTGGCCAGCCTGATGTACAACACCCGCTTGCCAGAGTTATCACTGACCTTGTAGAATGTATTGTTACTGATCGTGATCACACTATTGACTCCGGGAAAGGCTGTTGAACCTCCTGAATCCATTCTGAAGAGGTCGCGTGCGAGTGCACTATTGTAAACCGTATTATTCATAAACGTAAATGATGGTGTCAATCCTTTACGGAAATCTATGAAATCACCTCCATTGCATTCTATATCATGAATGATATTCCCTTTGAATAACACAGACGCAATATTGACTGCCTTATTCACATACATCAGTCCTTTTGTATAGTTTTTGATCTCACAACCTTCTACTTCCAAAGCGCCATTAGAACCGTCTTCATCATACACGATAGCCTGATCTCCCGTGGATCCTGTTCCGTCCATTATCAGATCTTTCAGTGATAAGGAAGTACCAGTTTTCACATGTATGATGGTACTTTTCAAAACAGGCTTATCAGTTGGTTTTGCACCTTTAATGGAAATTGATTTATCGATGGTGAGTTCCGGAAAAGTATAATCTCCGGGCATCAATGCCAATACATCACCCGATGCTGCCGCAGCCAGAATAGCTACCAGATCATCACCCGGATTTACCTGGGTGGCATCTCCGAGATCGAGCAATGTTGTGAATGTAATGGTACCACGTACCTTAGTGCCATTGAGGATATTGGCTGTATATAAAGTTTCTCCTGTCAACCCTGTAACCGTTGCAGCGCCGGCAGCTATTTCTTCAGAGGTGATCGCATGGGTGATATTACCCGGGTTCAATACAATCTGTGTTACATTGCCACTCGCTGTCCATCGTAGTGTAGCAGAAGTGGCTTGAATGTCTGCAAGATCCACCGGTAGCAAAATCTGTTCAGGGTCAGTCTTGAAGGTGGCGCTCACCCATTTGGAACCTTCAATATTCTCACCAACAGCTCTTACGCGTACCGAATAATTCGTTGCTCCATCGAGATCGCGTACCACCAATGGTAATTGATCAATGGTTACTCCGATGACGGTCTTCTGAGGAACTCCTGAAAAATCAAGATTGCCATTGTCATACAATTCGACATCAAAACTTGTTGCATATCTCACATCATTCCAGGTGAGCCTGACAGAAGTTTTGTTGACCACCCTGGTCTCGAGCCCAATCGGTGAAAACAACCGGCTTACATCCACCGAAGTAATCTCAGTAGGAAGTTTGGTACATCCGGCTAACGCAACCAGGAAAATGCTCAGCGCTCCGGCGGTATATTTTAAAATCTTGTTCATGATTATTTATTTAAGATGACTGAGTTAAAAATTATAGCCGTCGTTGTTGAGCTGGCCATTGCTTCCATCAAGAAATACCTGCCATATCGGCCAGAATTGCTGCAGGTTTGGTTCTCGAAGGAACAATGCATCCCAATAATTCACTACATCGCCTGAAGCAGTCATAGTCCATGTCTTGTTGGATTCATATCCCAACGAACTGCCTTCCGCATCCGTATCTCCGTGATTCAATCCATAGATGATCACCGACTCACCATCGGCTGCGGTCTTATAATAGATCTTCGCAGGAAGGTCTGCATATTCACCCTGCCTGTTTTCTAATTGTTGTAATTTTATTTTTGCCTCATTCAATTTTGTATCCAATAAATTCCATCGGATCAGATCGCCTTTGCGCAGCATTTCACCAGTGAACTCGAGTGCTCTCTCATTCACGATCGCGTTGAAGAATGTTTCCTTACTTGCTGTCACCTGCTGCATATAAGCAGTTACCTTTTCCGGGTTATTCGGAAATGCGCGGTCGCGGATCATTTTCAGGTAAGGTGCCGCGGCAGCAGGCCCATCTAATTCATTAATTGATTCTGCCGCCATGAGTATCACATCAGCGTAGCGCATATACATCCAGTTTAGGCCATCATCATTAGTAGAGGTTACCACACGGTTCAACCACTCATAGCGGTATTTACCAAAGTACCATGTACCCAGGCTGGTAGGCACTTGCTTTCCATTGGTCCATGCATAAGGTACACAGGTTACATCCCTGCGTACATCATCAGAGTCATATTCATAATACATGATCGGATTGGGTCCGTCTGTACCGCCTCTCGCCTGCTGCGTGTATTTGTCCACTGTGGTATGTCTCACTCCAAGGTCGAAGATCACACGGCCACGTCCCGCGCTGAACGGAATCTCCCACAAGGAAGCCAGGCCGGCTTGTCCCTGCTCCGCAGCCAGTGTTTTGAACACCTGATCAAATGGTAATAACTTGCCTGCTCCAGGATGGTTGATCACATCAAGACATTCCTTTTTGGCGATAGCATACATTTTATCAGGCGCCAATTCAGGATCCGTACTTCTGCGAACCGTTCCATCAGGACGCTGCCCATAACCACCGGCGGCAAGAGCAAGGCGTGCACGAAGTCCTTTTACAAATGCTTTATTCACACGCTCAACAGAAGAAGTCGCAGCGGTTTCATTGGGCCATGCCACCAGGTCTTCTGCCTCCAGGAGATCAGCGAGTAGTTGTTTATAAATGACATCCCTGTCAGATCGGGCCATATATACGGTAGCACTTGACACCGGCTCAAACCGTGCCGGTACATCACCCCACGCCTTCAACAGGTCATTGTATATCACTGCTCTCAGTGTAAGCATTTCTCCGAGTATCTGTGCCAACTGGGGGTTCTTGTCCACATTGCCATACTTACGCAATCCGCGGATAGCAAGGTTTGCTCTCTCAATGCCCTCATAAAATTTAGCCCAGGCATTATTGGAAGTATTCATCTGCGTATTGTCCACGTTGGTACTATAATTAGACAATCTTGCTTTATCATCAGTTGTATTCTTCAGAGAGTTGTACACTTCGCAATCCGTGTTGGAGCCATAAAACACAAGATAACGACCACGATATGAATTGGTCTCTCCGAATGATTGGATGACACCCGCGATAGCGCCTTCGGCCAGAATAGGAGTAGAGAAAATCACCGATTCATCCATTGATGATTTTGTAGGAGCATCCAGTATCTTCTTGCAGGACGATGCTGCTATCAAAAGGGAAAAGAACAAGACACTATAAAAAAGCTTTTTCATATTTACTTTGTTTATCAGTTTTAAAAGTTGAGGTTTACGCCAAACACCAACAGTCGGCTCTTAGGATATGCAGAATAATCTACACCAGGAGTCAGCGGAGTTCTGCGTCGTGTGGAAACTTCCGGATCGAATCCGGTATAATTGGTCAGGCAGAATACATTATATCCTGTAGCATAAACCCTGAGATTCTTTATCCTGATTTTGTTGGTCAATTTTACCGGAACGGTGTATCCGAGTGTCAGCGTATTCAGCCTGAGAAAAGAGCCATCTTCCACTGCCCAGTCGCTGAATACAAACCTGCTCATATAGGGCGACCACATGGTCGTGTTTGCATTCATCTGTTCCAGTTGTTGCGGGTCATTGCTGAGTGTACCATCAGGAAGCAGGTTGGTCCATCTTTTGCCATCAGCCATTGTGCTGATCATATTTCTTGCATAGTATTTACTGGTGGATGTGTATTCTATTTTATTGGCATTGTAAATATCATTGCCATAACTCCAGTTGAAGATGGCGTTGAAATCAAAATTGAACACCCGGCCACTCAAAGAAAATCCTCCGGTATTTTTAGGATTGGCATTCCCAATAACAGTTCGATCGGAGGCATCCACTTTACCATCACCTGTAAGGTCCATCAGCTTCATTGATCCAGGACGTACGGTACCGATCACAGGGAAGGCATCTGGCACTCCTTTCTTGAGGGTCCAGGTACCTGCACCGGCATCATAACCATCAAAATCAGAAACCTCATATCTTCCATCAGATTTGTATCCATACATGGTACCAACAGAGCCACCTGTAGCGATCCAGTAGTCATTACCAATTTCAGTAGAAGCCCATCCTGATGACTGACCAAAGTTTTCCATTAGCCCCAGTGATACGATCTTGTTCTTGTTGATTCCGACATTGGCACTAACATTCAATTCGAAATTTTTCTTTTCAATTGCTTTCCAGTTCAGCGTTACTTCCAACCCTTTATTTTGGGTTTCTCCCATATTGCGGTATTGGTTGTCGTAGCCGGTACCCGGAACAGGGAACAGGATCAACAGATCTTTAGTACTGTTTTGATAAACATCTATGGTACCGCTCAGCCTTCCACCTTTGGTAGTGAAGTCCAAACCGGCATTCCTCGTAATGGTGGTTTCCCATTTCAAGTCAGGATTCGCCATCGTTTTTGATGCCGCCCAGTAACTGTTGAACCCATTTACCCACGATGTGGTGGCTACATTAAAAGTCTGTGTCATTTGTCCCGCGGGTATATTGTTATTACCTGCTGTGCCGTAGCTTGCACGCAACTTCAAGTCTTCAAGCCAGGTTGCTTTTTCCATAAATGGTTCTGAAGAAATGCGCCATGCCGCTGCTACAGAAGGGAAATATCCCCACCTGTTATTGTCAGAAAATTTCGAAGAACCATCAGCCCTGAATGTAGCTGTCAATAAATATTTTCCTTTGAAATCATAATTGGCTCTGCTGAAAAACGACAACAGTTTATCATCAGGACTCAGGTAGTTATTGATCGAACTCGCAGTGCCTTGCGGAGAAAGTTTGGTAGCGTCAGCAAAAGTGAAACTCTTTGGGAATCCATGCACCGTATTGGTCATGTCCTCTCTTTGAGTAAGAATGTATTCCTGCCCTACCAGCAAATTCAACCGATGATCTTTGGAAAGTAATTTTTTAAAATCATAGGTGAGTGTATTGGTATTGCGATAGGATTCTCTTGTCATATCGTCAAAAATAACAGCAGGCAATTCTTTCAATCCTTCAGCAGGAATATTTTTTACATAGTAAGTGGTGGTGCCAAAAAAGCGGTTGTCCACTCTGTCATCCTCATCCATGCCTAACATCGTTCTGAATTGCAATTCATTGGTCAGCTTCCATGTAAGGCTGCCATTCAGGCTGTAGGCTTTCCATTTTTGAAACCTGTCATTGTCAGTGATCGCTACCAAAGGATTGTACAGGTTAAAGTTGTCATCTGTTTCAGATGAATTGGTCAATCCTGCTACCGGAAACGGTGGATAGATCATGGCATATTTCAATCGCGAATCTGCAGATGAAATTTCATTTTGCTCATTCATACCACCGCCATTCACTTTTGTATTGGCATAGCGGAAAGAGAAATCCAATGATATTTTTTTGTTGGGCTTGTGATTTAATTTAAGGGTAAGATTATCCCGTTTGTAATCCGACAACTGCATGATCGCTTTATCCTTCAGATGATTGTAACTAACGAGGAAAGTTGTTTTATCACTACCGCCACTCAGGCTAAGGTTTTGGTTAAAAACATTTCCGATTCGCCCAAACACCAACTCCTGCCAGTCATTTGGTTTTAACTCACCATATAGATCTATGTCCTGGTAGTTACCAAAGTACTGCTCATACCTGTCGAGTCCTGTTGAGCCATCCAGCAATGCTTCTTCGTATTGCCATTTGATGAAATCGGCTGGTGAAAGCACATCCAGTTTTTTCGCTAATATTTTAGGCCCGCCGTAGGCATTGTAAGACACTGATATTTTTCCTGCCTTACCATTCTTAGTAGTAACAATGATAACACCATTGGCACCACGTGATCCATATATGGCTGTGGAGGATGCATCTTTTAATACATCGATGGATGCAATGTCGGAAGGCGCCAGGTCAGCAATAGATTCTACAGGAAATCCATCTACAATGAGCAGTGGTGTATTGTCGCCTGTGATGGATCCACCGCCGCGTACCCTGATCTTCATCTCCGCGTCAGGTGAACCCTCAGTAGTGGATATCTGTACTCCTGCTAACTTTCCTGTAAGTGCTTCCACAACATTGGCAACAGGCGCCTTAGTGATCTCATCACCAGAGATGGTGCCTATGGCTCCTGTCAAATCTTTCCTTTTGACAGTACCATACCCAACCACGACTACATCATCCAGTTTGGAAGCTGATGGTTCTAATACTGCATCAATTGAATTTCTGTTGCCGACGGATATTTCCTTTGTATTGCGTCCGGAAAAACTAAACACCAAAATTGCATTATTTCCTTTCACCGTGATACTATAGTGCCCCTCATTATTGACAGTAGTAGCGGTGTTCGTTCCCTTGACTGATACTGTGGCGCCCGGCAAAGGTTCGCCGGATTCACTGGTTACCTTTCCTGTAACAGCCCTGCTCTGGGCCATCACCATAGTAAAGGAAAAAGCCAGTAGTACCAGGAGATAGATTTTCTTTCTCATTTTATAGGTTTTGATTTTTTGAATAAAATGGTATTATTTAATATTGGTTACTTCCCTGAATTAGTTCTAATGTTTTGGTTTGATCACCGGTATCACCGTCTCTCTTTTTTCTGCAGTATTCGAAAAATGTCTCAGCGCCCCATCCATCCACCATCTATGGTGAGGATTTCGCCATTTACATAATCAGATGCAGACGCACTCAAAAACAAAACCGGCCCTGCAAGATCACTTGGTTCTCCCCATCTCCCGGCAGGTATCCTGTCGAGTATTGCTTTGCTCCTTGCCGCATCCTTTCTCAATGCGTCTGTGTTGTCTGTAGCAATATATCCCGGAGCGATCCCGTTTACATTCACCCCATGTGACGCCCACTCATTTGCCAATGCTTTCACCAGTCCACCCAGCGCACTCTTGCTCGCGGTATAACCGGGCACATTAATGCCGCCCTGGAATGAAAGCAATGAACAGGTAAACACAATTTTTCCATAACCACGACTGATCATTTTCTTTCCTAATTCTCTTGCCAGGATGAAAGGGGCATCAAGGTTAATTGACAATACCGCGTCCCAATCTTCATCACTGTGTGAAGCCGCAGGATTCCGCCTGATGATTCCCGCGTTATTGATCAATATGTCGATATGGTGATTGGCTGCTTCAATACTCTTTAATGTATTGTAGATCTCCTGCCTGTCTGATAAGTCGATTTTATAAGAAAAGAATTTTCGTCCTAATGCGGTTACTTCTTTTTCAACTCGGCTATCGGCTATTTCAGATTCGAATATGCCGACAATATCCGCACCTGCTTCTGCAAGGGCTATGGTGATGGCCTCTCCAATGCCACGAGAGCATCCGGTTACAAGAGCTTTTTTTCCGGAAAGATTGAAGAAGTTTTGTATCGGCATTTCAAAAAAATATTAAAAAAAAAATGATCAGAAATGGAATGTTTGCTTCACAAGTCTAAACATATTTACCCGGTAAAATTTCACATTACATCAACTTTTTCTATGCAAACGTTCCCGATAACGTTTGAGATTTTTCGCATTCTTTGCCGCGTGCACCAAATACTCGATTTCAGTACACTTTTTTGTAACTTGGGAGCATTCAAAATCGACGATGAGATACGACCCTGTCACGATAAAAGATATTGCCAAAGCTTTGAACGTTTCGACCTCTACAGTTTCGAGAGCGTTGCGTGGCAGTTATGAGATCAGTGATGAGACAAAAAAAACCATTCTCGAATATGCCGATAAGATCAACTACCGGCCTAACCCCATCGCTTTAAGCCTGAAAGACCGCAGGAGTAAATCTATCGTGGTGGTAGTGAGTGAAATTGCCAACAACTTTTTTTCCGAAGCAATTAATGGTATCGAATCCATCGCTTACAACCGGGGCTACCACGTGATCATCACACAAAGTCACGAATCAGATGAACGGGAGAAAGTAAATGTATTGCACCATGCTTCAAGGGGTGTCGACGGCCTGTTGATTTCTTTATCGAGCGGCACGGTGGACCTGAGCTACCTGAAAGAATTGAATGAAAAAGGTTTTCCCATTGTTTTCTTCGACAGGATCACTAACGAAATTGAAACCAATAAAGTAACAGCAGACAATTCACTCGGTGCGTTTCATGCCACAGAACACCTGATCTACCAGGGATTTAAAAAGATAGCCCACATCACGAGTGCTCCTTACCTCTCCATCACTCTGGAGCGATTGAAAGGATACAAGGAGGCGCTGAGCAAACACAATATTCCTTTCAATGAATCATTGCTGAAGCACTGCAATCATGGCGGCATGATACTCGATGAAGTAGAAGAGGCACTGAATGAATTATTCAAAGGGAAGAATCAACCAGACGCCATATTCGCTGCAGGTGACAGGCTAACCACACTCTGCTTCGGAGCATTGAAAAAAATGAAATTAAAAAAGCAACCCGGGTTTATTGGCTTCTGCAATACGAAAGTTGGAGAACTCTTTTGTCCTGCAATGAGCGTGGTCAAACAACCGGCATTCGAGATCGGGCAGGTAGCTATCGAAATGCTGATCCAGATGATAGAAAGCAAGAGACCCACTACAGAATTCAAAACAAGAGTATTGGAAACGGAATTGGTTATTCGTGAGTCATCGCTGAAAGTCAAAGAAAAATCCAAATAATTATTCAACTACCACTCTTTTCCAACGACCGCAATATCCCCTCTTCCAATCCCCTTATCTCAGCCAATCCACGCATTCTGCCAATAGCCGAGTATCCCGGATTTGTTACTTTATTAAGATCATCCATCATCTGGTGTCCATGATCTGGGCGGAATGGAATGGAAATCTTTTGCTCCTGCAACATCAATAAAATTTCTTTCACAATAGCATACATATCATTATCACCATCGAGATGATCTGACTCATAGAAATTACCGTGCTCATCTCTGCGCACATTCCTCAGGTGGGCAAAATGAATCCGGGTATTCATTCGTTTTACCATACCCGTTAGACCATTATCGGCTCTCGCACCCAGGGATCCGGTACAAAAGCAAACACCGTTGGACGGATTGCTTACCTTATTCAGGAAATATTCGAAATCACTCATCGTGCTAACTACACGGGGTAATCCGAAAATCGGGAAAGGAGGATCATCGGGATGGATCGCTAATTTGATTCCACATTCTGCTGCCGTGTCGCTGATCTCTTTTTGAAATTCGCAAAGGTTTTCGCGCAATGCATCTGCATCAATGTCTTTGTACCGATCCAGTTTGTTTAACATTGATTGCGTAGTATTTTTTTCTTCACCGGGAATGCCAAACATGATGACATCCGAAAGTGCGCGCAACTGATCCGAAGAATAATGTTTGTATTGCGATAAAGCCAGTTCGAGTACGTCCTGAGAATAGCTCATCTCAGCATGCGGCCTTTTCAAAATAAAAATATCAAAGACAGCGAGGTCGATCCAATTGAAGTACATCGCACGCGAACCGTCCGGCATCAGATAATCCAATGCTGTGCGTGTCCAGTCATTGACCGGCATAAAATTGTAAGTGATGACCGGAATACCGGCAGCAGCTACATTGTGAATAGATTCCTTATACTTTTCGATCCATTGTAAGTGATTACCCGAACGTAATTTGATTTCTTCGTGCACTGTTACACTTTCTACTACTGACCATTTGAATCCTTCTTTTTCAATTGAGTTTTTTGTCGCAAGAATTTCATCCATAGGCCATACTTCACCATGCGGAATGTGATGCAAAGCAGTTACAATCCCTTTGGCGCCAGTTTGCTTTATATCCTTTAAGCTAACAGGATCAGTTGGGCCAAACCAGCGCCAGCATTGTTCCATTTGATATAAAGAAGGTTTGTTCATTACATCTTTTGTTTAGAAGAATTGTTTGCCCGGTGCTCAAATTACCTAATTCAATTTCTACTTTACAGCTTGAGTTAGGATAAAGGTTATCTCCGTCTTTGGTAAAATTAGAGATAGAAGAGGCAACATCGAAAAATTACATCAATATTATTACAAATTCATTCTCATTCTAATAAGTATTTTTGGCAAAAAAAGATCCATGCGACGATCCTGGTTACTTTCTCTGCTTGCTATTTCATTATTCTCATGCTCTTGCAATAACAATGATTCATCCGGAGATTATGATAACAGTTTACCCGTACCAAAGAAAAGCAATGTACCTCCGCCGGCGGCAGTCATCTTTAAAGTATTGAATGTTTATCCGCACGATCCTTCTTCTTTTACCCAGGGACTGGAATATTACAAGGGAAAACTTTACGAAGGTACCGGGGAACTCAACCAGTCCAAATTGCGGATAGTAGATATAAAAACCGGGGTTGCGGAAAAATCGCATACCATCACAGACCCTGCCATTTTCGGAGAGGGCATTTCTATACTTGATGGTAAGATATACCAACTCACCTGGCAAAACCACAAGATATTTGAGTATGGTCTCAATGACATTACCACACCGATCAGGACATACACCTGGAGCCGCGAAGGATGGGGAGTTACTAACAATGGGAAAGAACTGATCATCAGTGATGGTTCTGCTCAACTTTTCTTTGTAACGCCAGATCCCACTACAGGACAAATGAAGATCAACAAAATAATATCGGTAACAGACAACCGCGGATTAGTGGACAGCCTGAATGAACTGGAACTTATTAACGGTTATGTATATGCGAACAGATGGTTGACCAATGAAATCGTGAAGATAGATACCTCCAATGGTTATGTTACCGGTATAATGGACCTTTCAGGCATCATGCAGCAGTATGCACCTGGCGTATCGCTTTCAGACGGAGCTGTATTAAACGGTATCGCTTATGACAGCAGTACCAACAAACTATTCGTAACAGGTAAAGACTGGCCGCGGCTATTCGAAATCGAGTTGATGAAATAAGGATCACTTTCTGAAAACTTTCATGAATTACACTTCTCTATTTTCAAATCCATCAGTAAAAATTGCAGACAGTGAACACTCCC
The DNA here is from genome assembly GCA_964526985.1 of uncultured Ginsengibacter sp. Taxonomy (GTDB): domain Bacteria; phylum Bacteroidota; class Bacteroidia; order Chitinophagales; family Chitinophagaceae; genus Ginsengibacter. Next base: position 53,825 of record CAZGNJ010000011.1, on the reverse strand, counting down.
GGAAATCAATTGGCAAATTTTTTGATAAATTCAAAACTTATATTCGCATCATGAAAAATTTTATTCTTGTAATCGTAGCATTTATATCATTAAGCAGTTGTGTGGCCAAGAGGTACCTTGTAGCGGCGCAAAGCCATGTAGAGCAATTACAGGCCGACAGCACTACGCTTCAGAATAAGGTTTATTCACTCCAGGATAAGTCAACATCGCTGCAAGACCAGGTGGCCAAACTGGAAACGAGCATTGCAGACCTCAACAATAAAATTGCTGACCTCAACAGCAGGAATACCCAGTTGGGCCAGCAGACTGCACAACAGCAGCAACAAATCAATCAAAGTAAAGCAGACCTTGAAAAGAAACAGCAGCGCCTGCAACAATTAGAAAATCTGCTTGCACAGCAAAAATCAGCTTCAGAACAATTGAGAAACAAAATGACCGATGCCCTGAAAGGATACAACGCGAGTGACCTGTCAGTATATCAAAAAGACGGAAAGGTGTATGTGAGCCTTTCTGAAAACCTGCTCTTCCCTTCAGGCAGCGCTGTTGTGAATCAAAAAGGTGTAGAAGCATTATCGAAACTTGCGGCAGTGCTGAATCTGAATCCGGATGTGAGTGTACAGATCGAAGGACATACAGACAGTATCCCGATCAAGGGAAGATACCAGGACAACTGGGCTTTAAGTTCTGCAAGAGCCAATTCAATCGTAAGAATATTGACAGATCAGTACAATGTGGATCCGCATAAGGTGGTTGCAGTAGGCCACAGTTATTATGATCCGGTAGATACCAATACAACACCTGAAGGTCGTGCGAAAAACAGGAGAACAGAAATAGTATTGTCTCCTAATCTTGATGAACTGTACAAGATCATTAATCAGCAGTAGCGTTAAGAGAGAGAGAGAGATGTTTAGGGTTTAGGATTTAGTCTGCCACGGCAGGTGGAGTTTAGGATTAAACTGTTGGGAGTAGGAAAAAGAAAAATGAACTGCACCAAGCAACCCTGATTGATTCGTCATGAGACAGATTGGAGTTTCGCGAAAGTAGATTATAATACAACAATTTTTATTGTCGAATTGTCATCCACCTTAGTTATCAATTGTTATCTGCATTAGCTATAAATTATTATCAGCATTAGCTATAAATTGCCGTCTGCTTTAGCTGACGGAAAAAGAAAAGTAAAGTTTTTGGCTTTAGCCACATCAAAGTGAAGAGTCCGAATTTGAATCATTGATTCTAATCGTTTCTCTTGTGAAAAGTTCACAACTGAGAATTAAGTTTCCATACACTTTAATTGGCAAAAAAGGATAAAAAAATACCCGGTAAGAAACCGGGCATTTTATTTATTTCAATTTTGCCAATTGCGTTTTCATCCTGCTGAATGCTTCTTCAATATTCGGAAGACTGTTGGCAAAGGAAAGCCGAATATTATTGGGCGCACCAAATGCACTGCCTGAAACTGTTGATACATGAGCCTTATTCAGGAGGTACATGCAGAGGTCTGTTGCATCATTGATGGTTGTTTCACCATCGTTCTTTCCAAAATACTCATGAATATCAGGGAATACATAGAATGCTCCTTCCGGAGGATCACATTTGAAATGTGGTAACTCCTTCATCAATTCCATAACTCTGGCCCTGCGAATCGTGAATTGTTTTACCATTTCAAAAGTAGTATCCAGTGGAGTGGTGAGCGCTGTGATAGCCGCACGTTGTGCTACTGCGTTAGTGCCGCTTGTAAATTGGCCCTGTATTTTTTCACATGCTTTTGCAATGTCTTTGTGTGCTGCGATGTAACCAATGCGCCATCCGGTCATTGCAAATCCCTTACTCAACCCGTTGACTATGATCACCTGGTCTTTGATACTATCGAAGGAAGCAATGCTGCAAAGTTTCTCTCCTGTGTAATTGATATATTCATATATCTCATCAGAGATGATAAATACCTGCGGATGCTTTTCAAAAACTTTTACCAATCCTTCCAGTTCTTGTTTAGAATAGGTTGCACCTGAAGGATTGCATGGTGTTGAGAAGATGAATAGCCTGGTTTTCGCACTGATCTTTTCTTCCAATTCCTGCGGTGTAATCTTGTAACCACTGGCAGCAGTTGTATGCATAAAGGTAACTTCACCACCTGTGAGCCTTGCTATTTCTGAATAAGAAACCCAGTATGGAGTCGGGATGAGAATTTCCTTACCCGGTTCCAGGATGGCAAGCATGGTATTGGCAATAGATTGCTTGGCACCGGTACTTACTACTATTTGTTCCGGAGTATAATCGAGGCCATTATCTCTTTTTAGTTTTTCTACGACAGCCTTACGGAGATCGAGAAAACCCGGCACAGGTGTATAATGGCTGTAGTTTTCATCGATAGCTTTCTTAGCAGCTTCTTTGATGTGTTCGGGTGTATTGAAGTCAGGTTCACCAAGGCTGAGGTCGATGACGTTGATGCCTTTTTCTCTGAGTTCGCGGCCCAGTTTAGCCATCTTCAGAGTTTCCGGTTCATTAAATTTTGTGAGGAGTGATGATAATTCCATTCTTGTATTTCGATTTTAAAAATGCGGTCAAAATTAAGGGATTGTTGTAATGTAGGTGTTGCACATTTTATCAACAGTCAGCAGCAAATAGTCAGTCAAAAAAAACTGCCTCAAAAAAAATCTTGAGGCAGCTTCAGTTTTTGATTTTTTATGAATGACATCAATGCTTGTCTGCTACCTGCGATGCCTGTGGCTTTCGCACAGAAGTTACCTTATGTTTCAATGAACCTAAAGGCCTGTCTTTGGCAAACTCAAGCAGGATCGGTGATGCAACGAAAATTGAAGAGTAAGTACCTGTTACTACACCAATCAGCATAGCAAAAGAAAATCCACGGGTTACTTCACCACCAAAAATGAACAATGCAAGGATGGTGAGGAACACAGTCACTGAGGTCATGATGGTACGGCTCAGTGTTTCGTTGATCGCTTTGTTGATGATCGCACCTTTACCAAGGCTTGCCAATAGCGGGTTGTTGCTGTCTTCACGGATACGGTCAAATACAATCACCGTATCGTTCATCGAGAAACCAACCACCGTCAGTACCGCAGCAATGAAGTGCTGATCTATTTCCAGCGGGAATGGCACGATGTCTTTAAAGAATGAGAATACTGCCAGTGTAACCAATACGTCGTGCAACAATGAAATGATAGTACCAACAGAGTACCTCCAGTCGCGGAAGCGAAGGAAGATGTACGTGATAATAGCAAGAATAGCAAAGATCACCGCTTTGATAGCGCCTCTCTCCAGGTCTTTCGAGATCACAGGTTGTACCACTTGCGAACTCTGAATATTATTCTTGGAGAATTGTTCCTGTGTGGTACCTGCTGGTAAATGATCTTTCAAACCAAGATACAGCCTTGATTCCACAGCACTGTCAGCATTGGCAACACCTTTCAGGTAAGAAGTTGTGATATCTAAGTGACGATTGTCGCCAACAGTTTTAATCACCACGTTATCTCCATCCAAAACCTTTTTCAGATTATCGCGAATAGATTCCGGATTTACTTTATCAGCAAACTGAATGGTGTAGCTACGGCCCCCTTTGAATTCAACGCCTTTATTAAAACCATTAAAGAAGGAACCAACACCAGCGATCAATACCACAACAGAAATAGCATAAGCCACTTTTCTGTATTCCACAAATTTATATTGTGCATGCCTGAACACGCGCTGACTCAACTTAGTGAAGTAGGTGAAATGCCTTTGACGATTCATGTAGATATCTGTGATCAGTCTTGACATCAGGATACCGCAGAATAATGAAAGGGAAATACCCAGCATCTGAGTAGTAGCAAAACCACGAACCGGGCCTAATCCAAAATAATACAAGATCGCTGCAGTGAGGAACACGGTTACGTGGGCGTCTATTACAGGTGCATAAGAACGGACATACCCATCATGCACCGCTACCGGATGGCTCTTGCCCCGCGCGATCTCTTCCTTGATTCTTTCAAAAATGATTACGTTAGTATCTACCGCCATACCGATGGTCAATACCAAACCTGCGATACCGGCAGCTGTCAATGAAGCACCTAAGGCACTCAGGATACCGACAGTAAACAACAGGTTGAAGATAAGTGCAATGTTTGCAACCCAACCAGCAGTGTTATAATACACCAACATCAACAGGAAGATGGCGATGAATGAAATAAGAAACGCCATAGCACCACCATGTACTGCCTTCTGTCCGAGTGTAGGTCCTACGATTTGCTCCTGTACAATCTTGGCAGGTGCGTCTATCTTACCCGTATTTAGAACACTTGCAAGGTCTTGTGCTTCCTGGACTGTAAAATTTCCACTGATCTCGGAGTTACCGCCTTCAATAGCCTGGTTTACATTCGGAGCACTGTACACTACATTATCCAATACGATAGCGATGGGATGACCTACATTATCAGCAGTTAATTTTGCCCAGGTACGACTTCCTGCTGGCGTCATCTGCATTTTGATAGCAGGTCTTCCTCTCTCGTCAAAGTCTTGCTTGCTTTCTTCAACTCCCTCACCTTCTAACTTTGCCTTATCAGTACCTGGAACTGTTTTCGCTGCATACAATTCCAAATAACGAAGCCCTGTTTTTTCATTCTTCTGCTCTGTACCATAAAGGAATTTGATATTGCCGGGAAAATTGTTTTTCACAATGCTCATCTTCAAATACTTGTTGGCAAGCGCTGTGTCGCGCAATTCAACATTTGCGATAGCAGGATAGTAAGAAGGCTGTCCATTAGTACCTTGCTGTGGCCCTATGAAATGGATCACATTTGCTAATGGATGCTGGTTGGCCAACAAACGAGCAGAATCCTGTTGCAATTTAGCAGAATCCGAATTCGCTGCACTGGTATCAGCCGAAACTCCACTGAGGTAATCTGCGAGCGCTTTGTCTGCATCATCTATGCTCTTGCCAATTTCACCAATGTTATACAACTCCCAGAACTGGAGGTATGCAGATGCCTGTAACAGGCTTCTTACCCTTTCAGGATCTTGCACGCCCGGCAATTCCACATTGATGATACCTTTATTAATATCCAGGTTTACCGGTACGCTAGATACGCCAAACTGGTCAACCCTTTTTGAAATTACTTTGTAAGTCTGGTTGATAGCATTCTTAGAAATGGCTTCCAGTTCGTTCAATACCTTATTATCGTTATCGGTAATCTTGATTGTTTTACCGGCTCCGCCAAAAATAGAAGCCAGCGGTGTACCGGGGTTTTGCTGTTGCCATGTTTGCACAAACAGAGTTATGTAATCCTGCTCACTCTCAATTTTCTTCTGAGTGGTGGCTTCCAAAGCCTTTTCCAATTGCGGGTCATTTGGATTATTGCTTAATGATTTTAATAATCCTTCGAGGCTCACATTCATAGTTACACTCATACCTCCCTGCAGATCGAGTCCTAATTGCAATTCATTTTTTTGCGACTCCTGATAGGTGTAACCTAAAACAGGATAGATTTTTTCATCACGGGTACTATCCACAAAATGATGAAATAATCTCTGTTCCAATGAATCTTTCACATCTGCCGTAGCCTGAGGATGAGTTAGATTCACAATGCGGTTAGCTTTTTCATGCAGTTTTTTCTCGTGGCCATTCACCACCCAGGTAAAGGATAACTGGTAAAGCGAGATAAGGATTAGGATAATGGTAAAGAACCATACCAGGCCTTTCAATTTCATGTTTAAAATTTTTGAAGTGTGCAAAGATAGGGTTTTGACACCAATAGTCTTTGCCCGGAAATGTGGCTTTATTATTAAAATTCTGTGTAAAAAAGTTGGATTCGGATCATTCAACAGGGATCCTCTTTCATAGGGCTTTCAATACACCTTGAACCCTGATGGGTATTGATATCCAAAAAAAATCTTTAGTATTTCACCCTCGTAACGATCGTTTCATTACTCATTCCTGTTATTTGAATAGTATAGACTCCATGAGGAAGGTTAGTATTCCAATTAATACTCATCAGGTGGTCATTACCTGACATGGTAGTGCTGCCGGAATTTATTTGCTGTCCGGCATCATTCAATACTAATATTTTGTAATCCCCAACAGGCTGGTTTTGAAATCTTATAAATAATTTTTTACCGGTTAACGGATTTGGATAAACACTTACCGAAGCCGTGATATTTGAATTATTGACCTTAACAACAGATGACACCGCTGATTTTCCATCCCTATCCACAGACCTGATCCTATAATAATTCCAACCATTTAAAGGCTGCTCGTCTAACCAGGAATAATTTGCATGAAGAGCAGCATCAAAACGCTGTACGCCAACGATTGTGAAATCTGTACCATCAGTAGAACGCTCTATTTCATATTGCTTCACATTCGATTCGGTCGCGAGCGACCACTTTACAAGAATGTCATCCTCTTTCCTGATTGCCGACAATGTAATAAAAGAAACCGGTAACACCGCAGCAGGTGAGAGTACTACCTTGAACCTGTCTGCTGCATAACTCTGAGCATCATTATTCACAATGAATGAGTAATCAAAAGTATCTGCCAGTGAAAAAGATGATGTTACCTTATTGTAGTTATCAATAAGATATGCCGTCGTTCCATTCTCATCCCAATTCACAGGCACGATCTGCAACGAATATTGTTGCTTCTTCAGATTGGTCATTTGATAAAAAATAGTATCATCTGTATTGACCAGGTTCCTGGCCTCAACAGCGAGCGATCTTCCATTCCGCTTCATTCCAAAATTTTCACCACCATTGAAAAACTTCTGAGCATCATCGCCATCGATCTCATTACTAAACAATGCATCAAAAGATACAGCATTACCATCAGCTATTTCTCCTGCACCATTGATCAGAGTGGTACGGAGAAATTGTCTCTTTCCATCTCCTTTGGTTCCCATCGGCCTGGCGAATGGAGACGGATTCACTCCAACTTTAGCAGATTCTGTGAATTGAACCGTGAAGTCTGCAGGGCTACCTGAAGATTTTCCATGCACAAAAAATGCTTCACCATTCTGAATGATGGTACTGGCTACTCCTGTAGGATGTGGAGCGGTTCCACCAGGTACCGGAATCCACCCATTAGCTGCTGAATAAGTTTGATATCCGCCGGTATTATAAGAACCGACGAGGAACGGATCCCATAAATAGAATACATCCTGTATGCCTGTTCCCTTATTGATCCTGGTAAAGTCGACAGGTGAAGGATAGGGATTTCCTATTGATGCATATTTATCTACCAATACATTTATCACAGGTTGTGTTCCTATTTTGAAATCGCCTTTTGTGCGTAGGTTGGTCTGAGTTTCAGGAGAACCAACAGAAGTGGAAAGCCTGTCGCCCCTTACAAAAATCATGTATCCATTAGTGTTATTAATTTGTGTAGCATTGGTACTCGATACTCCGATCCATTTGTCATTGGCAGGATCATAATATTTCATGGACGGTGAATACGATTTCTGATCAAATCCGGCTGATGCCCAGTTACTCAATTCACTTGTGATCTGTGTGCCATATCCGGGTACCGGGTCAGAACCACCGCTCAGTGCATTTTCCTGCCATGCCTGTTTGATTGTTTGAGTGGTACTTGTGGGAATAGATATGAAGCGCCATGCCTTTCGTGCCGTTACATATCGTTCTACAGTGGCCTTTCCTGTAATAGTATTTCCTATCATGTTACCCAGCCATGCCGTTTTGGTACTGATGGATTTCAATGTCAGGTTATCATTTGTAGTAAGGCTTTTGCCGGTTCCATTTGCAGTCAGTGATTCATAAACAGAAACGGGAGTAGAAGCACTGATCGTAATTCCGGAAGTATTGTCCATTACCATTGCATTAAATGAAGTGCCATAACTGCCACCGATGGTTTGAGGCGTTGTTCCATTAAATGTAACAGTACTATTGTTATATACAAATGCATTGTCGGATGCGTTGTTGTTCCAATTGCCTCCTACTTTGTGACTGAATGAGCCTCCATCGAATACATTATTATTTTCCATATCGAGATTACCTCTTATGGTGAGATTGCCTCCTGCTGTTTTAATTCCCGCATTGGCCAGCCTCAGGCTACAATAAGATGGTGTTGCAAAAATCTGTTGGGCCACCGTACCACTATAAGACACCGTACTTCCGCTAAGCAAACTATAGGTTGAAAAATTTGCCGGAAAGTTACTGCCTGTTGCACCACCGCTTCCTGCCCTGAGTTTGAGCATACAATTCGCACCTATTGTCATCGTTCCACCTGCCGCTAACCTGTTGCAGGTAAATGTTTGCATGTCGAGTATTCCTGAATTGACAGTAAGATCATTCAATACAGATAGATTCATGTTCTGAATCACGTTTGTCCCACTTACTATAAAATTGTAAAAAGTCAGTGGGCTTGAACCCGAAATATTTTCGTCCACAGACCCGTCAAATATTGTAGTGCTGGTTCCGGGAGTGAATGACCCTTCATTTATCCAATCACCTGAAACGGTGATCTGTGGTGAATTCGTTACAACTATCGAACCGGTACTATAGTTAAACAAACTGCCCCCTACATTGAAATTTCCACCACTGATATTCATGATTCCCGGTGTGCTTGAATAGCCAACATGCGCATTGTTATTTACAGCCAGTGAACCTCCATTCACGTTCACGGTACCGTTATTATTAATAAGTGAATTAAATGTTACATCATTGCCGGATGTAGAAAAGGAACCACCTGTTCCAAACATGGCCCATACTTCCTGGTTGGTCACCAATTTGCCATTGGCAGAATAGTTGCCACTACTAAAGGTCAGGATACTCAATTTTGATGCAGGATTATCACCTGTCCTGATTGTCTTGCTCCCTGCACCCGACATTGCTACATGCGACCTTACAGTTGGATTAAATACGCCTGTCACGTCGAGATTGCCATAAATTTTCAATGCCTTGGTGTAGGTATCCCATGCTACAGAATGCGTAAGTGTTCCGCTGGGGCCTACCGTCACGTTTCCATTGATATTGTAATCATTGTCTGTAGCACTAAACACCAGGTTTCCTTTAGTTACAGTCACCTGGTTGGCTCCCAACGCCTTGCTTGAATTAGAAACTATATCAGCATTATTTGTTTTGTTGATTACCAGGTTATTGAATTGCGTGGCTGCAGTGCCTCCGATAGTTTGGGCATTTGCACCTGAGAATGTAATCGTAGAACTATTGGCCGTGAACAGGGAATTATTGGTCCAGTTGCCTTTCATCGTATGCGTGTAACTACTACCCAGAAATATTGCAGAATTTAAAATGGAAAAATTTCCGGATACGGTAATGTTGCCTGCGGCTGTTTTGTTATTACTATTGGACAGAAGCAGGATTCCGTAGTTGACACCAGCAATATTCTGCGCAGCAGCACCATTGTAGTTGGTAGTTGAATTTACATCCAACGAAACAGTACTGAAGTTAGAAGGATAGCTGCCGGCAAGCAGATGAACAGCATTGGCCGCAAGCGAAAATGTTCCGCCACTTGCAGACCGGTTGCAAGTGTAAGGCAACTGGTCAAAGGTTGCATATCCATTGATCGTTACATTTCCTTTCACTGTAGTATTAGCAGCAAGTGATTTAGTGCTATTGCCACTCCCGGTTGCATTAGACATTTTCAGGTTACCATAAGAAACAGCAGCTATCGTCTGATTGACGCCATTGGCAGCGCCGTATTCAACCGTACTTGATGCATTCAGCGTATAAGCAGTCGCATACCCGGTCGGAAAATTATTTCCTCTCAGGAGTAATGATGAGTTTGCATCCATCACAAAAGTTCCGGGGATACCGCTGCCATTACGATTTATGGATTGCAATGGTTCCACCACTACACTGGCACCATTGCTGATCGTAAAATTATTGATGGACTTAAAACCTAAAGCATTGCTTCCGGTAAAGATTACCGTCGGAGAATTTGATTCTCCCACTTTTGTATTGAATCCAAGATATATCGGGTAACCATTACTGTTATTGTTGGTGATGGTTTGTGTACCGGTACCATCAAATACTAAATTTGTGGGTTTATTCAATTCCGGATTCGCATCATCTCCCACTCCCTGAAAAGTTGCATTCCCTTTCAGAATAAATTTCCCCTTATTCACAGTACCTACGGGATTGGAAAATGGATACACAATACACTCCCCTGAACCACCGCCATTATTAACGGCGTTGGTCACCAGGTTGCCACCATACACATACAATGAATTATCATGCGTGCAATCCATTGTGAGTTGGGTAGTCTTATTGACGAAATTATTTTCTGAATACAAGGTGATATCATTGGTAATGGTCAATGATTGATTGCCCAGTCGCAGTCCTCCCTCATATATGCCTGCAGAACCGGCGGAAATATTTTTTACAGAAAAATCCAGGCTTTTGATGGTTGTTGCCGTGTTACTGAATGTAATGGTAGTCCCGGATTTCGAAGAAGTCAATTGAAGGCTGATGATCACATCATTGCAGGAAGATGGAGCAAAGCCAACAGTCGCATATAAATTTGGATCGATAGACCAGTTTGCAGCAGTATTAAAATCTGTACCCGATGTACCTCCGGGAACACCCGAGTTTTCACCGGCCCAATAAAGAGTGGTGCAAGCATCCACAGTATAGGAAATGATAACTTTTCCTCTATGACCATCACCACCGGAAAACCAACCGCCCAAGCCACCACATTCCGCACCACCTCCGCCGCCGCCGGGATCGCCACCAGTGGCTCCATTTGCATAACCGTTTCCGCCGTCCCCGCCATTGCCACCACCGGTAACTGCTGATGCACCCGGCCTTCCGGTTGCGTTGTTTCCATTGATGCCTGTACCGGCACTGGATCCGCCACCGCCTGAGTTTCCACCAGAACCATTCTTTCCATTACCTCCTTTGTATAACCCATTGCCTCCCGATCCGCCTGCACCATTGTTGGCCTTACCGCCTTTGCCTCCATAAGCCAAACAGTCCGAAGAGCCAATAAAAGAATTTCCTCCATCACCACCATCACCACCTGATGAAGCACTGCCACCTGCGCCAACCGTAATACTGTAAGTGTTGCCGGGAATGACACTGAAATTTGAGATTTTATTGTACCCACCACCACCACCACCACCACCACCTTTCGACGCAAATGCCGCACTTACTCCACCTCCGGCCCCACCGCCACCCCATGTTTCAATGGTAATCGATGTAATGCTTTTTGGCACTGTAAATGAACCATTGGAAGTAAATGTTTTGGAAATCGTTTGTGATAAGGCAGTATTGCTGAATGCTCCGTCAAAGACTAACAGGAGCATCAGGAATATTATACGCGTGGCTTTCGTAAGGATTTTCAAACTTAGGGATTTGGGAAGGAAACGGAATCAACTGTATCTTATTTTTTTATCTACGTTAATAATTGACAATCCAAAAGATATTTTGACGATTGTCAAAATAATGTCATGAAATCAAAAATATCTCATTGCACCATTAACAACCACGAATCTACATATCAAGAATCTAAACGATAAGACCTCAATAGAGATGCTCAGCCAGACTCTCAAAGGAATGAAATACCTATCAGGTAAGAAGAGGAGAATGCAACTAATTTTTTGTTGCAACGCATACCAGGCAATCCCAAATATCATTTTTTGAACAGAAAATGTCCAATTTATCAATATTAGTAAATCGTTCAAACTGTTCTGCCCTTTGCAGAATTCCATTGCTTGAAAGAATACACAAAGAATCCAATACCACCCAAAACGAGCAGCGTTGAAATCAATTCTGCCTGTGTGGGGTGTATCCCAAAGAAACTGTATTTGGTATTGACCCTGATCGTCTCCACAAGAAATCGCTCGATACCGTTGAATATAAGGTAGAGTGAAAAGATCACACCCGGAATTTTGATCTTTCGCCGCAGGCTCCAGAGGACGAGAAACAAAATGCCGCACGCGACTATTTCATAAAAAGGAGTAGGAAATACCGGTTGCGGCAATGCTCTGCAGTAGCGGCCTTCGCAGTTTTGCAATTGAATACCATCTTCATTCACATTGTGAGGGTAGGTGTATGCTACCATCCATTTTGGAATAAATTTCGGAACCTTGAAATAGGCATGGGGAACTTCCGAGAGACTTGATGATACTCTATCAGTAACCCTCAAGGCATGACCCGAACTATCTGTTACCTCACCATGAAGAAAATAGGTTTCATGCTCTTTTAGTTTCTGATCAAATGCTCCGGGGGCTGCCGCAACAACATGACCTGGCGCATCGCTGATATAAGCGCTGTTGTAAATACCCCAATCACCATCTCCTGCCACCTGGCAACCTATCCTGCCGATGGCATAAGCAATCATCATAGCCGGTGCAAATGAATCCAACAGATGTACTATTTTGATCTTCTTCTTACCGGCATAATAGATAATAGCTATAGCAGCGAGGATGAGTCCGCCATAAAATGTCAATCCGCTGGGGGCAAACAGATTCGCGATCGGATCCTCAATAAACCGGTCCCAGTTTTCCAGGTTATCAAAAACCTTAGCTCCGATGATCCCAAATATCAAAGCCAGGATCACGATATCGCCAACCCTGTCGTGAGGCCAGATACGAATAATCCTCTTTTCAGGTTTAGGAAGTTTTTGTTTATTCTTTTCCCGGTACTTCAGGTACACCAATAAAGCCGCTATGATAATACCTCCGGCAAAACTTCCTTCTGATGAAAAAATATACTCCTGCAGGTCCACACCGCTTTGCCTGCTGGCAAGAATGGCTCCAATCAGTTTGTATCCAAAAATAAAACCGATCAGCCCGTTGATGATCAGTTGCAATGCGGACGCCGGGTTACCTGTGATGATAGTCTCTTCACGAAAAGTCAATAGGCCCTGTTTCTCTTTTCGTTTCAACTCAAGCGTCAGTACCCATGCCGCTATAATAAACGCTATGGCAACAAAAATCCCGAAGGTGTAAAATATTTTTAATGCATTGATCTTCCAGCCAAACCAATCGTTGAGGGCATAATATAGATTAGGGTACATGTAGTCTTGGTTTTAAGATTGGAATAAGTGGATAAATAGGACGATTAAAAAAACAAAAACCCCGCTGCTTACAGCAAGGTTTTTGTTTTGAAAGATTTTTGACTTAGCAATACTCATCAAATGCGGCAATAAGGTTGTTGGCAATCATCTGGGCATTGTTTCCTTCAATGTTATGCCTTTCAAGAAAATGAACCAGTTTGCCATCTTTGAATAATGCAATCGATGGAGACGAAGGTGGATAAGGCAGCAGGTATTCTCTCATTTTGCTGGTAGCATCATAATCAAATCCCGCGAACACTGTTACCTTATGATCAGGTTGTTTTTCTGAAAGATGAAGCGCTGTCAATACTCCCGGGCGAGCAGCACCTGCAGAGCATCCGCATACTGAATTGATTACAGCGAGTGTAGAGCCTTCTTTTTTCAAAGCATCTTCCACTGCCGCCGGCGTTGTAAGATCTTCAAAGCCGCTTTCAGTCAATTCCTCTTTCATAGGAAGCACTAATTGTTCTGGATACATAGTTAGAAATTTTTGAAGGGCAAAATTACAATTCTTATCGATTCAATAAGTCAGCCTTTTAACTCTCAAAATGAAATTATGTCATAAAAATTACAATACAACGGACAAACAGTCGCTTAGGTGAATGATATTTTGGGTTGGTATCGAATTTGAACGACACCATCCAAACAAACTAAAAACAAAAACTATGACACGGATACAATTTAATGATCAGGGTTTCAAAACTCTTGGAAGCTTAGTCAACGAAATCTTCAACGATGCAAACACAGGCAGCCGCTTCTTTCCTCCGGTAAACATTTCAGAAAATGAAAACAATTTTGAATTGGTGCTGATGGTGCCTGGAAGAAAGAAAGAGGATTTTAAAATCGCTCTTGACAAAGACATCCTTACTGTTTCCTATGAACAAAAGGAAGAAAAAGCAGATGAGAAAACAAGAATTGTAAAAAATGAATTTACACTTCGTTCATTCAGCCGCTCCTTTACATTGAATGAAGAAATCGATCGCGAAGCCATCGCAGCTTCTTACGAAAACGGATTGTTGAAATTGGCCCTTCCCAAGAAGGAAGAAGTGAAGATTTCGCCCAAAGAAATTTCTATTCAATAATCATTACCGAAGAAACACAACAAAAGCTCGTCACCCGGCGGGCTTTTTTTAATTGTTACAGTTATTCAGAATACACAGGTTTAAGGTTTAAGGTTCAAAGTTCAAGGTTGTTTCAGGTTTCAGGTTTCAGGTTTCAGGTTTCAGGTTTCAGGTTTCAGGTTTCAGGTTCAAGGTTCAAGGTTTCAACTTTCAACCTTCAACTTTCAACATTCAACTTTCAACTTCCATCATTCATCATTTAAAATACCTTTGCCACTATGGAAAATTTATCTCAGGATACCAAAAATATTTTAGGACTCAGGCTGGTAACTGACCCACGTTGGGTTGATCTCGCTGCCATTTCGATAGAAGAAATCCTGACTGACCATGCCTGGTGCGAGCAGAAAGCAGCCACCACCTGCATTTCCCTCATTCAAAAACATAATGACAAGGAAAAATTAGTCAATGAACTCTCTCCAATCGTTACAGAAGAATGGGGGCATTTCAGAATGGTGATCAAAGAGATCAGGAAAAGAAAATTGACGCTTGGCAAACAACGAAAAGATATGTACGTCAATAAACTCCTGGAATTTCAAAAGAAGGGGGGCAGCCCTGAAGAGAGATTTCTTGATCAATTGCTGACAATGGCATTGATAGAAGCAAGAAGTTGTGAGCGATTCAAGAGGCTGAGTGAAGGGCTCAATGACGAATACCTGCGAAAATTTTACCGCATGTTTATGGAAAGCGAAGCAGGGCACTATACACTCTTCATCACCCTTGCAGAAGAATATCTTCCCAAAACAAAAGTGCGGGAGCGATGGGCCGAATGGCTTGCTTACGAAAAAGAAGTGATGGCTTCATCAGAAGTACGTGGTGATCGCATTCATTAATAGATATTATTTTTGCCGTTTCAACTTATGTCTTTTCAATCATTTTTACATGCGGCTGCCTTAGAAAGCCTGCAACAATTATACGCTCAACCCTTTGAAGCCACAGACTTCCAGGTAACGGCGACCAAACCTGAATTCACGGGTGATTATACTATTGTATTTTTTCCCTTGCTGAAAAAACTTCGTAAGAAACCTGAAGAACTGGGAACTGAATTGGGTAAGAAGGTACTTGAACTTTATCCCGAATCATTCAAAGGATTCAATGTGATCAAAGGATTTCTGAACCTGGAACTTGCTGATAGTATTTTGGGGAAATTCCTGGCAGAAAATTTCAACGACACAACCTATGGGAAAAAGGCGCCAAACGGAGAAACTGTGATGGTGGAATATGCTTCTCCCAACACCAACAAACCACTGCACCTCGGCCACCTCAGAAATATTTTTCTCGGCTGGAGTATGAGCGAAATATTGGAGGCTAACGGATACAAAGTGGTGAAAAGTTCGATCATTAACGATCGTGGTATTCATATCTGCAAGAGCATGATCGCCTGGCAATTATTTGCTGATGGCGCAACACCGCAAAGCACCGGCATCAAAGGCGACCACCTTGTCGGTGATTACTATGTAAAATTCAATGACGTATATCAACAACAAATAGCGGATTTAGTCGCTACCGGTATGGACAAGAAGGTAGCAGAGAAAGAAGCGCCCATCATGAAGCAGTCCCAGGAAATGCTGCTGCAATGGGAGCAGGGCGATGAGAAAGTGCGTGCACTCTGGTCAACCATGAATGGTTGGGTGTATGAAGGATTCGACAAGACCTATAATCGTATAGGCATAGAATTCGACAAGGTCTATTACGAGAGTAACACGTATCTGTTAGGGAAAGAATATGTACAGGAAGGATTAGACAAGAAAATCCTTTTTAAGAAAGAAGACAACAGTGTCTGGATCGATTTGCAGGATGCGAACCTGGACGAAAAATTGTTGCTTCGTGGCGATGGTACTTCAGTTTACATCACTCAGGACATCGGTTTGGCGATTCAAAAATTTGAGGAATATTCGCTGAAGAAAAGTATGTATGTGATCGGTGATGAACAATTGTATCACATGAAGGTGTTGAAAGCGATCTGCCACAAACTCGGATTTCAGTTTGCTGATGATATCTATCACCTCAGCTATGGTATGGTGGAACTCACCACGGGTAAGATGAAAAGCCGCGAAGGCACTGTGGTGGACGCTGATGATATCATCGATGAAATGGCCGGCACAGCGGCAGCACACACAGCAGCTTTGGGAAAAGTGGAAGGCTCTTCAGAAGAAGAATTAGCTGCATTGTACGACACATTGGGACAGGGAGCGATGAAATTTTATTTGTTGCGGGTAGATCCTAAAAAGCGTATGGTATTCAACCCTGAAGAGAGTATCGATTTTCATGGATACACGGGGCCATTTGTACAATACACTTATGCGAGGATCAAATCCATTTTGAGAAAGGCAAACATAGATGAGAAAAAATTCAGGTTCACAGGATCAGCAGAAAATCTTTTCAAGCTTGAAAAGGAAATGATACTCCTGCTTGAAAATTATGGAAGCGTCCTGGATGAAAGCGCCAGGGAAATGAATCCTTCCATCATAGCAAACTATGCATTTAATGTTGCAAAATTATTCAACAGTTTTTATGCAGAGCACTCCGTATTGCAGGCTGAAAGTGAGGATAAGAAAGCATTCCGGTTAGCGCTGTCAATGATGACAGCCAACGTTATCAAGAATAGTTTAAAATTACTTGGTATCAATGTACCGGAGCGGATGTGATTGCTCTTGGATTAAAGTTTCTTCCTGCTATTGGAGATACAGTATCTGCACCGTCTCTTCTGTCCTTTGTTCCAGGATCACCTGCTTACCTTGCGTAAGTTCCAGTATGATCTCCGGCGTGTGATGACGAATGGTGAGCAAGGTAAGCCCGGGAGTGGAAGTAGTATCAAATTCATGTGTATGATCCAGAATAAATTCTTTCTTTTCTATAATATCGTCTATGCATACCAGTAATGAGATAGCAGTATTTTGGGTGAGGTTTGCTTTTACCAATGCTTTGGCCAATAACTCACTGAGTTTTCTTGCAGGCTTCCCTTCCATAAATGAAAAATCCTTAGTCTGGAAAGAAAGCAATACCTGGTTGAATTTATATACGATCATGGGTGGCAGATCCATTGACTTCCGGTTGTCAATTACGGTACCTGCAAGAGCCGGGTTAAGAAAACTTCGCGCGTACAAAGGGATGTTCTCATTCTGAAGCGGCTTGATGGTTTTGGGATGTATGACCTGTGCACCATAGTAAGACATTTCAATTACCTCCTTATAATCGAGATGAGCTATCACCACTGCTTCCGGATACAATTTTGGATCGGCATTCATCACTCCATCCACATCTTTCCAGATCGTTACACTTTCTGCATGCAATAAATTGGCAAACACTGCTGCTGTAAAATCACTTCCTTCACGACCCAATGTTGTCGATTTACCTGCAAGGGTACTACCTATAAATCCTTGTGTGATGATCATTGATGATCGCTTCAATGCTGCCATTATCACATCTTTCATTGCAGCGCGCACCACATCCCACAAGATTCCCGCTTCCCTGAAGTTCTCATTCGTCCTGATCACACTGCGTGCATCGATCCACTCATTTGCAATTCCCTTTTCATTCAGATAATAACTCACAATCGTACCGGATAGCAATTCTCCAAAACAAACTACCTGGTCGTAGTAGCAATTATAACCGGCATCCTTGTTCAGATCAAGTGACTCTTCCAATTGACGAAAGAGTGTTGTAAGTGCTGAACTACCACTCTGCAGCGTAGTACCGGATAGTAAAGAAGCAGCCATGGAGAGATGTGCTTCTCTAAGCATAGCAACCTCTCTAAGCGATTCGTCTTTCTTGCCGGAATAATAGAGAGATACTATTTTCTCCAACGCATTGGTCGTTTTGCCAAGCGCTGATATCACTAGTATCTTTTTTCCTTCTTTCATTGAACCAATGATGGAAGGGAGATTTCTGACCCTTTCTACGGTACTGATGCTGGCGCCTCCGAATTTATTTACCTGCATAAATGGAATTTGACATTGTAGCGAAACTTTGAAAGCCCTTTCTAACTACGAAGCTATGCAAAACAAACAAACACTGTTTTCAAGTTCGGATTCCGTTTTCCATCCATTAAAATCTCAGTAACAATTATCAAAAGGAAACTTCTTCCAGCTAACCCACAAACCCAGATTCATTGTCTTTGGAAACTTCGTTCAACTTAGGGAACCATCCCTTAAATCAAGAAAAAACACACTCTTAAGTTGACTTGAATACGGAAGGTTTTTCTATGTCTTTTGCCTTAGACTATTCTAAGAAGATACCTGAAATTATGATTAAGGAAAAACTTAGCGCTTTATACAATGAAGAGTTACCTTTCATAATGTAAATAGTCAAGAGACTCCACATTTCTGAATCCGTTGTCTGCAGACAATAATGGAATTTCCAAATATTGGGAAGATGCTGCTATTATACAATCCGGTAGTTTCAGGCTGGATGACTTCCTTATCTGAATTGCTTTTTGTTTGATGACAAATGACATATCCACGATTATGGCATCTGCCAGGAAAAGTTAAATTCTATTCTATTCCTTAGCGCTCAGCTTCTTAAAACTTAATAATTCCATTTCCGAAATGAATGAAAGATATACATTCTTGCTTTAAAGCATTGCCGCTAATGTTGTATCTCCTGACAGCAAATAAAGAATAATATTAGTATCCAAAAACAAACTAGCTCCATTCATCACGCATACGTTTTTGGATGGATAATGCGTCCTCTTTTATCTCAATCACACCACAATGCTTCTTAGCATCAAATAGTTTTCTTTTCTGCGAGCGAACAAGCTTTTGATTGATCGATTCAATTTCCTTTTTGGTTGCTCCCTTTTTCAGTACTAAAACCATAGAAATCATTTTCAACAAATTTAATTTATTTCATGAAGACTACGAATACCGGTCCTTACATCAATAAACACAGCCATTCATTTAAAACAAGAACAAGAATGGTTGCCGGTTTCCCTGATAACCAACAGAGAACAGCTTTTCTTGAATCCCAACTTGCTTTCCCGGAAATATCTTCCTGGAAGTTTAAGAATTCAAAAAAAGGAAGTGCCTCCGAAAATATCCTAAAGACTATTTTTGCACCACACCAAATACTACTTTATGGCTCTTATCAACAGGCAGGTATTGACCTTAGACGAATTTACCATCCGTGAAATGCGTGCATTTCCACAGGCAACCGGTGAGTTAGCCGGATTATTGCGCGACATAGGGCTGGCAGCCAAGCGCATCAATGTAGAAGTAAATAAAGCCGGGCTGGTGGATATTTTAGGCGATACCGGGCAGATGAATGTGCAGGGTGAAGAGGTGAAAAAAATGGATGAGTTTGCCAATGATCAAATGGTAGGTGTATTGAAACACGGGATCAGTTGCGCAGGCATTGCCAGCGAAGAACTGGATGATTTCGTAGTCTTTGAAGACGAGATCAGTATGCAGTCGAAATACATCTGCATGTTCGATCCATTAGATGGCAGCAGCAACATAGATGTAAATGTATCAATCGGAACCATCTTCAGTATTTATCGCAGAGTAACGGACAAAGGCACTCCTGTAACCATTTCAGATTTTTTACAACCCGGCAACCGTATCGTAGCCGCCGGATATGTGATCTATGGTAGCAGTACGATATTGGTATATGCCACCAAACGTGGGGTGAATGGATTTACATTAGACCCATCTATTGGTGAGTTTTGCCTGAGCCATCCTACAATTCGTTGCCCGGAATCAGGAAAAATTTATTCAATCAATCATGGCAACTTCTTCGGTTTTTCTGATGGTGTAAAAAAGTATGTAGAGATTTGCCAGACTAAAAATAAGTCTAACGGTGGCCCATACACGCAAAGATATATTGGCAGTATGGTGAGTGATGTACATCGAAACCTGATCAAAGGCGGCATTTTCATATATCCCGGTACTACGGGCAGGCCCGAAGGTAAATTGAGATTACTCTACGAATGCAATCCTTTCGCTTATATCATAGAGAAGGCGGGGGGCAGAGCTACAGATGGAAAAGTAAGAATCCTCGAAAAGGTCCCGACTAAATTGCATGAACGAACTCCATTCTTCATCGGCAGCGCCACCATGATGGACGAATTGGAATCCTGCCTTGCCATCGATGAGCATTAAATTTGCAACATGACACCCATCATCAGTGTAATAGACCTGAAAAAGAAGTATGGCAATTTCGAAGCGGTAAAAGGAATTTCATTCGAAGTTTTCGAAGGTGAAATATTTGGATTGCTCGGGCCTAACGGAGCGGGAAAATCCACTACCCTCGAAATCATGGAAACCCTGCGCCAGAAAACCTCAGGAGAAGTTACCATCGCTTCATTCAACCTCGACAAAGAACCGGAAAAGATCAAGAAGATCATTGGCGTACAATTGCAGACTTCAGGTTTTTATCCGGGACTCAACCTGAGAGAATTAGTAGATCTCTTTAGCGGCCTGTATAATGTGCCCACTGATGTAACGTCTCTCCTGCAAATGGTCAACCTTGTGGAGAAAGCAAAAAGCAAATTCAAGGATCTGAGTGGCGGACAAAAACAACGATTTTCCATAGCGACTACATTGATCAATAACCCAAAGATCATCTTCCTTGACGAACCGACTACCGGCCTTGATCCGCAGGCAAGGCGCAATTTGTGGGAACTGATCAGAACGATCCGCGACAAGGGAACCACAGTGATCATCACAACGCATTACATGGATGAAGCTGAATATCTCTGCGACAGGGTAGCCATTATCGATGAAGGTAAGATCATAGCTCAGGCCAGTCCGGGACAGTTGATTGATGACCTTGTAGCCACAGGATTTCAACGACCAAAAGCTACAAAGGCAGCTAACCTCGAAGATGTATTCATCCAAATGACAGGAAAAGATTTAAGAGAAGAATAATTCCCCGAAAAGCATTTTAAACATCTAAAAAGTTTTCTGGAATATTTTGGAATTGAATCAGTGAACACTTGAACCATACTTCCTGCTGAACCCCTATATTTGCGAATCTCAAAATTAAAACCACTATCATGGCTCTTTCCAATCTCCGAAAAACCACAGTTTTTTTACTGGCTTTATTTATCGTTTCATGTACAGCATCGAAATCCACATTACAAAAAAAGAAGGAACCGGCTACACCATCATTGCCTCCAAAACCTCTTGTATCCAGCGAAACAGACAGCCTGAGTTATGCGATTGGCGTACAGGTAGCGACTTATTACAAAAACCAGGGAATGGACAGCATCAACCTGGATGTACTCAAGAAAGCCTACCAGGATGTATATAATGACTCACCATTAGTAATGAACTTAGAACAATGCAATATGACATTACAAAGTAAACTCCAGGATTTCATGAAACGCAAATTGGATAAAACCAAAGCAGAGAGCAAGGCTTTCCTCGACTCCACTGCCAAACTACCAGGCGTTACTATACTTCCATCCGGATTGCAATACAAGATCATAACCCGTGGCAATGGCCCGATTCCAAAATCAACTGACACCGTTAAAGCACACTATTCAGGAACACTCATCGATGGTAAAGAATTCGACAACAGCTACAAGAGAGGTGAGCCATTAGAAATTCCTGTAGGTGGTGTGATCAAGGGCTGGACGGAAGCGCTTGAACTGATGCCGGTAGGAAGCAAATGGGAATTATATATCCCATCCAACCTTGCTTACGGCGACAGAGGCGCCGGTGGCGCGATACCGGGTGGTGCAGCACTGGTTTTTACCGTAGAGCTACTTGAAATAGTACATCATTAATATGAAGGATGATTCATCTTTGAAGTATCCGATCGGCACTTTTACAGATCAGGATTTTGCGAAAGCGCCATTCGATGAATTACTCAGGGATCAACTTCTCATAGAGATCAAAGTATTGCCTTCCGCACTCGAAATGACGGTACTCAACTTGGATGAACATCAATTACAAACATGTTACAGGCCAGGTGGATGGACCGTAAATCAATTAGTGCACCATGTAGCAGATAGTCACATGAATGCATACACGAGATGCAAACTGGCACTGACTGAAGAGAATCCTGCTATCAAACCTTATGACCAGGATGGTTGGGCAGCATTGCCGGATTCTGATTTGCCTATCAACATTTCGCTCACCTTACTTCATGCACTTCATGAGAGATGGTATGCAATATTGAAAAACCTGTCAGATAGTGAATGGAAGAAGACCTTTTACCATCCGGAACAGAAAATGAACTATTCAATCTGGGAAGTACTTAAAGTATATGTGTGGCATGGCAAACATCATGTGGCACACATTATGCAACTCAGAAACAGAAATAATTGGTAGCTATGAACATGAAATGGAAAGTTTTAGAAACGGAATATCTTACGAATTATCCGTACTTCACCAGCAGGAAAGACAGGTGTGAAACGGAAGATGGAAAGATCGTTCCATCGTATTATGTAGTGGAACTACCAACTTCCGTATGTGCAGTTTGTATTACCACAAACAACGAAGTACTTGTTACAAGGCAATACCGGCATCCGATTGGAGAAGTCTGCATAGAACTACCCGGAGGTTTTGTTGACAAAGGTGAAACGCCTGAACAAGCCATCCGGCGTGAACTACAGGAAGAGATCGCTCATGAGTTTGACAAGATCATTCCCTTAGGAAAGATCGCAGCCAACCCCGGCGTATTGAATAACTTCACTTATTTCTTCCTGGCTACAGGTGGTATTCCAAAAGGAAAACAAAAATTGGATGAACACGAATTTCTCGATGTCGAAAAAATTTCCATCGCTGAATTGAAGCAAATGCTGGAAGAGAATAAGATCATCCAGTCTCTTCATGCCAATTGTGCTTATTATGCATTGAAGGAGTTGAAACTACTGTAGGTCAGTTAGAATCATCACGAGCTCGTACTGAATTGTAATTTTATTTTTCTGACATCTGCTTCTCCTACTACAAACACGCTTCCACACACGAGGATTATGTCATCGGGGCCAGCATTCCGGATTGCAATGGATATTGCTTCATTGACGTCATCGTAGGCTTTCCCTTTCAAGGAGTATGTTTCTGCAAGTGCCCTGAAATCCTTTGCAGGCATGGCTCGCGCAATGTGTGCATTGGTAAAATAATAGAATGCACTCTTAGGGAACAATGAAAGGACTGTTGAAATATCCTTATCCTTCACCATTCCGGTTACAATATGCAATTTGCGGTGAGACATCTCATGAACCTGTTGAACTAAATATTTGATTCCATCGGCATTGTGTGCCACATCCAAAACTATCAATGGCTTCCGATGTACGATCTGCCAGCGTCCCTGAAGCCCTGTGGACTTCATCACATGCGAGAGTGCCTTCCTGACTTTGTCTTCATCAAGGTGGTAATAATCCTGCTGAAGTAACCTTACAGACTGGAGAACTGTAGCCAGGTTCTTTTCCTGGTAACTGCCTTTCAGATCGAGTGTATAACGGGAATGCCTGCCTGATTTTTTATGGAGTACCTGCAGGTAATTTTTTCCCTGGGTTGATATCACTTTAAAATCTTCCTGTGCAAAATATACAGGAGTTTGTTGTTCCGCAGCTTTCTTCACAAAAACGGGTTTTGTTTCGGGAAGATATTCGCCTATCACTACAGGCACTTTGTTTTTGATGATGCCTGCTTTCTCAAAAGCAATTTTAGCTAATGTATCTCCAAGCACATCGGTATGATCCATCCCGATATTGGTAATGACAGACAACTCAGGCACTATTACATTGGTGCTGTCCAATCTGCCGCCTAACCCTGTTTCAACAACCGCTATATCCACCTCCTGAGCAGCAAAATAATCCATTGCCATACCGAATGTCAGTTCGAAAAAGGAAGGTTTCAACGCTTCCGCCATTTCTTTCGTTCGCTTTACAAAATCTACCACTGATTTTTTGGAAATCATTTTTCCGTTGACACGGATGCGCTCCCTGAAATCACGAAGGTGTGGTGAGGTATATAATCCTGTCTTGTATCCATGCTCCTGAAAAATGGCTGCCAGCATATTGCTTACAGATCCTTTTCCATTGGTACCTGCAATGTGAATCGACTTGAATTTCTTTTCAGGATTGCCAAGCCACTCACAGATATCCAGCGTTTTTTTCAGATCAGGCTTAAAATTCTTCGGGCCTGTCCTGCTAAACATGGGAAGTGAATGATAGAGATATTCTATCGTCTCAGAATAATTCAAGAGAAAATTTTTGCGAAGCAAAAGTAGGGAATGCCTTGCTTACCTCCTGTCATTATAGATCATGATGTACTGAATCAGCATAGCAATAGAAGCCAATGCTGCAACTACATAAGTCAACGCAGCCCACTTGAGTGCATCTTTTGCTTTCTCATGTTCCTGCGGCAATGTGATCTGTGCATTATCCAACCATTTGAGTGCACGATTAGAAGCATCAAACTCAACAGGAAGCGTGATCACAGAAAACAATGTGCTGGTGGCAAACAGAATAATGCCGATAAGTAACACAGTGCTATTTCCTCCGCCAACCGTGAATAATCCAAGTCCAATCAGGATAACCCATTGAGCCAAATTGGAACTAATAGAAACAACCGGCACAAGCGCACTGCGCAATTTCAGCATAGAATAAGCAGTAGCATGTTGAACAGCATGGCCGCACTCATGTGCCGCAACGGCTGCTGCAGAAACATTTCTGCCTTCATACACTTCCGGGCTTAGGTTTACGGTTTTATTCGCCGGATTATAATGATCACTGAGAAAACCCTGAACTGATACGACCTTCACATCATAGATGCCGTTATCGTGAAGCATTTTCTCAGCTACTTCCATACCACTGAGCCCGCTGCTGGTTGGCACTTTTGAGTAGGCAGAAAATTTACTCTTCAGGCGTGCCTGAACGATCATGCCTATGAGCATGAAAACTACTGATACAACTATTATTGATTCAAAAATTTTGAACAGCAAATTTACCAAATAATGTTCTTTTAATTAAAGGATGAAAAGTGGTTTAAATAATCTTTAAGTAGGCTTTTACGAACGGAAAGAACACAGTAATCAAGTTGTAATTTTGCGGGATGAATGACAATGGCGTGATTCTCTTTGATGGTGTCTGTAACCTTTGCAATGGCTTTGTCAATTTCATCATAAAGAGAGACAGCAATAATTATTTTCAATTTGCCTCATTACAAAGCAGGGCAGGTGAAAAACTTTTGTCAGCATACAAAGTCGCCGAACAAATGAAAACCATTGTCTATTTAGAAAAAGGAAAAGTGTATAAACGTTCAGGTGCAGCGCTCAGGATTTGCAGGCGACTGAGTGGTGGTTGGCCTCTCTTGTATGTATTCATCATCATTCCTCCTTTCATAAGAGATGGAATTTATGACCTTGTGGCAAAATACCGGTACCAATGGTTTGGAAAGAGAGAACAGTGCATGGTTCCCACGCCTGAACTTCGTTCAAAATTTTTAGAATATGAACCCCAAAAAGAAAACACTGGTATTGGGAGCGAGTGAAAACCCGGAACGCTATAGTAACTTAGCCATACGCAACTTGCGATCACACGATCACGAAGTCATTGCTATTGGCAGAAGGGAAGGTAGTGTTGAAGATGTAAAGATTATAAAAGACAAACCGGATATTGGTAACCTGGATACCGTTACGCTCTACTTGAATCCCGATAATCAGAAGCCTTACTACAATTACATTATTTCGCAGCATCCGAAACGAATCATATTCAACCCGGGTGCGGAAAATCCGGAGTTTGCTGTGATGGCAAATGAAAAGGGTATTCATACAGAAAACGCATGTACACTTGTGTTACTCAGCACCGGGCAGTATTAGCAAATTCTTATTCATTATAATAAGCCTGATTCACATTGGGTACATTCCCATCCGATTGCTACCGGATCCGATAGCAATCGGATGGGCTGCGCCTATCACATTCTACAATTTCTCCCTGCTTTTCGGGACTATATAAATACATAAAAGGGTAAGAATCGCGAAAATGGTAAGGCCAAAATAAATGTGCTGAGTAGAAGTACTGATGGCCTGCTCCAGGAAACGCCTGGTATTACCGGGCAGATCCGGCAATTTCAAAGTATCCAGAACATCATTGATATCTTTAGATATTTTCTCATGACTGCGGCCTACCTGTTGTGCAAAAGAATTATTAAAGATGGCTCCAAAAATGGCTGCTCCCAGGCTCTGCCCCAGGTTGCGTGCGAAAATGATGGCACCTGTAACGACTCCTCTCCTTTCCCACTCTACCATTGACTGAACACCTACCAGCGATGGCGTAGATAATAATCCAAACCCGGCCCCTAACACTACCTGGTCGACTATTACCAACCATATAGGTTGTGGCCAGGGCATCAACAGGAATGCGGCACACGCA
This sequence comes from uncultured Ginsengibacter sp., assembly GCA_964526985.1. Classification (GTDB taxonomy): domain Bacteria; phylum Bacteroidota; class Bacteroidia; order Chitinophagales; family Chitinophagaceae; genus Ginsengibacter. Next base: position 27,361 of record CAZGNJ010000011.1, on the reverse strand, counting down.
ATAGTGATGACAGAAATACCAATAAGCGAGGTATCCCTGAATCCGATCTTCAAATAGATCTTCCCAGAGAGACCTGATGCTAAGGGCCATCCAATACTCATGGTGGCCAGTACAAAACCTGAAGCAATGATACCCAAACCAAGTGAAGCCTGGGTGAAAGTCGGCAGGAACGTCTCGGGTCCCATCATGATGATGCCCATTCCGGCCATAGCAAGACTGGTAAAAGCAAATGTTCTGTTTTTCCATAGCCATGAAGGCATGACAGCATTCTCTGCCTTACGCTCCACCTTCACGATCAGCAGTACCAATAGTATCATCACAATGGGAATAACAACTCCAGGAACGGAGAGCCATTCCCAACTCTGGCCGGATTCCAAAAGGTAAACGATCAGCAGGCCAAGAGTAATTAAGATCAATGCAGACCCTGCATAATCTATCCGGGCTTTTCTCGATTTGACTTCCTCCCTGAAGAAGATCACGAGAAAAAGTATGGCGATAATACCGACCGGAATATTGACCAGGAAAATCCATCGCCAGCTTACGTAGGCAGCAAGAGCACCGCCCAATGCAGGACCTGCAATAGCGCTAATGCCCCAAATGCTGGACAACCACCCCTGTATTTTGGCCCGCTCTTCAACGGAATAAATATCTCCGGCAATAGTATTGACCGTCGCCATAATAGAACCTGCTCCGAGACCCTGTACACCGCGAAACGCAATCAGGCTGAATATATCCCAGGAAAATGCAGAAGCAACTGACCCCAACAAGAAAATACAAATACCAATAATAAGAATCACCTTACGGCCAAAGATGTCTGCGAGTTTTCCATAAACAGGTATTGTAACAGTTTGTGCCAGCAAGTAAATGGAAAATACCCAGGAGAATTTGGAAAAACCACCAAGGTCTGACACAATCTGCGGTATAGCAGTAGATACAATGGTTGTATCCATTGCAGCAAGCATCATGGTGAGCATCAATGCCGCCAGTATCCAGTTTCTTTTCAAAGGCATAATCTGCCGAAGGTAATGCCGAATGCCGGGAAAATCCGGGAATCTGCAAATCACCTGCTCAACCCGGTTTTTTATTAATTTTTAATTTGGATATGTAACGTGTTTGAAACTTAAAACGTAGTGTAGGGTGGCTATTTTATTCCTTCTGCATCCTGTTTAAACAATCTTAAAACTCACATTTTTTTTTTGTTTTTTAGAAGGCCGAAACCTAACTTCGTCTGAATCGGCGAAAATAAAGCAGATACTTTTTTCGTTTGGCAATAAAAGAATCAGAGAAATATGGAGAAATTTTCCCTGATTTATTTTTTGCAATCCTATAAAAATATGAAGAAACTATTTTTGATATGTTGTGGCCTTCTGCTGCTTTCTGCAACGCAACCCCTATTGGGGCAGCCTTTGGTAATTGCAAAGATAAATACCGATAATACAAATGGTATTTTCACCGCTGACGGCATGATCAGTACTCCCTGGGTACAACCCAAAACAAAAAAGCCCTCACCGGTTGTTCATAAGAAATCTCTTCTCAAAGAAACTAAAGATATCATTGAATCACTTTCAGGACTGCAATACAAATATGCCATGATGCTGAATGTGAATGTTGAGTCCTTAAAGAATCTGGCTTTGTTGGGATATATCGATGATTGGTTTGGAACCCGGTATCGCTATGGAGGTACTACCAAGAAAGGTATTGACTGCAGTGCCCTCACGGGTGGATTACTGAGTGCCGTATATGGGCTGGCTATGCCGCGCACCGCAAAGGAGCAGTACAAGGCCTCCGAACATATCAATAAAGAAGACCTTAAAGAAGGTGATCTCGTGTTCTTTAATACTAAAGGATACGTTTCCCATGTAGGGTTATATTTAGAGAATGGATATTTTCTTCATGCCTCTGCCAGAGAGGGAGTAACAATCAGTAACCTTGACGAAGAGTACTACCAAAAGAGGTTTATTTGTGGAGGCAGGGTTCAGGAGAACATTAATTAGGTATTTAATTTCTACAACTCATATAAAAAAGCTCCAGATTCGTGGAGCTTTTTTCATTACATCGTTAGTTGAGACAAGACCTGCACAACCTAAACTTGGGTTTGATTAAACATTACTAAGTTTTCAATAGTTCAAAACTGAAAGTTCAAACCAAGCATCCTCCCCCCAAAAAAAGAAAACCACGATGCCTATCGTGGATCAATGAATACTATTGCTTAAGGTTAATGATATCCTAACAAAAAAGTGGCTGTGCAACTTTTCACTACCCTACAGCCTCTGTAAGGTAGATTCTCATTTTTAAGATTTAATGGTTAAGATTTTTTAGACCCGGGCCTCTTTCCAGAAGCCCGGTTTCTTTTTTATCAATTCTCTCCTACTCCCGCACCTGCCTCAGCCATATCCGGAATATCATCGGCTTTATAAATGCCGGCATCCAGTTTATGTTTGGCTTCCTCAAATGCATTTAATGTAATATCAGTATCCTCATCTGTATGAACTGCAGTGGGTATCAGGCGGTAAATGATCTGTCCTTTCGGGATCACAGGATATACCACTACAGAACAGAAGATATTATAATTCTCACGAATGTCCATCACCATTCCGGTAGCTTCGGGTAATCCGCCTTTCAGATATACCGGAGTAACGGGGCTGTTTGTTTTTCCAATGTCAAACCCGCGTTCACGAAGCCCGTTTTGCAAGCGATTTACATTATGCCACAATTTTTCTCTCAATTCAGGCATTGTCTTCAACATTTCCATCCTCTTGATCATTCCTTCTACCACAATCAACGGAAGGCTCTTTGCAAAAATCTGTGAGCGAACATTGTACCTGAGGTAAGTAATGACATCTTTTGGTCCTGCGATAAATGCTCCGATGCTTCCCATACTTTTTACAAAAGTGCTGAAGTAAAGATCCACTTTGTCCTGGCATCCTTGTGCTTCATCTGCACCGGCACCGGTAGGCCCCATGCATCCAAAACCATGCGCATCATCAATCAGCAACCGGAACTTGTATTTTGATTTCAGGTCAGTGATTTCTTTCAGCTTGCCCTGGCTGCCACTCATACCATACACACCTTCTGTGATTACAAGTATGCCACCTCCTGTTTTTGCGGCCATCTTCTCTGCACGCTGCAATTGTTTTTCACAATCCTCGATGTTATTATGCTTGTAAGTGTAGCTATATCCCAGGTGCATTCTGATACCATCCACGAGGCAGGCATGAGCCTCTGCATCGTAAACGATAACATCGTGACGGGTTACCAAAGCGTCAATACAACTCATGATACCCTGGTATCCAAAATTCAGGAGCAACGCATCTTCTCTTTTCACGAAAGGAGCAATGATTCTCTCCAATTGCTCATGTTGCTCAGTATTTCCACTCATCATACGGCTACCCATTGGGTTGCCCATTCCGTATTTGGCCGCTGCTTCTGCATCCACCTTCCTTGCTTCCGGGTGATTTACCAGGCCCAGGTAATTATTCAGACTCCAAACAATTCTTTCCTTACCCCTGAAAAACATCCTGCTGCCTAATTCGCCTTCCAATTTGGGAAATGTAAAATACCCGTGCGCTCTGTCAAGGTGGTTTCCGATAGGACCCTGATCCTGTCGCATCCGGTCAAATAGATCTTTCATATTATTAAATTTTTATTACCAAAATTGTGCGCAAAATTACAAGATTGAACACAATAGCGAAAGCAAAACTTGTCCACCATTGCTTATGAACAGCCTGAATATTTATTTTTTAATATTTCTTTTACCCACCTGCTCAGCTAACGGCATCCGAATTTTTCAAAATGCGAATCGTTTCCTTTGGGTCTTTAGAAGAGAATACAGCATTACCTGCCACCAGCACATCAGCACCTGCGGAAAGAATCTGTGCCGCATTTGCAGTGGAAACACCTCCATCTACTTCTATCTTAGCATGGGATTTACTTTCTACTATCAATTGCTTTAACTGCCTGATTTTTTCGATAGAGTGTGGAATGAATTTCTGAGCACCAAAACCGGGGTTGACGCTCATCAGGCAAACCAGGTCAATATCACTAATGATGTCCTGCAGTAAATGAACAGGTGTGTGCGGGTTGATCGCAACTCCAGCTTTCATGCCGAGGTCGTGGATCTGCTGAATATTGCGATGCAGATGAACGCATGCTTCATAATGAACCGTAAGCCCATCCGCTCCCGCGTCCCTGAATTCTTCGGCATATTTCTCCGGTTCCAAAATCATCAGGTGTACATCAAAGAACTTCCTGGTAGTGCTTCTCATCTGCCTGATTACAGACATCCCAAAACTAATGTTTGGCACAAAGCGTCCATCCATTACATCAAGATGAAAATAATCGGCCAGGCTTTCGTCAAGCATACGGCAGTCGCGTTCCAGGTGCAGAAAATCGGCGGTGAGCAATGATGGTGCAATGATGGCCATATTAAATCAGATTATTGTGTTTTGGTAAGATTGTTCAGTGCATTTTTCGCTTCAACAAAATTCTTGTCATACAATAAAGCATTCTGGTAGGCTACAATAGCGGAGTCTTTCATATCCAATTTTTCATACACTTTACCCATCCAGAAATAACCTTCGTCAAAATTGTTTTGCAGGGTTACTGCACGCTTTAATACTTTAATAGCTTCCCGGTATTTTTTCAGATCATAAAGAGCAATCCCTTTTTCGCGGTAAGCATACATATACGTGTAGTTCATGGCCAGGCAACTATCCAGCATCAGGATTGCCTTTTGAGGTTCCGCGGAATAATTGTAGTAAAGGCCTTTGATAAAATAGGCATCGTCAAAATTCTTTTCTGAGAGCCTGTTCAGAAGTAAATCTGCAATGGTGAGAGCATGCTTGTTCCTGACCTCTGCAAACACTGTCCCGAGAGCTACATAATATTCCGGTACCGGATAAATGGCAATGGCACGTTGCAAAGCATCAATCGTATGAACAGTATCTCCATTTTCATAATAAAGCGTTGCCAGGATATTCCACAGGTAAGCATTAGAAGTATCGGCTTTAGTTTGTCTCTTTGTAAAGCTAATAGCACTGTCGTAGTTGCCCTCATTTCTATATGCCTGTATCAACTCCTGCACCAGCAGTGCAGAATCCGGATATTGCTTTAGTGCTCTCTGAAGGTCACTAATATTTGTTGTTGATTTGCTTTCAGGTTGCTTCGGATGATCATCCCCATTGCACGATGCAATGAATAGTGAAAGCCAGAGAAAAAACAAGGCATACAATCTACGCATGAAGCAAATTTATAGAACCTAAGGCATTAACCGCTTTTATGACATAAACTTTACAACATGCAGCATTCCATAGGAAGGATTCACTTTATCTTTGTCGTCTTTAAATCTAAAAAATAAGGCCAACGCTTATGGTTAAGGTAATAGCTCCGCTTTTTCTATTGATTCTTCCATTTTTATTTAATGCATCTTCAATCCTGAACGATAGGCAGGTGATCGAAGACACTACCATTCATTACCCGGGTGAACATCATTTCAAAAATATCAGGCAACTAACCTTTGGAGGAGACAATGCGGAAGCGTACTTCAGCTTTGACGGGAAGTATGTAGTATATCAAAGAACCGATCCTAAAAACGGCATCCTTTGCGACCAGATATGGATGGGAAAAATTCCTGAAGCAGGTGAGACCTTTCATCCCAAACTGGTGAGCACAGGAACTGGCCGTACTACCTGCGCCTACTTTTATCCGGATGGCAGGCATATTCTGTATGCCAGCACCCACTTGGGTTCCAAAGATTGCCCACCGGTACCGGACAAGGAAAAGATGAAGCGCTATATATGGCCCATCTACGAAAGTTTTGACATCTTCAAAGCAGATACCTCAGGCAAGATTGTAAAGCAACTCACCCACACCCCAGGATATGATGCGGAAGCTACCATATCACCCAAAGGTGATAAGATTGTATTTACGTCTATGCGCAATGGTGACCTCGATCTCTATACTATGGATCTGGATGGCAGCAATGTAAAACAAGTTACTCATACACTGGGATATGATGGAGGTGCATGGTTTAGTCCTGACGGAACAAAAATATTGTGGAGAGCAAGCCGTCCAAAAACACAGGCAGAGATCAAAGATTACAAAGACTTGCTTTCGAAAGGCCTGGTAGCTCCGACACAAATGGAAGTGTGGGTGGCAAATGCTGATGGCAGCGATGCCAAACAGATCACCTTTTTGGATAAGGCCAACTGGGCACCAAATTTTATGCCCGATGGCAAGCATGTGATTTTTTGCAGCAATAGTGAATATGCAAGAGGGTTCCCATTCAATATGTACATCACAGATATCAATGGCAAAGGCCTGGAAAAAGTGAGCCGTGATAACGGTTTTGACGCATTCCCGATGTTCAGCCCGGATGGCAAGAGGATTCTCTTCAGCAGCAATCGCAATAATGGCGGCACGCACAGTACGAATGTGTTTATCGCGGATTGGGTGGAATAGGAAGGGAGAGACTATGGATTATGGATTATAGATTATGGATTATGGATTAGAGATTGGAGATTTGGGATTGGAGATTTGGGATTTAAAGATCTCACCTCCTCCATTAACAATTAACCATTAACCATTAACCATTATCAATTAACCATTACCTCTTCTGATCTATCTCAATTTCCAAACTGACAATCATCATTTGTTCCCCGGATTTCAGTTATTATGTTTGCCGGCTAAATGGGAACCCCTTTATTTCAGAATGCAGATGTTGAGATTCAGACCAGGGAATGTTGTTTCCACTGTGGCGAAGACTGCCCGGATCATTCACTTTATTTTGATGAAAAATATTTCTGTTGCAATGGTTGCCTCGCTGTTTACCAACTGTTGGATCAATCAGGCCTTTGCAATTATTATAAGCTGAATTCCAGTGCCGGGATCAACCAGAGAATCGTTGCGAGGCCGGGAAAATATGATTTTCTTGATGATGAAAAAGTAGGTGAGGAATTAATCGGTTTCAGAGAAAACGGGCAAGCCCGCATCAGGTTCTACATTCCGGCAATTCATTGCAGTTCCTGTATTTACCTGCTGGAAAATCTTCATGCCGTTTGCAAGGGAGTAGTACGGACAGACGTACAGTTTCTGAAAAAAGAGATTTCAATTGTCTTCAACGAATCTGAAACTACGGTTCGAAAAATAGTGGAAACGCTGGACCAAATCGGCTACGAGCCATTCATTAATCTCCATCACTCCGAAAAGAAAAAAAAGCCACGCAAAGACCGGTCACTCATCTACCGGCTTGGGGTTGCAGGATTTTGTTTTGGCAACATCATGTTGTTGAGTATCCCAGAATATTTTTCGAGCAGCGCGGCAAGCGAGCCATATCTCGAAAGCATATTTCGTTACCTCAATGTTTTATTCAGCCTACCTGTATTTTTTTACAGCGCTGCACCGTTTTTCATTTCTGCATTCAAAGGCATTCGTCACCGGCACCTGAATATAGATGTACCTGTGGCCCTGGCAATAGCGGCAACTTTCATCAGAAGTCTGACAGACGTTTTTGTACATGACGGTGGGGGTTTTTTTGATGCCATGTCAGGGATTGTATTCTTCATGCTGGCAGGCCGTGTGTTGCAGGAACGCACCCAACAATATTTATTCTTTGACAGGGACTACAGAGATTATTTTCCGATGGCCGTGATGTCTGTTGATAAAAATGGAAATCAAAAAGCCACCTTACTCAATGAACTGAAGGTGGACGATCATTTATTGATACATAACAATGAACTGGTACCTGCAGACAGCCTGCTCATCAAAGGCAAATGCCTAATCGATTATAGTTTTGTAACCGGCGAATCCATTCCTGTAGAAAAGAAGCCCGGAGAACTAATCTTTGCAGGAGGCAGGCAGTTGGCGGGAGCTGCAGAAATGCGTGTGGTTAAGACAACAGACTCAAGCCACCTAATGAAATTGTGGAGTAATGACCTTGAAACCGAACATCAAAAGAAGTTAGATACGAAGAATTCTTTTGTTCATAAACTCGCACGAAATTTCACAATCATTGTACTTGCTATCGCAGCTATCAGTGCATTGTACTGGTGGCAACACGATACATCCCGTATATGGCCAGCTGTAACAGCCATACTCATCATCGCATGTCCCTGTGGCCTGCTGCTAACTTCTACATTTACCAATGGACATGTACTTAATATTCTTTCCAAAAACGGATTGCACTTACGCAATGCCGGAATCATAGAACGGTTCGGCAGCATCAAGAAAATTGTTTTTGACAAAACAGGCACACTCACTTCTACGGAAAACATGAAGGCCACTTACGTAGGAAATGTCCTTTCAGAAAATGAGAAAGAGATACTTGCATCAGTGATACGGCCGAGTTTACATTCATTTAGGAGTGCGGTGATGTCCTTGCTGGGCAAAGAAGGCAAATACGAAGCAAAAGAATTCAGCGAAACATCCGGGCTCGGTATCGAATGTGTTGTCAATGGCTCGCATTACAGAATTGGTATTGCTGCCTTCTTTGAAAAAGAGCAAAAACACAATGAACAGGGGACACAATTATTCATTTATGAGGATGGAATTGAAAAAGGATATTTTCTTTTGACACAAGATATGCGTCCCGGGCTGGAACGCATGTTTGAAAGATTGAAACATACTGCATCCATCTATCTTTTTTCAGGAGATGAACCACATCAGAAAAATCTTTTTGGGAAGATTTTTAAAGATAACATGCTATTCAAATTAAGCCCGGTTGAAAAGCTGTCGCAGCTCAGCTCTCTCAAGTTTGGTAATCAACCTGTAGCTATGGTAGGTGATGGTCTCAATGATGCGGGAGCGTTGAAGAAAAGTGATGTAGGAATTTGCATCACGGATGATATCAGCAGGTTTACTCCGGCTGGGGATGCGATTCTTGATGGAACCAAACTTTCACTACTCGATAAGCTCATTCATTATTGCCTGAGTTCAAAAAATACAATTCGCATTTGCTTTTTCATATCTGTGATATACAACATCACAGGATTATATTTTGCTGTACAGGGAATTCTATCTCCACTCATCGCGGCGATACTCATGCCACTCAGCACACTCACTATTGTAGTTACCACTTATATAGCTTGCAAATTCAATGCAAAGAGATTGGGGATGGAGGTGTGACTGAAAAGATTACTTCTGTAATGAGTTACCGATCACAGTTCCAACTCTCATTACTGGCGCGAGTTTCTTTGCTGGCGCAAGTTTCAGCCACGGCGGACAAGTGCAACTTGTGGCTCTTAATTCTACTTTGCTGGCTTTGCTGACTTTGCTGGCGCAAGTTTGCAACTTGTGCCTCTTAATTCTACCGGACTGTGTCCGGATGTCAATGCACGGATACAATCCGTGCGAATAATTCCCGGTACAAGTGACCAGCTTCGCTGAACACTTGCGCCAGTATCCCCGATTTGAAACTTCACAAAAATCAAAACCTTAATTCTTCTTACTTTCCTTTATACACGACACCATCCTTCATTACAAATACGACTCTCCCAAATGATTGCGGGTCTTGTAACGGGTCGCCATCCACGGCTGTAATATCGGCCCACTTACCTGCTTCAATACTTCCTGTTTTATCCTTAATACCCAGCAACTCCGCAGCTGAGGATGTTGCTGCTTTGATGGCATCCATAGGCGCCATTCCCGCTTCGATCATATAAGTAAATTCCAGCCAGTTCTTTCCATGCTGATAGACACCGGCGTCTGTTCCAAATGCGATCCTCACTCCGGCTTTGTATGCCTTCGCAAAAGTGTGCTGAATCTGTGGCCCGATCTCAATGGCTTTCTTCGCTACAAGAGCAGGATAATAGTTTGGAATCTTTGCAGAATCTGCTACTGATTTTCCAGCAATGATCGTTGGCACATACCATGCTCCTTTTTGTTTAAAAAGTTGAATACATTCATCATCCATGAAAGTGCCGTGCTCGATAGAGATCACTCCCGCCATCAGCGCTCGCTTTATACCTTCGGCACCGTGCGCATGTGCCATCACTTTCAATCCGTAATCCGCAGCAGTCTGTACTATGGCTTTCATTTCTTCTTCGGTAAACTGGGCACCGCTTCCGTTAGTGGATACATCGAGTACTCCTCCGGTTGCCATGATCTTGATGACATCAGATCCATCCTTGTATCTCTGCCGCACCGCTTTCATGCAATCAGCTATCCCATTGGCTACTCCATCTTTTGAGCCGGGATCGCCCATCAGGTCTTCACGATATCCATTGGTAGGATCGCCATGAGAGCCAGTGGAACCAATAATGGTGCCGGCAGCGTAAATACGCGGGCCTTCAATCAAACCTTTGTTGACCGCTTTTTTTAAGGAGATTACTATTTTACCGCCGGCATCTCTTACAGTCGTAAAACCTGCCATCAGTGTATTCTTTGCATACACCACGCTTCTGTATGCGTAATCCACATCATTTAATTGAAACTCTTCTAAGTAACTATTGGGACTGGTTTCAAAGGAAAGATGTACATGCGCATCAATCCACCCGGGAGTAACTGTTTTCGTTTTCAGATCAACTGTTTTATCACCTGCTGCAGCTTTGGTATATCCATTTTGCACAGCAATGATTTTGTTCTTTTCTACTACAATCGTCATGTTGTTTTTCGGGGCATTGGAAATGCCATCAATCAGGGTACCGCACCAGATATAGGTTTTCTGGGCGGAGGCTCCGAAGCCTAATACAGTTGCCAGCAAGAGAAGAAATATTTTATTCATGAGTGATAGTTTTGGAAGACCTAAGGTATGGTAATTATTTCTATACTAAATCTAGTCCTGATGAATGACTTCTTAAATTTGATCATACCACGGCTCAAATGAAATAACTATAATCAACCAAAGGACTCTTACCAACTCATGCGACAAAAACTCAATCTCATTACACTCGGTGTTGACAATTTCGAAAGATCCCTATCATTCTATGAAAAAGGTCTTGGATGGAAAAAGTCGGACAAGAGTATGGACGGCCTTGCCCTGTTTCCCTTGGGTAGAATTGTCTTAGCATTACATCCCCGCGAAGAACTTTCAGATGACTGCACTTTACCTTACCAGGCTACCGGATTTTCAGGTCTCACCATTTCATACAATGCTAAATCAGAACAAGAGGTGGATGAAGTACTGAAACAGATCGCCGCTCTTGGTGGTACCATCATCAAGCCTGCACAAAAAGTGTATTGGGGCGGGTATAGTGGATACTTCAAAGATTTGGATGGATACTTGTTTGAAGTTGCATACAACCCGTTCTGGGAACTGGATGAAAATGATAATCTAATGTTGTGACTGCTGGCATATCCCGGAAAATTCAATTTTGGTAAGCTTTGATTTGCATTTCAATAATGCAAGCCACTGGGAATGTTTTACAATAAAATGACTAGGCTCAGTTCATCAACTGATTCCAGTCATATCATTCATGCATGGCCAAAAGTATGTTTGCTTCCAAATTAATACTAATATGAGTGTCATGCTGATTCTCCTCGGAGCAAGTCTTGTGGTCTCCCTGATTTTCCTGGCAGCCTTTATCTGGTCTGTCAAAGACGGACAGTATGATGATGATTATACTCCTGCACATCAGATCTTTTTTGAAGAAACAAAAAAATCCAAATAACAGAATCCCAATTTATGAGTTCTGAACAAAATCAGCCATTGGCTACGACTGAATCGGGCAGTTTATCGAAAGATGCTTCCCCGGGCATCCAATTAGAAACATTTTATTACGACAACAAAACCGTAAAGTTGTTTGCTTACGCTACGCTCTTCTGGGGTTTGGTAGGAATGACCGCCGGTCTTTGGGCAGCATTCAGCATTGCCTATCCACAGGTGAATCTCGGATGGGCACCCACTACATTCGGTCGTATGCGACCTGTGCATACCAACGCGGTGATCTTTGCTTTCGTGGGCAACGCCATCTTCTGCGGTGTGTATTACTCGCTACAACGGTTGTGCAAGGCCAGGATGTGGAGCGACCAGCTCAGCAAGATTCATTTCTGGGGATGGCAGGTGTTGATACTGTTTGGAGCCATTACGCTGTGGGCAGGATTCACACAAGGAAAAGAATATGCGGAATTGGAATGGCCCCTGGATATTGCACTCACGCTCTTATGGGTTGTGTTCGGTGCCAATATGTTGGGTACTATTTTGAAAAGAAGAGTACAGCATTTATATGTAGCCATTTGGTTCTACATCGGCACCTGGGTGGCGGTTGCCATGTTGCACATAGTAAACTCCATAGCTATTCCTACCTCTCTATTGAATAGCTATTCATGGTACGCAGGTGTACAAGACGCTTTGGTACAATGGTGGTACGGACACAATGCTGTGGCATTTTTCCTTACTACTCCTTTCCTCGGACTGATGTATTACTTCGTACCTAAGGCAGCGAATCGTCCTATCTATTCTTACCGGTGGTCTATCATTCATTTTTGGTCGCTCATATTTATTTACATCTGGGCAGGACCGCACCATTTGTTATACACAGCATTACCCGAATGGGCACAGGGATTAGGTACTGTCTTTTCTATCATGCTGATAGCACCCTCATGGGGAGGAATGCTAAACGGATTGCTCACATTGCGAGGAGCATGGGACAGGGTGCGTGAAGATGCTACATTGAAGTTTATGGTGGTAGCACTCACTTGCTATGGCATGGCTACGTTTGAAGGGCCAATGCTTTCATTGAAAAGCGTAAACGCCATCAGCCATTACACAGACTGGACGATAGCTCACGTGCACGTAGGTGCTTTGGGATGGAATGGATTTCTTGCATTCGCAATGTTGTATTGGATGATGCCTAAGATTTTCAATACCAAATTGTATTCAAAGAAATGGGCTAACACTCACTTTTGGTTAGGTACGCTGGGCATCATATTCTATGTAATTCCACTCTACACGGCTGCGCTGACACAGAGCCTCATGTGGAAGAAATTTACTCCCGAAGGAATTTTGCAATATCAATTCATGGAGACAGTGACTACTATCCAGCCAATGTATGTGTTGCGTGCCGTGGGGGGATTACTGTATATCTCGGGATTGATACTGATGATCGTCAACCTGGTCAAGACCGTGAGAAGTGGCAAATTGGTGGCTAATGAAGAATCACAGGCAGCACCACTTCCAAAGAAATATGAAACGCATGGAAAGAAAGAACATTGGCATCGTTGGATAGAAAGAAGGCCTGTACAATTGACCGTATTGTCATTGATCGCGGTTGGTATCGGAGGCATTGCCGAAATGGTTCCTACCTTCCTGGTGAAATCCAACATACCGACCATCAGTAGCGTGAAACCCTACACACCACTGGAACTCCACGGCAGAAATATTTATGTACGCGAAGGTTGCTACACCTGTCATTCACAAATGATCCGACCATTCAGAGATGAAGTAGCCCGCTATGGCGAATACAGCAAGGCAGGAGAATTTGTTTACGATCATCCGTTCCAGTGGGGATCCAAGAGAACGGGACCCGACCTGGCAAGAATTGGTGGCAAATATCCAGATAGTTGGCATTACAATCACATGCTGGATCCTACATCCATGACATCCGGTTCGTTAATGCCATCCTATCCGTGGTTGTTTACTGACAGGATTGATAAGACGAAAACATACAGAATGATCAAGGCCATGAAAAAATTAGGAGTGCCCTATCCTGCAGGATATGAAAACACTGCCAACAAAGACCTTGACAAGCAGGCAGACAAAATAAAACTAAGCCTTGCAAAGGATAAGATCAAAGTAAGCAAGAATGATGAGATCGTGGCGCTCATCGCCTACCTGCAGAGAATGGGAACGGATATTAAGAATGAAAAGAAAGAAGGCGCTGCATTAAAATAAAAAAAATTGTCATCATGAAATTTATCAATTATCTGAAAGACATTCACAATGTGCAGATTTATCCGATGATAACCCTGCTCTTGTTTGTAACCATTTTTGTCCTGGCTACGATACTTGTGTTTTCTAAAAGCAAGAAGACCATCCAGGAGATCAAACAACTTCCATTAGAAGATTAATAAAAGTTATTTATGAAATTTCTCAGAATATTCATTTCCTTATTGCTGCTTACACCAACCATCAGTGTAATGGCACAACAGAAAGCGCCTTCCTCAGCGAGCAACCTGGTAGTGATCGTATTGATAAGTGTAGCAGCCATTTTAGCATTTGTAATACTGCTGCTTGCCAAGGTGATGATGACAGGATATCCAAAGTTTAAGAAAAAGATGAAGGATGCAGCGAGGCCTGATGCTAAAATGATTACTGTGTTCCTGATGCTGAGTAGCGTTGTTGCATTTGGACAAAATGCTGCGCCTGTACAGGAAGCAGTTGCCGCATCATCCGAATGGATCACGGGACTCAGCAATACAGCAACTATTTTCATAACACTGATTATTGCCCTGGAACTCATCATCATTTTCTATATGCTGAGTGTGTTCCGTTCATTTACCCGGATTCAAAAAGTGAAAGTTCCTGTAAAGGCAAGGAAAAAATTTGGGTGGTGGGAGAAGTTGAACAATACAAAGAGTGTAGATGCCAGTTCTGAGGCGTCAATCAACCTTGGTCATAATTATGACGGGATAGAAGAATTGGACAATCCTACCCCGCCCTGGTGGCAATGGGGTTTCATTATTTCATTCATCTTTGGAATCGTGTATCTGTGGATTTACTTTGTGTCGCACTCTGCACCCAACCAAATCAAAGAATTGGAAATAGCCAATGCAAAAGCAGAGGAGCAGATCAAAGCATACATGGCAACATCTGCCAATAAAGTAGATGAAAACACCGTAACGATACTGACGGATGAGAATGACATCAATGAAGGTAAAAAGATTTTTACCAGTGTATGTGCAGCTTGCCATGGCACTGACGGAGGAGGCATTGTAGGGCCAAATCTTACAGACAATTACTGGATACATGGCGGTAGCATTAATGACATTTTCAAGACGATCAAATACGGAGTACCCGAAAAAGGAATGAAGAGTTGGAAAGATGATTATACTCCTAAACAAATAGCACAACTTGCAAGTTTTATCCATACATTGAAAGGAACAAAACCTGTAAATCCCAAGGAACCCCAGGGAGAATTAATGGCACAATGAGAATCAGAACATGAGTCAATCTGAAAATATAGATATAAGGTCACTGGTTGATGAAAGCTTCAGGGACAACCTGAGTACGGTTACCAAAGATGGAAAACGCAAATGGATATTTCCGGTAAAGCCCGGTGGTAAATGGTTTAATTACAGAGCTGCTGTCGCAATTTTCTTTTATGCCATATTCTTTATTACACCATTTATCAAGGTGCATGGCCGGCCATTCTTGCAATTCAATTTCCCGGAGGGGAAATTTATTTTATTCAGCTACACCTTTTGGCCAAAGGATTTTTTCATTTTTGGATTGCTCCTACTGGCAGCTATCGTGTTTATAGCGCTTTTTACAAATGCCTTTGGCAGGGTCTTCTGCGGATGGATTTGCCCTCAGACGATTTTTATGGAGATGCTTTTCAGAAGAGTGGACTACCTGGTATTCGGAAGTGCACAAAAGCTGAAGGTGATAGCAAGAGCACCGTGGGATGCCAGGAAGACAAGAAAGTATGCACTGCGCTACACGATCTATTTCATTCTCAGCTTTGTTATCGCCAATACCTTTCTCAGCTATATTATAGGAGTAGATGAGCTTTTTGCTATCATGACAGAACCGATCCATCTGCACTGGGGAGGATTTATCGCGATATTGATCTTCACGATTGTCTTCTTCTGCGTGTATGCATTCCTGAGAGAACAGGTTTGTACCAATATCTGCCCTTACGGAAGATTACAAAGCGTACTGCTGGACAAAAACAGTGTGGTTGTTGCGTATGATTATAAACGTGGCGAACCAAGAGCAAAATTCCGCAAGGAACAAAAGGAGGAAGACGGTGACTGTATAGATTGTTTCGCGTGTGTGCACGTATGTCCAACGGGAATAGATATACGAAATGGTACTCAACTCGAATGCGTCAACTGCACCGCGTGTATTGACGCCTGCAACCACATCATGGAAAAGGTTGGAAGGCCAAGAGGGCTTATCAGGTATGACTCTGAGAATAACATTGCAGAAGGAAAGAAATTCCGGTTTACCCCTAAATTAAAGGGTTATACAGCCATTCTTACCATTCTTATTGCAGCGATCGTAGCATTGCTGATTACACGTAAGAATGTGGATGGCAATCTCATGCGTACATCTGGAATGCTATACCAGGAGCGGGGCAAAGACAGCATTTCAAACCTGTACAATCTCAAACTCATCAATAAAACAATTCAATCCTTTGAATTGGAATTACGACCGGAAAACTTCACCGGCCGGATAGAACTCGTAGGTAACAATTTTATTAAAATCGATAGTGAGCAGCAAACGAATGCAACACTATTTATCATACGCGATAGAAAAACCATTCACGAAAGAAAAGAAAAAGTAAAGATTGGTATTTACAGGAATGGCAACCGCGTCAACACATTAAGTTCCACATTTCTCGGACCCGTAGCAGGAGAAGAGGATGAAGGATGAAGAATAAACATGAAGCATGATGAAAAAAAAATTGGATTCATCCGGGAAATATGGATTTTGGAATTGGGGTACAGGTATTACCATTACCATCATTACAGGTGTAGTAGCCACCTTGTTTTTAGTGTATAAAACAACGACCATTGAATTTGAGATGGCCGAAGAAGATTATTACGCCCAGGAACTAAAATACAACTCTAAAATAGAGGCGATGAAAAATGCACAACAGCTTTCATCCTCGTTTACAATTTCCCAGGATAATTCCTTTTTGAAAATCAGTGTTCCCAAAGAATGCCTTACAGTTGATTCCGGAGTTATCAAGTTGTACCGGCCTTCTTCACAAAAAAATGATTTGTTATTGGGCTTTGCACCTGACAGCAGCGGAGAAATTTTAGTCGCCAAAGAAAAACTGATCACGGGAGTGTACCGATTAAAGGCTGACTGGTACAATGAGGGAAAAGAGTATTTTCTTGAAAAGAGTTTTTATGTGGAGAAGTGAGAAGGGTAATAGTTAATGGTTAATGGTTAATTGACAATGATTAATTGCAAATGCTGTTGACCAATCATAGGCTCCGGTGGGTGCGAACATTGTACAAAGAATGGTAAAGTAACACTACTTCAGGAGGATCAGATTGAGTCAACAGATATTTCGGGCACCTCGTCCTGCCTATTACGTGGATTCCCGATGGCTTCGGGGCAATTTTCTAACAATTTTAGGGGTTCTTTTCAATTGATTTGCTTAGCTTTGCTGCCCTTTAAGGTGAAGTTATGGGAAAACTGAGGGAATACGATATCGCTTTTGTAGGTCTGAAACCCGGAATTCATAACTTTCAATACGAGGTGGACAATAAGTTTTTTGAAAATTTCAGCAACCCGGATTTCTATAATTGCCATGCAGTGGTGAAATTGACGTTGGAAAAGTCAACTTCCCTTATGTTATTAAAATTTGACATTGATGGCAGCGTGGAAGTGACTTGTGACAGATGTGGAAACCCGTTAAAACTGGCGCTTTGGGATGAATTCAACCTGGTGATCAAATCGGTAGAAAATGCAGAAGAGATGAATGGCAACGAAGAAGACCCTGACATCTTCTACATCAGCCGGACAGAAAGCCACCTGCATTTGGCTGGATGGATCTATGAATTTGTCTTGTTGAGCATACCCAACCAGAGGATGTGCACCGAAGACGAAAAAGGAGGACCACAGTGCAATAAAGAAGTACTGGCCATGCTGGAAAAAATGAAAAACAGTACGGTGGAAAATAATCACCTGCTGGAAAAAGGACTTGAAAAATTTAGAAAGAACAATAATTAATATTTACAGTTATGCCAAATCCAAAGCGCAGACATAGTCAGCAAAGAAGTGCAAAAAGAAGGACACATTATAAAGCCACAGCGCCAACCATCAGTGTAGATCAAACTACAGGTGAGGCTCATGTAAGGCATCGTGCTCATGTAAGTGAAGGAAAACTTTTTTACAAAGGCAAGGTAGTTTCCGAAAAGGCTCCGTTGAAAGCGTAGCGCACCAAAAAAATTTTTTGTTGAATCCAAAAGTAAGATTGATTAACTTCCATCTTATTTTTGGATTTTTTATTGGTTCCTGTGCACCAATATTTACCTAAACGGAACATAATGAATATCGGAATTGACATGATGGGTGGCGACTATGCACCGGCAAAAGCCATTGAAGGGGTCCGGAAATTTTTCGAAACAAATTCTTTTGATGGGAAACTGGTTTTGATCGGAGATCAGGAATCAATGGCTGAACACGAAAGCCTTCTCACCGGTTTTGAAAATAAAATAGAAATAGCGCCTACTACCAGCATCATCGGCATGCATGAACATCCGACCAAGGCACTGAAAGAAAAACCGGATTCATCAATCGCTGTTGGTTTTGGATTGCTGGCTCATTCCAAAACTGATGCATTTATCAGCGCCGGTAATACAGGAGCCATGATGGTTGGAGCTATGTATTCAATTAAAAGTATAAAGGGAATTCTTCGTCCTGCCATCGGTGCATACATACCGCAGGAAAACGGGAAACTCTCCTTAATTGTAGATGTAGGACTGAATGCTGACTGTCGTGCTGAGCACCTGGATCAATTCGCAATTTTAGGAAGTCTCTACAGCCAGCACATACTCGAGATAGATTCACCACGGGTTGCATTGCTGAATGTAGGAGAGGAAGAAGGAAAGGGAAACCTGCTCTGCCAGGCTGCCTATCCGCTTTTGAAAGAAAATAAGCATATCCATTTTGTTGGCAATGCCGAAGGACGAGACTTGCTCAAAAATAAAGCTGATGTATATGTATGCGAAGGATTTACCGGAAATGTAATTCTGAAATTTGCTGAGTCTTTCTATGACCTTTTTCAACAAAGAAATATTAAGGATGACTACCTTACCAGGTTTAATTATGAAATGTACGGTGGGGTACCGGTATTGGGTGTAAACAAACCAGTCATCATAGGGCATGGCATCTCAGGTGCTGACGCGTTTTGTAACATGATAGAAATTGCGAGGCGCATGTTGAAGAGTAATTTTACAGAGAAAATTGAACAGGCCTTTTAAATAACAGGAAAGAATAATTTTGACCTATGCGTACCCAACCGGAATATATGAAATATTCAAAGGTCATTGCGTTGGTGGTTGCTTGTTTCACTGTTTTTCCAACGTGCCTATTTGCACAAAAAGATTCAATCCCCAAAAAGAATAATAATGTCTTTTTTAATCACATGCTGGATATCATCCGGCAGGATACTACCCCACCTTCGCCCGACAAGGTGAGTAAAGTAGAACGCGAGTTTATGCCCTACACCGGTTTTAAAATCCGCAATATCAATATTGTCAGACTTCCCTTTGGCACATCATTCAGAGACACAGCACGCAGAAGTACTACTACACTTACAAAACTTGCAAATACGCTGCACCATCTAACCAGAAAAAGGGCTATTTTAAACAACCTATTCTTTCATAAAAATGATACATTAAATCCTTACCTGCTCGCTGACAATGAAAGGTATCTTCGCGAATTGCCCTACATCAGGGATGCCGACCTTATTATTACTCCGTTAGGCAATACTGATTCAGTTGATATCTCAGTTATTACAAAAGATGTGTTCAGCATTGGAGGTTCCATAGGTTCACTCGGCATGAATAAATCTGACATAGAATTAAGGGAAGACAATATTTCCGGGAGTGGTAATGCTGCCGTTGTATATGGTGTATATGATGCCAATAGAAAAAATGACTTTGCATTTGGAGGCGAACTGGTAAGAAGAAATATAGGAGGTTCTTTTATTGACCAGCGAATAGGCTACCAGAGCTATTACAGTTCTCTTCGGGCACCCAAGGAGGAAAATTATTTTTATTACAATTTGAAAAAGCCCCTGCTCAACCGGTATATGCGATTCACTTATGAGTTGGATGCCTCCTATCATACAACAACCAACAAGTACACCGGGGATTCAATATATATCTCTGATAACAGGTACAGGTATTACCAGTTCGAGAGTTGGTTAGGATACAATACTGCGGCAAGAAAATCGTCAGTAAAAGAAGAGAAAAGCAAATTGAGGTTGCTGACCGGATTAAGGATATTAACGAAGAAATTTACGGTGAAGCCACGTAAGTATCAATCCGAATACAACTGGCAATTCGCAGACCTGACGGCTATCTTAGGTTCAATGACATTCTACCGTCAAAACTTTTTGAAGACCCAATATATTTATGGCTTTGGCAGAACAGAAGATATCCCCGAAGGTATTCTGATCTCAGTTACTGCCGGGCATACCATCAAGCAAGACCTGTCCAGACCGTTTGTAGGATTTAATTTTGAACAATTTGGATTCAACAAATGGAACAATTATATAGACGTTACACTCAGAAGTGAAGGTTACCTTGGAGATCATGGTTTGGAGGATATCAACCTGCTGGCATCAGTGAACTACTTTGACCACCTGAAAATATTGAGTACAAAATGGAAACAACGTTTCTTCCTGAATTTTTCTGCCGCGAGGCAAATCAAAACCAAATTGAATGAACCACTATTTCTTACCAACTCATTTGGGCTACCAGAGTATGGAAGAGTTTATATTGGTGGTGATGCCAGGATTTCAGGGAAAGCTGAATCTGTATTTTTCAGTCCGTGGACGTTGATAGGATTTAGATTTGCTCCGATACTTTTTGCCAATGTAACAGCGTTTCAGCCTTATGAAAAAAAGATGAGCCTCTACTCAACATTCGGTGGAGGAATTCGTGCACGAAATGAGAGCCTCATATTCGGCACAATAGAAATTAAAGGTTTTTATTTTCCGGGAACTAATTATAAAGGGGAAAGTGTAGGCCTGTCATTGAGCACTAATGTAGTATTTAAATACAATACCCAATTCATAAAGAAACCCGATTTCATCCAGGTAAATTGACTTCAATTATTCTAAAAAAACTAATTTTAGAAAAAAGTTTTTAGTGAATCGAAAGTTCATGAAATATTTTGAACCGTCTTTTTGGTTCATTACACTTGTTTTACTTGCTTTCTTCCCACCTGTAGGAACATTTTCCTTTTGCCCACTACATGCGTTAGGCTTCGATTATTGTCCCGGATGCGGACTGGGAAAATCCATTCACCTTGCATTCACAGGTTCAATAACGGCATCATTTAAGATGCATCCACTAGGAATCCCTGCTATCATTATTATTGCAAACAGGATCATACAACTCTTTAAAACAAATATCAAACGCAGCTATGGCCAATCAAACAAACCCGATACTTCTCCAATATCTTTATGATGTAACTCCTGAGGAACTCTCAGTGATCAACAGCAGAGTCAACGGATTTTCCGACACACAGGTCACACAATTTTGCCAGGTATATAAATCAAAAAGAAAGGATCCGCAATTGATCCTGATCACCTGCCTTTTGGGTTTTGTCGGATTCGCAGGAATACACAGGTTCCTAACGAACAACCTGGGGCTGGGGATATTGTATTTTTTCACTGCCGGGCTTTGCTTTGTTGGTACTATAGTTGATTTGCTGAACCATAAGAGTCTCGCTATGGAATACAATGGTAATATGATTGCCGAGACGCTTACCATGCTCAATATGAATAAATATTAATTAAGAAAATGATGAAAACTTTTCTAACAGCAACACTGTTGTTTTTTACAATTGCAAATGCCTCAGCGCAGCGCAAGGGTGGATGGTACAAAACCTTCACAGGTAAAATGGGAAATATGGATGCTGTAGTTCATCTCACGGCGGATTCCTCTTATAATGGATATATTTGGTTTTTACAAAATCAATACCCGGTGCAACTCGTTGGCAATGCTTCGAAAGGAGACAGCATCATATTAGGCGGAATGGATGCGGCACTGAATATCACTTTGTCGGGAACGTTAAACAACGGAGAATTTGATGGAGTTGCAGAGATCAGACTGGGCCAGGAGAACACACCACCAAGAAAAGGTATATTCAAACTTCACGAAGACTCCACCTACACACCCTTTAAATATATTTACGTAAGTACACATGCCAGGCTGCCGGCCCGGCTAAAGAACGAATCTACTTTCCAGTATTACAACGGTACAGTATGGCCGTCAGGAAAAAATATTCTGGCGACACAGATTCAGAAGATACTCAGATTCTTCAATGGAATCCCTGGTGATCGTGATCCTGCACAATGGTACTTTTCAAATGCTGAAAAAAACAGAGTAAGCTGGCAAAAAGAAAACGGGAATATGACTCCCAAGGATGCTGAAACTATGGGCATGTCTTTATCGGTTGAGAACATAGAAATCACCAGCGTCATGTATGAAAACAAAAACTACATTACCCTTGCCAGATATAACTACGGCTATTCCGGAGGCGCTCATGGTAATTATGCCACCAATCTTGTATCGATATCCAAGTCCACTGGTAAGGCAATAAGGCTTACAGACGTGTTTACAACAAAAGGATTGAATGCCTTACCCCGCATTATCGAGCAGGTAGCAAGAGTAAGATATAAAGTACCTTCCGGATCTCTGAAGGAAAATGGATTTCTTGTAGACCAGATACCCCTATCAAAAGAATTTTATATCACATCTACAGGAATCGGCTTCCTCTATTCACCTTATGAAATAAAATCTTTTGCAGACGGTGAAATTAATTTAGTCGTTCCCTACAGAGCCATTCAGCAATATCTAAATCCAAATTTCAAACCTTAAACAGACTTACTATTCTGACACTTTGAAGGAAGCTTTCCTGTCACCCCACAACAATGTAACAACACCATCAGAAGAGACAGTAAAAGTCATTTTTTCTGAAGCAGGAGTATTGGCTTCCCACTTCGTTTTTATTCTTAACTGATCATCGGCTTCTTTATATCCGAACGCACCCCACTGATTCCAGGTTTTGTTGAATATGAAAGTAACATCACTTCCCTGGAAAATAGTAAACAATCCGTACTTACCGGCAGGAAGCGAAGCGCCATCAACCTTTATCACTTTGTCAGATTGAAACACTGTTGCCTCATTAGCTCCCGTCCTCCATACTTTTCCATCCATTGGCTCTACATCCTTACCAATAGTTCTCCCTTTGACTGATGGCTGACTATAATCAATGGTAATAGTGGCACCTCCTTTAATCTCCTGAACTACAGTAGCAGGTGGGCTGGGCCTTTTGGACTTATCTTCCGGTTTTTTCTGTGCATTTACAGAAAGTGAGACAAGAGAAAAAACCGCTGCGCATAAAAAATAATTTTTCATAAAACAAATTTTTGAATAAATAAAAATGTTGTAAAAGAGTTTACAAAAACTCTGCCCGAATTTCCTTATTTTTTTATGAAACTGTAGAGATATTTATTTTGAATGCCCCTGCCAAATCTGCTATATTTGCCAAAATTTTTGAGGCCCCGTAGCTCAGTGGATAGAGCAACAGCCTTCTAAGCTGTGGGTCGAACGTTCGAGTCGTTCCGGGGTCACCATTTTATTTCTTTACAAGTTGCTTCAAAAGTTTTTCTTTGCCTTCCGACATCACCAGACGAAGTTTTTATGAATGTTCAAATAGAAAATTCCTGGAAAAAGCACTTACAATCTGAATTTGACAAAACCTATTTCCGGGAACTTACTCATTTCATCAAAACAGAAATAGAGGCGGGAAAGAATATCTATCCAAAGGGACCCCATATTTTTAATGCATTTGCACTTACACCATTTGACAACGTAAAAGTTGTCCTGCTCGGGCAGGACCCCTATCACAATCCCGGTCAGGCACACGGGCTGTGCTTCTCTGTACCTGACCAGGTTCCGTTGCCTCCCTCTCTAATCAATATTTTCAAAGAATTAAAAGCAAGTACAGGAACAGACAGAGGCTCATCAGGGAATCTATCTGGGTGGGCACAGCAGGGAGTTTTATTGTTGAATACAAGCCTGACAGTTAGAAAAAATGAACCCATGAGTCATAGTAAAATTGGTTGGGAGAAATTTACAGATGCTGTCATTCAATTGATTTCGGAAAAATCAAACGGGGTAGTCTTTTTGTTGTGGGGAGCATTTGCAAGAAGCAAACAGTTATTGATAGACTCCTCCCGGCATTATATTCTGACTGCAGCCCACCCTTCCCCATTGAGCGCTCATAATGGATTTTTTGGATGTGGTCACTTCCCTAAAACAAATGAATTATTAATTGCACAAGGAAAAGATCCAATTGATTGGTCATTATAAATAAACAAATTTTGAAAACAATATTCTACAGATTCATGGCCTTGTGGGCATTGATCGTTTTCACTTCGACGATCTTGCTCGTGGCTCTTTATGTATTTTGCACGGAATGGATGAAGGAACCCGGAAAGACCGAAGCCTTCAGAAAAGTGTCAAAAGTGTGGATTCGAACTTTTTATTTTCTGACAGGATGCAGATTCATTGTGAAAGGCACTTCAAATTTTGAGAAAGGAAAGGTTTATGTGGTAACAGCAAATCACAATTCTTTTTTGGATGTTACATCACTAACCCCTTTCATACCGGGCCCCAATAAGACCATTGCAAAAATTGAAATGTCAAGAATTCCAATCTTTGGTTTGGTTTATAAGCGAGGCTCCATTTTGGTGGACAGAAAAAATAAGGACAGCAGGAAACATAGTTTTATGCAAATGATCCAGGTTTTGCAAAACGGGATGCACATGTGTATATACCCTGAAGGTACAAGGAACAAGACTAACCTTCCTCTCAAAGAATTTCATGATGGCGCTTTCAGGCTGGCAATGGACACCGGGAAGGATGTGATCCCTGCTATTTTGTTGAATACAAAGAAAGCGTTACCTCCGGGTAAGGGATTCTTTTTCCGGCCACTGAAAATGGAACTACACTTTCTGCCACCAATACCGGTGAAGCAGTTTGAAAATTTTGAAGCTTTAAAAACAGAAGTAAAAAATCAGATGTGGAATTATATTTCTGAAAATCAAAAATAACCGGCTATTCAATCATTTTATTGCGCATACCATATACAAGCAATCCACCTATGGTTTTGGCACCGACTTTATTTTTCATATTCTGACGGATCGTTTCGATGGTACGTGGGCTAAGGAAAATTATTTTAGAAATTTCATCAGTCGTTTTGTCCTCTCCCAATAGCTGAAGTATTTTCAATTCTTTCTCACTAAAATTTATCGGGACATTGGCGCCATAGTGTTTTCTTACATTCTTTTTCTGCAGCAACTTTCCCATTACAGCGTTATTCACTAACTGATTAAAATAAAATTCATCATTCATGCAGGTAAGAATGGCCTGGTAAATTTCATCAGGATCTGTAGTTTTTGTCAGATAGGCATTGGCGCCATTTTCCATCATTTTACTGATAGTCTGCTGATCGTCATACATGCTCAGTACAATTATCTTGACATCATCATATTCTTTACGCAATAATTCAATAGCATTGATCCCGTCAATTTCCGGCATGCGTATATCCATTAATAATACATCCGGTTTCTTAATTGCAATCTTGTGAATGAGATCTTTGCCGTCTTCAGCTTCCCAAATGATTTTTAGATTTTCCTTGGTAGAAAGCGCCATTTTAATACCATCCCTGAAAATCTTATGATCATCGGCAATAGCTACCTTAATGTAGTCGGGATTCTTAGACATTGAATTTTAGAAATAAGTTAGTTCAAGTGTAAATATAGAAATAATAACGAAACAACTTCTTTTCTATTGTAAATCTATTATCAGATTCACGTAAAATCCTCCAGGCATTTGTAAAAAATACAACCAGAAAAATTAAGTGGTATTGCTCTTTTATCTGTAAAATCCTTTCATCAAAGCATTGACATTCAATTTGATGAATACAAACAGGTAAAAATAATGAGGTCCTGATTTCAATACGAAAGCATCAAATTATGCAAAAGGTTCTTTTTCAAAAAAAAGCCGGCTTTTACACCGGCTCTTCGTCCATAGGATGATGGATCTAACTTACAGTCACTTCTCCGGTGAAGTAACTGTTGGCTACCTTACGGCCATCGGCAGATAGGAAACCTATATATGTTTCCACTGCAAGACCTGCAAAGGGCGTAAGGGTGAGACTACCTGTAAGGGCGCTCCGTGCACCACCTGTTGTGGTGTAAATGGCTTGGCGAAGCGTGGGACAATAGGCCACCAGCACTGCCTGGTCGTCAGGTTTCGCTATTCCTACTCCACTGTTGTCTGTCCAACTCCAGGTCAGCAGGCTCGCGGCACCTACAGTTACCGCCGGGCCTAAGATGTTAGGTAATTCACCACGGCTCACCAGTGCCAATGAATAGTCCAATGAAAATGATGGATAGGTACCGGTGATGGCGTTTTTAATGTTGTAACCAAACGCGTTGTTGATACCGGTCATCTTGATTGCGAAATCACGAAATGTAATGTTGAGCAATCCTGCCATCGGCTGTACGAACCGCATTACAATTCCGAATTTCAACTGCTGTGCATGCTGAGTTTGAGTAGGAACAAACTTTCCGCGATTCGCTTTACTACGCATATAGTCTATTCCTTTCCAGGTAGCACCAATCACCGATCCTACCTTTCCGGAGAATCCTCCAAGGATTCCTTTGTTAATGATTCCCATAAAAATTGGATTTAGAAAGTTTAAAAAAATTGTTTCATTCCAGGCGCCTCATTTGCAAATTCTGTACGTAAGCGCCTTCCCTTTAAAAACGAGAATCTTGGTAGTACCTGTACAATCCTTGCTCAATTAAGGTATCAATCTGAAACAATCGGGTAATGGTACGTTGCAGTACTGCAAATTCATCCTGCCGGCTATGTAATTTTTTGAAGAGCCCCTGTTGTAAATTATTGTTCAATGTCACTTTCATCCAAAATATCTTCCAATCTGATCAGGTTATTTTTTAGTGCATAGATGATCATTCCGGCAGACGACTTCGCGTTCATTTTTCCTAAGAGGCGGGCCCTTATTCCATCAACTGTTCGCTTGCTCACAAAAATTTTTTTCCCGATATCCTCGCTGGAAATTTCTTTGCCTATCATCTTGATTATTTCAATATCTCTTTCAGAAAAACGTGCCGGGTTGTCAAGTCCAATTGATTTTCTCCTCGAAATGATTTTTACAATTCTTGCCTCCGTAGCCTTACAATAGAAAGGCTGATACCTGCTGATAGATTTGATTGCCTTAATGATCTCTCCTTTCTGCGCATTCTTAAGTACATAACCCATCGCACCCGCATCTATTGCGTCCATGATCAGCGACTCGTCATCAAAAGTTGATAAGGCAAGGCTTGGTACCTCTTTCGCTTCATTTATTTTCTTGATGGCTTCAATGCCATTCATACAAGGCATCATGATATCCGTTACAATTACATCAGGACGGAGG
>CAZGNJ010000010.1:32153-96292 GCA_964526985.1 uncultured Ginsengibacter sp. | reverse complement strand
TTTAGCTTTTCCAGCCTTGATGAAACAGCCACAGCATCTGGTCATTGCCATTATTAACTATTCTGAATTTCTAAATGGTATGATTCTACATTTGAACCACCAGGTCGCGCGTTATTGACTGTCGCCGGGATAATTTATATTCTCTGGTGTCTTGTGAGAAATCAATAATAATTCTTCAATCTATCATTCACCCTCAAGAATCATTTTAGCCCTTTCAATAGATTCAGATAACGAATAAAAAATATTGCCCTTGCCAATTGCAAACAGGATACGTGCATTTTGTAGCTCGATTTTCACTTGTTCGTTTTCTAACTCTGACAAAATTATTTTTGTTCCGTTCTTCTTCAGGTGAGATACAATTTCTTTAAAACTCTGGATACCGGTAGCATCTATTACAGGCACATGCCTCATCCTGATGATTAATACTTTTGGTTTTTTCGCCATGTAGCGAACTGCTTCTTTTATTTTGTAAGAAGCTCCGAAAAACATAGGGCCGGAAATTTCAACAACCTCTACTTTAGAAGGAAGTTTGATTTTTGCCGCATTTAATTCCTGTACAAGTTCTGAATCGCTGGTCTCTCCGTCACTGAATCGCACATTGCTGCTTTGAACCATTTTCCGGATAAATGAAAAGGCGGCTAACACAATTCCAATCTCTATCGCAATTGTTAAGTCCACCAGCACCGTCAGAAAGAAGGTGGTGAGCATCACGGCTACATCACCTCGTGGCCCCTTCAGAATGCTGATAAAATTTTTGTACTCACTCATATTGATGGCTATCACCACGAGCACACCGGCGAGGCAGGACAATGGGATCAGCGAGGCCCATTCACCTAACAGGATCAAAATGAGAAAGAGTACGGTAGCATGCACCATCCCTGCAACAGGAGTGCGTCCACCATTTCTGATATTGGTAGCTGTACGCGCAATGGCTCCAGTAGCAGGTATGCCGCCAAAGATAGAAGAGCCGATATTGGCAACGCCCTGCCCTATGAGTTCGGTGTTCGATCTGTGATTTCCACCGATCATGCCATCAGCCACTACTGCGGAAAGTAACGATTCAATAGCTCCCAACATAGCTATCGTAAAGGCCGGCTGTATCATCTCACGGATAAGCTTAAACGAAATATCAGGAACTACGGGTGAAGGAATTGAAGCCTGTATCTTGCCAAAACGAGTGCCTATCGTTTCTACCGGAAACTGAAACCACAGCACCAACGCCGTAGTAATTAATATCGCAATTAAAGAGCCGGGGATTTTTTTTGTTACAAAGGGGAATAAATAAATAATAACAATTGTACCGGCTGCAATCCCCATGGAGTACCAGTTGATAGAACTGAAGTGCCTGAAATACTCCTGCCATTTATCAAAGAAATCAGGTGGCACCGTTCCCATCTGCAATCCTAAAAAATCTTTGACCTGGGAAGAAAATATGATTACAGCAATACCACTCGTAAACCCAATGATGAGCGAATAGGGAATGAACTTGATAATAGATCCCAATCTTGCAATACCAAAGAGTATCAGCATGATACCCGCAATGAATGTTGCAATGATCAGTCCATCCACACCATACTGCTGCACGATGCCATACACGATCACAATAAATGCGCCGGTAGGGCCTCCGATCTGAACCCTGCTGCCACCGAGGCCTGAAACCAGGAAACCCGCTATAATCGCAGTGATCAATCCTTTTTCCGGACTTACGCCGCTGGCGATGGCAAATGCGATGGCCAATGGAAGCGCTACTATTCCGACTATCAATCCGGCCATCGCATCCTGCCCGAATTTTGGCCAGGAATAATCTTTTAATGTGGTAATTAATTTGGGTTTGAAAAATTCTTTCACGGCCCGGGTAAAATTTAGGACTCCTAAGTCCCTATTATACACTAAAGGTGAAGATTATTTCTTCAGTTTCAAAATTGAAAAATCATCTTCGTCCTTCACGAAGGTATTTTCCATTTTGCCAAGGTTTTCAATTTCTAAAACCACTTTATCTCCTTCCTGCAACCATTGTTCTTCATAGGCAGGGTTCTCCAATTTCTTCGTACCGTTGATCTCAAGAAAACACCCGGTACCTACGGTGCCGCTTCCAATCACATCTCCGGGAAATAATTGTGCGCCATAACTGGCTCGTTCTATCAACTCTGCAAAAGTCCAGTTCATGTCCTTCATATTTCCTTCGCTCACCTGTGCACCATTTACGAATGCTTTCATAGAAAGGTTGTATGCTTTGCCGGTGTGTCCCGGAAGAGGATCTATGAGGTATTCCTCCAATTCGTCTGGCGTAACGAGCCATGGCCCAAATGCCGAAGCGAAGTCTTTTCCTTTGGCAGGGCCGAGATGTAGTTTCATTTCATCCGCCTGCAGTGTACGCGCGCTGAAATCGTTCATGATCATCAAACCTCCAATATATTCATCAGCTTCGGACGCCCTGATGTTTTTACCGGGACGGCAAATTACAATGGCACATTCCAGTTCGAAATCCAACTTGTCGAAATGATCGGTCATGCATACTATTTCACCCGGGCCTGTGATGTTGTTGTGATTGGTAAAATAGAAAACAGGGAACTGATCAAACTCAGGTGGCATGGGAGCATTCCTGTTGCGGCGTGCTGTTTCGACGTGTTGGCGGAATGCGTACCCGTCTCTGCAGCTGGTGGGCGCAGGTACCGGGGATAGCAGTATTTGTCCTTCAGCAGGAATGCTTTTGTATTTATGTCCACCCTCCCTCACCTGCTGTAACAGCAGGTTGGCTATTGGAAATGTATCATCCCAATAATTCAGAAACATAGCCATGCTCGACGGGAGTGATGGGTGTAAGGCATCCATATCGTAAAGCAAATTATTTTCGAGTAATGCTAATTGAGCCTGCTCGTCTTTCAGGTAGGAAACCAGTTTCATAAATAAACTTTGTTGCGAATATAAATATCAGCAACGCATTGAAGACGGAAGATTAAAATAAGTTGGAATATTTCTTTACATAAAAATGATATTTTCTAATGTGAGTGGCAATGATTGGTTCAATTATTGGATTTAATTTTGTAAACATAAGTTATGCGCCATGAGTTTTGAAAAAATCCATAACAAAGGTCAGGCACAGATTTTTAAAAACCGTTACCTGGAGTATCTCACAAAAACTCATCCTCTTGTAATTTGGGGAATATACCTCCCTGTGATCATCCTGCTGCCTTATTATGCTTTTGATACTTTAGGTTTCCCCGGATGGAAGATTGCATTATTGTTTGTATCGGGATTATTCTTCTGGACTTTCTTTGAGTATCTGATGCATCGTTTTGTTTTTCATTTTGTGAGCGATAATCCACGTATCATGAGAATCACTTATGTGATGCACGGCAATCACCATGAGTTTCCAAGAGACAGGCAACGATTATTCATGCCACCGGTGCCAAGCCTGATTATTGCCTCGATAATTTTTCTTTTGATGTACTTCATCATGGGCAATAATGTGATGTGCTTTTTCCCGGGATTTATGCTGGGTTACCTGATGTATGGAAGTATGCATTATGCTATCCATGCGTGGAATCCGCCATATAAATGGATGAAACCGCTGTGGCGTAATCATCACCTGCATCACTATAAGAGTGAAGAAAAAGGTTTTGGTGTGAGCACTCATCTTTGGGACTGGGTTTTCGGAACCAGCTTTGATCTGAAGAAAGAGAAAGAAGACAAGGAAGCGGTGAAGAAGGTAATGTATTGAGTAAGGGCAGATTTCTATTTGAAATGATTAAAGTATATTTAGGCAAACCTCTCGGTCATTCTTAAAAGTCGTCCCTTCTTTAATATTTCAAAACCGCCTTAATGATTTACCAATTCAAAGAATTTATTCCAGTTATTGATCCCACATCATTTATACATCCGTTAGCTGCTGTTACCGGAAATGTAGTAATTGGAAAGCATGTATATGTGGGTCCGGGTGCTGCTATTCGTGGAGATTTTGGAAGTATCACCATCGAAGACGGATGCAATGTCCAGGAAAATTGCGTTCTGCATACCTTTCCGGGAGCACAGGTCTTATTACATGAAAATGCTCATATCGGGCATGGAGCTATTATTCATGGAAGTGTAATCGGACGTAATTGTCTTATTGGTATGAATGCTGTGGTGATGGACGATGTGGTATTGGAAGAAGAATGTATTGTCGGTGCACAAAGTTTTGTAAAACAGGGTAGTCATTTTGAAAAACGAAGCCTCATCGCCGGGAACCCAGCAAAAAAAATTAAAGATGTTTCTGATGAAATGATTGGCTGGAAAACAGAGGGCACTAAGATCTATCAGCAACTGGCTGCGGATATGCTCCTTTATTGGAGGCCTTGTGAACCTTTGCGTGAAAAAGGGGAAGGCCATACGCAACAAGAAGGATATAAACCCTGGAAGAAGAAAGAGTAGCTTTCATTTTATTTCGTAATTCCATTTGATGTTTTGAATGCATTAAATTGGCACATTAATGGAACAACGCATTTGAAATAACCGGAAATGAATACAGAACAGGCGGAGCAACAGATTGCCATGATGAATGAACTTGTGGCATTATCAAAAGAACGTTCCCAGATGTCAGCGGAGCGAAGCTACATGAATGCAGAACGGACCCTTTCGGTATGGATCAGGACATCGCTCCTGCTATGATATTTGGACTGGCCATCGATAGGTTTGGCCTGATGCTTCATGAAATACCCGGGCCCGATAAATGGAACTTAGAGCATCCGTACGCTTTAACGCATTATGCAGGATTCGTGCTTGTTATTTACTCCATGATTATTGCATTACTCAGCGCCATCCGGTACGGGTTATACTGTCGTGAGTATTTTAAGTAATTTAAGATACCTCAATTCCATCATGCATGGCTGCCTTCGTTTTACGCATATATGGTTGGGTTATTTGGTGCAGGGTTGCTGGTATTGATGATTTGGGTACCCTAAATATGAATAGACTTCCGATTATTGTCAAACCATATCCGAATAAGAAACATCCACCAACATGGATTTATCAAATCCAAAAAAATCAAAATAATAATCACATTGTGCTTTCAATTCCTGTTCTGTAAATGAGCCATTGATATCGATAGCTTCTACTTCCACAAAGTAGCCCAGGCCCTTTACATCATCAAAATGAAATTTTACATTTTCAATAAAGTAGATCTTCCGTAGTTTATTTACTACCTTTTGAATTTCCAGGTGTGCAGCAAGGATCTCTTTCAGCGAAGTATCGGGTTCGAACTGGTACAACATGATGTCAGACATTTTTGCATCCGTAGTGTCTGTCCTGGTGTAACTTATCAAGGCGTTCTCGATATTCCCTTCCCGAAGTTTCAATCTCTTTTTTCCTGTAGCAAAATAGGTGTCCACCTGGTGATCGGTACCACGAAATTCCGGATTCAGACCAAGCAATTTATTTTCATACACACTGGTGGAATTCACTTTTACTTTGAATTCAACATTTTTTAATTGCATTATTCGCTTACATTTTAAGACAATAATAAGAAACTTCGTACGGCTGCTACATTCCCCGGATCGTGGATAAATATATATCCATACCACACCAAAGAGCACCCTCTCTTTTTTGTAAATTTGCCCTATGCAAAATTATTTGGATGGGCTGAATGAGGCTCAAAGAGAGGCTGTACTTCAGACAGAGGGGCCGGTGATGATCGTAGCAGGAGCCGGAAGCGGGAAAACAAAAGTACTCACAACACGCATAGCACATTTGCTGGCAAATGGTGTGGATGCTTTCAAAATATTAGCGCTCACATTTACCAACAAAGCTGCTGCCGAAATGCGGGAGCGTGTTGAAAAAATATTAGGCAGCAATGCAGCTCGAAATCTTTATATCGGAACCTTTCACTCAGTATTCGCGCGCATATTGCGTGCTGAAGGAGAGAAACTCGGCTACCCGAGAAACTTCTCAATCTACGATACGGAAGACGCCAAAAGTGTACTGAAAACTATTATCAAAGAGATGGGGTTGAGTGATAAGTTGTACAAACCATCTTCTGTTTATAACCGTATCTCCAATGCAAAAAACAATCTCATCACCGCGGAAGAATACCGCAATGATTTTGTGTTGCAAAATGAAGATATGAAATCCAACAGGCCCAGGATTGCAGAAATCTATGTGCGCTATGCTGATCGCTGCATGAGAAACGGTGCGATGGATTTTGATGACTTGCTATTGAAATTTTATCAACTGCTCACCACCTTTCCGGAGAGCCTGAGCAAGTACCAGCGCAAGTTTCAGTACATCATGATAGATGAATACCAGGATACCAACCAGTCGCAATACCAGATCATAAAACTACTGGGGGCCATGCACGAAAATGTAGCTGTGGTGGGTGACGATGCTCAAAGTATCTACAGTTTCAGAGGCGCTACCATTGAAAATATTTTGAAGTTCCAGTCTGACTATGATGATGCTAAAGTGATCAAACTGGAACAGAACTATCGCAGTTCTCAAAACATATTGAACGCCGCCAACATTGTCATTTCAAAAAATAAAGGACAGATCCCAAAGAAATTATGGACCAGCAATGTGGTTGGTGAAAAAATAAAATTAATCAGAACCAATACTGATACCGAGGAAGGTAAATATGTAGCTGACCAGATAAAGGAGCAAATGTTACGCAATCATTATTTCTATCATGACTTTGCAATACTGTATCGCACCAATGCACAAAGCAGAAGTTTTGAAGAGAACCTGCGCCGCATGAATATTCCGTACCGTATTTACGGGGGCATGAGTTTTTATCAGAGAAAAGAAGTTAAAGATTTCATTGCTTACCTGAGGATCATCATCAATCCACATGATGAAGAGGCTTTAAAACGTATTATCAATTATCCGGCAAGAGGTATTGGTAAGACAACGATTGAACGTGCCATTCTTTATGCCAACGAAAACCATATTTCTCTTTGGGATGCTTTAAAAAATGCAGGCAGCACAGGCGCTAAAGGTGCCACCGTCGAAACGATCAAGGAATTTGTGTTGATGGTAGAAATGTTTCAGAGTGAATTAGAGAGAAAGAATGCCTACGATGTAGCGGTATTGGTGGGTAAGCATACCGGACTGGTAAAGGAATTGTTCAATGATAAATCAACCGAAGGGTTAGCTCGTTATGAAAACATGCAGGAATTGTTGAATGCAATCAAGGAGTTTACAGCCACACCCACAGAAGATGGAGAATTGCTTGACAAAGGCCTGGGTAGTTATTTGCAACAAATTACATTGCTCACTGATGCTGATGAAGAAAAAGAAAATACTGATGTAGTAAAACTGATGACCATCCATGCTGCAAAAGGCCTGGAATTTCCGGTAGTATTTGTTGGAGGCCTGGAAGAGAATTTATTTCCAAGTGGAATGTCTATCAATACCCTTGATGAACTCGAAGAAGAGCGGCGACTTTTTTATGTGGCTATTACAAGAGCAAAAGCCAAATTGTACCTCACTTATGCAAATATGCGGTACAAGTTTGGAAGCCAGATTCAGAATGACTCAAGCAGGTTTGTAGAGGAATTGCCAGACGAACAGGTAGATCGATCTTTTGCTGGGTTTCAGACTACCTACTTCCAGAACCCGAGAGTGCCGGCCTTTGGAACAAAACCCTTTCAGCGGCCAAAGCCAACGCAGAAGGAAACTCCTGCCCATATAGTGGTAGCACAGACCGCCAAAGTAAAGGAACATACACCTACACCGGGATTTGCCCCCAGCGATGTCAGCAGAATCACAGAAGGCCAGCGTATTGAACATCAACGTTTTGGATTCGGAGAAGTGATCAAGATGGAAGGAGCGGCACACAATCCGGTAGCAACGATCCGGTTTGAGAAAAATGGAGAAAAGAAGATCATGCTGAATTATGCGCGGTTGATGATCGTAGAATAGTGAGATATTGAAGTAAAATATAATTTACCATTCTCATAAATGGCAGGTTCCTTTTATCCCATTCTTATTGTTTATTTTTGCGCCAAATACGTGAATCATGATCAAGACGGGCAATCCTGTAGTGAGTATTTACACAGAAATGACTCCCAATCCGGAAACTTTAAAGTTTGTAGCCAATAAGTTATTGTATCCCGGTAAAAGTGCTGACTTCCAGTCTGAAGAAAGCGCTGCGGCATCCCCATTGGCTCGTCAACTGTTTGCTTTCCCGTTTGTAAAGGCTGTTTTTATCGCAAGCAATTTTGTGACACTCACCAAAACAAATGAGATAGAAAACTGGCAGGATGTAACTCCAAGTATAAAACAATTCCTGAAAGAGTATCTTGAAGAAGGTGGCATTATCATCAATGAAGAAGCGATGGCATTGCGCCGTGAGGAAAGCAGTAATGTAGTTCTCAATAATGATGATGATGTGGTAAAGCGTATCAAGGAGCTTCTTGAAAATTATGTAAAGCCCGCTGTTGAAATGGATGGTGGCGCAATTCAGTTTTTGAGTTTTGAAGATGGAACCCTGAACCTGCTGATGCAGGGTAGTTGCAGTGGATGTCCTTCTTCAATGATTACTCTCAAGGCCGGTATAGAGGGCATGATGAAACGGATGATACCGGAAGTGAAAGAAGTAACTGCTGAATCCAGGTAAATGAACCCTGCTAATAAAATCTCTTTTAATTACCGAATTTTCTGATGAGTATATCAGAAATCTATCAACAATTTGTTGAAGGGATTAGCCAAACCGGCCCCTTAGAGTTTGTAGCCGTTATATCCGGGATTGTCAGCGTTTGGTTTTCACGAAAGGAAAATATCCTGGTTTATCCGACAGGCTTGATTAACACTACCTTTTATATTTACCTCAGCATCAAAGGCAGCCTGTTCGGTGAAGCAACGGTGAACCTGTATTATACTGTGATGAGTATTTATGGGTGGATACTTTGGGCAAGAAGAAATGACCAGCACGAACATATTGTGCAGGTCACTTACAGCAACAGGAAGGAATGGCTGCAGGAA
Organism: uncultured Ginsengibacter sp.; assembly: GCA_964526985.1. GTDB lineage: Bacteria > Bacteroidota > Bacteroidia > Chitinophagales > Chitinophagaceae > Ginsengibacter. The sequence goes on along the minus strand of CAZGNJ010000010.1, from coordinate 87,340 downwards.
ATTAGGTTTTTTGCATTCTTTTATGTAGCCATATACAGTGCCTTGAGTTACCTGAAAAGAGATTTTGCTCCCGGTGCTATTCCATGGGCCGACGCATTTGCAAGCGCCACCGCTTTTACAGGTATGTGGCTGATGGCAAAGAAAAAAGTAGAAAGCTGGTACTGGTGGATCGCTACAAATATTGCATCTATCCCCCTATACTTCGTAAAACACTATGTTTTCACCAGTGTCTATTATGTGATCTTGCTTGCAATGGCAATATGGGGATTGATAGAATGGCAAAAACGTGCCAGGAACTACCTCCTCGCCAAAGAACATTCGAAATGACTTCCATAAAAAAATTTGTAGCGATAGGGCCGGAATCAACGGGAAAGAGTACGCTCTGCCAGGAACTGGCGAATTTTCACAATACCCTTTGGTGTGAAGAGTATGCAAGAGAATACCTCATCACTAACGGAAATGATTACACGTACAAGGACCTCCTTACAATTGCACGGGGCCAGATCACATTGGAAAATGCTATTACCCAAAAGGCAGAGCTGTCGGGAAAAAATCTGATTTTTATTGACACCGATATGTACGTGATGAAAGTATGGTGTGAATTTGTTTTTGATCATTGCCACCCATACATACTAAACCAGATCGCAGAAAGAAAATATGACGGATATCTCCTTTGTCACCCGGATCTGCCATGGGAGAACGATCCGCTGAGAGAATATCCTGACCAGGAAACACGTGATCAGTTGTTTAAAATTTATAAGGAACTACTTTCTCAACAATCAACACCCTGGTGCCATATCATTGGAGATTATGATGAACGTATTTCCAGGGCAAATCAATTCATCAACACACTCGAAAGTGGAGATTAGTTTTTATTCCTGATGCCAATCAGGAACTGCTCTACGCCTTTCCGGATATCTGAAGAGTTGCTTCTGTGGTTATTGACCAAGAATGAAAAAATGAGTAATTTATTCTTTTTGGTAATCAGGTAACCACTCAAAGCAACAACGCCATTAAGCGTTCCCGTTTTTGCAAAGATGTATCCCTTTTCATTCTTATATAGTGATGAAAGTGTGCCGGTACCGCCTGTAGGCAGTATTGCCTTCATACGCTCCATGCCGAATTCATTTTTCATCTTATTGAGTATAATAACAAAATCCTGTGGTGTAAAGAGGTTATACCTGCTCAAGCCGGAGCCGTCTGCCCACCCCGGAACCTGGGGCAGGTCTTTAAAATCAGTTTCAAGAATTTTTTTGATGATTTGACGATCATCCATTACCCCAATCAATTTTCTGCTTACCATCAAAAGGCTCTGTTCCGCGAAGAAGTTGTCGCTCCTGTGCATCATGATAGCAAGCATAGTATCTAACGGTTGGGTATAAACGAAATTAGTCCCCTGTGGTTGCTGGTTGCCGAAAATTATACGGCTATGAAGCGTATCCTCTAATAAACTGCCTATCGTGCTATCTGCAGGAATAAAAGGAACATCTATTTGCTGAGAACGCCCCCTGGCAATGGTGAATAAGTTCCTGTCCCAGGGACGTGAAACACTCATTCCGCCCGATATATTACCCGACGCGAAAAGGCTGGAGTTAAAATAAGAAGGCTCGGCACTTATTCTTCCTTTCTTATTTTGAATCCTCACAAAATCTCCATAAAGCGGCATACTGCTTCGTGGTGCTGAGTAGTCGTCTATATAATCATTCCATGCCCAGCCGTTTCCTAAATAGTCGTCAAAGCCCGAGGCAAACACGTGAATCTCCTTGAAATTTTTGAGGAAATCAAATACGGGTTGTTTCTGAAAATCAGGATGCAAAACTGTTGGATCTCCGGTACCGGCAATTAAAACAGTTGAATCATTGATCTGTTGATACTGAATGCCTGCTATACTGTCGCTCAGGTACTTCATTGCCAGGTAGCAGGAAGTCAATTTCGTATTGCTCGCAGGTACAAAATATTTATCAGACTGGTAATTGTACAAAAACTTTCCTGCGGCCGGATCGTAGATAGCAATACCGGAGTGCGCGCTTTCAAAATGTTTGTTAGAAAAGATCGCTTTCTGAGCAACATGGTTCATTTTTTTACTAACCGAGCAAGACACCAGTGCTATGGCGGCTACGGCAATGAGGAGATTTCTGATCATACCACCAAATTAATACATGCAGTTAAAATATCCTTTAGTTTTTTTCAGAGTAAAGATTCAGGTTAACTAACGTGTATGCACAAACGAAATTAGAAATAATACTGTTGGCTTAGTATTTGGTCCTGCACCACATCCGGTACCAGATAACGGATAGATTTTCGTTCTTTGATTAATTGTCGGATAAGGGTACCGGAAATTTGCAGGAGGGGTGCGTCAACTACCTGTATCCTGGAGCTAAGCATTGCAGGATCTACATCATAGCCCGCTCTCTTATATATCTTTATGTCATAATTTTTCAGAATCACTTCTGCGTTCTTCCATTTGCCTATATTTCTGAACCCATCGCTTCCCATGACAATGGAGAATTCATGTTTGGGAAACTGCTCTTCTAAATGAATGAGCGTGTTAATAGTGTAAGATGGCCTGGGTAATTTAAATTCAATATTTGAAGTCTTCATTCGCTGGTCTCCTTCAATGGCAAGGTCAACCAGATGCTTTCTATGGTTTTCGTTGAGTAAAGAGTGCGATTCTTTGAAGGGGTTCTGGGGAGAGACAACAAACCAAACCAAATCAAGTTCAGTAAAGTTCAGAATATGACTGGCAATGATCAAATGGCCATGATGGACAGGATTGAATGAGCCAAAGTAGAGGCCGATTTTCAATATTAAGCGGTTTTGGGTTCTACCGTACAGGGTTCTACAATAATTGCCGCAGCTTCATCTACCCTTAAACTCAGGGAATAACCGGCAATCAGGATGTAAATAGGGTCACCTAATGGCGCCTTTTTCCATACTACCACCTCTTCTCCCGGCAGGCAGCCCATTTCCATCAACTTAAGAACAATTTCATCATTGTTGAATGACAATATTTTTACCTTCGTCCCGGCTTTAATTTCTGATAAGTTCATTCTGCTGCAAAGGTAGCCTCTTTCCTAAAATTGTTGACCGTGGCTTTAAAAAATCGTCGCACTATTAGCTTTAATTATGTAGATGTTCCTTTGAAAATAAAGGAACCCGGGTTATTAAAGACACAATTGGCCGCGGTAATGGCCATTGAGAATAAACCTTTCTACAAGATTCAGTATGTCTTTTGCACAGACAACTACCTGCTGGATCTAAACCAGAAGTTCTTAAATCACGATACCTACACGGACATACTGACTTTTACACTTTCTCTGCCAGGTGAGCCTATTGCTTCTGAAATATATATCAGTGCGGAACGTGTTGAGGAAAATGCCAGGTCCATGGGTGTTTCTTTTAAGGAAGAATTATTTCGGGTTATGATCCATGGCTTGCTACATCTGTGTGGTTATGAAGACGATACAATGGAGAAAAAAATGGCAATGCGATCTCGCGAAGATTTCCATCTCAAAGATTTTCCAATATAGTTTCACGTGGAACAAAAGCAGAAGAACTGCCGTAATTGTTTCACGTGGAACCTTGTACCCTTGTTAAAATACCATAAGGCAACGTAGGCCACAACTCATATCTCTCAACAGAACTGTGCATTGCTTTATTTTTGCAGAATGTTTCCTGAATATGACGTAATTGTAGTAGGAGCGGGTCATGCCGGTTGTGAGGCAGCAGCAGCGGCAGCAAACATGGGTAGCCGTACCCTGCTCGTCACCATGAATATGCAGAACATGGCTCAAATGAGCTGCAATCCGGCCATGGGTGGTATCGGTAAGGGTCAAATTATTCGCGAAATAGATGCTATCGGTGGATATTCCGGTATCATTACAGACGAAACGGCTATACAATTCAGGATGTTGAACCGTAGCAAAGGTCCCGCAATGTGGAGCCCAAGAACTCAAAACGACCGAAGCCTCTTTTCGCTCAGGTGGCGACAAGCACTTGAATCTATTCAGAACCTGGATTTTTACCAGGATTCCGTAATAGGACTTACCAAAATGGGGGATGTGATTACCGGCGTCAAGACAAGAATGGGCCATACCATTCATTCAAAAGCGGTAGTACTCACGAATGGTACCTTCCTAAACGGGGTGATCCATATAGGAACCAAGAGAAGCACAGGAGGACGAATTGCCGAAAAGGCATCTGAAGGAATTACTGAAAACCTGGTTGAATGGGGATTTGAAAGCGCCAGGCTAAAAACAGGTACACCACCCAGAGTTGATGGACGAAGCCTGGACTACTCAAAAATGGAGGAACAAAAGGGTGATCCCGAAATGAGCAGGTTCTCCTTTTTAGACACAACACTTCCCAAAGAACAAAGAAGCTGCTGGATAACCTATACCAACCAGGAAGTTCATGATATTCTCAAAACAGGATTTGACGAAAGCCCTATGTTCCAGGGTCGTATCAAAGGTGTTGGTCCACGCTATTGTCCCAGCATTGAAGACAAAATCAACAGATTTGCTGAAAGGGAGCGTCATCAACTCTTTGTAGAACCGGAAGGTTGGAATACTATAGAAGTATATGTAAATGGCTTTTCTTCCTCCCTACCGGAAGAAGTTCAATTCAAAGCACTTAAAAAGATTCCCGGATTTGAAAATTGTAAAATGTTCAGGCCAGGGTACGCCATTGAATATGATTACTTTCCACCAACCCAACTACAGTTTAGCCTGGAGACCAAACTAATCAAGAACCTCTTCTTTGCGGGCCAGATCAACGGAACCACTGGTTACGAAGAAGCCGCCTGCCAGGGGTTGATAGCAGGAATCAACGCGCACCAGTCTGTCAACAACCAGAAACCCTTCGCTTTAAAAAGAAATGAGGCTTATATCGGAGTTCTCATAGATGACCTCATCAACAAGGGGACTGACGAGCCTTATCGCATGTTTACCAGCCGGGCAGAATACAGAACCCTGCTACGACAGGATAATGCAGATATGCGCTTGACAGAAAGGAGTTACCGGATAGGCCTGGCATCCCAGTTGAGAATGAATCGACTTCTTCATAAAAAAAAGGAAATCAAAGAAATAGAAGTAATTCTTAAAGAAACAGGCATCCTTGAATCTGCCGAAAAACTATTAACATCCATTGGTGCATCTCCGTTGACACAAAGAACCCGAACCTCCCAGATACTCTTGCGCCCGGGAGTAGGTATTCATCAGATGATTGAATTGATACCGGAACTCCAAAAGTTGAATCAGTTTTCAAACGAAGCCTTGCAGGAAGCCGAGATTGGAATCAAATATGAAGTGTACCTCAGGAAAGAAGAAGAAATAGCACAAAGGCTAAATGCAATGGAGAGCCTGGTTATTCCGGATAGTTTTGATTATTCCAAAATATCTTCGCTGAGCAACGAGGCAAGGCAAAAGTTCAACAAGATCAAACCAAAAACACTAGGGCAGGCAAGTCGTATCAGTGGTGTTAATCCCAGCGATGTACAGATCCTGATGGTTTATATGGGCAGATAATTTTCGTTTATTCAATACCGTTAGACAACATGACAAAAACAATTTCATTACCCGCAACCATTACAAAAGAGGATATATTTTCGAAGGTAGAAGCATTTCTAAGAGACGCCGGTTTATCCATTGCATCCAGCGATACCTCAAGACCCTGGGGTGGTTTCTTTTGTATAGCAGAATCATCTACCCAAGATTTTATCAATACCTTCTTTTCCGATGTACCCCTTACCTCCATTAAGATTTCTGAAAAACTAAGTCCCAAGATATTATTGGTCGAACCCTCAAAACGATTAAGCTGGCAATATCACCACCGCAGAGCAGAGATATGGAAAGTAATCGGTGGTAGCGTACAAGTTGTAAAAAGTGAAACGGATGAGCTAACAGAACCGGAAACAAAATCATTAAACGATGTCATCATTTTGAAGCAAGGCCAGCGCCATCGTCTGATAGGAACAGAAGGGTGGGGAGTGATTGCAGAAATTTGGCAGCATACGGATAGTACTCTCAGCGATGAAGACGACATTGTAAGGGTAGAAGACGATTTTGGCAGATAGGCCATGGCTTCATTAAATTCCCTATCTCACAAATTGTTGGCCTGCAAAAAAGGAAACAGAATACATAACTTCGTATTATGACTCAGGAAGCATCAACTATTACAACACTCACAACCAAAGATTTTGTAACAGATCAGGAAGTGAGATGGTGTCCGGGATGTGGAGACTATTCCATCCTGGCACAAGTACAAAAAGTATTTCCTACACTTGGAATATCCCGGGAAAATTTCGTTATCATCAGCGGAATCGGTTGTAGCAGCAGATTTCCATACTATATGAATACTTACGGAATGCACAGCATTCATGGAAGGGCTACTGCAATTGCCAGTGGACTAAAGGCTACGCGTCCAGAGTTAAGTATCTGGATAGTGACAGGAGATGGCGATTGCCTCAGTATTGGGGGCAACCATACCATCCATCTTTTCAGGAGAAACTTTGATGTCAACCTAATGTTGTTTAACAATGAAATATATGGATTGACCAAAGGACAGTATTCTCCAACCAGCGAATTAAAAAAGATAACAAAGAGTACACCTTACGGGAGCATAGATCAGCCTTTCAATCCCGCAGCTCTTATCCTCGGAGCAGGGGGCACATTTGTAGCCAGAACTATGGACAGAGATCCAAAACACTTGCAAAATATGTTGTTGCGCAGCTATCAGCACAAGGGGAGTTCCTTCCTGGAAATCTATCAGAATTGCAACATATTCAATGACGGTGCATTTGAAGTATTTACCGATAAAAAGACAAAGGCTGATGAAACCATATTCCTCGAACAGGGGCAACCCCTTGTCTTTGGTTCAGAAAAAAACAAAGGCATCAGGTTAGATGGATTGCAGCCAGTGGTAGTGGATGTCAATACAGAAACTTCGGTAAATGATCTTTGGATACACGATGAAAGAGAACTCGGAAAAGCACAAATACTCGTAAGAATGTTTGATGACCCAACTCAATCAAATCACCTCCCACGACCATTTGGTGTTTTCTACGAAACTGAACGACCATGTTATGAAGACGTAATGAAGAATCAAATAGATGATACTATTTTACAAAAGCAAGCCAATCTGGATGCTTTGCTGCGAGGTAAAGAAACCTGGGAAATAAAGGGGAAAGTAGCTTAATTAAGATTACACAAAAAAGTAAAAGGTCTTAGCACCTCCATATCAAGGATGGCATTTACGTGCTTCCGTTTCCTCCGCATTTTATGCTTGTGAACATTAATAACCTCGTGGGCTTGCCAGAGCTTATCACTTTTTTCTACGATAAACAAGAGATGATGTAGCTGTTCAACAGTGGCATCAAAACCACGTCGATTGGACTTTTCATTGATTAGAACTAAAAGTTCCCTGTTAAACTTATTCATTATTCTCCCGGGGTTTTAGTAACCGATCAACCCTTGCTTGCTCGGACACCCACAGTTTGATTTCTTAGACGCACTACAGCCAAGTGCACAAATACTAGCGGTTATCAACAAAGCAAGGAATAGTCTGGTTAAATTTTTCATTAATGTTGGATTGAAGAATCGTTTTATTCCTGTTTAATTTTTCTCACTTTTGTTCAAACAGAAACCGCATACAAGTTAAACTAAATTTGCGAATAATTATTGTGAATATTTTGCAAGACAATCAAATTTTTTTTAATCAGGAAAATAAAAAGACCGCATTAGTTGCACCTCTCGATTGGGGATTAGGACATGCAACCCGTTGCATACCAATCATTAAAGAGCTGATAGCACAAGGGTTTGAAGTCATTATCGCCGCATCGGGAAAACCCTATCACCTTCTAAAATCAGAATTTCCATCGCTACTTTTTTTGACAATTGATAATTATAATATTCGCTACAGCAAGGCTGGAATTGGGTTTGCCGTAAAATTACTGTCGCAGTTTCCAACTGTCATAAATACGATCCGAAAAGAAAGAAAGTGGATAATAGCCCTGATGAAAAAACAAAAATTGGATATCCTGATTTCAGACAATCGGCCCGGACTTTTTCACTCATCAGCCCACACCATCTACATAACTCATCAGGTAAATATCAAAACAGGAAATAAACTCACAGACCTGATCGTAAACAAAATCCACCATTATTACATCAGAAAATTTAACCGGTGCTGGATTCCTGACATTGAAAGTCATGGGCTTTCTGGCGACCTGGGCCATCCCGTTTCAAAGAAATTAAATGCTCAATATATTAACCCGCTTTCCAGATTCAACAACATAGAGTTGTTACATCAATATGATATTGCGGTCATCCTTTCAGGCCCGGAACCCCAGCGGTCTATTCTGGAAAGAAGCATTTTTCATCAATCAAAAATTCCGAACAAAAGAATCATCATTGTGAGAGGCCTTCCTAACGGAGATAATTATACCCAGCCCGATTCTAATACTACGGTAGTCAACCACCTCGACGCACAAGAACTCAATCGGGTCATTTGCTGTTCGTCTCTAGTCATCACCCGAAGTGGATATACCAGTATTATGGATCTTGTAAAACTGCGCAAGAAAGCTGTACTAATTCCTACACCCGGCCAGAAGGAACAGGAATACCTGGCCCGATATCTTGCCAAAGAAAACTATTTCCCATACCAGCAGCAGCAAGCATTTGATCTGCAAACAGCATGGGACCTTGCCCAACAATTCCCATTCAACTATCCTCAAATAGATTTCAACAAGTACAAACAATATATTGCGGAACTCTCAGAAATAAATACCTGAATTTTGTAAATTAAATTCATTACAAATTGTCTCAGGTTACAAAGGCACATCTAGCATTACTTTCCACAAACTTATTCTTCGCGTTGAATTATACTGCTATCAAACATTTTACAATGGATAAGATAGCCGGGCCGTTTGGAATAAATATTTTACGGGTGGCTGTAAGTATGTTTCTCTTCTGGGTGTTATTTGTTTTTAAACCCACAAAAAGTTCATTTCAGAAGAAAGACTTGTGGCGTCTTGTGTTGTGTGCTTTTGCAGCTATTGCATTGAACCAGGTGCTGTTTATAAAAGGGCTTTCCTATACCAGTCCCTTACACGCATCGCTACTTACTCTTATCTCCCCGGTATTGATAACAGTTTCTGCTTCATGGCTCTTAAAAGAGCGGCTCACTATTTATAAAATTGTTGGATTATTCCTTGCCCTTTGTGGTGCTTTTCTTTTACTTAGAGGGAAAGAAACGATTTCCGGAGATGACTACTTGTTGGGCGACTCCCTGATAATCGGTAGTTCCATTGCATACACTGCTTACTTCATCCTTGTCAAACCCCTAATGAATACCTATTCACCGGTTATGGTAACACGAATGATCTTCACAATAGGTTTCATCATGACTCTTCCCTTTTGCATTCAGGAGGCTGCAGCCATTTCCTATCCAATACTCACCGTAAGGGAATGGCTGATCCTTGGTTTCATTATCATTCCCGGTACTTTTCTGGCCTATCTTTTTAACGTTTATGGCATTAAAATCCTCAATGCTTCGAAAGCCGGAGCCTACATTTATACACAACCTTTCTTTGCCGGAATCGCAGCAGTTTTATTTCTGAATGAACAAATCACACTCCACAAGGCAATAGCTGCAGCGTTGATATTTGCAGGCCTATTCCTGGCACAACGCAAACAAAAAAATAATTCCGGTGCAGACCTCAAAAAATAATAGTATTGAATCTTTATCTTTGGCAATAAACAACACTTATGAAGTTCATAGTTTCCTCTACACAACTCTTAAAACATCTGCAACAGATCAGCGGTGTACTTAATACCAATACGGTATTACCAGTACTGTTGGATTTCCTTTTTGAAATAGAAGGTAGTCAGCTTACCATTATTGGTACCGATCTTGAAACCGTTGTGAAGGTAAAAATGAACATTGAGGCAAAAGAACCCGGCACTGTTTGTATCCCCGCAAGAATCCTTCTTGATTCTTTAAAAAATATTCCGGAACAGCCATTGACATTTACGATAGATAAATCTTATGGAGTAGAGATTACCAGCGACACAGGTAAGTATAAAGTGATAGGAGAGAGCGCTGAAAATTTTCCCAAAGAGCCTGTCAATGACGGCTCCTCGTCCTTTAAGATGCCGGCAACTGTAATACATACGATCATCAATAAATGCCTGTTTGCAACAAGTACAGATACACTACGTCCGGCCATGCTGGGTGTTTTGTTTGAACTGAATGACAAAGGCCTTACAACCGTGACAACAGATGCCCACCGCCTGGTAAAACTGAACCGCAGCGATATCAAATCGAAAAAGAATGCGAGTTTCATTGTGCCAAAGAAACCATTAACACTGATAAAAGGAATCGTACCTGTTACCGATGAAGAACTTACTGTTTCCTTCAATGACAAACATCTCTTCGTCTCACAGGGAGAATCTGAGGTAGTTTGCCGGCTTATAGATGCCAGGTTCCCTGATTATAAAGTAGTGATACCTGCAGAAAATCCCTACAGCCTCACATTAAAGAAAGCTGACTTCCTAAATGCCTTGCGCCGGGTGAGTGTCTTTAGTAATAAAAGTACATACCAGGTAGCGCTATCCATACAAGGCAGTGAGTTGTTACTGGAGTCACAAGATATAGACCTTAATTTTGAGGGTAATGAAAGAATGACTTGTAGCTATACCGGAGAAGACATGCAGATAGCGTTCAACGCAAAATTCATGATAGAAATGCTTTCCGCAATTGATACTGATGAGATCGTCATAGAACTCAGTACCCCTGCCAGGCCCGGAATTATGAAACCAACAGATGCGGTGGACAATGAAGACTTGTTGATGCTGATCATGCCATTGATGATCAATTCCTGAGAAGGGCAAGCGTTTGTATCACGAGGTTAAGTAATTCCCGAAATTCGTGTTTCTGTCGTCTTTTTTATTAAGGCTTCTGCAATAAAATCATTTATGAAATCCGTTGCATTAATACCTGCACGATATGCTGCCACCCGATTTCCGGCTAAACTTATGCAGAACCTGGGCGACAAAACCATCATCAGGCATACTTATGAGAACACCAGGGACACACTGCTATTTGACGAAGTGATCGTGGTGACAGACAGTGAAATAATATTCGAAGAAATCGTGCACAACGGAGGCTACGCCATCATGAGCCACGGTGAATTTGAATCAGGAAGTGACAGAATAGCTGCTGCTGCAAAAGAAATGAATACCGATGTAATTTTCAATGTCCAAGGGGATGAGCCATTCGTTGATAAACAATCGTTGGAAAAATTGGTGCAGGCATTTCAAGATGATAGTGTACAAGTTGCTTCCCTGATGTGCCCACTCAAAGAAGAAGAAGTTGAAAATCCCAACTTCGTAAAAGTAGTGGTGGATGTAAAGAATAATGCCTTGTATTTTTCGCGCGCACCGATTCCTTTCTTCAGAAATAAAAACATCCCATCTTCACATTGGAAACACATAGGTATTTACGGATATCGTTCTAACATCCTGATGGAATTTACCCAATGGGAAAAAACAACACTGGAAAATGCGGAAATGCTTGAGCAATTGCGTTTACTTGAGAATGGCATCAATATCCGAATGATCGAGACATCTTCAAGTCCCGTTTCAATTGATACACCCGAAGACCTGGAGCGCGCACAGAAAAGGCTGAAAGAATATCTCCAACATAAAAAATCAATTTGATAAGTTTGTCACATGCTGAGCAATAAATTTCCATTCTTTGAAAACTTATTCGAAAGTTCTGGTAGTAAAATGCTGCATGTGAACCCCACTTTGCCTCCCGTAAGGAAGGAGCCAGTAGTTTCTAAAATAAGCATCATCACTTATAATGGGCAAACAATCGACATTCAGAAGACAACCAACCTGAATGATTGCAAAAAATACCCGGCAGATGGTTCGAAAGTCTGGATTAATATAGACGGAATCAGAAAAGAAGATGTAGAAGCGATATCTACCATATTCAACATCCACATGCTGATCACCGAGGATATACTCAGTATTGGCCAACGGCCCAAGATGGATGAAATGAATGATATCTTATATGCACTGCTCAACATGATGTATTATAACGGCAAATCACATTCCATAGAAAGTGAGCAAGTAAGCATTGTGTTGGGAAAAAATTTTGTAATCAGCTTCCAGGAAGATCCGGAAAGAGATCTCTTCAATCCCATAAGAGATAAGCTAATGGTTGAAGGCAGCAGGCTGAGAAATTATGAATCAGACTATCTCTTCTATTCTCTCATCGATATTATTGTCGACAATTACTTTGTCATCATGGAACACATGGGAGACCAGATCGAATACCTCGAAGAAGAAATCATTCAAAACGCAAATACTGTAACGCTATCGAGGATCAATAACCTCCGCAAGGAAATGATCTTTCTGAAAAGAAATATTTCACCGGTCCGCGAATTGGTAAATGGAATCTTAAGAAGCGAATCAGAATTGATCAATGAACGGACTGAAAAATATTTTAAAGATATCTATGATCATATCGTTCAGGCAGCGGAGTTGTCCGAAAGCTATCGTGATATGATGCTGAATCTTCATGACCTCTATCTCAGTGAACTCAATCTAAAAATGAATGAAGTAATGAAGGTGATGGCCATTGTAACCTGTCTCCTGGCACCGGCAACTGTGATCGGCGGAATTTTCGGAATGAACTTTGACCGAATGCCGTGGTTACAGGATACGTTTGGTTTCTATCTTGCTGTTGGTTTGATGTTGCTCATTCCGATCGGAATGCTGTGGCTATTCAAGAAAAGAGGATGGTTTTGAAAAATTACTTTCTCTTAAATACCGGTACCGTACTACATGGCTCTCCATACATGATACTCTTTGCATAAGGAAGCAGTGCTTGCGTGAGTGCTGTATAGGCATACTCCGGTATAGTAGCATCGCCACAACCCTTTAAGACAATCCTCTTTCCTTCATAGGAAGTAAAATCTTCTGAATAAATTTTCCTGGTAAATAATTCTTTCCTGCACTCCTCAACACTTCCAGTCATTATAGATGCGGCAACAGGTTGCAAATAAGTAGTTGTCAGCATATAAGCCCACAATGGAATGATAGCATCTGCAGAACAAATAATCGTTACATTTTTTCCTTCATACTGCGACCAGTTAAAATTTTTAAGCGCTTCCCTGAATTCCTTTTCTTTCAGAATCAGTTCCATAAACAAAAAATCTTTCAGATCAAACACCACAACCTCATCAGCAAAATAATCCAGCGGATTCAGGGTGATCAATTGACTTTGTGCGACTTTATTTACGATATCCTCTTCCATAATCATACAAAGGTAAATCTTAGGTCACCAAACTAAATTGCAAAAAAAGAGGCTATCAAATTGACAGCCTCCATTATTTTTTTAGAAAAACTTACTTCGATAATCTTCAACCTTGGCTGTCTTTCGCAATCCTGCAAATGTCTGTTGCAAAATAGATTGCAACTGTCGGGACTGTTCCATATCCAATTGTTGTTTCAATACATCAGCAGCCATTGCTTTCTGGCCAATACTATTAATCTTCACAAGGAATACTCCGGTATTACCACCAATAGCAGGTGATACTTTGGACTGAAATTCTTTATCAAAAGCGGCTCCGGCTACTTTAGGTTCATTACCCACACCATTGATGATGCGCGCAGAGAAAGTAAGTGTAGAATCCTGACCTGTAGTAAGTACCTGTACATTGAATGCTTTGGCAACCGACTCCAGAGTAGCACCGTCAGATATTTTCTTTTTGATTTGTTCTGCTTTCTTGCGATTTCTCAGGATCGGCTCTACAATAGGTCGTGCAGTTTCAGGGTCCTGAAGGCCTTCACGCAATTTCTTATCAACGGCCACAACCACAAAGTCATTTCCTAAAGAAAACGGTTCAGAAACACTTCCTTCTTTGCTGTCAAACGCCCACTTGATCACATTTCTCGCATCTGCATAACTTCCGAACTGAAAATCATTTTCGTGTACTGACACCGGTAAATCAATCTTTGCCAATCCATTCTTTGATGTGTATTCATTGAATGACTTCACATCACGGGCAGCTGCAGATAATTTTACGGCTTCACTATTTGCTTTATTAATCGTTACATCGCTCGGATCTATTTCCCTTGCCATATATGCAATCTTATAAGCAGGCTCCGGATGCATTTTTTCCATGATCTCTATATAATGGTAACCAAATTCTGTCTTTACCACTTTCTTCGTTTCACCATTTTCATTCAACAGGAATTTTCCAAACTCCTTCGCAAAATTATCTCCCTGTACGGTTTGCAGATCAAAGGACATTACACCTTTTGTTTGTTTGGCGCCTTCATCGGTAGAATACTTCTGTTCCAGTTCATCGAAGCTTGCTCCGTTTTGAATAGCGGTGGCAATGCTATCTGCCAGACGTTTGGCGGTACTGTCCGGAAGCAGCGGCTGCTGTGTCTGAGGATTAATGGTTCCCAACAATATGTGGCGCACTTTAAAACTGTCCGGCAATACTTTTTCAGATATCTTCTTAGCCATTACATAATTCTTACCATCTAAATATGGTCCGAATACTCCACCTTTAGGAAGCGCGATGATAGCATCTTTATTAGGTACCTGTATTTTAGACCCGGATAAATAGCCGTCAAAAAAGGGAACCGCAGAAGCATTTCTTCCCAGGAAAAATTTTGCGTTTGAATCCGCCTCAAACTGAGGTTTTAGATCTTCCATAGCTTTATACACGCGCTGGCTATCTTCCTTATTGGGCGATGCACTGAATGCCACATACGAAAGCATAACTCCGGCATCCTGCTGGAAGGCCGCTTTATGACTGTTGATATAATCTTTTATTTCTGCTGCAGTAATATTAATTGTGCTGTCGGAAATAGTAGTATATGGAATCGCTACATAACTAATGTCAGAGAACTGTGTAGCATCCTGGGTCTGCATATCCTTTATCCATTTTGGCTGGTACATACTACCCGAAATCATAGAAGTGTATTTGGTATAAAGTGTCTGCAGGATCATCGGATCAATCAGTTGTGAAAGCACCGCATTCTTTTGCTCACTATTTTTATTCTGCTTCATCTGTGCCCACCATTGCTGTGCCTGCCCGATATCATATTTACCGGTGGTCTTATCCGTAAAAGCTTGTTTCAATTGTGCCGGAGCATCTTCACTAAACATGATAGAACTCATCTCCTTGGGAGTAAAAACCAAACCCAATTTTTCAAATTGTTCATGGATGATCTTTTCGGCCACTAATTGTTCCCAGGCGCTTTGCATGATCTGGTTGCGCTGTCCCGACTGGTTTCCGTATTGTTGTTCCAGGTCTTGTACTTTCTTGTTGAATACGTGATAGTCAATGTTTTCACCATTCACCTCGCCAATAGTTGTTTGGTCTCCACCGCCAAAGAGTTTTCCGGTTCCGCTCATGGAGTCCATCAGGATAAACCCAATAAGACTTATAGCAATGACCGCTATAATAAATATGGCGCCTTTTTCACGGATAGTTTGAATAATAGACATAGTCTTTCCTTATGATTTATGTTTAGGGCGGCAAAAATAGGTTAATTTGATATATCGGCAAAAGGCCTCAAAAATAGGTCAGTACTGATCTTCCGTTGGTTCCCGATGGGGAAAATCCATGCTAAGGTCGGTACCCCTTGGGGTCAGACCTGAATGTTAAATCGCAGTCTGACCTTTGGTGCTGACAGCTATGATCATCCGCTACGGCCGACACCCCTTGGGGTTAAACCGAATGATTTCACACATACTGTTTAGAAATATATTTTTCTGTGGATAACCCCACTTTTTATCGATCGAATGGTAGAATAATATTTAATAACTACCTATTCATATAGAACTAAAATCTTATACCTAATTTAAATACCCAAATCGTTCAGAGTGAATTCACAAGAATCCATCTCTTTGAGTTAAAAATTTTATCCAAAGGCAATCTTATCCAGACGTGTGAAAAAAGAACTGAAATATCAGTAAATATTCAAAATCATAATCAGGATAAAATGTGAATAGATGTGGATAAGATGAACTTTTAAAATAACCATCTTCTCTTCATTAATATTATCCACATATCCACATGCATAATAGTAATAGGTTATTTTAAAAAATGTATTACTTATTATTTATTACTTCAAAAATCCACATTCCTTTTTTCGGTAGGTATCACCCGGCCATCGAGTTTTTTCTTTCAAAAAATCCATTCATATTCGCAGAACAATCTAAAAATTTACTGAAATGGAAAAGTTGGCCACGCAATCAGTGCGAAAAATTCATCGTATTCCGGGCGTGAGTTACATGAAAAAATTTAAGGGTATGGTTAATTTTGTTATGGCCCAAAAATGCATTGCATTATGATTAAAAATCGCCTGAAGAAGTTTTTGAAATTTAGGGAGGAAATGAGTTTTTCATTTTATTTTATCGATTTTATTTTTCGAAAGTTGCTTCGGCAAAATGTAAAGACTAAATGGGCTGTGCATCATACCAGTACCATACAGTGCCCTGAAAAAATAACCAGAGGTTTTGGTGTATGGCCTGGTGATTCTCCAAATGTTTATATCAATGCTTTTAACGGAATATCTTTTGGAGACTATGTCAACATCGGACCTAATACTTGTATTTTATCGGCTAATCATGATGTGATAGACAATAAAAAACTTTTACCATCTCAACCTATTGAA
The DNA here is from genome assembly GCA_964526985.1 of uncultured Ginsengibacter sp. GTDB lineage: Bacteria > Bacteroidota > Bacteroidia > Chitinophagales > Chitinophagaceae > Ginsengibacter. The sequence continues at coordinate 70,634 of CAZGNJ010000010.1, read as the reverse complement.
ATTCGTAGATATTGTTGGATTGGAGCAAATGTTACAATACTACCGGAAGTTGTACTTGGCGATTATACTATTGTGGGTGGAGGATCTGTTGTTACCAAAAGTTTTGAAGAAGGGTATTGTGTAATTGCAGGAAACCCGGCAATTATTATCCGGCATCTCGACAAGGAGTCGTGTGACTCATTTACAAGAGGTGTTTAATAATAAATTGTTGGCTAAAGTTTTCTTGGAAACTCTAAATATTGGATGATAGTTTTATTCTTAATTAAATCCTGAATATTTTATCCATTCTCATGAGTAATTGATTTGCATTTGCGGATAATCAATATGGTAATTCGCTTAATTTCAAAAAAATTTTTACTCATGACACCTTACTGAGCAATTCCACAAACAAGGAAGGATAGATACCCAGCCATAGTATCAAAATAAACAGCACAGCAATCAGCAGCTTTAAAATGATCGATGATGAACCTATATGATCCTGCAGCTCTGCATCATGGTGCGAAAGCATGACGGCCACTACACGCAAATAATAGAACAATCCAATCGTACTGGATACAACCAGAACAATCAATAAAAATAATCCGCCATTAGGCATTCCGGCAGAGAGCAAAAAGAATTTTCCCATAAAGCCCGCAGTCAACGGAACCCCGGCAAGAGATAACATCACTACAGTGAAACATGCAGCAAGCCACGGCTTCTTCCAAAATAATCCTCTGTAATCTTCTACCATCAGTGCCTCTCCTTTTTGGTTCGAGAAATATGTTATGATCGCCATAGCTGCGAGCATACTGGTGAAATAAATGATGAGATAGAAAACGCCGGCAGTTGTTCCTAGTAGACTTGCTGAAAGAAATGCTATCATCAGATATCCTAAATGTGAAATGGAAGAATACGCTAATAATCTTTTAAGGTTTTGCTGACGTAATGCGAGCCAGTTGCCAATAAACATAGATGCCGTTGCAATCACCGCAAAAGCAATCCACACACCTTCGTGGCTCAGCCCCCCAATGCTATCAAACAAGCGAAGCAAAAAAATAAAAGCAGCTCCTTTGCTGATAGTGGCTACAAACGCAGTAACAGGAGCCGGGGCGCCGGCATAGATATCAGGTGTCCATAGATGAAAAGGGACCAATGCCATTTTAAATCCGAGACCAACAATGGTAAGCGCAAGCCCTGTTAATAACAATGGCCCATAAGAAACAGGCTGCAACTGCCCGCCTAATGATTGAAGATCCATACTTCCTGAGGTCATATAGATCAGTGCGAACCCAAACAAAATAAAAGAGGTAGCAACGGCTGCCATGATCAGGTATTTGATACCCGATTCTATAGAAAAATTTTCTCTTTTTAAATAAGCGATCAATGCGAAGAGCGATACACTCAACACCTCGAGCGATAATACAAAAGAAATAAAATGGAAACTCAATACCATGCACACACTGCCTAATGTCGCCAGCAACAGCAGGACATAATATTCTTCTTTGATTATTTTTTGTATTTGAAAATATGGGTAAGAAATCAGGACGATGACAAATGAGGCACACAAAATAATTCCCGTAACCACATTTCCCAATCCATCTATGATGAATAGGTTGGAAATAATTTTCTCTTCCGCAGGCTGTTGTACCAGCAAATACAAAGACACCACAATACCCAAAGCAGTAACAACAGCACTGAAGAGATGGCTGCGCCTTACGGCAATGCCGAGCATTACGATGATAGCAGTGCCCGCCAGAATAATTTCAGGCAATAAAGCCATGATATCCTGTAAACTCATCATAAATCACCTCCTTTTTTAGCAGTGAAAGTGGTGGTGGATGATGGTTGCAACGGATAAGTTTGTGCTGATGCTTCTTTATTTTCAGGTTGTATCATTTTAATTTGATCGAAAGCCGGTTTAGCGATGCGAATAACAGATTGAGGAAAGAAACCCAGCCATACCATTGCGACAGTAAGGCTTCCCATGACCACCCATTCTCTTGCAGAAATATCACCGAGTGAGTAGGATGTTGTATGTTTTTTCTGCTGAAATACTTTTTGTAGAATACGCATGGAATAGGTAACAGAAACGATCAATCCCAGGGTAGCCAGCACTGCTAAAACAATATCGTATTGCCATGCGCCCGCAAGGATCAGAAATTCTGCAACAAAGTTCACAAGACCTGGTAACCCTAATGACGCCATGATGAAGACCACAGTGAATCCTCCCATGTTGGGCATGTCGTCCCAAAATCCTCCCATGTCGTGCACATCCATTTTCCCGGTGCGGTCATACACAAATTCCGCCATGATGAATAAGGCAGCGATACTCAATCCATGTGCTACCATTTGCATCAACACGCCCTGGTAAGCCAATGTGTTGAATGAGAAAACACCTACAAGAATGAAACCCATGTGGCTGACACTCGAAAAAGAAATCAGCCTTTTCAGATTTATTTGGCCGTAAGATAATTTAGCCCCATACAAAATGGACGCTACTCCGATAATGATTCCGGGTATCGCAAAATCTCTTGCTGCATCAGGAAACAATGGAATTACAAAACGAATCAAACCATAGGCAGCAGTCTTTGACATCAGCGCTGCAACAATAACACTACCAGCCACCGGCGATTCTGTGTAGGCATCGGGCAACCAACTATGAAAAGGAATAGCAGGGAGCTTCACAAGAAAAGCAATCAGAAATCCGCACATGATCCAAAAAGCAACGGGCCTACCCGGCACGCTTTCGAGCAATGCCACATAATCGAATGTATAATTCTGTGTGGCACTACCATGTATTACAAATAATGCAATGATGGACAACAACATCATCAGGCCACTGATCTGTGTAAACAGAAAAAACTTCCAACCGGCATACTTGCTGTTTTCATGACCCCATATCACCATGATGAAATACATGGGCACGAGCATGATCTCCCAGAAGAAATAGAACAACATCATGTCCATTGCAAGAAACACTCCGGTGATACCGGCCAGCAACCACAATAGGTTGAAATGGTAAAAGCCATTGTGCTTATCCACATTCTTCCATGACGACAACAACGAAGCAATGCCGAGGAAGAAAGTAAGTGCTGTCATTACGAGGCTGATACCATCCATGGCCAGGTGAAAACTCATTCCGAATTGTGGTATCCATTGGTATTGCACTTCAGCAAGCCACCGGTTGTTTTGTGCAAAACTGACATTGCCTGCATGATTGCCCCAGAAAAAAATAATGATCAGGAGATCTGTCAGCAGTGCGATAAGCGAAATCCATTTAGGAATATTTTTGTTGACAGCAGAAAACAGCCAGGCCAATACACCACCAATCATCAGGATCAATATGAGTGCTATCATTATCATAATGCCAGTATTATTGTGAGTATAATAAATGCTCCGATACCAATCCCCCACAGGTAATATCTTAATTTACCATTTTGTGTACGGCTGAATGCGACATTCATGGCCACATTGAAAAATCCTACTGCGCCATAGATCCTGTCCACAAAATCCCTTCGGTCTATTTTTGAAAGCCATACAAATGGTTTTACAAAAACCAGATCGTACAATTGATCGAATTTCCATCCATCATGCAGGAAGCTGAACAATCCCGCGCCAGCACCATATTTGAACTGCCGAAGTGGTTCTGGTTTCTTAATATATAACTGCCAGGCCAGCCATACGCCGATTAAAGCAAGTACACCGGCTAATATTTGCAACACCGCTTCACCGGCAGCGGGATTTGCCAATAGACTAACCGGCGGCAATGTAGTACCGACAAAATTTGAGAAAGGAGTGAAGTGGCCAAAGTTGTGTGGCAACTCTATGAACCCGGCTACCAGAGATAGTATCCCTAAAACAACTAAAGGAATTTTTACAGCCAATCCCGGTTCGTAATGTGTTGGTGTTTTCTCTTCTCCGAAGAATGTGAGGAACACCATCCTGAATGTATAGAGCGAGGTAATGAATGCTGCAATGATTCCAACCAACCACAACCACACACTGCCATTGGTACTCGCAAATGAATACCAGAGAATGGCATCCTTGCTATAAAAACCTGCGGTAACCAATGGGATGGAAGCAAGCGCTGCAGAGCCGAATAAAAATGTCCAGAACACAACCGGCAATTTTTTTCGAAGCCCTCCCATTTTGAACATACTGTGCTCATGATGCACGGCGAGGATCACAGCGCCTGCGGCAAGGAATAACAAGGCTTTGAAAAATGCATGGATCATAAAGTGAAATATCGCCGCAGACCATGCACCTACACCCAATGCCAGAAACATATAACCAATCTGGCTAATGGTGGAATAGGCTAACACACGCTTGATATCATGCTGTGCCAATGCACTGAATGAGGCAATAAACAAAGTAGCAGCACCAATGATAGCAACCAGCAATTGGATGGAAGGTGCCAGTGAAAATAAAACGTGTGTGCGTGCCAGTAAGTAAACACCTGCTGTCACCATAGTGGCTGCGTGGATGAGTGCACTCACAGGAGAAGGGCCGGCCATGGCATCCGGCAACCATGTTTGCAATGGTAATTGTGCTGACTTGCCCAAGGCGCCACCTAAGAGTAACACCGCTGCCCACACTGCCTGCGAACTGTTGGACGCCCATGCCTTTGGTGCTTCATTCAAAATGGTAGTGATATTGAGTGTATCAAAATCTTTAACTAATAAAAACAACCCAAGAATCATAGCCGTATCACCAATACGCGTGATCAAAAAAGATTTGCGGGCTGCATAAGCATTTTTTTCTGCATCTAAAGGATCGTTGTACCAAAACCCTATCAGTAAAAAACTACAAAGGCCCACACCTTCCCAACCGAGGTATAACAGCAGCAGATCGTTTGCGAGTACGAGAGTGAGCATACTGAAAATAAACAGGTTCATGTAAGCAAAAAATCTCGAATAGCCTTTATCATCTTTCATGAACTCTGCAGAATAGAGATGGATCAGGAAACCAACAAAGGTGATGACGAAGATAAAACACAACGAAAGCGAATCAAGATGAAGAGTCATCTCCGGGCTGAAGTTACCAATGCTGAACCATGTCCATAAATGTTGTTCAACAAAGTATCCGGCAGTGTTTTGTTGTAAGAAATTAATTCCGGTAATGATAGTGATCAACGCGGCAATACCAATGACACCTACCCCGATCACAGGAACCATTTTGCGGGGTAGCCGGGTGCCAAACAGGGACAAGATCAGAAATCCTGCGAGAGGAAATGCCGGTATGAGCCAAAGCTGAGTCACCATAGTTTCATTCCGTTTTTAAAATTTAATCCTTTAATATATTGAGTACATCACTATCAACCGATTTATACAACCTGTGCATTTGGAGAATTAATGCCAGATCCACGGAAACTTCTGCCGCAGCCATCGCCAAGATAAAAATCAGCATCACTTGTCCATCAGCCTCTCCCCATTTGGCACCCCCCAACACAAAAGCCAATCCTGCTGCATTGAACATGATTTCCACACTCATCAGCATAAACAAAATGTTTCTGCGGATGAGCACACCCAATAATCCTGTCAGAAACAGCAATGCCGATAAAACCAATCCCGCATTAAATGGTACTTCACTCATGGGTCATTTCATTTGATTGTAAATAGCGGTGATATTCTTTTTTCTTTTCTCTTCCGATATGGTAAGCACCCACGATGCCTGACATCAGCAACATACCTGTTAATTCGATAGCGAGGGCATAACCTCCAAACAGGGATTTAGAAACTTCTACAGGCCCTATGATGACACTGTCTGCACTGGCTGCACCGTCAGTATAAAGGACATAAATGATTTCGCAAAGCAACACAAGACACAACACTGCCGGAAATGCCCAGGTACCAAAATTCATCAGGCCGGTTTCCTCTGCTTCAGAATTTTTTCCAAGATTCAGCATCATGATGGCAAAAACAAATAACACCATGATAGCACCTGCATAAACAATCACTTCCAGTGCTGCAACAAAGGGAGCACCCACTATAAAAAAGATGACCGCAACACCGAGCAGCGATACCACGAGATACAGCAATGCGTGAACTGCATTCTTACGCGTAACTACTGCTACCGTAGCGATGAACGAAACAATGGATGCGATATAAAAAATTACTTCCATAACTATTTTTTAGGGCATGAGTGTTCTGACATCTACCGGAGCATCTTCTTTTTCACCACCACCTTTTGGCTTAACTCCCACCGCTACTCCGGCCTGTTGATAAAAACTATAGCCATGATATTTTCCCATTCCGCTGATGAGCAGATCCTCTTTTTCATACACCAAATTCTGACGATTGTATTCTCCCATTTCCATATCGGGTGTCAACTGAATGGCATAAGTAGGACATGCATCTTCACAGTATCCGCAAAAGATGCATCTTGAAAAATTGATCCGGAAAAACTCAGGATACCGTCTGCCATTCTCATCTTCTGTAGCCTGCAGGGAAATACAATCCACAGGGCAAGCGGCAGCACAGAGATAACATGCAACGCAACGTTCATTATGATCGGGGTCGCGCGAGAGAATGATGCGCCCTCTCCACCGTGGAGGCAGATAGGCTTTCTTTTCCGGGTATTGAATGGTGACGTTCTTTTTGAACATTTTTAGAAAGACCATCCATAATGAACGAATACTGCTCAACATACAATTTTGTTTTTAGGTGTTAGACAAAACAACAGCTCCGGTTACCAACACATTTAGTAATGCCAATGGCAATAACAATTTCCATCCGTAGCTCATCAACTGATCATACCTCGGACGAGGTAATGCTGCCCTCAGCAACACAAAGAACAGGATGAACACAAACATCTTTATGATAAACCATACGATCGGTGGAAGGAAAGAAGGCCCCAGCCATCCACCGAAAAATAATAAAGTAATCATGCACGAAACCAAAGTGATCCCTAAATATTCTCCGACAAAGAACATCCCGAATTTCATTCCCGAATATTCAGAGTGAAAACCGGCAATCAATTCACTTTCTGCTTCGGGAAGGTCAAACGGAAGCCGGTGTGTCTCTGCGATTCCCGCTATCAGGAAAATGACAAACCCTACGATCTGCGGTACTACATTCCACATACCCTTTTGTGCATTTACAATGTCTGTCATGTTGAAAGATCCGGTTTGAATCACAACACCCATCAACGACAATCCCATAAATACTTCGTAAGAAATCATTTGGGCTGCACCGCGCACACCACCCAATAATGAATATTTATTATTGGAAGCCCATCCTGCAAGAATGATGGTATAAGCTCCCAATGAAGACATCGCGAGGAAAAACAGAAGGCCAACATTCAGATCAGCAACAACCAGCCCCGGTGCAAAAGGTACAATGGCAAAACTCATCAGAATGCTGAGCATAATAATGGTTGGTGCAATGACAAACAATTTTTTATTTACAAATGATGGAATCCAGTCTTCTTTGAAAAAAATCTTTACCATATCAGCCAGCACCTGGAAGATACCGAAAGGACCTACCCGGTTAGGCCCGGACCGTTGTTGCCACACTGCCAGCATTTTTCGCTCTACATAGATAAGGCCTGCAGCAATAGTAACTGTGCCCAGTAATACACAAACGATGATCAGTATGTTCACCCAGATTTCATTCATTCGGCCTGTGTTATTTTATTCTTTCACAATATTTATTCCTTATTTCTTCTTGCTCATACAATTTTGGTTTCGAATGGAAAGCGGATACCCTGCGTTTCTTTGAAGCCATAAGGGATCAGCAGAACATTTTCCGGTAAACTGTTATTGATATGAACTGGTAAAGAAATATTTTCATCATGATATTGAATCGAAATAGTTTCTGCTCCGCTGTGCCCGCTTTTCGCAAGTGCTGATTCGCTGATACTGATAGTGGCCGGAGGAATACGCTGTGCCAGTGGAGGGCTGAGTGCACTCAATTCATCGGAGCCATAAATGTGATATGCCGGCATCACGAGATAATTTCCAGAAGCCACACCACTCTCATCATTCATTAAAGGAATACTTCCATTTTCAGAAGCTTCGATAAGCCGTTTTCCCGGATTGCCACCATGCAGCGACCCGCCCACTTCTATCTGGTATTTATTGATGGACTGTACAGAATTCCAGCCCGGCGACCAGAAGAAAGGTGTGTCTGCAGATGGTGGTTGCCCATGATACCCTTCCATTGTAAATGATAAAGGAGAATCCGAATCGATCGGTGGTTTGGGCTCGTGGACACTGATGTTTGCATTCATCGCAGTGCGACCACTAAACCGGTGAGAGGCGCGCGGAATCTTTTGTGTACCGATGCGAAAGTCAGCTGTGGGTGCCAGGAATTTAATAGGGTCAAAAATCGGATTACTTTCCACGAGATCTGCTACGATTGCATCAAAAGGACGAGGCTGTTCTGATTGATGAAGCATCATGTCCAACCATGCCCAACTGCTTCTGATATCAAACTTTGGAACATGTACCTGGTAATATCTTTGGGCTCTTCCTTCATTGTTTACAAAGGTGCCATCAGATTCTGCAAACGTGCCTGCAGGAAGAATATAATCAGCAAAGGAAGTAGTTTCATTCTCCAGCGAATCGAGCAGTGTCACTTTGCCACAATGATCTAAGAAATCAATAGCATCATTACTTCCGAATTGGCGAAACAGATTTGTTTCAAGTACGATTGCATCAGGTTGTGAACTCTTTTTGATTTCTGTCATAGCATCTTCAATGTACCTGCCACCGATCATTGCAAGTCCTAATGAATTTGCATAAGGCACTGTATAGGTAAGACCGGCATCTTTTCCTGCAGATTTCAATGCCGCAGCAATGGATGCCGCTGCATAGATGACAGACTCGCTCGTCATTCCTGTTCCGGATACGATCAATGGTTTTTTTGAAGCCAGCAAAGCACCTGATACCTGAGAAGCAAAGCTTTCCATAGCACCATCTCCGGTTTGTTGCGTTGCACCGGTTTGAATTTTCTGGTGAATGAGTTTTGCGAGTTTTAATAACGAGTTAGTATCACCAAAGTAGGATGACGTAGCGATCTCATCTAACTTGGTAGCATAAGGAGTTGCGATATAGAATGGTCCGGTTTCTCCTTGCACTACTTCGCGGATGGCAGCATCGTTCCAATGCTGAATTCTCAGGTCAAAAGCTTTTTGCCGTGGTATGTTTTTAGCAGCCTGCCTCAATGCCAATGCCATCATCGGCGCCGTATTGGTAACATCCTCTCCCAAAACAAAAACAGTATCGAATTTTTCAACTTCCGCAAGTGAAGGAGTGGTAACACCAGATGTTGTAAGCATCTTCAACACAGCGTCCACACATTTGCCCTCATTCGACGGAATGCCTCTGAAGAAATTTTCTTCTCCGACTAATTTCTTCAACATAAAATTCGATTCGAGAGATGCGCGCGGCGAACCAATGCCGATCATCCTTGGCCTGGTTGCAAAATATTTTTGTATATTTTCGAATGCGGCCTCCATGGTGCCGTCCTTTTGTGCGCATCGTGTGAGACGCGACTCACTGTTTACATATTCATACCCAAACCTTCCCCGGTCGCAAATAAAATATCCATTTACATCGCCATTGAATCTCGACATGATGCGCCGGAGTCCACCATATCTTTCTGACGCGAGAGTATTACAGCCCAGGCTACACTGATGACAGATAGATGGTGCACTCGTGAGATCCCATTTGCGGGTATAATGCTGACGCAAAGTTTTGTCGGTGAATACACCTGTGGGGCAAACCTCAACCAGGTTGCCGCTGAATTCATTTTCCAAAATTCCATCTTCGCTTCTTCCAAAGTAAACACGGCCGTTGGATGCGAATACACCAAAGTCTTGCCCACCGGCATAATCATTATAAAACCTTACACAACGATAGCACTGAATGCATCGGTTCATTTCATGATTGATGAAAGGCCCCAAGTATTGATTGTTGTGTGTCCTTTTATTGAATCGGTATCTTCTGTAATTATGGCCGCTCATGACAGTCATATCCTGGAGATGGCATTCTCCACCTTCATCGCATACCGGGCAATCATGTGGGTGGTTGATCATGAGTGATTCTATATTGCCAGCGCGGAAATCATGAGCCTTCTTACCATTAATTGAAAAACGCATTCCATCGTTGGCATCCTGCATACAGGCCATGACGATTCTTCCATTCTTATCATTTTCATCTCTGAAGCTCAAAACCGCACATTGCCTGCAGGCACCCACAGAATGCATGGCCGGGTGCCAGCAGAAATAGGTGAGATCGAGCCCCAGCGACAATGCTACCTCCAAAAGGTTTTTACCGTTGGGTACTTCGTAAGCAATATCGTCAATATAAATCGTCGCCATGGCCTTAAATGTTTTTCATCACGTTCAATGTTTGTATTTGCAATGATGATTATGAATATGTTCTTCAAAATCTTCCCTGAAATATTTTAATGCGCTCTGCAATGGTTCCATTGCACCGGGAGCCAATGCGCAGAAAGTATTTCCGGGAGCGTTGTAATGCGTTTGAAAAGTGAGGTGATCTATGTCCTCAGGCTTTCCTCTGCCCTCTTCGAGCGCCAGCAAAATCTTTGCAGTCCATGGCAATCCTTCGCGGCACGGAGTGCACCACCCGCAAGACTCCTGCGCAAAGAATTGTTCAAGATTCAGGCACATACCAATCGGGCATGTCTTATCATCCATCACAATGATTAAACCAGTACCCATTCTGCTTCCCGCTTTTCCCACTTCTTCAAAATCCATTTTGACATCGAGATGTTCTTTGGTAAGAAAATCTGTAGATGCGCCTCCCGGCAATACACCTCTGAATTCATAACCGTCCATCATACCCCCTGCATGTTCTTCTATTAATTCCCTGAGCGACACACCTAATGGCAATTCCCAAAGACCGGGCTTCTTCACTTTACCACTGGCACCATATAGTTTGGTACCTCCTCCTCCCGGAGAGTTACTAAGCTCAATATACCACTGAGCTCCCTTCGCAATGATATGAGGTATGTTGCTGAGGGTCTCTATATTATTAACAATGGTTGGCTTTCCAAACAACCCACTAACTTGTGGAAAAGGTGGTTTGTTTCTCGGGTTGGCACGTTTGCCTTCAAGTGCATTGAGCAATGCAGTTTCTTCACCACAGATATAACGGCCAACACTGGTGTGAAGATCCATTTCGAGAGAGAAGCTGCTACCCAAAATATTCTTGCCCAGGTATCCTGCATGATAAGCCTCCGCAAGCGCCTTTGTTACTCGTGTTGCAGCTTCATGATATGCCCATCTCAGGAAGATGTAGCCCATGGATGCACCGATAGCGTATGCGCTGATGATCATTCCTTCGATAAGTTGATGAGGGTTGCATTCTACCAGCAGCCGGTCTTTGAACGTACCCGGCTCCATCTCATCACCATTGGCTACAATGTATTTTGGTTGAGGCACGTTGTCTCCCATGGGCACGAAACTCCATTTAGTTCCTGTTGGAAAACCTGCACCTCCGCGTCCACGCAGTTTTGAATCTTTAACGGCCTGCATTACTTCAGCCGGCGACATACCAAACGCTTTCCTAAGCCCTGCATAGCCTCCCACACTTTCATATTCTTTCAATGAAAGGGCTGATCCGTCTGCTTTGATATGTTCCGTTAATGGTCTTTCCATTTTACTCATTCATATTTTGATAAGATTTCGTCTAATTGATCCGGCTTCAGGTCTCTGTATAAATCCTCATCGATGAGCAGAGCAGGAGCATGATCACAGGTTCCTAAACAAGGTATTGGCAACAATGTGAATCGCTGATCGGGTGTTGTTTGAGAAAATTTGATTCCTAACTTTTCCTGCAATGCTGTCAAAATATCTTCATAACCCATGATCCAGCAACTCACGCTGTTGCACAAAAAAATGACATGCCTTCCAACAGGCTTTCTAAAAATGATATTATAGAAGGTGGCCACACTGTCTATTTCATGTACGCTCATTTCGAGGATGGGCGCCAATTCTTTCAACGCGTCATCTGATACCCACCGGTTGTATTTCTGCACCACCTTCAGCGCATCGATACACGCTGCCTGCTTGTGAGGCAGATGATGAAATAATCCTTCTATTTCCTGCCGTGCTTCCTTTGATATGATTTGTTCAGATGCCATTCATAATTTTTTTATCGGTCAATATCAGACAATACGAAATCCACTGCACCAAGTATCGACATCAGATCAGCTATTGTATAACCCTTACTGTATTGGGGCACAAACTGGATGTGAGGAAAACTGGGCGTGCGGATACGTGTGCGGTAAGACATGGTGCTGCCATCGCTTACCAGGTAATATCCGTTATGCCCCTTACTCGATTCCACGCCGCAATACCCTTCCCCGGCAGGAATCACCGGGCCCCACGTAACATTTACAAAATGGTTGATCAATGTCTCTATGTCGTACATCGTATGCTTCTTATCAGCAGGGGTTGTCAATGGATTGTCTGATTTATACGGACCTTCAGGCATGTTGTCCACACATTGCTCTATGATACGAAGGCTTTGCCTGATTTCTTCTGCACGCAGCAATGCCCTTTGATAACAGTCGCCATTCACTCCAACAGGAATCTCGAATTCAAACTGATCGTAGAGAGAATAAGGTTGCCTTTTTCTGAAATCCCAGTCGAACCCGGTAGCCCTAAGCCCGGCGCCTGTTACCCCCCACTCGATAGCTTCTTCGGTATTATAAACACCGATACCAACAGTTCTTGCTTTGAAGATGCTGTTTTTCATGATCATCTTATCATACTCTTTCAAACGGGGACGCATATACGTAATAAAATCTCTTACAAGAGTATCCCACCCTTTGGGCAGATCCTGTGCTACTCCGCCAATCCTGAACCAGTTTGGATGCATGCGGTCGCCGCAGATAGCTTCTATAATGGTGAACAATCGTTCACGATCGTAAAACAAAAGGAAAACCGGTGTCATCATTCCCAGGTCTTGTGCAAAGGTGCCGTACCAAACCAGGTGGCTGGAGATTCTGAACAACTCGCATAACATTATCCGAATCACTTCTGCACGATCAGGTATTTTGATACCACCCATTTTTTCTACTGCCATCACGTACGGAAAATTATTCATCACACCACTGAGATATTCCACACGATCTGTGTAAGGAATGTAGGTGTGCCATGATTGCCGCTCGCCCATCTTCTCCGCTCCGCGATGGTGGAAACCTATATCAGGAACGACATTTACAATATCCTCTCCATCCATTTGAAGCACCAGTCTTAAGATACCGTGAGTGCCCGGGTGCTGTGGACCAAGATTCAGAAACATGAATTCTTCATTACTACCAGACTGTGAGGTAAGGCCCCACTCTTCCGGCTTGAATTGATACAATTCCTGTTCCGCCAACATTTTATTTTCAGGCAATTGAAATTTTCCCATCTCTGTCGCACGTGCGGGATGGCATTTTTGTAACGGATGCCCTTTCCACGATTGGGGCATTAAAATTCGTGTAAGGTGCGGATGCCCATCGAACTTAATTCCGAACATATCATACACTTCGCGTTCATACCAATTGGCCATGGGCCACACAGTAGTGATGGTTGGTATGGAAGGGTTAGCACCATTTAGAGCTACTTTCAACCGAATAAACTGGTTGCGAGAGAATGAAAGCAGATGATAAAATACAGTGAAAGAGCTTTCCGGTTGACCAGCCCGGTTCTTCCTGGCCTGTTCATCGATGGCGCTCAGGTCGTAGAGAAATTTGAATTCCAGGCCGGGTTCATTTTTTATAAATCCAAGGACAGGAACAATATAATTCTTATCTATCCATAAAGTTGGAAAGTCATCGCAGGTAGGCTGCACAGCAACAATTGCTTCCGGAAATTTATTCTTCAGCTTTTCACCGATATCATCATATCCCTGCATAGTTATTTTCTATTACTTCTTTTATTGATCAATGTGACTTCAAAGATTTTAAACTTCATCTGGTGGCCTTATTTCTGTCATCTTTTTTCGTTCGTCTCTCTTCGCATCACGCATAGAGGGCATGTCAGGCCTGATGATACCCTGTGGACCGATCACCCAACTCAATGGCCGTTTTTCCTGGCCTACCTTATCTCTCAGCAAAACGATCCCTTCCAAAAATGCATCCGGGCGTGGAGGGCATCCCGGTACATACACATCTACCGGCATGAACTTATCCACTCCCTGTACGACACTGTAGATATCGTACATACCGCCAGAGGAAGCACAGGCGCCCATCGCAATGATCCAACGAGGTGCCATCATTTGCTCATAAAGTTTTCTGATAATGGGTGCCATTTTGATGAATACTGTTCCGGCGACCACCATCATATCCGCTTCGCGTGGTGTACCACGGATTACTTCTGCACCGAACCTCGATACATCATATTTGCTGGTAATACTGGTAGCCATTTCAACGTAGCAACAGGAAAGGCCGAAATTGAAAGGCCAGACAGAATTTTTTCTTCCCCAGTTGATCATGGATTCCATGGTTGTCAGTACTACCGATTGTTGTACAGCCTCTTCCATAGAACTTGTTCCTTTCATTGCAGATACCGGATCATTCGCCTTAGTCGTCCACCACTTCATGTATTGTAATTTTAAATATGGGTTTCTTTTGGATGTAGGATTTTCTCAGGATCACTCTTGAATTTCCTATGATATATTTTTAGAATCTTTTTACCGTCAGGGCCAAAGTCAAGTGCACCAATTCGCCACACATAAATCAACACAGCTACCAACTCTGCAATAAAGATGGCAATAGAAATGTATCCGGGCCAACCCAGTTCTTTAGCATGAATAGCCCACGCTACAATGAACACCACCTCCAGGTCGAAGATGACAAAGAACATGGCGAGCACATAGAAGTGGATAGGAAACATGAGTCGCGCATTTCCGGTAATCTTAATTCCGGATTCGAATACTGTATCCGTAACTGTTTCCTTGTGCCTCTCCCCAAGGAAATGAGAAGCAGTGAGCATGATGACAACTAATGCCACTACACCTCCGGCATAAACCAAAATAGGCCACAATGTAGTAAGAGACTGGCTTTCGGGCATGTTTTCTAATTTTTCAGAGTCAAATAATAGAAACTACCTCAATGCACTTTTTCCAAAGACACATCTGCTAAGAAATCGGTTAACCGCAATGAATGTGCCGTATCACAAGAGGACTAAAGTTAATGATATTTTAATCCTTTATTAAAATTTTTTGAGAACACTCTTCATTTTCAGAACCGAATTCATGAAACGAAGAGAGGAATTCATGCAACAATAATAAGTGGAATGGTTTTTGCCAATTAGGTGCAGTTTAAAATTCATATTCTATGAAAATGTTTTTACGCAGTTTCAGCTTACCATTATTGTTCAGCTCTATTTTTTTCTTTCCATCAAAGGTTTTTGCGCAAACTTTTACTCCAAAGTATAATGTTTCAATGACGGAACATTCGAAGGGATATTATGAATACCTACCTGAAGGTTATAATTCCGGTAACGAAAAATATCCGTTACTGATTTTCTTTCATGGGTCGGGTGAAAAAGGAGACGGAAGTGCAGCACAACTTTCAAGAGTTCTGGCGAACGGAACCCCAAAGCAAATAAACCAGGGTATCTTTCCCAAATCATTTACGGTAAATGGAAACACATACAAGTTTATAGTCATTGTTCCCCAGATCACGGATAGCCCTGTTCCATTGGATGTTGACAATATACTCAATTACGTTATCGCTCATTACAGGGTAGATACACTCAGGATATATCTGACAGGGCTGAGCATGGGAGGAGGGGTAGTTTGGGAATACCCCGGCGAGTCATTCACATACGCATCAAGGATTTCGGCTATTGTACCAGTTTGTGGAGCAGCATGGCCTGCAAATTTCAGATGTGAGAATATTGCAGCGGATAATCTTCCGGTGTGGGCTACTCACAATAATGGAGACGGAACTGTACCTGTGAGTTATACCACGGGTTTTGTAAATGGCATCAACAGCCAGAATCCCGCACCGAACCCAAAGGCAAAAATGACTCTCTTCAACAGTTCTTCTCATGATGCATGGACTGCTACTTATGATCTCAATTTTAAAGAAGATGGGTTGAATGTTTATCAATGGATGCTCCAGTTTGAGAAGAAATCAGTGTTGCCGGTCATGGACCTGAAGTTTAGTGTCAACGCTGAAAAAAACGATGTGGTCATTAACTGGAGCGCGACATCAGAGGTGAATAATTATGGATTCACAATTGAGAGAAGCAGTAATGGAAATCGTTTTGATTCCGTTGCTTTCATTCCTTCCTCAGGATCATCCGCACATCAATACAGGTATATTGACAAAGGTCCTGTTGCCGGTGAAAATTATTATCGGTTGAAAATTATTTCTACCACAGGGCAGGTCACTTACAGCGAGGTAAGGAATGTTTTGTTTGCAGGAACCCGAAATATCTCACTCTATCCCAATCCGGTCAATGATGTACTCCATATTCAATCAGGATACGATCTCAATAAAGCTACCATTCGGATTACTGACATGTCTGGAAAATCTGTTTTGGTAAATAGCATAAGTGGAAGCGGAGATCATTCTATACCGGTAAGATTTGCAACAGGGATGTATGTTGCAACAATTATCCGGGACGGAAAGGTAATCTTCAACCAGACTTTCATAAAGAAGTAAATACCGTTCAATATTGATTTTTGTCAGTTCAATATACAATCTGTATGCTTTATCAATTCATTAGGAAAATTTGGATTTGAGGATTCTAATTTTGAACGAAATAGAAATCATGAAACATATCAGGTTTATTGCTGCCTCCATATT
This sequence comes from uncultured Ginsengibacter sp., assembly GCA_964526985.1. GTDB lineage: Bacteria > Bacteroidota > Bacteroidia > Chitinophagales > Chitinophagaceae > Ginsengibacter. Next base: position 53,877 of record CAZGNJ010000010.1, on the reverse strand, counting down.
CTTGCCGGTACTATTCCTATCTTGTAAGAAGGAAAAGATAACGGGATCAGGCAATATTATCACGGAGCCAAGAAATGTATCCAACTTTTATAGTGTGTCTGCGTTTGGAAGCAGTGAAGTGTATATCACTTATGGTACCCAGTTTTCTGTTTCGGTGAATGGCTATGAAAATATTGTTCCTGAATTGAAAACTTATGTAGAAGACGGAACACTCATTATCAAGTATGATAACAATGTCAATATTACCAATGATAATTCTAAGGTATATGTAACCATGCCATCGTTAGTTGGTGTGAGCGGAAATGGTGATAATGACATCAAGGTATCGGGAAATTTTATCGGTATGGAAAACCTTTCCGCGACTACTTCAGGATCGGGAGATATCAAGATTGAAAGTGGCCAGGCAGATAACCTGGTACTTAAGATATCAGGTAGTGGTGATATCAGCGCCTTTGGGCTCTCTTCCAAGAATGCTACTGTAAATATCAATGGAAGCGGAGACGCGGAAGTTTCTGTTTCTCAAAAATTAAAAGCAAATATCTCCGGTAGCGGAAATATTTATTACAAAGGAGATCCCACTATCGATGCCTCGGTATCAGGATCCGGAAAGGTGATCAAGAATTGATTACTGCTCCTTCACCCTCCACACCTCCACACCATTTTTTGCATTGTCTCTGAAACCGGAGAGTGTGCCATCACCACGACCTGTGATACCTCCATCGGGATAACCTAACACATTGCAAAGTGAATCCAATACTACATTGAATTGATCGCAACAGGCAGATTTTATGTAATAGACTGTCTGTCCTTTATATTCATACCGCTTAATGTAAACGGGAGTCTCATTCGCTTTTTTCAAAACAGCTATTTTTTCTTCGAGGCATTTCGGCAATTGGGAGATCCCTTTTATGGTATGGTGCCTGTTGCAGGAAGCAAAGAGGAGGATAATGATTAATGGAGAATAAAATTTCATTGCAATTCGTGAATAATTATGGTAAAGCCATTTCAGCAAAAAGTTTTCATCTTTGCCAAAGATGCAAAATTCCAATTTTATTGATCTCATCCGTGTTTTTTGCCGGAGCGGTCATGGCGGTGCAGGCAAGCGCCACTTCATGCGTAATAAACTGACTGCTAAGGGAGGGCCCGATGGTGGTAACGGAGGGCGAGGTGCACATATCATACTGAAGGGAAACAAGAATCTCTGGACACTCCTGCACCTGCGATACTACAAAAATATCCTTGCAGAAAATGGTGAAGGCGGAGGGAGCAATAACTCCACCGGAAGAGATGGTAAGGACATTATTATAGAAGTACCCCTGGGCACTATTGCATTGAAAGAAGAGTCCGATGAAACAGTCGAGATCTTGCACGATGGCGAAGAGAAGATTTTAATGCAGGGTGGTCGTGGAGGATTGGGTAATACCAATTTTGCCACTCCGACAAACCAGGCACCGGATCATGCACAACCCGGGGAACCCGGAGAAGAGATGTTTGTTACCCTCGAACTAAAAGTGCTCGCTGATGTGGGATTGGTAGGATTCCCAAATGCTGGCAAATCGACCCTGCTATCGGTAATATCTGCTGCCAAACCAAAGATCGCCGATTACGCATTTACAACTCTTACTCCGCAATTAGGTATGGTGAGTTATCGTGACAATCACAGTTTTTGTGTTGCGGATTTACCCGGTATCATCGAAGGAGCAGCAGAAGGAAGAGGATTGGGCCACAGGTTTCTCAGGCATATCGAGCGCAACCCTGTATTATTATTCCTGATTCCTGCAGATAGTGCAGATCATAATGCAGAGTTTGAAATACTGAAAAAAGAATTGAATGAATACAATTCAGAGTTGATGGACAAAAAATTTATCATTGCCATTAGCAAATCAGACTTGCTTGATGAAGAATTAACTGCTGCGATTGAAAAGGAATTGCCTGCAGGAATTCCACACGTTTTTATTTCTTCCGTAACCGGGAAGGGGATTACATCTTTAAAAGATATGCTCTGGAAAGCATTGAATAATTAAATAACACTGTATATTCATGCCGGCTGCTTTGTGAACAAATACCAATAACGTTTTACAAATTACTGTTTAAGACCATTATTGTGGAAACAACATCAGAGGAGAAAAGAAAAATTATTTTTTTTATCAATCCTATTTCCGGTGCCAGGAGCAAAATATCTCTGGAAAAAACAATTGTAGAAGCATGTGAGAAAGAACGAGTTTCTTTTGAAATCTTGTTTACCAGCAAAGAGGGCGACTATTCTTTTCTGGGAGAAAAAATTCTGGCAGAAAATATTACCGACATAGTTATTTGTGGTGGAGATGGAAGTGTGGCGCCTATCATCACACATCTACTCAATATTTCTGTTAATGTAGGTATCATTCCGCTGGGCAGTGGAAACGGACTGGCCCGCACAGCCAGGATTCCATATTCAGTACCTAAGGCGATTAAAATTATTTTTAGAGGAACTCCCAAACCTGTGGATGCATTTATGGTTAATGACAGGCTGGGATGCCAGATAGCAGGCTGGGGTTTTGATGCTTTTATCGCACAGGAGTTTGCGAGAGAAAGGAAGCGAGGCCTTTCAACTTATACCAAACTTGCGGTGAAGCATTTTTTCAAAGCGAGGCCTTTTCCTTTTGAAATTGAATCCCAGGGCATAACCATCAGAACCGATGCTTTTATCCTTTGTGTGTCGAATGCTAATCAATTTGGAAATAACGTAAGAATTGCTCCACGCGCCTCACTCTCTGATGGCTTGCTGGATCTTGTTATTTTGAAGAAGACAACAAAAATGAGAATTCTGTCTGCCTTTGTCAATCATTTGCTGTTTGCGAAAAAAAGTGAACCATCTACACAAAGACCATCCCGGCGAAAGGTTCAGTATTTTAATTCAAAAAGAGTCACCATAAAAAATATAGGTTATGCTCCGATGCATATTGATGGTGATCCTGTAGAAGCTGCTTCTGAGTATGTAATTGAAGTATTACCGAATGCGTATAAATTGATTCAGCCCGCTTAGTGTTGTTTCAGGATATCCATCACCTGCCTGAATGCAGTAATATTGTTTTCACGGTAAAGAGATTTGTGTACCTCCCTTTTTTCATTGGCAGTCAGGTGAAAGCTTAATGGTGCACCATACTGTTCTTTAGCCGGAGTGTACATATACTCAACCCTCCATAAAGAATCCTTGAAAATATTTTGTGCATAAGTGATCGCATCATCCTGGTAATAATCCTGGAACCTGAACCAATTGGATTGAAGCATTGAAAACGGGCCTACCACAAAATCTGCAATGGAGCCTGCGGGATAGGTGCCTTCCCAACTTCCTTTCTGCCGTGACCGGATCTGTAGTATGAGTACGCCACTGGTATTCTCTTTAATCCAATCCCTAAATACATAAAGAAACCTCAAAGAAGTTTCCTGTCCATAGTTATCACGCAAGCCCGCATCCATTACATCTACAACAGGATCGGTTGGCAACCACACAGAGGGCAATACATAAGGATATGTAGCATTCATCCGCAGCGCAGAAAGTAACCTTACACCCATGGGTGATTGATTTTTGAACAACGCAGCAAAATCAATAGCATCGGGCCCTGCCACTTTCGATGCATTATCTGAAAATCCGGGTTTCATCAAAAAACTTAATGGCTGTGTCGATATCATCATTTTCTTAAGGTCTCTCGATACAACGGAATTAAAAATCATCAGTGGAACCGAGGCCGAAGATTCAAATGGTTTGTAAAAACCAATCTCATGATCGAGGAGTCCGCCGGTATTTTCATTGAGTTTTTCTTCGAACGAATAACCCCGGTCTTTTACATAACGGTTATGATTAAACGTAAATTTCTGTACAGGGGCAATGATATCTCTTGTTACCCACGAGGAGAAAACAGAATTCAAAAGGTCTTCCGAAATATTAGCTAGGTACTTTTTATCCAGAGGATTTATTTTGTATCCCTCCTCCTTCAACCTGCAGAGTTCCCTGTAGTAGGCAGCAGCGAGCATACCGCCCGAGGCGCCAGTCATCAAAAAAGTCTTTTTAAGTAAAGTTCCACCTGTAGCGCTGTCCAACTGTTGCAGGACGTTCATAGAAAAGCTGGCGCTTCGCAATCCACCTCCGTTGAAATTGATCATCAGCATAAGCGGCTTTTCTTCACCTTGTTTTTCTTTCCACCTGTTCAGGATACCGGTCATATTAGCTATGTCGGCTTTTTGTTTTTCCGGAGTACAAAGACTTTCCAATGATGTTAGTGAATAGTCAGGCCTGTCAGCTCTGGAGTAGTCGAGACCATAGGCTTTATTGCGGGGGTCTATTATGTTGTGAGTATAAAGTGTATTGAGGAATACATACAATAGCACTAAGAAAAGGAAGCCCCAACTTTTCAAAAAATAACTGAGCGCACCCATCAACGCTATCAGTAATGCAAACATCACAAAAATACTGGCCCCTGCAGGCACCTGGAATGCGCGGTGGTCCATAAAAAAACCAAGGAAGATCATACAAATAAAAGCGATGAGTACGGTTACCATTGCGGAGAAGTGGTGTCGTTTGAAGATGTCATCAAGGAATGGTGGACTGTAGTGCGATACATCTCTCGCTTTTCTGAAACGGAAAACTCCTTTCATATAAATTCTGACAGGGAGCCCAAAAGGCTGGAAATGATCCTTTGTATAGCTTATTACTTCTGTATCATCATCATTAAAGTTGATGATGCCCGGCTGTATCTTTCTTACTATTCGGCGATCAGCGGTAAAAAAATAAGCAAATGAAATAAGATGTAAGAGAAACAATCCTCCAATAAAAGATAATACCATCAACAGGAACTTACCACGCGGTACCAATTCGTACACTGTAGAATAATGATAGGCCTCGAGAAAATAAACAATCAGAAAGACTGCCGGTATGATTGAATTATTAAGACAATATTTTAAAAACGGATTGGTGGTGGCAGCAAGAAACCGAAAACGAGCACTGTGAACGATGAAAGTGGTGATATTCCACGACATTATAAAAATACCCGCAGCAATTCCTACTATAGCGGCACCGCCTGCATTTACACTTCCCATATACTCAGGTGCAAGGAATAATCCATCAGCGCCAAACAGCTTCATGAAATGACCTGTAATAGTCAAAAAGAGGATCAGCCAGAAGAACTGAAGCATCTGTGATTTCCTTAAGTGCAGCAGCAACAGTTGAACCGGGAAGGAGTAATAAATATTTTTGATCATTGTCTTCATAAGCAATTCAATCAGCTTCCAAAAACTAAAAACCGTTGATCCTTCTTTCTGACTATAAACATAATAAGTATGATTGATAATAAAAACAATATAGCAACTGTCTGATGTGCCACTCCGAAATAGACAAGATTATCTCCAAACGGAGAAAGCGTAACAGTAAGTATCCCGAGAATCACCTGGAGTAGTACGAATATCATGGGAAAATGCCGGACGGTACGGAAAGTTTTACTTCCCGGAGTTTTTAGTGCACGAATCCAAAAGATTGTTGTGAGTACTAATAACAGGTAGGCGAGCGAACGATGGATAAACTGAACCGTGATTTTATTGTTGAACCAGTCAGTCCAGGTTGGTTTCATTGTATTTATTTCTTTAGGAATCCACTGCCCGTTTATGGTAGGCCATGTGGGTGCTACTACTGCAGCATGTAGTCCTGCCATGAATGCACCATATATCAACTGGAAGAACAATACAATTAATATCGCAGTTGAAACATCTTTTAATTTCTTATGAATGACGGTTTTGCTTCTGCTGACAGACAACGAAAGTGCGAACCAAAATGTATAACACAACAACAACAAGGCTGCCATAAAATGTGCAGCTAATTGAAAGTGCCCGACAAACATACGCTCCGGTACCAGCCCACTCTTTACCATGATCCATCCTATTGCTCCCTGGATAGCCCCGAGAAAGAAGAGCATGACCAACGGCATTATCATGGCACTATTGAACTTTCGTTTAATAAGAAAATATGCAAAGCCAACGAGGAACACAAGACCCATCAATCGCGCCCAGTTTCTGTGCAGCCATTCCCAGAAAAAAATCTTTTTGAAATCATGAATAGTAAAATCGGAATGAATATATTGAAACTGAGCTGTGGTCTTGTATTTGTCAAATTCCTGTTGCCATTCGGTGGCATTCATTGGTGGTAGTGCCCCGGTAATGGGATCCCATTCTGTAATGCTGAGTCCACTTTCTGTAAGGCGGGTGATACCTCCTAACAGGATCTGTACCACCAGCATGAACACTCCGATGTACAACCAAATGGCAATGGGTTTGTACGAATGAGATGTAGCAACTTCTCTCTGCATGTGAGTTATTTTTTTCTTGTGGGTTTCAATGAAAAATACCTTTTGTTTACAACTTATAATCGAAACGTAAACAGGGCTATTTAATTTTGGCAAAAATAGTCAGATTGCTGCTACCCTTTTTCCAGGACACTTTTATTGAAGCCGGAATTGATGAAGCCGGCCGTGGATGCTATGCAGGACCTGTCTTAGCTGCCGCCGTTATTCTTCCTAAGGATTTCTCGCATCCATTGCTGAATGATAGTAAGAAGATGACGGAAAAACAACGGTACGAACTGAGGCCGGTCATAGAAGAATCCGCCCTGGCATGGGCGGTGGGTAGTGTAAGCAATGAAGAAATTGACTGCATTAATATTTTGCAGGCATCATTTAAGGCGATGCATATAGCGATTCAACAGCTTAAGATTATGCCCGGGTTGTTATTGGTCGATGGTAATCGATTCAAACCATATCATCCGGTAACTCACAAATGCATTGTCAAAGGAGATGGTACTTATGCATCCATTGCGGCAGCCAGTGTACTGGCAAAAACATACCGGGATGATTTTATGAATAACCTGCACAATGAGTTTGAATTTTATGGATGGGACAGGAACAAGGGTTATGGCACTAAGCAGCATCGTGATGCTATTGCGAAATTTGGTATTTGCCAATACCACAGAAAGAGTTTTAATATTCTTCCTCAAAATTGTCATTTCCCAATAGTATCTGAATCATAATACCAGAAAACTGATAGGATTGCACATTGAATCACTAAGTACCACGAGGGTAATTACGTGAAACACCCTTATTAAACAATGGTTCCTAATACCAATTTCAAAAAGTAATCATCCCCGGCAAAAATATTTTTTCCGGCCATTAAACCCTTGAAGCCATCGTCAGGTCAATTATGCAAATCTTTTTTAACCACAAAAATTCGTAAAATGAAAACAAAGATCTTTTTATTCCTCGCATTATTTCTTTTTGCAGGATACTATGGTGTGAATGCACAGGCAATTAAAGCACATCAAAAAGTAGAACGCCACCGCATCCACAACGGTGTGAAGAGTGGGGAAGTTACCAAAGGAGAACAAAAAGTATTGAACTCCCGTATGCACGATGTAAGACAGGATGCAAAAATGGCAAAATCTGACGGAAAGGTTACAAAGACCGAAAGAAAGATGATCGCCAAAGAACAAAAGAGAAACAGCAAGATGATCTATAAGGCAAAACACAATAACAGGAAAAAATCTTAAATGGGCAAGCGGTTATTTTGGAATATTACCCGGGCTTAATGTCCGGGTTTTTTATGCCCTGAATTCTCCAAGCCCTTCCCTGATCACAGTCCATTCATCAGTAGTACAATCTACCACAGTGGAAGGCACAAATCCGCCACTTCCTCCGTCAATGACAGCATCCACGATATTTCCAAACCTGTCATCTATGTATTCCGGATCTGTATATTCTTCTATCATTTCACCCGGAAGCGATGTACTCAGCAACGGATGCCCCAAAGCTTCGATCAACATCATGCAGATTTTATTATCAGGAACACGAAGCCCAATGGTGTCTTTCTTACTCTTTAATATTTTCGGCACCTGTTTGCTGGCCGGCAATATGAAAGTGAACGGCCCCGGAAGGTTTCCCTTGAGCATACGATAGAGTGGTGTGTCTATACTTTTCGTGTAATCGCTCAGGTGACTCAGGTCACGGCAGATAAATGAAAGTTGTGCTTTTTTAGGATCCAGATTTTTTATCCGGCAAATGCGTTCTACCGCTTTATGTTGAAAAATGTCGCAGCCCAATCCATAAATAGTATCAGTAGGATAGATGATTATTCCTCCGTCTTGAATGATCTTGACTGCCTGTTCTATCAGTCGAGGTTGTGGGTCTTTTGGATGAATGTGGAGCAACATAGTTTGTAATAAAGATAAATAAACTTTGACGGGTAAATTATTTCTTGCCGTTGGTTGGAGATCAAACGGCGGTCAAAGCAATTTATATTTTGCTATGATTGTGATGCTATGGGAAGAGTTTTCCTACCATTGGCCGGGAACCAGACGGCGGTTTAAGTTATTTGTATTGAGGCTAAGAAGTAAAGCAAATGTTTGCCGCCGTCTGGCCTCCGAACAACGGCATCAAATACTCTATTACTTGTTGTGTCCGAATAGAAAAAACTTTTTCCTTTTCTTGTTAGTCGAGACTATACGGCGATTACAAATTAATCTACACATTCTCACTTTTTGATTTTACTTGACCGTTTACAGCCACTCCTAATTCTTGCCTTTTACATAGCCTAACGTTAATGTATAACTCAGGTTGGGCCTTGCTATTATTTTGCCATTGCTTTTGTTCAGCACTTCAAATCGGGTTCCTATCTCGCTTCTTGGACTGATTCCGAAATCCGCACCGAGTGCACTCTTCTGCCTGTGGAAAGAATAGTCACCATGATTCGCTCTGAGATAATTTTCTGTAAACACATAAAGGTCCACATCATTGCTGATCTCATAGCTTAGTGTGAGCCGGTTGCGCAGGAAATATTCGATGGGATTAATGGCCAGGTGTTCTTTCTTCAGCGATATGAATTCCTGTTGCAACGAGGGCCTGTAGGCAATTTTCCATTTCTTAGAAGGGTTGTAATCAAAGGTGATGGAATACCGGATGTCGTGATAATTTCCTTTTGGTTCTATTCCGTACCGGTGATCAATTCCGGCCTTCATCCAGGAGTTGACTTTATATGCCACTTCTGTACTGATTACCGACTTATCATATTGGCTCATGTTCTTATCTAAGTACAAATAATAAGTACCGGCAATGGATAATTTTTTATTGAATTTATATTTCAACGAAACATTGGGACGGGCTTCCCAATCGTCAAATACCTGGGCTTTCACTTGGGTTGAAAGCAGGATTGTAAGAGCAAAGAATATTAAAAGTTTTTTAGTCGGATTCATTTTTTGGGTTTTATGTGCTAATGATTTTATGAACCGGGCAAGAGGTAACCTAACACAGTGCCCGGTTCATAATTTTTGCTGATCTGAAAAGTTATTTTTAAACATGATTGGAATTAGCTGCAATGGCGCTTCCATTGTGATTGGGGATCATGTTTATGGAATGTTCATTTTCCTCATTTGCATAATGCGCTTTGATCACTGCTACATCCTGCATCAGGTCAATGCTGACCACATCCACTTTATAGATTGACAATCCGGTACGGTTGCGCAGGTCTTCCATCATTTCGCTTCTCATCCCTGGCTTGATCAGGTCTATACGTTCGTAAATGATATCCTGTGTCAATGCTCCCGGTGTGCTTACAGGCGCAACAGCAGGTTTGTTTTTGGCTTCTTTGTCTTTAGCACCTTTTGTTGGTGTAATGTTGACTCCACGATCCATAAACATCGGCAAAAAAATGATGAACGCATTGGCACTGATCAATACAATGTAGTTGTCTTGTGCAGTAGCCAGCGAGTTGATCAATCCCAATGCTACACTGATAAAGAGATAACCCATTTCCTTTATAGGAACAGTTACCGTTCTGTACCTCATAATAGAGAAGATGGCAAACAATCCGAACGCAAAACCTACTTCAAGGTTAGCGCCGCTCAGCAGGTAACAGAGCAGGAAATTGACACAGTTGAAAAGAATGAGTGTAAACTGAAAATCTTTGTTTTGATGACGCCTGAAATAGATCAGGTGTACAAGAACGAATATTGCAGCAAAATTGATTACAAGACGGATCCCCAATTGCTGAAGATCGAAATCTTTCATCACGTTGTCAACAATACTGGTTTCTTGTGCAAATGCCGGCACCATGTTGACAAGGAGAAAAGCGGGGAGGAGAAATAATAACTTTTTCATGATCTTAAATTTTTAGGAAAGTGATAATTGTTGTGTTTTGATTTTATTTATTCTGTGCAATAATGGTTTGAATGAATTGTATTTAATTTCCGGATGGGTAAGGATAAGTCCCAGTACATACTTACTAATGCTCGATGGATAAACACGCATAGCTCTGAGCGATGCGACGATGCCACTTAACACAGAAGTTTTGGATTGCTTTACTTCGATAATGGCGATATCGCTTATCCTTATTTCTTTTCCTGGTTCTTCAGGATTACGGAAGGCTATATTTACATCAATGGTACAGCGCTCGGTCTTTTCTTTATTTACCAGGGTTATCCTGGTGAAAGAATTATCCAGGGCGGGGATCAGCCTGCTCGCCAACTCTTTATTGTAAAGAGACCTGATCTTATTTCTTTGTACACCGGAAAGATCAGAGCCGGATTCTTTGAGAGATTCTCTCAGTTTATTGGTGCGGATATTGGTCTTCATTTTTATTTCGAAAAAGTGAAGGTTGTTTTCCTTGTAAGTCCTCGTTCTTACTTTGATCCGGCTTGAAAGCCGGTTGTGATGGTCTTTGTAAAACCGGTAATCAGTAGTGTCGAAATAGGTGGTCTTGTAGCTGAAAGCCCGGTGTCCATCAATTTCCAGGATGGAATATTGATTCTTGTTGAGCAGGCGGAGGATACCTGCGAGTCCGCTGATCGGGATGATGTATTTTCTGTCCACACGATTCAGCAATTTGACGCTGTCCAATGCTTTCAGAGAAATCGGATTGAGGGTTCCTAACATTGCAGGAGCAAGTGCTTTTTCCATTGTTTGCATTTTTAAAGTTTGAAGTTCATTGTGGTGTTCCATGTTAGTAAAACAGGGGATTGGGAAAAACCCCTATTCCGGAGAAAAAATTTTTTTTGAGGATGATCCTTTTTTTGAGTAATCAGATTGTTATTAACTATTAGGATCCAAATAGGAAACACCTTCCCTAACAGGCGTCTTAGCCGGAATTTTGATGAAAAAAGGCGCCGGAAGTCATCGCAAACTACCTGGTATCCATAGTCTTTTTACCATCCGGTAAATAAATTACCTGTTCGGACAGAATTTTGAAGCATTCGTCCTGAAATGATGCTTGGCAGTATTCTAATAAATTAGTTTTAGGAAATCAATCCTCCCTGTACAACTAATACACTAACCAGGCCTTGAAGTTTACTGTATTCCAATGCCTAGTACTTTCATTAGGAATAGAAAATGAAAGAAGCATTTGAATGGTAAAATCAAGGCTCAAGGTATCATTCAGATTTTACAACCAGGTTCCTCGAAATCAAAAGACGAAATGTTTTTCGCTTTATTCAAAAAATATCGCAACATGAGGCACTACAATATTTCATCACAGGATTTCAAAGTCTTGACCTACTTCGGAGACGGATAGGAGTACTCCGCAATATTGTATCTATCCCGATGTAAAACCAAACAGGATAAAATCATTCTTCAAATACTAAAACAAAAAATCATGAAACGAATATTGTTGTTGATAACGCTGTTGTCACCGTTGCTACTCAATGCCCAGGGAAATGCACCCAAAGAAAACAAGTTAGTTGTCGAGGTCTTACACCCTCTCAATATGCAGATCAACGATTTTGAAAAAAATCTTGCCCAACATACCAAAGAATTTCACAAAGGAAACTTTGCAGTAGATATCTATGAAGTACTCACTGGAAATCGCAGAGGTGAATATCACTTCGTATTCCGAAATCCGCTTTCATGGGCTGGTATAGAGTCCACCTTTAATTCTGTTGGTGATAAGAGCCACGCTAACGACTGGGACCTGAATGTAGGAATGCATGCTTCTGAAAATACACCACTTTATATCTATGAATCAAGTGATGATAGTTATATATCACCTAATCCGGCAGACATGCAAACCGGTATGCTGGCTCTGTATTTTATAGATGTGAACATGGGAATGGAAGAAGATTTCTTCGCGGGAATTAAAAAAATCAAAGAGATGTTTCAGAAGAATAGTTCGAAGGGATATTATAGGATACTCGTTAGATCCTTTGGCGAAGGGACACAGGTAGTCGTAGTGCTTCCTCTACCAAAAGGCTGGGCCTCTTTTGAACCAAATCCTGATGAGAACTGGGAAAAGATGTTCAAGGTGGCTTTTCCAAAAGAAGATTTCAAAGCGTGGATGAAAAAATTCGATGGTACCCAGAAATCTTTTGAGACTTTGGTAGTAAAGCATCGTGATGACCTGAGTTCACCTAAGTAATTGAGAAGGGTAAATAAACACAACAATCATGGCAAAATATGGTTGTTGTGTTTATTCTGTTTGAGCGGTAAGTATGGTGCGGTACTTATTGAAAATGCTGTTCTTGGTAACGAAACCGATATACTTTCCTTCATTATCGTTGACAGGCAACACACGCAAATCGAGACTGTCCATGATCTGCATTACATCATCCATCGTGGTATCAATAGAGATCACCTTCTGCGGCGGCTGAGCGATATCTTTTATGAGGCGGAGGCGGTCTTCCGCATTGTTACTAATCAGAAGTTCCAGCAGATGATCGCTGAATAAAAGTCCTGTAAGCATTCCTTTGTCATCCACAACAGGAAACACATTCCTGTTCGTGTGTACAATATCGTTAGCCCTTAGTTCCGGGGTGTCATCAGGCTTCAACACGACAAAATCTTTTTCTACCAGGAATCTCAACCTGATATTTCTCAGTACATCATTGTCTTTGTTTTCCTGCGATAAAAGTGTTCCCTGGTCTGCCAGCACTTTAGTATAGATAGAATATTTCAGTATCCCCTTATTGATAAAATAGGAAAGTGCCGATACGATCATCAACGGAACCATCAATGTGTAACCCCCGGTGATCTCGGCAGCAAGAAATATCCCGGTTAGTGGGGCATGCATCATACCACTCACAGATGCAGCCATTCCCGCAATCATAAAGTTGGTTACATTCAGCTGCACCATTCCGGTTTGGTTGAGTCCAAAGGCAAACACAAAACCAATAAGCCCACCCACAACTACGCTGGGCGCAAACATACCTCCGTTACCTCCACAAGCCATCGTAATGACACTTGCAAAAGTTTTTCCCACCAGCGACAGTGCTCCGAAGAGGAGCAACGCCCATGCTACATCCTGGTATTCTGGAAAAAGGCTGTTGGATAACAAGGACGAATAATCTCCGTCCAGTAGTTTTTGAATCGTAATGTATCCTTCACCATAGAGCGCCGGCATAAGCGCTATCAATATTCCGAGGGTGATGCCACCTACCCAGACTCTCTGATATTTGTTTTTGATTTTTTCGAATGACTTGAAAAGAGTGCTGTTCAACCTGCTGTAATAAACAGAGAAAAATCCTACCACCAAACCAAATGCGATGTAATACCAGATGGCTCCAATTGTCCAACTTTCGGTAACGAGAACAAAAAGTGGTTCGTTGTAAAGCAATTTTGAAATCACAGATGAAAGTGCTGCAGCCACCAATAGTGGAATTACCGCGGGAATAGAAAATTGTGGAAGCAATACTTCTATGGCGAAAATCATGCCTGCCACAGGACTATTGAAAGCTCCGGATATTCCTGCTGCTCCTCCGCAAGCCAATAAGAGTGTTACTTCCCTGTAATTCAGTCCGAAAATACGACCGATATTAGAGCCGATGGCTGATCCGCTGGCTACTGCAGGAGCTTCCAGCCCAGCCGAACCCCCAAGACCAACGGTGAGTGCGCTGGATATCACCTGGCTGTAGATATTATGAAAATCGAGCCTGCTCGAATTGCGAGAAATATTATTGAGAATAGCCGGTATCCCATGTTGAAATTTTCTGCGCCGTATGAAAAGTTTTACATAAAAAATAGTAAGGAAAATACCAATGAGCGGAAAAAACAGGTAAAGAAAATATTTGTATTTCCAGTGAAAATCGTTTTGTAAAAAATCCGCGATCAGGTGTGTCAGTTCTTTCAAAAGAGAGGAGGCAATGCCGCCAAGAATACCTGTAACTGCCGCCGCGATGATCAGGAAGTTGGTTTTGGAAATTCTTTTCTTTCGCCAATCATTAAAGGTTACAAGATATCTGATGAGTTTTTGTTTCATTTTCTGATTTGGAAAACGATTTTATTTCAGAATAGATGACCTGCTTCCGTAAAGAAGTCTTTGCAACTGCCTGATGCGAATATAAAATTGATCATTGCAATATGGACGATTATTTTTTCTCAGGCGTATCCGGAAGTACATCATTCTGAATATACCCGATTTTATACAGCCTGCTTTATTCTATTTCTCATTGATACTATAACAGTTTCCTACATTCCACTTACTTTTGCACCGTTTTTTAAATCAGAAATCAAGTATGGCAATTATTACCGTTGGCACGATGGCGTTTGACGCGATTGAAACACCTTTTGGGAAAGCTGAAAAAGTAGTAGGTGGCTCGGCTACCTATGTGGCATACACTGCCAGTCATCTTACACAACCGATCCGGCAGATATCCATTGTGGGAGAAGACTTTCCGGCAGAAGAAATGGAAGAATTGAAAAAACGGGGAGTTGAGTTAGAAGGTGTCGAGGTAGTAAAAGGAAAAAAATCTTTTTTCTGGAGTGGTAAGTACCATCTCGATATGAATTCGCGTGATACATTGGTAACGGATCTGAATGTTTTGGCAGACTTTAAACCTGTTGTTCCGGAATCTTACCAGGGTGCAGAGTTTCTGATGCTTGGTAATTTGCATCCGGCCACCCAACTTAGTGTGATACATCAATTGCGGGAACGTCCGAAACTCGTTGTATTGGATACAATGAATTTTTGGATGGAGACAGCAATGGATGATTTGAAAGTTGTGTTGGGAAAAGTAGATGTGCTCATGATCAACGATAGTGAAGCCAGGCAACTTAGTGGTGAATATTCACTGGTAAAAGCTGCTAATGCCATCCTGAAAATGGGGCCTCAATATCTGGTCATTAAAAAGGGAGAGCATGGTGCGCTGCTCTTTAAAGAGGATGCGGTATTCTTTGCACCGGCACTTCCCCTGGAAGATGTGTTTGATCCTACAGGCGCGGGCGACACTTTTGCAGGAGGTTTTATCGGATATCTTGCTCATACAGGAAATACAGATTTTGAAAACATGAAGACAGCCATTATTTATGGAAGCGCACTCGCAAGTTTCTGTGTAGAAAAATTTGGCCCGCAACGCCTCAAGGAGATCACTGATGAAGACATCCATGACCGACTGAACAGTTTTGTGCAGTTGGTTAATTTTGATATTGAATTATAAAGAATGCTGGAGATTCTTGCATTGATCTGGCTCAGCCGCGATATCGGAAGGTTGGCAGAGAGCAAAGGATTGAAAAAATCTACATGGATCATTTACCTGATCGGAGGATGGATCGTTACTGAAATCATTGGCTGTATCGTGGGCTATATGATCTTTGGTCCGAACAATCTTGTTTCTGTAGCCTTGGTAGGTATTGCATTCGCATTCACAAGCTATTTCGGACTACGTACTATTCTGCAAAAATTTCCTGATCATTGGCAGGATGATATTGATAATTTTGGTTCTAAAATAGAATAGCCATGAGTAATCTTATTGAAGATTTCAACGATTATCGAAAGAGAATGAATGATATCATTCTCAGCAAAGACAATCTGGTGATCAAACGTCTTTGGAATCTCGATACCAATGTATATGCAGATGGCGCACTGGACAAGAAGACCAAAGAAATGCTTGGATTGGTTTCCAGCATGGTATTGCGTTGTGATGATTGCATCAAGTATCATTTGGGTACTTGCCATGAACTTGGAATCACTACAGGTGAAATATATGAAGTCTTTGCTGTTGCGAATATCGTCGGTGGCACTATCGTAATTCCTCATACCCGCCGCGCTGCAGAATATTGGGAGGCTTTGGAAAATAATGACGCCAACAAATAGATACGGCAGGAAAATTCCGGCAAACCGTAATTCGTTCATGGATAATGGTTAACTTTCGGACTCCATTTCTAATATTTAATGAATTCAGTTTATGGGAGTTCCTTTAGACAGCATTAATTTATTTGTATGGAGCAGACTTAAGAATTCCTTCAGCCAAAACGTAGTCGTCTGCCAATGATATTAAAGAGGCATATCCCGTTTCTAAAGGCAGTGTTTTACTACACCATATCTGCATTTGGCGGGCCACAGGGACATTTGGGAATGATGATCAAAACCTTTGTGGAGAAGCGAAAAGACGTAACGGAGGAAGAACTGATGGAGTACGTCGCCTTTTGTCAAATGCTTCCCGGCGCGTCATCTACGCAGACGGTAACACTCATCGGATACAAGCGGGGAGGTGTGCCTCTCGCCATTCTTACTTTGCTCATCTGGTTATTGCCTGCCAGCATTGTCATGAGCATCTTTTCGTTTGTTGTTATTTATGTAAATGAATTTCATGTCAGCCTCGACATCTTTCGGTTTGTTCAGCCAATGGCTATTGGTTTCATTGCTTATGCCGCATTGAAGATGTATCGTACTTCAATAAATAATACGATCACATTTATAGCGATGGCGGGAGCAGCTATTGCTACATTTATTTTGTTTAAGTGGGCATGGATATTTCCCATTATCATTGTGTTGGGAGGTGTCGTAACAAATTTTAGCCACAAGCGCTTTCCGGTTCAGCACAAGATCAGGCCCAAGCATATCAGGTGGACGAATATCTGGTTGTTCATCCTCATTTTTGCTGTGGTAGGTTACCTGAGTGAACATGCGCGTAAAAACAATTGGGAGCATAAGAGAGTGTTCAACCTTACTGAGAATACATATCGGTTTGGAAGTTTGGTTTTTGGTGGTGGCGATGTGTTAATGCCTATGATGTATGAGCAATATGTAGTGCGGGAAAAGACGAAGTACATGACGCCTGAAGAGTATCTTACCGGGTGGGGTATTGTGCGGGCTATTCCAGGGCCTGTCTTTTCTGTATCGGCTTATACAGGAGGAATGGTGATGAGAGAAATGGGTACGGCTATGCAGGTATTGGGATGTATCATCGGTTGTATTTTTATTTTTCTCCCCAGTGCCTTATTAGTCTTGTTCTTTTATCCGGTGTGGCACAATCTGAAAAGATATGCCATCATTTACCGATCGCTTGAAGGGATCAACGCAGTGGTAGTCGGAATTATGTGGGCCGCTTTTTTCTATTTGCTCAAAGACATTTCTATCGTCGATCTCAGGACGATCAGCTTCCTCAATATTTTTGTAATTCTTGGAACGTTTTGCCTGCTGACATTTACCAGGATTCCACCCCCTTTTATTGTTTTGGGATGCCTGATCATCGGTATATTCTATTAATTTTCAATAGAAAAATATTTATATATAATTCTACGTTTAAGAAAAAATTTTAATCTAACTTAACAGGGAATTTCCACGTTTTCTACCCATTTAAAAAACCCAAAACAATGAAACAGATAATCCTGTCACTAAACCTGTTATTTATGTCAGGTCTGACATTGACTAATGCACAAGTAGGTAACAACAGCAGCTCCGGTTCTTATTATTCCAAAGCAAGAGTATATATCTCGATTGATAAACCCGTAAGAGGGCAAGCGACGGAGGACAAAACAATTTACATCGATCCGGCAAAAGGAAGTTATGCCTATGTAATCATCGATAATTATCCCAATAAATTTCAGAGCAAGTCGGTTACTCTTTATTCCTACAAAAAGGTAGCGGGGAAGTACGAAAAAATCGATGCTACAAGCTATGATATTGATGATTCATATACGTACACCTATATAAAATATTCATTCAATTCTATCGGTGATTATGCATTTGATGTGTATGATGGTAACAAAACGTTCATCCAGTCAGGATTTGTAGTAGCAGCTTCCAATGCTAACAACAATACGAGCGGAGGAAGTGGAGGTTCCAATTATGCTAAAGCCCGCGCATTTATTTCGATCGAAGTTCCCGTGGCAGGTGTGGCAAAGGAATCAAAATCCATTACTATCGATCGCAGCAATGGTAGCTATGCATACATTGTATTGGACAACTACCCTACCAACTTAAATACAGACCAGATCACATTAAAGTCTTACCGCAAAATAAATGGCAGCTATGAAAAACTGAAAGAAGAAAATTATGATATCAAGGCAGATAACTTCTATACCTACATCAAGTATAGTTTTTTTACCGAGGGTGATTATGCATTTGATATTTATGACAAGGGCGGCCAGTTTATCAAGACGGCCTACGTGTCGGTTAGCTATAAATAAAATATTCTTCTTGATAAAAAAATGGCTGCCTTTTTGGGCAGCCATTTTCTATTGAAATCCGGATTGAATTAAATATAAATGAAAAAGGGTAGCCTTTCCTTTGCCTGATTTGAACCCGATGGAAAAAACCAATAGGTAACATCTGACTTACCTGATTTTTTGAGCTCTTCCCTCAATTTCTCCATCTCCTTATGGCTCCGTTCTATTTCCTGCTGCATTTTTTTCAATTCTCCATTCTTAATTTTCTCCATTTGCTTACGGGATTTTTCTATTTCCTGTTGTGCCTTTTGAATGCTTTCCCTGATTTGTAGTTGCATCTCTTTTGAATTGATGTCCCGGATGGATTTCCTGATTTCGTCCCATTGGATGGATTTAAGTGAAGACTCTATCTCATTCTGTATTTTGCTAAAATCAATTCCTGCGATGGCGTCCTTT
Organism: uncultured Ginsengibacter sp.; assembly: GCA_964526985.1. Classification (GTDB taxonomy): domain Bacteria; phylum Bacteroidota; class Bacteroidia; order Chitinophagales; family Chitinophagaceae; genus Ginsengibacter. The sequence continues at coordinate 35,038 of CAZGNJ010000010.1, read as the reverse complement.
ATTTGTTTGTTGATTTGATCCCAGTCTATTTGTTTGAGTGACTGCAAAGCTTGTTCTATCGCGGCCTCTTGCTGTGCAGAGAGATTCGGGGGTGTAGTGTCTGAATAGGCGATGGGAGCAAGATGGTTTTGCCTGGAAGATGAGAAGGAAACCAGGAATATGGCAATGAACACCATTGCGAAAATTGATACTTGTTTCATAAAAGTTGATTTAGATGTTGTTTACGAAAAATATCGTAAGTCAAATATACGAATTAGTTCGTATTTACTGTTAAGAGGGATTAAAAATTTATTAAATAAGAAAATGAAAGTAATTTCAGGCTGGTTAATATTTTAGATTGCATAAAATATCTGAGTATGAAAAGGATGTTGTTCTTAATATTTGTTTTGGTAAGCGTTGTCACTCACGCCCAGGACAGAGACAATCAAAGTGAGAAAGGAAACCCGGCTGCCAGGCTGTTTACAGGAGGCAGCGTCAACCTTGGCTTTTCAGGTTACAGTACCAACCTGGGAATTTCTCCGCAATTCGGTTACAGCCTTACAGATTGGGCCGATGCCGGGATCAATATAAACTTCAATTATGTATCTCAGCGCGACTACCAGGTAGGTGGTGATAAACTCCGGCAAACCATCATAGGACCCGGCGCTTTCATCAGGCTCTTTCCTATTAATTTTTTGTTTGCATCCGCACAATTTGAATACAATTTTATTAAGTACAAATACATTCCCGCAAGTGGCAGTGGCTATCAGCCGGACAAGACTCATGTGCAGGCACCGTCTTTGTTGTTGGGTGCCGGGTATGCAGGAGGCAGGCAACGGGGAAATAATACATACTATTATTTCTCTGTATCCTGGGATATAATGGGCAATTCCAATTCTCCGTATATCGACAGCTACAAGAGGGCAGTACCTGTTATAAGGGCAGGATACAACATTGGTTTATTCCAGGGAAGGCGTTCCAGGTATTAGAAGAATAATTCGGCAGAGATTTTATCGGTCCACAGTTTTCCACTATGGCTGAGTACAATGTTCGTATCATGAAGAGAGAACCATTCTTGTGGAAGGGTTGATATCTTTTTTGAGAGCACATTCATTCTATCTGTTGAAAACAATTTTGAAAAATAATTCAGATCCAGGCCCTCAATAGTACGGAGAGAGGTCATAATATATTCGTTCATCTTTTGCACTTCTGTAAGAGTTTCCATCTCAAAGAATGATTGCCCATCTTCCAGTGCCTTCATGTAGATCGCGTTGTTAGATACATTCCAATACCTGTGACTGCCATCGAAGGAATGTGCTGAAGGGCCTATACCGAGATAGGGCTTTTGTTGCCAGTAACTGCTGTTGTGTTTGCTCCTGAATCCCGGCTTTGCAAAATTTGAAATTTCATAGTGCTCATAACCCTGTTCAGCCATCCCATCCATCAGCAGCTCGAATTGCCGGGCCTGCCGTGCACTATCTACATCTTCCTTTTTGTGTTGTACGATCATCTTTTGTAAAGCGGTGCGTGGTTCCACCGTCAGCGCATAGGCGGCGATGTGTGGCACGTTAAGAGAAGTAAGTGTACGAATATTCGACAGCCACTCTTCATCAGACAGGCCGGGAACACCGAATATCAGATCAGCAGATAAATTGTGGTATCCCGTTGTCAATGCCATCTCTATACAAGCCCTGGCCTGGTCTGCGTCGTGTGCGCGGTTCATCCATTTCAGGTCTCTTTCTATAAAAGACTGTACTCCTATGCTCAGCCGGTTGATGCCCACCTGCTTCCATGCCGATAATTTCTCAAAACTGATATCATCAGGGTTTGCCTCGAGTGTTATTTCGGCCTGTGGTATAATGTTGTAATGGGTATGAATAAATTCCAGGAGAGTATTTACTTCAGCAGCATCGAGAATGCTGGGAGTGCCTCCGCCAAAATAAATAGTTTCAATAGCCGCTCCGGAAGGTAAGATCATCCCACAATGCAGGGCATTAGATTCATTGGTGTGCACTTGCAATTCCTTCAGCAGGCAACTGACCATCCTGTCCCTGCTTTTCAGCGATGTTGAAAAATGGAAGTTGCAATAGTAACAAGCCTGTTTGCAAAAAGGGATATGGATGTATATACCAGCCAAATTGTAGCGTTTATTAAAGCGATATCACTATATAGAAAAATCAAATTAGTTTTGAATCTGCCAGATGCCTGTTCAAAAATCCATACCGAAAATTGCCTTGATCTTAATCATGCTATTGGTTTCACAGTCGGTACTGCTGGCACAAAACTTTTCTATTATCTATCACTTTACAGGCAAAGATACACTCAACCGAAAAAGCAGAATTCATTTAACGTCTTCCTTTGAAGGCAGAGACACAGCCCTGGCATATATCCGTACTTTGCCTGATATGCTGCTGGCACAAGGTTTTTCCGCGGCTTCTGTGGATTCAGTTGCCGTTGATTCGGCTGGCGCCAAAGTGTATCTTTTCCTTGGCAAAACATATTACTGGCAGATCAATACGGACAGCATTTCGCCAGATGTTCTTGATATCATCAAAATAAAAAGGTCGCAACTGGATAAGAGGCAGTTCTTATATCCCGACTTGAAGCATTTTGAAAATGCTACTCTCGACCGCCTTGCTGATCAGGGTTTTCCATTTGCAACCATTCATACAATAGGGAGTAAAGTGGATAGTAACAGCATACAATTGAAATGGAAAATTGACAAGGGGGTACAATACCATATTGACAGTATTCGTGTGTTCGGAAACGTTAGAGTAAAAAATCTTTACCTGCAGCATTATCTGCGCATTTTTGATGGCGATCGCTATAGCAAATCCAGGTTGGATGAAATAGACAGGTTGTTGGCAGCGCTGCCATTCCTGGAACAGGACCATCCCTGGGACTTA
>CAZGNJ010000010.1:0-32143 GCA_964526985.1 uncultured Ginsengibacter sp. | reverse complement strand
ACACTCAATCTCTACCTCAAAAACAAACGGAGCAGTGAGATCAATGCATTAATCGGCTTCCTGCCGGGAAATTCCATAACCGGTAAAACAAAAATAACGGCCGATGTGAGGCTGAATCTCAAGAACGCATTGGGAGGAGGAGAGAATATTTTGCTGAACTGGCAGCAATTGCAGGCACAGTCTCCGAGACTTGAACTTGGATTGAACCTGCCATATATTTTGAATTCGCCCTATGGGATAGACGCTTCGTTCGGAATGCTGAAGCAGGATTCGTCCTGGCTGCTACTGAATGGAAAATTTGGCATTGAATACGTTAAGAACGCACATCAGTCATTCCAGGTTTTTTATCAGTTGAAGAATACTTACCTGTTGCAGGGAGGTATGGATACCAATCGCATCATTCAGTATCGGCAACTTCCACAATACATGGATGTGAGGTCGGGAAGTGGAGGACTATTGTTCCGGTTTGATAATCTCGATTATAAATTTAACCCGCGTAGCGGAAGTGAATTACAGGCTACGGCCACAGCAGGCATAAGGAAGGTTTCGGTCAACGATGAGATCACTCAACTAAAGGATCCTAATGATCCTGATTTTGATTTTGCTACGCTCTATGATACGATTCAAAAGAAGAGTTATGTAACGACCATATCGGTTGCTGCATCCCGGTATTTCGAAGTAGGAAAGAGGAGTACGATAAAATTGGCAGTGAACAGTGGATGGCTTCAGAGCCCACAGGTATTTCAAAATGAGCTATTCAGATTAGGCGGCTATAAATTGTTGCGGGGATTTGATGAGCAAAGTATCTATGCAGACCGCTATGGAGTACTCACCGGAGAATACAGATTTCTAACAGGACGGAATTCTTACCTGTTTGGTTTTACAGACTGGGGACTTACGCACACCACCTACTCGACAAATAAATTCTCAAACTCGTTTGTCAGTGGAGGAATAGGCCTGGAATTAGAAACTAAAGTGGGATTGCTGAATGTGAGCTATGCCATTGGTAAAAGAAATGATATAAAGTTTGATATCAAGAACGCATCCAAGATCCATTTTGGTTATATCAATTACTTTTGACGACTTAGGTTATGAATCGTTATAAGAAATTATTGCTTCCCATATTTTTATTGCTTGCATTCAATTGCCAGGGTCAGCAAAAGGACTCGATTGCAAAGGATTCTGTATCGAATCGGATGGTTGTGCGTTTGCAGGATACAGGTGGTGTTAAGAAGAGGATACCCGATTCGGGAAAAGTGAACCAGAGTCAAGCTTCGAATAGTCTCGGGAGAGCAAGACAAGATTCGTCCGATACGCCTGGGAGGGAGGATACTTTGAAAAATGCTCCTTTGTCATTGAACAGTAGTGATAGTGCTCGTGCCTTCCCACCTACGCATTTGAACGATTCTCTTTCCGTCACCGGCAAGGCTTTGTCGGGGTTGCATTGGGTTAATCTGAATACAAAGCCGGAGTTTTTTGTAAGTACCGAAAAGGGATTTGAAGGGAAGGAGACCTTCTTTTATGTGATGTGCGCACTTTTATTGTTGCTGGGACTTTTTAAGAAATTTTATAATCAATATTTTTCAAATATTTTCAGAGTCTATTTCAATACATCATTAAGGCAAAGCCAGCTTTCGGAGCAGTTACTACAGGCTCGTCTGCCTTCTTTCATGTTGAATATCTACTTCGTAATCATCGCCGGAATATTTGTATGGCTTTTGTTTAGTCGCGCGGAAGGAACGGTGATTCAAAAGCCACTTTATTTATTGCAGGTTTGCATTGGGGTTGTAGCGGTAGTTTACCTTATCAAATATTGTTTTTTGAAATTTGTCGGATGGGTATCGGGAATTGGTGAGGCTACGGATTATTATATTTTCATCATTTTCCTGGTCAATAAATTATTGGCCTTATTGCTGCTGCCGTATATAATACTCCTTGCGTTTGGTAAGGAAGAGTGGATGGGAATTATTGAAACTTTAGCGTTGCTTTCGGCGGGTGTACTGCTGGCGTCGCGGTACATTAAGAGCTATGCCGTCGCGGGACATAAGTTGTCGGTAAAGCCATTTCACTTCTTATTATTTATAGCGGGAGCGGAGCTAATCCCCATTTTATTGATCTATAAAATAGCCGTAGATTATTTAGTGAGATAACGGCCTTTGAATATTAAAGGAAAAATGCAGTAATTTTGCCGCATTAATCTGAATATGGAAAGTAAGGAAGGAACCACAAATACCCTAACCGTTAAGGATATTCGCAATATTCTTATTACGCAAGCAAAGCCTGAAAGTGATAAGTCGCCCTATTTTGAACTCGAAAAAAAGTTTGGCGTAGGTCTCGATTTTCAACCATTGATTCGTGTTGTTCCGATTCCATCATTGGAATTCCGGAAACAGAAAATTGATATTGCAGGATATTCAGCAGTCATCTTCACCAGCAAGAACTCTATAGATAATTTCTTTCGCACCTGCGATGAAATGAGGATCAATGTGTCTCCTGATCTGAAATACTTTTGCATCACTGAGTCTATCGCGTTGTATCTTCAGAAGTTTACCCTTTACCGCAAAAGAAAAGTATTTTATGGCGAAGACGGTACTAACGAAAGCCTTTTTGATTCCATAAAAAAATATAAAGAACAGGAGAAATTCTTGTATCCCTGCTCAGAATCTTTCGACAGTGAGATCACTAATTGGCTGGCCGCCAACAATTGCGTATATGCAATACCGGTATTGTACAAGGTAGAGTCAGTAGATATCAGCAGCCTGCTCCATCAGAAGGAATACCAGGTGGTTTGCATTTTTACACCACTTAGCGTGAAGAGCTTCCTGGAGAGTTGCCCGGATATCAGGCAGAATGGCACCATCATCGCAACCTTTGGAGACAATACGAGAAAAGCGGTTGTGGCAGCAGGATTAAGGCCGGATATCGTAGCGCCCAATCCCAATGCTAAGAATATGGCTGCTGCGCTGGATTTATTTTTGAACAGCCTTCCCAAAAAATAATCAGAGAATTAATCGTACTGAAATCTGTCAACTGAGTAGTTGGTAGGTGATGAGGCTACAGATGTAAGCCAATGCGGTCATATATCCCAGCATGATCAGTGGCCATTTCCATGTTTTAGTTTCTCTCTTTACAATGGCAAGCGTGCTCATGCATTGCATAGCAAGTACATAAAACACCAATAAAGCCAATCCTGCAGCTAAGGTATATACCTTGCTGCCATCCGGCCAACGGGCTGCTTTCATTTTTTCGCGAAGCGTTAGACTGTTTTCGTCAGCATTATCACCCACACTGTAGAGTGTAGCCATAGTACCAACAAATACTTCCCGTGCAGCGAAAGATGTGATCAGGGCGATTCCTATTTTCCAATCGAAACCGAGAGGCTGAATTACCGGTTGAATAGAATGACCGAGGATGCCGGCATAACTATTCTGCAACAGTTCTGTCTTTTTGAGATTTTCATAATTAGATGCTTCGGTAGGATGTTGTACGGCTAACTGCTCATATTTTTGAGAAATGGCATGCATCTTTTCCCTGGGGCCAAACGTACTCAATACCCAGAGTAATAAACTTATGACCATGATTACTTTTCCGGCATCCACCACAAAGATCTTAGCCTTTTCCACCATAGTTTGAAAAATATTCTTCCAACGTGGACTACGATAAAGGGGCAATTCGAGAATGAAAAAACTCTTTTCACGACTCTTGATAAACCACTTCATCACAAAGGATGCGGCCAATGCCATAAAGGTGCCGAGAAAATACATGAGCATCATCACCAACCCCTGCAAGCTGATAAATCCCAGGAATATCTTATTGGGAATAACGAGGGCTATCAGTACGGTATAAACGGGAAGCCTGGCACTGCAACTCATCAGAGGTGTTACCATTATAGTTAACAGCCGTTCTTTCTTATTCTCTATACTGCGTGCACTCATGATAGCAGGTACGGCACACGCCAGGCCGCTGATCATGGGCATTACACTCTTTCCATTCAATCCTGCTTTACGCATGACTTTATCCATCAGGAAGCTGATTCGCGCCATGTAACCGGTATCTTCCAAAAGCGTGATAAGTCCAAACAGGATCATGATCTGCGGTACGAACACAAGAATGCCACTCAGTCCTGCAAGAATGCCGTTGATAAATAAATCGGTAAACCAGCCTGAAGGCAATACGCCTGTAAGCCATTGTCCCGCCTCTGCGAATGTCCACTCAATGCCATTCATTGGAAACTGAGCCAGGACAAAGATGCTTTGAAACAATGCAAATAAAATAGCCAGCAGAATAATGTATCCCCAAAACCGATGCAAGAGTATTGCGTCTAACTTGTGGGAAAAGATTTCTTTTTTTAAGGGGTCCTCTTCTATTACGGTTTGCTTCATAATAGTGCGAATCCTGGTGTATCGCTGCAGGATTTCTTCAGCCTGGATCTTGGCATGGCTGAATTTGTTTTTCTGCTCTATGTTTTCTATCGATTCCTGGAGCGTATTATCAAAGTTGAAATTTTCATGATTGATCAGGTAATGAATGGAGTGGTAATTGCTGATTCCCGGAACCAACTCCTGCATGTCATCTATAGCTTGAGGAGCCAGTTCGTTGATGTTCACAAAATCCCGGGAGGTAACCTGGGTTGTAACAGAGCTGGTACGCGCAATAGCCTTCTTCAATTGAGCGATACCCTTGTTTTTTCTCGGGTTAACGGGGATGATGAGTACACCGAGTTCACGTTCCAGGCCGGCGATATCAACAGTAATGTTATTCTTAGCCGCAATGTCCAGCATGGTTAAAGCTATGACCACCGGGCGTTTCAGATCAATGATCTGCGAGCAAAAAAGCAGGTTACGTTTGAGATTACTGGCATCGGCTACCAATACAATGACATCAGGCTTGTTTTTTGGATCCTGATCTACCAAAACCCGGTAAGACACCCATTCATCGTCCCTCTTAGGATACAGGCTGTAAGTACCAGGAAGGTCGAGGATGGTAGCATCGAGATGATCATTGATATTGCAGATTCCTGTCTTTTTGTCGACAGTAACACCCGGAAAATTTCCAACCTTTTGCTTCAATCCGGTCAATGCATTGAACAGCGAACTTTTGCCGCTGTTAGGGTTGCCAACCAATGCAATATGAATTTTTTTCCGGCTCAAGTTATTTTTTAAGATTGCAAATTTAATGGTGGCATGGCTCCATTCTTTACGATTTAAGGAATGAGGCGAGAATTCTTAGCTTCCCGGACTCCCAAATAACAATAATTTATAGAAAAATCAATCAAGTATTCTGGAGATTGGCCTTAGAAAGAGATCTCGCTTTTTTTGTTGTAGCCCCTATTCAATGCCCCGGGATTTTATTTTACGATGCCACGATAAGTAAATAATAGTTCTTCTTGCCTTTTTGTATCAGCAGATATTTTTCCTGGAGTAAAATTTCTTTTTCCATCACAAGGTCCGCTTGTTGTAGCTTTTCCTTATTCAGGAATACACCCCCATTGGCTACCATTTTCTTCGCTTCTCCCTTGCTTGAAAAGACCCCACTTTCACTAAGAATGGTAATAACATCCTTTCCGAAGAAACTTGATGATTCAACGTGTACTGTGGGTACACCGTCCAGCATTTCAAGTAATTGTTTCTCACTTAGCGACTGGAGAATACCTGCAGTATCATTACTGAATAAAATCTGAGAGGCTCTGATAGCAAACTGTAATTCCTCTTCAGAATGTACAAACCTGGTAACTTCTTCAGCCAGCCTTTTTTGCAAAATGCGTTCGTGCTCATTTCCTTTGTTGCGTGCCGCCAGGTTTTCTATTTCTGCCTTGTCAAGAAAAGTAAAAATTTTCAGAAACCGCTCTGCGTCATCATCTGCTGTATTTAGCCAAAACTGGTAAAATTTATAAGGAGAAGTCTTGTCCGCATCCAGCCACACATTACCACCTTCACTCTTGCCAAACTTACTTCCATCAGCCTTTTTCAGCAATGGGCTGGTAAAGGCAAATGCATCAGCACCTATTTTCCTTCGGATCAATTCTACGCCGGTTACAATATTTCCCCACTGATCGCTACCTCCAAATTGTAGTTTGCAGTTGATTTCCTGGAACATTCTGTAGAAATCATAACCCTGCATCAATTGGTAACAAAACTCAGTAAAACTCATCCCACTTTCGCTTTCCAAACGCTTTTTTACAGAGTCCTTCGCCATCATATAATTGACCGTTATATGCTTGCCGGCATCACGGATAAAATCCAGGAATAAAACATTTTTAAACCAATCATAGTTATTTACCAACAACGCCTTATTAGGTTGTACGGAATCGAAATCAATAAACTTGGAAAGTTGCTTCCTGATACCCGCTATATTTTGTTCTAATATGTCATTACTGAGCATAGACCTTTCCGCGCTTTTGCCGGTTGGGTCCCCTACCATACCAGTGGCTCCTCCAACCAGGGCTACAGGCTGATGGCCGAATTTTTGCAAGTGAACGAGCACAATAATTGGAATAAGGCTTCCTATATGAAGGCTTTCGGCAGTGGGGTCGAAACCAACATAAGCTGTTGTCGGCTCTTTTAGCAATTGCTCCTCAGTACCGGGAATAATATCATGCAGCAATCCCCGCCACAGCAATTCTTCTATTACATTTTTCATGGTCGGCAAAATTACACTTCTCAAATTTTAGATATGCTTAAATTTTTCATTGCAGTTTCCTGGTCATGGATGAGATTTTTATGTACTTTTATTAACCCCTAAGCCTGAAAAAAATACAATATAGAACCAATTCTATTCGTTTAATTCTACATTTTTGTCATTTTTCGGAAAATGAAAATCTTATTCCCCCCTATATGAAATCTGCCAAACGACTTGTCATATTTTTAATATTAGCGTTACCACTATGGAGCAATGCTCAATTCAGGAAATATTCTAACGAGTTTCTGAATATTGGTGCAGGTGCCAGAGGAATGGCAATGGGCTCGGCCCAGTCAGCATCCGTAAACGATGCCACGGCAGGATATTGGAATCCGGCAGCATTGGTTCTGGTTCAGGATCACCCGACAGTAAGCCTTATGCATGCCAGCTATTTCAGCAATATCGGGAATTATGAATTTGGCAGTGTAGCAATACCCATTAATGATAATAAAAGAACGATAGGATTCAGCATCATGCGTTTTGGGGTAGATGATATTCCCAATACTCTATTTCTTGTAGAACCGGATGGTAGTATTAATTACAATAACATTTCATCATTTTCTTCTGCAGATTACGGCTTTCTATTCTCCTTCGCACAAAAGATCAAAGATAATGGCGACATCAAGACTTCGTTTGGGGCTAATGCAAAAATCATTTACAGAAAAGTAGGACATTTTGCGAATGCCTGGGGATTTGGGCTGGATGCGGCCTTTCGCCTGCAAAAAGGGAATTGGAATGCAGCCGTTGTAGCTAAGGATATTACCACCACGTTCAATGCGTGGTCATTTCACTTTACAGAGAAAGAGAAAGAGGTCCTGTATTTGACAAAGAATGATATACCGGTTAAGTCGACTGAGATCACAGCGCCAAGGCTCATACTGGCATCATCCTATAATTTTCCAATCAGTAAGAATTTTAATTTGTTGGCAGAGGCTGATCTTGACTTCACTTTTGATGGAAAAAGAAATACAGTGATTAGTGGAAACCCGGTAAGTGTCGATCCACACGTTGGGCTTGAGGCAGGGATCAAAGATGTATTCTTTGTCAGGGCCGGGATCAATAATTTTCAAAAAGCATTAAAAGACGGTGATACTACCAACCAGAAAAAAGTATGGATATATCAGCCAAGCCTTGGTGCAGGGTTTAAACTGGGAAATGTAAACATTGATTATGCCTTTACTAACCTGGCCAATCAATCACACCCGCTTTACACACATGTATTTTCATTAAAAATTCTTTTGACAGGCCAGAAAAAATAATTAACCGGCTCTATGAAAAAAATATTATTCATATTACTTGTATGCAGCAGTTTTGGCGCCTTGGGCCAGACCTATCGCAACAGTTGGATCAATTATAGTCAGTCTTATTATAAATTCAAAATTGGAAAGGATGGCCTGTGCCGAATTCCGTTTGGTACCTTGCAGGCTGCCGGATTGGGAAGTGTGCCTGCTGAGCAATTTCAATTATGGCGCAATGGGGAAGAACAAAAGATTTATACTTCCATTGCGAGTGGTCAATTGAGTGCAAGTGATTATATCGAATTTATTGGATTAAAAAATGATGGGAAGCCGGATACCAAATTGTATCGGGACCCGGATTTTCAGCTGACAGATAAGAACAGTATTATTTCTGATACCAGCAGTTATTTTCTGACTGTACACGTTGGAACGAATGCGAGGTTTGTCAGTACAGCAAATAATGTAGCGGGAAATGTATTGCCGGCAGAGAAGTATTTTATGAACACTTTGGGTAGTTATATGCGAACACAAATGAATCCGGGCTATTCTATTCCTGTCGGAGGCGTATATCTGTATTCCTCTTCTTATGATCAGGCAGAGGGTTGGAGTAGCAAATTTGTACCTCCGGGTTCAAATGAAAATGGCGGTATTACCAATTTAAATATTTATCCTACTGGGCCAGACGGAACAATAAAGTTTGCGGCTGCAGGTGCAGCATTTAACAGCCGTAATGTGAAACTGACCTTTGGTAATAACATTTACCAGGGAGTGGTGGCTAACGAGCCAATGCCAAATCTTAATTATATCAGGAAATCTATTCCATTTTCAATTTCTCTTCTAAATGGAAACACAAACTGGATAAACTATAAATTTGAAAACACCTCCTCGGTTTCTACCGACAGGATGGTTATTTCATATCTTGAATTTACTTATCCCAGCACGTTTAATTTTAATAATAGCACTTCGTTTTATTTTGAATTGCCGGCTTCAGCACAGGGAAATTACCTGGAGATCACAAATTTCAAAACTGGGGGAATCGCACCAGTACTTTACGATTACTCAACAGGTAATAGGTATGTGGGGGATATCACTTCTACTCCGGGCAAAATCAAATTTGCACTACCACCATCAGTATCCCAACAAAGATTTTGGTTGGTAACTCAAGACCCGGCAGAGTTAACCTCGATCAGTCAATTAGTTAAACGCGACTTTATTGATTATTCCGTTACCGCAAACCAGGGAAATTATATCATCATCTCTAATCCGGTATTATACAATTCTTCTACAGGAAACAATTATGTGGATGAATACCGACAATATCGCAGTTCAGCACAGGGCGGCAATTTCAAAGCTATTGTAGTAGATATTAATGAAATAGCAGATCAGTTTTGTTACGGGATTGATAAGCATCCATTAAGTATTAAAGAATTTATTCAATTTGCTAATGCCAAATTTACTCCTGTTGCACAGTTTGTTTTTATCATTGGAAAAGGGTTGAGTTATGACGAATATTTGATGAATAAAAACAGCCCATATGCTAACCAGTTAAATCTTGTGCCCACCTTTGGGTCCCCGGCCTCCGACGTCTTACTGTCTTCTCCCTATGGCATTACTACACCTTCAATTCCTATTGGCAGGATTTCAGCAATTTCCGGCAATGAAGTGGGGAATTACCTTGAAAAAATAAAAGAGTATGAGGGAGAGCAGCAATCGTCATCACAAACAGTAAAAGATAAATTGTGGATGAAAAATGTGGTTCAGATTGTAGGAGGAAAAGATAGTAGTGAGAATGGTACATTCAGAAATTATATGTATGGATATGGAAATACTCTGGAAGACACTTCATTGGGAGCACATGTTGAGTTATTTTCCAAGACTTCTAATTCAGCAGTACAATTGATTTCTTCCAAGAGAATTGAACAACTCTTTGAGCAGGGAATCGGTGTTCTTTCTTATTTCGGCCACTCTTCAGCCAATACCCTTGAGTATAATCTGAGTGACCCCCAGGCATATAACAATCCATCGAAGTACCCATTTTTCTTAGTGAGTGGCTGTACAGCAGGGAATAATTATGTTTTCGATTCGTTACGGATAGTAAATGGGAGAAAGACAATTTCGGAAGACTTTGTTTTGAGCAAACGACGTGGAAGTATTTCGTTTTTTGCTAGTACCCATTATGGGATACCTCCTTATCTGGATGAATATAACCAGGCCTTTTACAATCTTGTTTCTTCACAAAATTATGGAGCACCGGTTGGCGTTCAAATGAAGAAGACAATTGAAAAACTGGATGGAGGAAATCCCGGATTGTATTTCTTTAACCGTGCTGACCTTGAAGAAATGGCAATGAATGGTGATCCTGCTCTGAAGATCCATTCACAGCCAAAGCCTGATTATGTTGTAGAAGATAATCTCATCAGAATCGATCCGGCATTTATCTCTGTTGCTAACCAGAAATTTACCCTGGGTGTTAAAACCTTCAATCTTGGTAAGGCAACAGGAGACTCTATATTCCTCGATATCAAGAGAACGTATCCTAACGGCTCTGTACAGACGATCTATAATAAGAAAATTCTGGCACCTTACTATGCCGACTCTCTGACCCTTTCCGTACCGGTGGTATCTTCTACAGACAAAGGTTTGAATAAAATTACTGTAACTATTGATGCCAATAACAACGTGGATGAAATGTCAGAATCGAATAATAGTTTTACAAAAGAATTTTACATTTTTGAAGATGAAGCAAGTCCATCCTATCCACAAAACTTTGCCATCATCAATATCAGTAATCAAAAACTGTATGCATCTACTGCCGATCCGCTTAGCCGGATGAAGTCGTATGAATTTCAAATTGACACAACTGAGACGTTCAACTCTCCCTTGCTTGTGACCAAGACCGTCTCTGGCCCGGGAGGTATATTGGAGTTTGATCCCGGATTTACTTACAAAGACAGTACTGTGTATTATTGGCGGGTAGCTGTAAAGGCGGATACAACAACACCAGATAACTATCGTTGGAATAAATCGTCATTTATATATATGGCTGGCAGTTCTTTGGGCAGTAATCAGTCAGGGTATTACCAGCATTTGTATTCTGACACGCAGGATGTCAGGTTGACTACTGAACGGAACTGGCAGTTTGCTGCCGTTACAAATATCATTCAAGCACGTAATGGGGTATTCCCATCAGCTGCACAGTATGGTACAGAGTTTGAATGTAACGTAAATGGAGCGCAGTTTGTAAAAAGTGTTTGTGGTATTTCAGGCCTTATCATAAATGTTCTGGACCCTGTATCGCTGAAACCCTGGTACAATACCACAGGAACAGGCAGATTTGGAAGTGATCCTGTTTGTGCAGCAGACCGGATGGCTAATTTTCAATACAATATTCTGAGTCAGAGCAGCAGGGTAGCCGCCTATCATTTTCTAAAGGATTCTATTCCTGCCGGGTTTGTTGTCATAGTCAGAAATATTAGTGGCACTAATCCCGCTTCTAACACCTATGCGTCAGACTGGATGGGAGACACTACTTTGTTAGGCTCTGGCAATTCATTATATCATGAACTTTTTAATGATGGGTTTACGCTCATTGATTCTTTCAACAGGCCTAAGGCATTTGTCTTTATGTTTCAGAAAGACAAACCAGAATTTATTCCAACATTTGTTTTTTCAAAAGGAACTTTAGATAAGATAGACCTTTCTCACAATATTATTGCTCCGGATTCTATAGGATTGATCACTTCTCCAAAATTTGGCCCGGCAGTATCATGGAAGGAGTTGCATTGGGATGGAGTTGATGAAAGCTCTCCTCATTCGGACAACGTCAATATTGATGTTGTAGGAATCACTAATGCAGGAACGGAGGCCACCTTATTTACTGCTGATTCTACCGCAAAGAATGTAGACATTTCATTCATTGATGCAAAGACATATCCGTATATAAGTCTTAGAATGAGGAATGAGGACCGTATCAATTTTTCACCATTCCAGTTGAAGTACTGGAGGCTGAATTACCAACCGGCTCCTGAAGGGGCATTGACCCCCTCCTTGCTGTTTAAGAGCAAAGACACATTGATGCAAGGCGAAACCCTTGACTTTCAGATTGCCTTTAAGAATATCAGCCCTGAGATTTTTGACAGTCTCAAAGTGAATGTAACTGTAGTGGATAGCCGAAACGTTTCACATACTATACAAATACCCCGACAGAAACCACTGATAAGTGGAGATACAGTTTCGTTGAGGGTAACCATTGATACCAAGGATTATCCCGGGCTCAACACATTATTTGTGGACTTTAACCCCGAAAATGACCAACCTGAATTGTATCATTTCAACAACTTTATTTATCAGAATTTCTTTGTCAAAGGGGATTATATGAATCCACTCCTCGATGTGACATTTGATGGTGTACACATTTTGAACAGAGATATTGTTTCATCAAAACCACATATACTCATTAAACTGAAGGATGAAAGTGAGTATTTGAGACTCACAGATACTTCATTATTGAAAGTACAATTGCGCTATCCTGACGGCACCTTGCGAGATTTTAGCTTTGACAATGATACTTTGCGGTTTACACCATCATCAGGGCCGGACAATACTGCGACAATTGATTTTACTCCGGCATTCAATGGGAATGACGATGAGTATGAATTGATCGTATCCGGAAGGGATGTAGTAGGGAATCAGTCTGGTGCAGTTAGTTACCATGTTACATTCCGCGTGATTGGAAAGCCGATGATCTCGAATCTGTTAAATTACCCGAATCCGTTTACTACATCCACTGCATTTGTATTTACAATCACAGGTAGTGAAATACCTCAGAATATCAGGATACAAATTCTTACAGTAACCGGAAAAGTAGTGAGGGAAATTACCCGGCAGGAATTGGGACCATTACATATAGGAAGAAACATAACAGAGTTTAAGTGGGATGGTACTGATATGTACGGACAAAAGCTTGCCAACGGTGTGTATCTCTACCACGTTCTTACAAACCTTAATGGGAAGTCGATGGATAAGTTTACTGACACTAACGACAATACCGATAAGTATTTCAACAAAGGCTATGGTAAGATGTATCTGATGAGGTAGTCAGGGCTGGTTTGTTTCTACCATTAAAGCATTTTAATCAAGTGATGTTGAGAACTACAGTTCTTATGATGTCTGTTTTGTCGAAAGAAATTCTATAGCCAGAATGTCAAAGGGTACGGGTCTAATAATGTCATCACAATTATCGGAAGTTGGAGTTGAAAAAAGTCAAAGCAACTGTACCGACCAGGTTCAATGTCTGGTAGCATTATGCCTCTTATGTCTCATTAATGGGTATTGAATCCGACCTGTTGCGGACAAAAGCTGCAATGCCCAGCAGAAAAAGATAAGGGGATATCGTAAGAAAAAACCTAT
This sequence comes from uncultured Ginsengibacter sp., assembly GCA_964526985.1. Taxonomy (GTDB): domain Bacteria; phylum Bacteroidota; class Bacteroidia; order Chitinophagales; family Chitinophagaceae; genus Ginsengibacter. The sequence continues at coordinate 18,818 of CAZGNJ010000010.1, read as the reverse complement.
TATGCCAGTCATCGCAAGTCAATACAGTAGTCAGCCAGTAAAGCAGTACAATAGTTAACAGGAAGATAAGGCTTCTGTCTTTCTGCCTGTATTTATTTACGATCCCCATTAAGGAAAAGAAATAAAAGGGATAGAAAAATAACACTAAGAAAATATTATGTGAGATTGAATAATAACTCCTCATCAATCCCCAAAAAGCAGCTGATTTCAGCTTAGCCAATTTCAGAAACTGCCCGTTATTCTCATAAATGTAAAGCCACAAACCATTTAGAGAATTACCATTTTGAGGTACGATAATGTGAGCATTGAAAACGGTATTTACTCCACAAATAATATTCTCCTTGATAAAGGGAAGCATAAAGTCAAGGCTGCCTCCGACGCTCATCAGTCTATTAAGTATAAATATAAACGCAGCCATCGCTCCTATTGCGATTGGAATCCTTACAACCATTTTCAACCTTTTCATGAATTGAAAATATGAGTAAAGTAAAGTTGCCGGCAAAAATAAAATCCCGGTAGGCCGGGTTAAAGAAAGGAGTATTAGAAAGATTATGAGCGTTATAATATTCTTAAGTTGCAAGCGACTAATAGTAAGTAAATAGGAAGTATAAATAATAGTAAGGCTATAAAAAAGTGATTCTGTAAAGAGAAATGAATTATAGAGTTGATAGAATAAGTTGCAGATGTAATAAGCGCATACTATCCATGCAAGTTTATTGCTTTTTAGAAAATGAAATGCAAGCTTGTAAAACATCAGGAAGGCAAAAAAATTGAGGAGCAACTGGATTATGACGATAATCCAAAAGGATAGTTGCCACTTGATGCAGGCTACAATCAATAAAATCAATGTACTGTACAGGTAATAGTTGCCGGTGCTAAACCGCCCATGTTCCAGAAAATAATTTGCTTGTGTAATATATTTCTCAGCCTCAAGGGTGGTAACCATACCATTCGAAAACAGCAGGATCAACTGAATGGCAAGCCAGAGCATAAGCAATGAATAAGGAACAACCTGTTTATTAAAAACAAACCCACTGAAAAAAAATAATCTATTCACAATATGGTATTGGATGTTAATTACCTGTCCGTGATTGTACTTTAATGCTCCGGAAAGGATCAATCCCTTTCAATTAAGTGTTGAAAATAAATAAATACTTTTAGCAAAATTAGAGTAAATGAAGATTGCAGATTCTTTTGATATCATCATCATCGGAGGCGGCCCTATCGGACTTGCCTGTGCTATCGAGGCCAGGAAAGCAAAATTGAAATATCTCATCCTTGAAAAAGGAGCTCTTGTAAATTCTCTTTTTCATTATCCGGCCAACATGACTTTCTTCAGCACCAGCGAACGACTCGAGATCGGTAACGTGCCGTTTGTCAGCAACAACAAAAGGCCTACCCGAAACGAAGCTTTGGAATATTACAGGAGAATTGTTACTTCCTTTCAATTGAACATCCGTCTCTTTGAAAAGGTTGAGGAAATCAGGAAATCAAGAAATGGTTTTAATGTCCTTTCTTCAAATGTGAAATATCAAACTAAGAATGTAATAATAGCTACCGGGTTTTATGATATCCCCTATCTTCTGAATGTAAAAGGCGAGTCGTTGCCAAAGGTGAAACATTATTACGATGATCCGCACTTTTATGCATTTCAAAAAGTGTTGGTAGTGGGTGCTGCCAATTCTGCTATAGATGCCGCTCTTGAAACATGGCGCAAAGGTGCAGAAGTCACCCTGGTAGTGAGAGGAGATAAAATCAGCGAAAGAGTAAAATATTGGGTGCGCCCCGATATCATTAACCGGATAGAGGAAGGTTCAATTAAAGCTCATTTCAACTCAACGGTCTCTGAAATAAGAGAACATGAAGTGGACATTAATACACCGGAAGGAACTATCACTATTCCCAATAATTGGGTGCTGGCCATGACGGGTTATCAGCCAAACCTTCCATTCCTGAAAAAACTCGGAGTCAGTCTTTCGAAAGATAATGTGCTAAAACCTGTTTATGATGATGCAACGCATCAGAGTAATGTGAAAGGGATTTATCTTGCCGGTGTCATCTGTGGTGGACTCAACACACATCGGCTATTTATTGAAAATAGTCGCGAACATGCAAAAAGAATAATCAGGCATATTGTAAAAGGAAGCAGGAATTCTTCAAAGCCTCATTAGTTCAACTCCTCCTTATACTCATTCATCAATTTTTGTAACTTCTTTTCATTTCCGGTGTAGGTAAGGTGTGTTACCAGAAATGCAGCGACTAAGGATATGCCAATGAAGATATAAACTAAAGATTTCCCTCCTGTTTCCCAGAGATTGGTAAAGAGCTTTGACAGAAAAAACAATACAAAAAATGAGACGATGGTCCAGCCAACAATATAAGTGAGATAGTATCCTGTCCGGGATCCTTTTCGCTGATCTTTCCAATTTTCAATAAACCTTCTGTCTGCTGATTTCATAAGTTACTAAAGCGTTTCAACTAACTATTCTGCCATCATTTCCATTACAGTTCTGACGATTCCTTCTGTATTAGGTTTACCGAAATAATCGCCATCGGTACCATATCCCGGACGATGGTCTTTACTTGTCATCGTTCTTGGAGCTACATCCAGCCAACGATAGCCACCTTGTTCTTCCATTACTTTATTGAACATATAGGCAGAAGCGCCTCCGGGAACATCTTCATCCACAAATAAAATCCTGCTGGTTTTCTTAAGTGATTCGAGAATCCTGTGATGACGATCAAAGGGAATTAGTGTTTGTACATCGATCACTTCGCAACTAATGCCTTTTCGTTCTAACATCAGGGAAGCCCTTCCGATATTTCTCAATACTGATCCGTACGATACAATAGTAACATCTGTTCCTTCACGAACAATCTCAGGAACTCCGAGTGGTACTCTGAAAGTTGAAAGATTAGAAATCAGCTTTTCTTTGAGTCGGTAGCCATTCAGGCACTCTATTACCAAACCAGGATCATTGGATTCCAGCAAAGTATTATACATTCCGGCTGCCTGGGTCATATTTCTCGGAACACATACGTACATTCCTCTCAGGCTGTTGATGATCATTCCAAGAGGGGAGCCGCTATGCCAGATGCCTTCCAGCCTGTGGCCGCGAGTCCTTACAATCACAGGAGCACTTTGTTGTCCGAATGTCCGATAATGAGTGGTAGCTATATCATCACTGAGAGTCTGAATGGCATATAGCAAATAATCCACGTATTGTATTTCTGCTATCGGACGCATTCCTCTGAGTGCAAGACCCAATCCTTGTCCGATGATTGTGTTTTCACGAATACCGGTATCAAAGATCCGGTGGACACCATATTTATTTTGGAGGCCACTAAACCCCTGGTTGACACCACCAATCTTACCTACGTCCTCTCCAAATGCTACTACTGTTTTGTTGGAGGCAAAGAGTTGATCGAAATATTTGTTGAGAATTTCATACCCATTTAAGTCAGGAGCATTCGTGCCATATACAGCCGCTTCGCCAGTAACATTCAAGGCGGATTTTTGTCCTTCGTTGTAAAGATGAGTATTAAAGAGAGCTTTGTTTTCTTCATCCAGGCTGCGGTGATATTCTTTGAGAGCTGCCAATGAATTTGGATTGGTGCCCGGATGGAATTCAAATGCAGAAATTGTTTTCATTACATTTTTGCGTGTTGGTTCACGCAACTGGGTCAGATCATTCACTAACTTTTGGGCAAATGTTTCGTTTCCTGATTTCCCTGCGTCCTTCAGCAGCCTTGACACATTTATTACCTGCTCTTTGATTGGGTCTTGAAATTTGTCCCATGCTACCTTACGGCTGTCCTTTACAAATCGCTTGCTTTCAGCTTCTATATGTTCCAATTCGTTTTCATCTGCAAGGGCATTTTCCAATAGCCATTCTCTCATCTGTTTCTTGCAATCCCATTGACGTTCCCACTCCAGCCTTTCTAAAGACTTATATCTTTCATGGCTGCCTGATGTAGAATGCCCCTGTGGCTGTGTGATTTCCTGCACATGAAACAGTGCAGGAGTGTGGGTATCCCTGATATGCTGTATAGCTGATTCTAAAACCTCGCACATACCTGCATAATCCCATCCTTTCATCCGGTAAATATTAATACCATTGGATGTATCTGTTTTTTGGAGGCCGGCAAGTGCTTTTGAAATAGAGGATTTAACTGTTTGCAATTCTTTTGGAACAGAGATGCCATAACCATCATCCCAAACAAAAACTGCGAGGGGAACCTGCATTACACCGGCAGCGTTCAAGGTTTCCCAAAAAACACCCTCAGATGTTGCGCTATCTCCTATAGTGCAAAAGCAAATTTCGTTTCCATTGGCACTCAGTTTAGAGAGGCCTGACAACTCTTTATTTTTTCTGAAAAGACTGGAAGCAAATGCAAGACCCAGTGCTCTTGGCATCTGGCCACCGGTAGGAGCTATATCTGCAGATATATTTTTCATATTGGCAAGTGCCAGCCAGTTGCCTTCTTTGTCAACATTGGGAGTGGCAAAATGTGAATTCATTTGCCTGCCGGCACTGAAGGGATCGTTATTTACATCAGGGTCTGCATACAGTTGGGAGAAAAATTGCTCCACTGTAGAGAGTCCTGCCGAAAATGCAAAAGTCTGATCTCGATAATATCCTGATCTGAAATCTCCAGGTTGAAAAAACTTAGCCATAGCTACCTGGGCTACTTCCTTACCATCTCCAAATATTCCAAACTTGGCCTTGCCTGTCAATACTTCTTTCCTTGCCAGTAAACTGGCTTCCCTGCTTACACACACCATCCTATAATCCTCCAGCACTGTTTCTTTGAACTTTTCAAAGGACAAATTTTCTAAGAGGTGGTCATTTCCGGTAATGTTGGATTCCATAACTACAAAAATATTGATAAATAGCGAGGGATTGTTAAAATGTACCCAATCAAAGTACAATTTACAACCTGTAATGGCGTTTTACTATCTTTGATAGCACTTAAATGTACAAAATAATGAGCAGGCTTTTGTTATTTTTTTTCTTTCTGATGGCCACCTCCTTTACTTATGCCCAGAAAAAATTGGCCAGCCCTACCTCTTCCATGATTCACCAGGATGCGATCAAACCAGAGGTGTTGAAATTTGAATCTAATGAGCATGATTTTGGCAAAATACCTCAGGGAAAGCCTGTTACCTATGTTTTTATTTTCAAAAACAACGGCACTACCCCTTTGTCATTAGACAATGTGCATGCAAGTTGCGGGTGCACTACTCCTGAATGGAATAACGACACTATTCCTCCCGGAGGTTCCTCTCAAATCAAGGTAGGATATAATGCGGCTGCCGAAGGTTCATTTGTTAAACCGGTGACGATAAATTACAATGGAAATCAATCAGCTCAATTAATTATCAAAGGAGAAGTTTGGAAAACTCCCGTTACATCAGCCCCTGAAAACAATCTCGTAAATAAATTTAAAAAGAATAAACAATGAAAACTTTACTCTTAGCGGTATTCGCTCTCGTATCCACAAGCCTTTTTGCACAGGAAAAAGCAGATGCTGTTGCCAAATTCAGTACTGAGAATTTTAATTTTGGAAAGATCAAGCAAGGAGTACCTGCCACTGCTACTATTACCGTAACAAATATCAGTAAAGAGCCGTTGATCATTGACCAGGCTGCTCCATCATGTGGCTGCACCGTGAGTGAATATACCAAAGAACCAATTGCTCCGGGCAAGACTGGTACGATCAAAGCTGTATTTAATGCTGCTGCATTGGGTCCTATCAACAAGACTATTACAGTAAAATTCGCAAACGCTTCTGATGTAAAGTTTATCAAACTTACCGGTGAAGTATTGGACGCAACCAGCTATGCCAAGACCACTGCGAAGACAGAAAAACAATAGATATTTTTTGTTTTTGGTTTTGATATGAAATTTTCAATCCTGAATTTGGAGACAAATTCAGGATTTTCTTTTTATAGGAATGAAGCTTTCGGTTGTCTTTACCCGCATGTGTTCCGACAGTTACTAACTTACATAGTCGTCAGATCCAATAACTATCGGGTTGATAAGTACCCCATCACCTTCTCACTTTCTTGTTATAGAATTTTAAAAGTAATTGATATATTTGTCAAAATTTTTGTGATTATGGAAAACAATCTGGAAAGAGAATCTGTAGCAAAGTATTGGGTGTTCTTTGTGCTTTCAGTTATTGTACAATTAATCTTTTTGATTTGGATCAGGGAGTATTTCTGGGTTGTATTACCATTCCTTCTGACTTCTTTCTGTAAGTCGATCCGCATTATCTGATATGTGATTTGATTACTTTTGAAACTGTCTGAAGATTTCTATTTTTCAGTCTTCAATTTCACGTTCCGAAATTTTTGAAGTTGTTTTTTCTCAAGACTCCGGTTAATTTATTGGAATTGAGTTTACAAGTAAGTCATGTCTTACCTTTAATTCATGGCAATGCAAACATTGACAATTTCATTGATACAATCTGAACTTCATTGGGAAGATAAGGAAGCGAACATGCGCGTGTTTGAATCGAAGATCAATGCTATATCCGAAAAAACAGAATTGATCGTACTACCTGAAATGTTTTCGACGGGATTCTCTATGAATCCCGAGAAATTAGCTGAGGATATGGATGGCTCTACCATCCAATGGATGAAGGAAACATCCCGAAAGAAAAAAGCAGCTATTACCGGTAGCCTTATCATAGAAGAGGAGGGACAATTTTATAACAGGCTTGTGTTGATGTTACCCAACGGAAAGTATTACTATTATGACAAAAGGCATTTGTTCAGTTATGCACAGGAGCACAGCCACTACACCGCAGGCAACAAGAAATTAATAGGTACTCTGAATGGCTGGAAAATAAACTTCCAGGTATGTTATGATTTGAGATTTCCTGTGTGGGCACGGCAGGCTTCCGATCCACAATTGCAATATGACATTTATATCAATGTGGCCAACTGGCCTGACAAACGCCGGAATGCTTGGCAAACACTTTTAGCCGCAAGAGCTATAGAAAATCAATGCTATGTTATCGGAGTGAACCGGGTGGGAAAAGATGGTAACGGCCATTCGTATTCAGGGGATAGTAGTGTCATTGATCCTCTTGGCAATATCATTTGGACACAAGAGAAGGAAGAGTCTGTTCATACCTGCACATTTGAAAAAACGCTCTTGCAGGAAGTTCGTTCTCATTTCCCTTTTCTGAAAGACGCTGATGAATTCAGAATATTGAATTGATTCAGACTGTATATTACTTTTGAAACTTCACATCAGCGACGATAGGAAAATGATCACTTAATTCCTTTTTAATTCTCTTGAACTGGATAAAGGTAAAATTGCTGTCTGCAAAAATATTGTCTATCCGTAGTGTTGGAGAAATTCCGTCAAATGTTCTGGACAACCCATATCCTCTCTTTACAAATGCATTCTGCATATTTTCTCCAATGGTCTCATAGGCATAAGACAGAGGCACATCATTAAAGTCACCACAAAGTATTTTAGGATAAGGCGAATGCACCATTTCATCTTTAACAAAATCTGCCTGGACTGCTCTCTTTTCAACTCCCGTTTTAATCCTTTCAACCACACTCATCGATTCATCTACGGTTGTAGTGTGTACTTCCCCACTGTCAAGATATTCCCTGTTCTGTTTTGAAAACTTCAATGATTGCAGATGCACATTAAATATCCGAATAGTGTCCCTACCGATAAGTACATCTGCAAACTGAAATGTGGAATTATAATTATTTGGATTATTGACTACAAACTGTTTCCTGATGATGGGATACTTTGAATATATGATGGTACCAAAGTGATGATACCTGTCAAAATCATTTGAAAGTTTGTACGCAAAGAAAAGGTCTTTGAAGTGAAGCTGGCTATCGATAGCAGGCAGGTAATTGATTCCTTTTATATTCTCTCCGGCTACCACCTCCTGGAAGCAGGCGATGTCAGGGTCGTAGTAGTTAATCAATGCTATCATTTCATCTTTTCCCGTCGGATGAGTTTTGTAATGCTGGATGTTGAATTGCTCCACATTCCAACTCATAATCCGAATGGTGTTATTATCTTTCTTTATTTGGAATGTATAAGGAAGCCTTGCGGGAATGATATTGATGACAGCATTCCATCCTATTGCCAGGAATGCCACCGACAACAATGACCAAATGGGTCTTACTATCAGCCAGAATACCAGAAATACCAGGAGCAACAAAATAATATACGGAAGCGCTATGGTAAGTAAACTGAGATACCAATAGGTTTGTGGGTCAAAATATTTTACATAGGCTCCTCCCCAAAGTGCGACCCCCGTGGTAATATTTAAGATGAGGAAAGTTTTCTTGGTAACCTTTCTGATAAAGGTCAATGCCATGCGCAGTTGATTTTTGTAAAACTACGTTCAAAACTCTTCTTCCGAGGCCTTTCTTAAAATTGATTTTTCTTCTTCAGTCAGATGATCGTAACCTTCCTGGTTGATCTTGTCAAGAATTAAGTCAATTTTCTCCTGCGTGATGGCCGGAGTTTTGACATAAGGTTTTCTCTCGCCCGTTTTGTAAAAGAAAGCATTCCTGATACTGCGGGTTGACATACTTTTTCGGCCCGGCTCAAACAAATTGATAAACCAGGTATAAAGTTCATTCATCCACAACCCCCAATCATGGCCTTTTTGGTAACTATTCATAAATAAAAATCCAACCAAAGCACCACCTGCAAGGGCTGTTAGAAAAGCAGGATCTGTACCGCCGGAAGCTACCGAGATCACTACATAAATCAATGTAATGATCCAGAGGGAAATGCCTCCATTGAGCATGGGGAATATCTTATAATTTGGCGTAATAGTAGTGGCTGCAATAGCTACGGCAAAAATAGAAGCATTGGCTCCAAAGAGTGATAGATAATCCACCTGATCCCGTAAGGCCGGCACAGTGTAGGCGGTGGCAACAAAAAAAACAGCCCCCGCAAGACCTCCATACAGATAAATCGGGATCACAACTTTATTACCCAGTACATTTTGCAGAATACTCCCGAAAGCCCAAAGCCACATCAGGTTCACAATAGTAATGATGACACTGTTGTGAACAAACATATAGGTGAGTACTGTCCAGGGTTCATGGGCAATTGTGGAAAGTTTTGCCGGAAGTACAGCCCATCGCAACACTTCGTATTCGAAGGCCGTAATGTTGGACTGGGACATCTGGTAGACGATCTTGATAAGCCCAAAGCAGATAAACACCATTGCGTTCACTGCAATGAGCGCCATCAATCCATTGTTGTCGTCACCAATGGAGATGCGTGTTCTCTTCCTTCCAATATATCTGTCTGATTCGCCCATTTGATTATCATATTTCCGGATAATGTAAAATTACCGAATAGCTTCTAAAAAATAGTGTGCCAAAAAAATTAATATCGGCTGCGCTTACGACTGATCCAGAAAATCATTAATAAAAACCCGGTGACCAATCCACCAAGGTGTGCAAAGTGAGCCACCCCATCAGAGCCTGAAATACCGCCAAAGAGGTCCAAAGCCACGTAAACAGCTACGAGCCACTTAGCCTTGATCGCAAACGGGAATGGAAGAATATAGAATTGTACATTGGGATAGGTATAGGCAAAGGCTGCCATCAACCCCATCACTGCGCCGGATGCTCCGATGGCAGCAGCATCAGGCACCAAAAACATCTGTGCTGCAGCAGCGCCCAACCCGCAAACGAGGTAAAAAATCAGGAACCGAACAGAACCCCAATTGCGCTCCAGTATGGCGCCGAATAACCACAAAGCATACATGTTAAAGAGGATATGCAAAAAATTCGCATGAGCAAACATGTGAGTGATCAACTGGATAGGATTAAACAGTCCGGTGGCGGGACTCTTCAATGACAGCCAGTTGGTGAGTGGGCCATTTACTCCGCCATTCATCGTTTGGGCTAAAAACACCAGGGCATTGATGATAATCAGATTGAGCACAACCGGAATGGGACTATGGCTGGGCCGGTAACTGTTATATGACATTCAAAAAATGTTTAGTGTGCAATTTCGCAATTTAAGAAGAAATGTACCAAGCAATGAAATGGTAAAAATCGTTAAGAAAGATGCTGGTAGTTTTTCCAAACCAATCCCAGGTCAGTAAAAACAGAATAATTCCTTGCATAGATATGATCGCTGTGAAATAATGCTGTTGTTGGCAATGTATTTTTTTCAGCAGGAAGTCCGGTAGAGGAAAGTAATCCCTTTTTTAATCGTGGTAATTCTGCAGATACTTCTGCATAACTGACAAAAGTTTTCTGATTAAAGAGTATTGAAAACATATTCTTCAAAAATATGACCGGCCGCTTTTTCAATATGAAGTGGATGGGAAAGATAACAAGGAATGCCGTGGCCATGCAAAAGTCATTTAGCCTTTTAGCTCTGCGATAGAGTGGGTTTTGAAGCCGGTAATATGCTGATGCGGAAAGGAAACTTCCGGCAGAATGCCTGTCATGGCTTTCAATAATGGAATGGCAGCCCCGGCTAAAAAAAGAAGCTTCTGTATTAGGAGGAAGTTGCTGTACATTCTCAATGATCTCTTTGAATGAAAGATCACCCTGGCAATAAATAAGTTCTTTAAGAATATTTGCCTGCAATATCTTATCGAGATGTCTCCGGTTGCCCAATGTATTTTTTTCATCATCACCATTTACTGCAATACGGCCTAAAACCAAATCTTCCTGTCCTGAAGATTTCATAATACTCATTACTTTTTCAAATTCATTATTGGACCCAACGATCGCAATCAAAGGAGCATCATTGATTTTCTTTTTGGAGATGATTCCTACTGCATGAAGTATAATTCGTAAAAGAGAAATAAGAAGGTAACCCAGTACTATTGAAAACAACAAGATCCCCCTGGAAAACTGTTCGCTTAAGGGAAGAAAGGTATAAACTGTAAACAGCACCAATCCGGAAACAAGGGTGGCCGTGTTTAACCGTGATTGACGGTATCCGTTATCATACAATCCGGAATAGTATGAGGTGATCAGAAATAAAATGGTGAATGCCGGAAATGTGATCCATAGTAATTGAGGGTTAAAGCCCATATATGGCCGTAAAGTAGCAGCCCAAAAACTTCTGACTATCCAAAAGCTCAACAGGATCAGTAAAGCATCTAATACCGGAAGTCCCACCCATTTTATGAATCTTGAGATGGCTGACATCGCTGCCCTGACAACAATTCCTGCCTGTATCAGCAGATTGAACAACCCTGCCTTTGATCCGCCATAATGTTTCTTAGCAAAAACGCTCATGGCATTGTAAAACATTCTTACATAATTCAAGCTTCCCTTTTTGGTGCTTTCTCCTTTGAAGTGTATGATGGTGGTTTGGGGAAAATAATAATTGGAGTAGCCGGCCTTCTGAATCCGATAACTCAAATCGATATCTTCACCATACATAAAAAACTTTTCATCAAACCCATGTACCTCTTCGAGAATATTTCGTGGCGCCATTATGAAAGCACCGGCGAGTACATCTGTTTCGTGCGCTGCGTTCCGGTCAAAATGACCAAGATAATAACGTGCGAATACCGGGGAATTTGGGAATAAGGCAGATAGTCCGCTTAGTTTGTAAAACGACGTTTGAGGTGAAGGAAAAGAGCGTCTGCTTTCTTTCAGAAAATTGCCCGACCCGTCTATCATCTTCACCCCCAATGCACAACGATTTTCTTTTGACTTGATAAATTCAATGCATTGATCAAAGCAATCTTCCGGCACTAACGTATCTGGATTCAGGAACAGCACATATTCTCCCCTGGCAAGTGCAAGAGCCTGGTTATTTGCTTTTGCAAACCCGGTATTCTCCTCGTTCCAGACAAAGGTCACATCTGTAAACCTTCCTTTGAAAAAATCCTTACTTCCATCAGTCGATCTATTGTCCACTACAATGACCTCCACATCCTTACCTTCAGATGCACGGCATACCGATTGAAGGCATTGCTCCAAAAAGTATTTTACATTATAGTTTACTATGATGACAGTTAGTAGCAGATTTTCGGATTAAAGCTGATATAAAATTATTCGAATAGTCAGATTTTTTTCGAAGAAAATGGGTGCAGCAACTGTTTGAAAAAAAGCAGGTTCATAAAAATAAACAATATTTGCACCATGTATAAAGAAACTTTGATAGCAGCAGCCCGGGCCGGGGCTAATGAGCTGACTCGTTTTTTCAACGGCAAATTTACAATTTCAAACAAAGAAGGCGTCAACAACCTGGTGACACAGGCGGATTTCGAATCTGAGAAAGCTATTCTGTCAGTGATCAAGTCCGCGTTTCCTGATGATGGAATCGTAAGTGAAGAAAGCCCGGAAGTGAAGACTGGTAATGACTACAAGTGGATCATCGATCCGATCGATGGTACTGTGAATTTTGCTAACGGTATCCCGATCTGTTGTGTGAGTATTGGAGTAGAATACAAGAATGAAATGCTGATGGGAGCGGTATATAATCCGTTGATGAATGAATTCTTCTTTGCGGAAAAAGGTAAAGGCGCATTTCTCAATGACAAGCAAATTCATGTTACCAATCGTGATGAAGTGATCCATAGTTGTTTGGTTACCGGTTTTCCTTACACTTATATCCGCGATGCCAATGGCCCTTTACAGGTTTTTGAAAGACTGATCACAAGAGGCATCCCTGTCAGGCGGTTGGGTAGCGCCGCGATTGACCTGTGCTGGGTCGCAGCCGGTAGGTTTGATGGTTTTTATGAACATCAACTCCATGCATGGGATAGTGCGGCAGGTTACCTGATGGTAGAGGAAGCCGGTGGACGTGTAACTAATATGAAAGGAGAAAAATATTCTCCTTACCAGTATGGTATTGTTGCAACCAATGGAAAAATTCATGATGAATTGATTCAGTATGTGCAGGGAAAAATTGGTAACGATCAATAAATTCAAAATTGAATTTTATGAATGAAGAAATACGAACTGAAGTAAGTACGTTGGGAGAGTTTGGACTGATCGACTTCCTCACAAAGAATAATGAAACACGTAATGCAAGTACCATTCTGTCTGTAGGCGATGATGCGGCCGTAATGGATCATTTTGGCAAGCAGACTGTGATCACTTCTGACATGCTTGTGGAAGGAATTCACTTCGATCTTTCTTATACTCCGCTGAAGCATTTAGGTTACAAGAGCGTAGTCGTAAATCTCAGTGATGTATATGCGATGAATGCCATACCTCAGCAGATCACTATTAATATTGCGTTCAGCAACAGGTTCAGCGTAGAAGCGCTCTCTGAGTTTTATGATGGAGTGTATGAGGCATGCAAAAATTATAATGTTGACCTGGTAGGAGGCGATACCACCTCTTCTCAAAAAGGTTTTATCATCAGCATTACGGCAATAGGAGAAGTGTCACCCGGAAATTTTGTAACAAGAAGCGGCGCGCAGAAAGGTGATTTGTTAGCAGTAAGCGGAGATCTTGGAAGCGCATTTCTTGGGCTTACATTGTTAGAAAGAGAGAAGAAAATATTTTTGGAAACAGGGGGTGTGCAGCCGGATTTTGAAAACCAGCAATACATCGTCCGGCGAATCTTGAAACCTGAACCCCGAAGAGACATTATTGAGTTTTTTGCAGAGAAGGATATCAAACCAACCGCGATGATTGATATCAGCGATGGCCTCAGCAGTGAGATATTGCATATTTGTAAGAACAGCAATGCAGGCTGTGTATTACACGAAGAAAAGATTCCGGTAAATGAAGAAGCCCGGCAGTTTGCATACAAATTGGAATTGGATCCTACAGCCTGCGCCCTCAGTGGTGGCGAAGATTATGAATTACTTTTTACCATCCGGCAGCAGGATTATGAAGCCATCAAGGATAATGCACACATTTCTGTAATCGGTTATATCACTGCGCCCGGGGATGGTACTAAGATTATAACAAGGGGAGGCAGTGAGCATCAACTTATCGCACAGGGATGGAATCATGCAAACGCGAAAAGTTGAATCATGAGAGTAGCGAGATGTTTACTTTCATTGATTGCGCTTTCATTGGTTGTCTCCTGCACCGTGACCAGGAACTATGCTCCTGAAAAAAAATACAGTCCTGAAGCATTGCGGGAGGATTACTCATTATTGAGAAAAATTTTAGAAGAGAAGCATCCATCCCTATATTGGTACACGCCTCCTGAAATAATGAATAAAGTGATGAATGCCGGATATGAGCGCCTGCAGGATTCGATGACCGAACTCCAATTCGGCTGGGGTATTCTGGCTCCAATGCTGGCACAGATCCATTGCGGACACACCAGTCTCATCATGAGTAAGGGGTGGCAGCACTTTGCCAGGCGAAGGACTATTCCTTCTTTCCCATTGTTGGTAAAGGTTTGGAAAGACAGTATGATGGTAGTTGCTAACCTGAACAGGGACAGTACTATCGGGCGGGGAGCGTTTATTACATCTATTAACGGTATCCCGCAAACGAAAATAGTGAGGGACCTGTTTGCCTTCATGCCGGTGGACGGTTACGGATACAATCTTGATTACATAAAACTGAGTGGTGATTTTCCTTTCTATTACCGGAACGTTTTCGGAGTGCTTCCTTTCTATTCTGTGGAATATACAGATAGCAACAATGTGGCACACCATGCTATGGTGCCGTGGTGGGTACCTCACAGGGATACTTCCAAGACGAAGCAGGAGGTCAGAAAAAAACAACCAAAAAGAAAGCTGAGCGCTAAAGAGAAAAGAAAGTTCGTCAGGTCTATAGAGGTCAAAGACTCCATCGCGGTCATGGATGTCAATGCATTTACCAAAGGGCATCTCAATACATTCTACAGAAAAAATTTCAGGACACTGAGAAAAGAAAATATCAAGAACCTCATTATAGATCTGCGAATAAATGGTGGCGGAGATATCAATAAGGCTACGGCCCTTGCAAGGTATATCACCGACAGGCCATTCAAAGTAGCAGACTCGGCAGTTTCTATTTCAAAAAATTTCAATCCTTATTCCCGTTACATCAGTAATTCATTTTGGAATAATTTGGGATTGATATTTTTTTCGCGAAAGCGAAAGGATGGAAAATATCACTTCGGGTATTGGGAGCGTCATACTTTCAAGCCAAAGAAGAAGAATCATTTTGATGGCCACGTATATGTACTTACGAACGGGCTTACATTTTCTGCTGCCTCTTTGTTTTGCAATATTGTGAGAGCATCAGACCATGTTACATTGGTGGGAGAAGAAACAGGTGGCGGATGGTATGGCAACTCGGGAATTTTGATTCCATCTATTACACTGCCTAATACAAAACTGAGAGTACGACTTCCTTTTTTCAGGCTGTTGCAGGCCGGACATCCGCCTTTCAAAGGAAGCGGTGTGGTACCGGAATGGTATATCGGCCCCGATTGGAGAGATGTTTTGAAAAATGAGGACACAAAGCTAAAGGCAGTGATGAATGCCATTCGTAACGGGGTAGAATAGACGGTTTTGCCACAAAGGCCATTAGAGTACTGAATAAAGAAAGTATTGCCCTTCTGTCTTCTTTCTTCTGGCGCCGGGCTCCGGCCCGGTGCCTATTCGTTACTAAAGTTTCATAATAGAAGAGTAACGATTCAGCACTGGCCGGGAGGCCAGCGCTATTTTAGGTCATCACTATTTGACGCTATTTGTTATTGGAACCAGACAGATTTTTCTACACAATAACTTCCAGCCGTTAAAACATTGCCTCTATCAAATCATCTTCAGTAATATTAGCAAAGTAATCCGAAAGCCTGTACCGGCTCAATTTCCTGCGAATGCTTTTTTCATCATGCGGTGTTTTTTCAATGGCCCTTTCGATCTCTTCAATATCATGTACATGAAAAAAGTCTCCAAAGATTTTTACATTCTCAATGATGCCGTTTTCTACCTGCAGATTCATTTCGATCATTCCTCCCGGAGTCTTGATCGCTTTTTTGAAATTGTAGTCGGGTGAATAACCGTAGTTCCATTCATAGGTAGCATATTTTTCATCGCGTATTTTACCAATCTTTTCAAGATCATCTTTTGTGAATTCATACATCTTGCAATCGCTGAAAGTACTCACCACATGATCCATGATCTTTTGTGTGAACTCCTCGATGGTCAGTGGAGACTTAAGATGCTCTGAAATATTGGTCACTCTTTTTGGAATGGATTTCACAGCCTTGTCCTGGTATTTCAGTGGGTTGATACGCAATGCTTCGCTTACATTTTTCATTTCTGATGAAAATAGCAACGTACCGTGATGGAGAATTTTGTTTTTATAAATGTGCTCTGCATTACCGGAAATTTTTTTGCCATCAATCATGATATCATTCCTGCCTTCAAAGCGTGCGTTCACTCCGATTGATTGCAATACTTCCACAATAGGCCTGGTGAATTTTTCAAAATCAATGAGGCTGCTGTCTTTGCCGGTAGCGGTAAAAGAAAAATTGAGATTGCCGAGGTCGTGATACACTGCTCCACCACCGGACAATCTTCTTACTACGTGAATTCCTTTTTCTTTTACATAATCATAATTGATCTCGGCCAATGTGTTTTGATGTTTGCCTACGATGATGGCATTGTCATTTTGCCAGAGCATAAAGCAATCTTCTTTAATGTGCTTAAAAATGTATTCATCGGTAGCAATGTTGAAGTAAGGATCTGTAGTCTTGTGAAAAATGCAGAGCATTGGATTTTTTTTTTGCAAAAATAGGGAAGCTTACTTTAAGGTTGCAAAGCTCAATCAATTCAATGAGTCCATAACCTGGTAATTTACTCTCAAAGAAATTTTATAAAAGAGAAGGATACGGAATTAGGTTACTTGCAACCCGGGTACTTATCATCATCCCAATGTGAGTTCCGTAAGTTTGGGTAAGTGAATCCCATTTACGAGCAAAGCTCTTATTTTTTCCACAAAAGGACGGATAGTTTCCGGTTTGTTGTCTTTTGCCAGAAGTACAATAAACTTTAAGGATACTTTATCCAGGTTTTGTTGATTCTTAAGATTCTTGTCAAGTGTAATTAGTATGTCAAATCCATTGAAAGTAGCCAATCCCAAACGTTCTCCGTTCTTTTTACCTAACCATTGCATGTCTTTAGTTGTCCGTACTTCATGCTGCTCACCAAAGTCATATTCCACCTTTGCCGGCATATTCTCATCAAGCAAAATTTTCATGAAGTATTTTTTCTGTTGTCAGGGTTTTTCTGGCCATTTCCAGTACTTGCAAAGCATATTCTTTTTTTACACTCGGAAAATTTTCAAGGAATTCGTTAAGGGTTTCGCCTGATTCAATAAAATCAAAAAGAGACTGTACAGGTACCCTTGTTCCTGTGAACACGGGTGTACCACCCATCGTTTCCGGATCAATATTTATAGCGCCGTATTTCATCATTAAGTGCTTTTGAATTGAATAAAATTACAAATAAAGAATGGCATTAAGTACTATCGCAGATTAATTATATTAGTGCATTAGAGATGGGAAATAAAAAGGAAAAGCTGTACCCTTGATCAATTCAAAATTTCCAAAACCAACCGCAAGCCTCAACCACTGTATTATTCATCAAATCTCCATTCGTCCACCAATCATGAAAAATGAAAGGATAAATGATCAACTTATGATCAACACCCAATTCCTGCAGACGTGCATCCATACTTGTTGCCTGGTCTTTATTGACAATAATATCGAGATCGCCCTGAAAGAGAATGGTGGGAACGGATGATGAGGTAGCCTGGTAGTAAGGACTTGCGGATTTGTACCGTTCTGTTGTATTACTGTTCAATGGTACTCCAAGGTATGGAGTCAGCAGCGATGCATACAATGTTGGATTGTAGTATGCCATATTGAAAAGATTGGTAGGTGTAGCCATACCTGCTGCCGCTTTTATCGTATGGTCATCATTTCGTGTATATGCAAACGATAGTGCCAAATGCGCGCCGGCACTATGGCCGATAATAAAAAGTTTTGTTTTTGAATAAATATATTTTGATGCATTCTTGATGAGGAATGTCTTGAGCGACTGGACATCGTCCAACTGCATATTGTAATTATCATCACTCTGTGGCGACAAACGGTAATCCATATTGGCGACTACAAAACCTTTCTTCTGAAATGCTTTAGCAAAAAAAGATAACTCACCCCTGCTGCCTTCTTTCCATCCGCCACCATGAATGAGAATGAGGACTGGCGTGGTGTCTGTCCTGCCTCCCGGCAAAAATAAATCTGCTTTGCACGCCTCAGGAGACGAGTAGGAGATATTGGTAATAGTGGTGTCTCCAGGAGGCGCCACAGGATGATCAGGAAACTTTGAGGGATCACAGGATACGATTGTGATACACAATACAAGTAGTAAAAAGAAAATCTTTTTCATCATCAAGTGTATGAATCTCTCTCTCATTAAATAAACCATTCCATCACATCATCAGAAGTGATAAAGAATACTTCTAATGTACGACCTTCCATGTATTCCCGCTTCTCTCCAGCAATAGCATATTGCTCAGACTACTTTCATTATTCGTTTTTGTGAGTGAAGTGGCCGCGATATACACTCTTTTCTGTGAAGCAGGAATTCTGTCCAGGTCAATAGTATAGAAATCATTACCGCTTACTGTAATCTGAAAAATATTTTTCGGGTCATTGATATCTCCGGGTGCAGTAGTGAAATCATAAATGACGTACCGGTTGATCAGGTCATTGAGTGTGTCTTGCGTCAGGTAGAGTTCGATCGTATTGTCAGGATTCACCGGCTTTTTTTCATCTAATGACACTTGAGGCGCGGCAGGTTTCCTGTCATCTATCCACGGCATAGGTGGCGGTATCGCAGGATATTTATAATAATTA
>CAZGNJ010000009.1:39790-103227 GCA_964526985.1 uncultured Ginsengibacter sp. | reverse complement strand
GCACTCATGAACAGGGGCTGATTGTCCTTCTATACCGGCGTTGTTGAACGCCATATCCAATCTGCCATACTGCACAATTGTCTTTTCCACCAGCATTCTTACATCCGTTTCGTCGGATACATCACATTTTACAAAAATGGCTTCCCCACCTGCTGATGTAATGATGTCAACAGTTTCATTATCTTCCACCAAGTCTGCAATTACCACTTTGGCTCCGCGTGCAGCAAATGCGACGGCGGCCGCTTTTCCTATTCCAAAACTACCTCCAGTAACGATGGCAACTTTGTTTTGAAAATTTTTTTCCATAACTATTAGTTTTAAACGATCCTGGTAGAAATTATTAAGCGAAGCTACGTCGGGGTAAACCGTAAAATATTGACAGACATCACCAGTACTCTTGATAATTCTCATTGTAAGTTTTTGTGAATTTGAGGTTATTTGGTTTTGATTCATTTTCTAACCAGATTTCTAATTGCAAGGAAATCTCAGCCGGATAAAAAATGACAGAAACGATCCATCCTGGTGCAGTTCCTCACAATAATGAAGCTCTTGCTTCTATCTTCCATCGTATGGCTGATTGCTACCGGTACCTCGGTAGTGAAGACAGATTCAGGGCAATAGCCTATGAAAATGTTTCAAGGACTTTGCTCAACATGAAGGAGGATATTGCATTATACGCTGCAGATATTAAATCACTGGATAAAATCGGCAGTATCGGTGAAAGTATTGCAGAAAAAATTATGGAATACCTTAAAACAGGAAGAATCGTAGTATTCGAAAAACTAAAAGATCGGGTGCCATTTGAATTGCTTGAACTGATGGATATTACCGGCTTAGGCCCTGCGACGTTAAGAGTATTGCATGATGAATTACACGTTAATGATAAAGAAAGTTTGATCAAGGCTATCACAGAGGGCAAACTTAACAACCTGAAAGGATTCGGCGATAAGAAAATTCATGGTATCCAGCGTACATTAAAGTTTTGGAAAGAGCCCCATCGCCTGGCTTTTGAAGAGGCTTATAAAATCGCGGTTGAAATACTGAATGAGATAAGAAAATTCCCGGGTGTATTACGGGCCGAAGTAGCTGGAAGCATTCGCCGCAAAAAAGAAACGATAGGAGATATAGATATTATTATTCTGGCAGAAATAAAGGACAGAAAAAAAATTGTAAGCAGGTTTGTTGCTTTACCTCAGGTACAGAAAGTTTTGGCTAAAGGATCAACAAAAGCTTCTGTAACTCTTAAATACAAAGATGTGCAGGTGGATATAAGGCTGGTGCTTACAAGTGAATATGGTTCTGCAATGTTATACTTTACTGGTTCTAAAGAGCACAATATCAAACTCAGGACAATTGCAAAAAATATGGGTTACAAAATCAATGAATACGGACTATTCAATCTGCATACAGGAAAGAGATTGGCCGGAGGGACGGAACAGGAAATGTATCATTTACTCAATCTGAAATATATTCCACCGGAACAAAGAGTAGATAAAGGTGAAATTGAAAATGCTTTCCTGAAAAAATTACATGGCTGACCAATCATTTAGTTCAGATTTTTTATTTATGGAATTTGCTGCTGATTTTTTTGCAATCAGGTGTTGCCTCCCCGCCTTTTATACATCTTATATCCTTCAAACCAAATCACCGAAATGAATGCAGTAACAATAGCCCAACTGAGCTGCACAAAATTGAGCGGCGTAATCTGAAAGAATGAAGAAAACGATGGAATGTAAAGAATCATTGCGAGCAGTGAAAGTGAAATCAAAATAACGATTCTCAAAAGGATATTCTTATTCCGCAAAGTGGCAAGTACCGAAAAGTAGAACGACCGGTTTACCAGTGTCAAAAATATATTTGCAAAAATCAGTGTCGTGAATACCAGTGAACGGGTCATCTCTTCATTATATCCTTGTTGCACTGCAACCTGGTACATGAACAAGGTTCCGGCAGTGATGGCCAAGCCCTGGAAAATACTGATGGTGAGTTCTTTTAAATTGAAAAATGTCTTTGTGATAGGTCTGGGCTTTTGAATCATGCTGTTCTTTTCCAACGGTTCATTTTCATAAACGATAGAACAGGTAGGCCCCATGATGAGTTCCAGAAAAATAACATGGATCGGCGAAAAGATCATTGGGTACATCCATCCGAAAAACAGAGGCAGCGCCACTGTCAAGATGATCGGAATGTGTATGGAAATAATATATTGAATGGCTTTCTTCAGGTTGGCATATATCTTTCTTCCCATAGCGACGCCGTCTACCATCTTACC
This sequence comes from uncultured Ginsengibacter sp., assembly GCA_964526985.1. Lineage (GTDB taxonomy): Bacteria > Bacteroidota > Bacteroidia > Chitinophagales > Chitinophagaceae > Ginsengibacter. Next base: position 100,955 of record CAZGNJ010000009.1, on the reverse strand, counting down.
AAAATCATCATCTGTGAGAATCAGGGACGAAGCGTCTTTGGCAATTTCTGAACCGCGCCTGCCCATGGCAATTCCTATGTCTGCTGCCTTCAATGCCGGCCCGTCATTCACACCGTCGCCGGTCATGCCCACAATTTGATTCTGACGTTTCAGACTCTCAACTATTTTTAGTTTCACCTGTGGGAACATGCGTGTGAAAAGACTGTTTTCTCTTACAGCTTTATCAAAATCTTCCTGTTCTGATTTCAGAAGTTCTTCACCCGTTATCACGTTTTCATATCCCCTGAAGTTTATTTGCCTGGCAATAGCGCCCGTGGTTACCGGGTTGTCGCCTGTTACTATTTTTAACTGGATTCCAGCGTCATAGAGTTTTCGGAATGTGTCAGTAATATTCTTTTTAGGTGGATCATAAAATCCGATAAGTCCCAAAAAATTGATTTGAAATTCCTGTTGCTTCTTTGGAAAGTCATTTCCTTCAAAAGCAATTGTGCCTACACCCAACACACGCAGGCCTTCATTTGCTAATGATACCAGGTTGTCATTCACCTTTTCCTTTTCCTCATCATTCAACAGTGATGAGCGAAGAATGGCTTCCGGCGCACCTTTCACAGCGATAATTCTTTCACTATTTTTATTTTCAAATATATGCGTCATCATTGGCGGCTTTCCGTCCAACGGATATTCATGAATCATTCTGAATTCAGCACGCAAATCGCTTGGACTATTTTCCGAATAAGCATGGTGTATAGCTTTTTCCATTGCGTCAAAAGGAACACTCTCACTGGCCCACATCGCAGCGCTGATGAGGTTTTGAGCAGAAGCGGTATTCCAATTTTCTTTGCTTACTATTTTATCTGATTTATAATCATACAACCGGAATAATTCCATTCTGTTTTCGGTGATGGTACCTGTTTTGTCGGTACACAGAACTGTTGCCGCACCCAATGCTTCTACGGTAGAAGTCTCTTTCACAATGATACCCATCTTCATCAATCGCCACGCACCCATTGCCATAAACGTGGCTAATGCCACAGGGATTTCTTCAGGCAAAACAGACATGGCAATGGTCAGGCCTTTCAATAAACTATTCAGAATATCTCCCGACTGAAAAAAATTAATTCCCCAGATAATGATGAAGATTACTACCCCTGCCAATACCATCCATTTTACAAACGTGCTGATTTGTTTCTGAAGCGGTGTCTTTCCTTTCTGAATGCTCTCAACGGATTTTCCTAATTCACCTAATTGAGTTTGATCACCGATAGCAGTTACTTCCATTACGCATTGGCCAGATTCAACAAGTGTGCCGCTGAATACTTTATTATTTTCTTTTGAATTAACATCCTTGGTTACACTAAAAGATTCGCCGGTAAGAATGGATTCGTTTACTGAAAAATCATTGAGTTGTTTTACAACTCCGTCAGCAGGAATTAATTCCCCTTCAGAAACCACTACAAAATCTCCGACAACAATTTCCTCGGCCAATAGATGAACCGGTACATTATCCCTGATAACAGTAGCGTGCGATTGCGTAAATTCTTTCAGTGCATTCAATGCGTTCCGACTCCTGTTGTCCTGGTAAATGGAAATGGTGGAAACTAAAATGATCGCACCGAGCATAAACCATGCGTCGGAAAATTCTCCCAATGCAAAATAAATCACAGCCGCTGCAACCAATAGGATAAACATCGGTTCTGTGATTGCTCCTTTGAGTGCGTGCCAAAAAGGACGTTCCTGCCTGGAATTTATTTTATTATTACCAAACTTCTTCCTTGAAGCAGTGACCTGCTCCTGTGTCAGACCGGCGAATGGATAAGGGTTGGCGCTTTGCATTTTGGTAAGAATATTCTGTGGTGAGGAACTTCTGAATTGATACCGATTGTACATTCGTAATAGTTCAATTTCATTGTCCTAAACGACTGTATCATCGGCATTATACCAGAAAAGTTTGGACTGCTTTATGATTCTAAATGGTATAAAATGTTTAAAATTAGTTTTTGTTTTTCTCTGATAGTATAAGAAAGAATTATGATGGTCAATAGTTTTCTTGCTGCATAAAAGTAATGCAGATAGTAATACTTTATGCACAAAATTTGTGCAGATAGTAAGGAATATCTATGGAATTCTTACATATAAATCACTTTTACACGAATCTTCAAATCACTCTTTAATTCAAATGCTGCCTTACTGAATTTGGGTTTGTTCCCAAGTCCTATAGACTGATAATTTGAAAAGCCTATTCCCTCTTTGGGCAGGATAAATCCCTTTTTGATTTTGCCGTTGTTGTCTTCGTCGTGCAGAAGATTTACTGCATATATGCCTTCGGGTATGTCTTTAAAAGTTATGGAAGATTTGCCATTATGAATTTGGCCTTTAGCTATCTTAAAATATTTTTGATAATGTTCGTCCGGAAACGCATCTACCCTGTTATACAATGCAAATATCACCGAACCTTCATTATTTCTTAAGTCATTCACCTCCACTGTCAAGGAAAATAGTGATTGATGTGGCACACGAAATGAAGTTGACGCAACAAAAATGAATAGACCTGCAATGAAAATTTTGGACGTGGATATGAATGATTTCATTTATTTAATTGAATTATGATTGTATCTTGTTTTGAGGATGTTCTCTATAATTTCAACCCAAGAGAAACGTTCCCTACTTCTAAGGCGTTCCCATTTTTAATTGGTGCAGTTCGCATCTTTTGCATGAACATGACTTTAATTTTGGGATGTTTATACACTATTCCTGCCTCGGCAAATACATTCAATCTTTCAATCTGGTCTTTATTGAGAATATATCCTTTATGCGATTCACTTATATTGGTGATAATTCCCCCCTGCAATAAAGCATTGTAATAAATGACCCTTAAAGTTGGCTTCAACACTACAAAAAAGCGGGCTTTTTTCTTGTCCGATGAAAACTTACTTTGGGGGTCAAAGAAATTGCTGATTCCTCCTGCTCTCAAAATAAAGCCTGCTCCCATTGCATTGTAAAGCGTGCCGTTATATGTTTCTAAAGTTCCGGTTACGAACAATTTCTCTGGTACATATATCATTTCCTTTTCCAGGCGTAGGTTATAATTGATGACAATATCATTTGGCACCTGGTTGCCCCATCCTTCCGGTTTTGTATAATTGAATAGACCGTGCACCCATATCTGGGTTTCCTCGGCAAGGCTCAGAGGACCCATCACACCGAGATACAACTCAGATGTAACTTTTAGTTTCTTAGAATAATCATTAGAACTCAATGAATGAATTGTGAATAAAGTTCCCGCATAAGGGCGGTCGTTATATTGAACTGCCGGAATATCTATTCGTGAAGGGGTGAACATATATTGAGCGATTCCCCAGCCATATACATTTTTATCATCAGAAATTTTCAGCAACAATGAAGAAGGGAATCGTCTTGTCTTTTTCTCAAAAAAATAGTCCAGTCTCACTCCATTCGTATAATACCTGTCCGTAGCATCTCCTTTAAAAATAAAGAGGTCATTTTCTACCGACAAATTGATAAACGAAGCTTCCTCGTTTTGCGCCAAAACTGAACTAGTGAAAATAGAAAGCAAAACCCCTATCGTAATCCACTTTTTCATACTGATAGTTTTGCAATTTTTGATTCTTCATTCTTCATTCTTAATTCTTTCCTCCGTAATTCGTAATTTTTAATTCGTAATTTGACTGAGTCCACTACATAGTAAACCACCGGCACCAAATACACAGTAAGTACTAATGAAGACAAAAGCCCGCCAATGATTACCCACGCCAGGCCATTTTTCCATTCGCTGGCACTTCCTTTTGCAAGGGCGATTGGTAACATTCCTACCACCATAGCTATTGTTGTCATTAGTATCGGGCGCATTCTTGTCTTGCCGGCTTCAATCAATGCATCCTTAAAATGCATTCCTTTTTCTTTTAACTGATTCGCAAAGTCCACAATCAGGATAGCATTTTTTGTTACGAGGCCCATCAGCATTATCAGGCCCAATAATGAAAATAAGCTCAGTTGATTCATGGATAAATTCAAGGCAAGAAAAGCTCCGATAACGGCTACAGGAATAGAAAATAATACTACGAATGGATACACGAAACTATCATAGAGCGCTACCATTATGAGGTAGATTAAAATAAATGAAATCAGCAATACCGAACCTAATGCGCTAAAACTATCCTGCTGCATTTTGATATCTCCACCCCACGACATATCTATTCCTTTTGGCAACGGATGAGTTTCCAAATATTTTGAAACATCATCCGCAACTGTTCCCGATGGCCTTCCCAAAGTATTGGCAGTAAGTGTTACTGCCGACTGCCGGTCTCTTCTTTCTAACAATGAAGGGGAATTGCTCTGAACAACATCTGCAAATTGCTCCACTTGTACTGGTATCCCCTGTGCATTGATGATGTTCAGAGTTTTTATATTCCCCTGGTTTTTCCGGTCCAGATTATCCAACCGGATACGGACGGGATATTCGGTTCCTTTTTCCGTCAATGTAGCATCATCGTTCCCAGAAAAAGCAGTTCTCAAATTCATCCCTACGTAGGCGGTAGAAAGGCCCAATCGCTGCATCTTGTCTTTGTCAGGGATAACCTGGTATTCAGGATTGCCTTGTTCCACAGACAATCTTACATTATCAGCACCCGGAATACTTTCAAGAGCATCCTTCAATTGATTCGCTGATTGCATAACCGCGCTTAAATCATTTCCACTCAAAATAATTTCAACCGGGGCAGTCCGCGGAACTAACCCTAATGCGGTGATTGAGAAATGAATTCCGGGATATTGTTTTTGCAATGCTTCCCGCAATCCGGTCATGTATGCTTCTGTGGAAACACCACCTCTTTCTTCAGGCTTTTTGAGCTGAATCGTAAACTCTGATTTGTTCACAGCGCCCACACCCAGGCTACCGATGGCAGTACTGGGCCCGCCCACGTTGCTGAAAAGTGTGGATACTTCAGGTTGGGTCAAAATGAAATTCTCAATTCTATGCGAAGCGATATTATTTTGTTGCAGGGCCGTTGCTTTATCAAACTCCAGCGACAAACTGAATTTTCCCTGGTCGCCTGTAGCAATTAATTCCTTTCCAATGATTCCCTGCTTCATCATCGCACCTGTTAATATGAATAGAAGAATGATAGCACCAACTGTAATTAATTTATGATTCAACACCCACGACAATTGCTTGCCATACCAGTTAATAAATGTTTTTAACTGCTCTTCAAACCAAAGAAGAAAGCGATTGAAAATATTGGAAGGCTTCATATCTTCCGCCTTGCCAATGCGCGAAGCTAACCAGGGTGTCAATGTAAACCCGACTAATAAACTCGTCAGGGTTGAGGTGATAACCACTACTGAAAATTCTTTTAGGATATCCGCCACAAAAACCTGCAGAAAGAGAATAGGCAAAAACACCACGACATCCACAAGCGTAATAGATACGGCAGCAAAGCCAATTTCCATTCGGCCATCTAATGCAGCAGCGCGTTTTTCCTTTTTCATATCCAAATGCCGCTGAATATTTTCTAAAACAACCGTTGCATCATCCACGAGAATACCGATGATTAACGACATTGCAAGCAGCGTCATCAGATTCAAAGTATAACCCAATATCCACATTACTGCAAATGCTGTAACCAATGAGGTGGGTATGGCTACTAAAACAATTAATGAATTTCTCAGACTGCGCAAAAACAAGAGCATCACCAACGAAACCAATATTACCGCAAGGGTTAAATCAAATACTACGGAATTTACGGCGGCTATCGTATTATCTGTGCTGTCATCTGCAATCGCAAAATGTACATTGTTTGCCTGATATTGATTTTCAATTTCATTTAATTTTTTATGAACTTCCCTTGATACATCCACAGCATTGGCATCGCCTTGCTTTTTCAGCAGCATGCCAATTCCATTTTTGCCATTATATCTGTTGATAGATGTAATCTCTTTAATCCCGTCAGTCACGGTCGCTACATCTTTTACATACACCGGACTTCCGGGAACGGGCATGGCTATCTGTACCTCTTTAATCGCTTCTATATCTGTGAACTTACCGGTCAGCCTGACAGCGCTGCTTACTTCATTAGTTTGAATCTTACCTGCCGGAATATCAATACCACTGCGGTTTATAGCTTCGGATACTTGCTGTAAAGAAACCCGGTACAATTTCAATTTGTCCTGGTCAACTTTCACCTGTACCTCTCTTTCCTCCCCGCCTAAAAGTGTAATTTCTGCAACACCTTTTATCTTCTGCAATTGGGGCAAATAATTATCCTTCATCTGTTGATAAAAATCCGTTGGGGGTAAATCGCTCGTAGCGCTGATTTGCATAATTGGTAAATCATTAGGCGATACCTTGCTTAATACCGGGCTTAAAATATCCTGTGGCAAATCTTTACGGATGTTATCAATGTATCGCTGAGCATCCTGCATCGTTTTGTCTAAATTGGTACCATACTTCATGCTTGCAATGATTACCGAAGCGTTGGGCAATGACTTGGTAGTAATAAAATCAACACCCTCTAAATTTGAAAGTGCATCTTCAATTTTTTTGGATACTGAACTCTCCACTTCTTCAGGTTCCGCACCGGGATACATCGTTTTAATAACCACAACGGGCTGATTAAAATCGGGCATGAGTTCATAGCTCAGGTTATTGTACCCAATAATGCCAAGCAATGTAAACAGGCCAAATAACACAATAATGAGGGAAGGCCGCTTTATGGATATTTGTGTAATGTTCATCTTTCAATTATGAATTAAAAATTACGAATTACGTGTCTTGATAGTAATTTGAATTTTGCCGATAATCCTGCAGATTTCTTCCGCATCTTTAAAGAGGCTTCCAAATTCATTATCATTTATAAAACCTGTTTTCTTCATTAGTTTTAACCAGTAAATAGATTCCCTTGCTTCCTTATAGGCAATTCCCAAACGGTTTAGAAAATCCTTGTCAGATACAGCCCCAATCGCTTCTTCAATATTGGCCCCAATACTGGTACCACTGCGAAGCAATTGCTTAGAAAGAACGAATTTCTTCTTTTCTTCAACCAGGTGCTTGTATAGATTCACTATCCTGATTGCAAATGCAAATGACTTGTCCTGAATGATATTGTTGCGCTTCATAATGATGTTTTTTTTAGTTCGTAATTCCCGCCACAGCGGGCAGGCGTAATTTTTAATTCTTAATTCTTAATTGCAACCCTCGCTCCCTCATACAAATTGATAAACCCACCCGTAATAATAATGTCTCCTGGCTCCAGACCTTCTCCCACGATAATGTCGTTTTTGATTCGTTGTGCGATGGAAATATTTTGAAGTACAGCTTTATTGTCCTTGACTACATAAGCTTGTGGCTGTACATCCGAACCAACAACAGCAGTAGCAGGGATTACCAGACCGTCTTTGTTGTGTATTTCTGCGATATGCACTTTGCCAAACATGCCTGATTTGAGTTTTGAGTCTTCGGTGTTACTCAGCAGGAATTGAACAGGAAAGCTATTGCCCATATTACTTTTGCTACCAATCAGTACAACCTTTCCTGTGAAATTTATTTCGCTGTAAGCATCGGCTTTCACCGGATAATTCTCATTAATTTTGAAAAACCTCAAATCATTTTCCGGCACATTCACAGTAAACCTCAATCGGGAAATATCAGTAATCTGAAGTAACGGCACACCCGGTGCAGCAAATGCCCCTGTTTCCGAAAACCTGGCGGTGATGATTCCGGAAAATGGCGCAATCACATTAGTTTTGGCTATCTGTTCCAGAATGGTATTACGCTGAACCTGAGCCGATTTTAAACCCAATTGCGCTTTTTCTAATTGTACACCCTGTATAGCATCGGCCCGCGTCAAAATAGTAAAACGATTTATATCAGTTTCCAGACCTTCTATTTGCACGTTTACTGATTGTAACTGTAATTTCAACATTGCATCATCAATCTTTAAGAGCTGCTGTCCTTTCTTTACATAGTGGCCAATATCAACAAATATGGAATTGATTTTTCCCTGTGTCTCTGCACTGATTTTTACCTCTCTTTCAGGCTCAAACACGCCTGTGAAAGATTGTTCGGCATCAGTCTTCTGAAGCTTTAGCGTGTCCACCTGAACCATTATTGGCTGCTCCTTATCATAATGATAAATCTTAGCCAGGGCGTCTTCCTTATTATTTTTCAGCTTAAAAATAACAAGCCCTAAAAGTATCAGCGGAATTAGTATGTACAACATTCGTTTCATTTCTATGGTTTTATTTTATTCCGTAATTTTTTCTATTGATAATGGTTTTTGTTTTCCGCAGTCTGACGACTATCGTCGTACCGACTGCTTCGTAATTACCGCCACGGCGGGCAGGCGTAATTCGTAATTCTTAATTTTTAATTTTTAATTTTTAATTCTTAATTGAAATGTTCCCCGTTATCTTTTTCAATTCTAAGTCTGCTTTCAAATATTCCACTACAGCAGATAAATAATTCTGTTGCACTTCTCTCAATTCACTATCCGCCATGAGCACGTCGTTCAATTTGGCCAGCCCTTCTTTTTGTTGCAACAAGGTTTGTTCATATATTGTTTGCGCCTGATGAATTTGCCTAAGGCTTGATTCAATGGACATAACAGCTACTCTTTTTTGATTGTTTGTGTTCTCAATCTGCATGGCATTTTGGTCAGCCACGAGCGCTTGCTGCAATTCATTGTTTCTAAGTTCCAGCTCCTTTTGTTTCTTTTTCTTCCGCAGAATATTGCCGTCGAACAAAGAGTAGGTGAACTGAATACCGGCAAAGCCCACCGGATGAAATTTTAAAAAGTTATCAGGCTTCTTGTCATAACCGAAACCGGTAACACCATAAGACCCAACCAGTGAAACGACAGGTAAGGCTGATTTTTTTAGCGTGCTTAGCTCGCTGCTCATTAACTTGTTTTGGGCGGCTGTTATTTCCATATCAACTGTGGGTGATATCTGGAAGTCATTTTTTGTTTCATATTTTATTTCAGTTTCAATTCGGATTACTTCATTAGCCGGAATACCCATCAGGAACTTTAATGTCTGTATTACCTGCTCTTCTTTACTTTGAATCGCTTCTTTTTGAATGCGTAGCTGGTCGGCTTGTAATAACACTTTATTTACATCAGTTCCTGTGGCCATCAGTTGCTCTTTGAGCAATTGCATGTTGCGTAACAATTTTTGGGTGTTACTTAAATTGCTATCTATAAACCTGATTTGATGTGCCAATATCTGTGTATTGTAATAGAGATTGGAAATTTCAAAATAAACCTGCTCCTCAGTTTTCTTCAATTGCAGATGGTTGAGTTCAATGCCAATCTCTGCCGTCTGCATTGCACTTTTAATTTGAGGATTATATAATGGCAATGCGAGTTGCAAACTGCCATTGATATTGTGTGGTACGCCAAACTGTGCTTCTTTGTATTGTCCCTGAGGCCCGCCAAATACAGACATCGGCATATATTGGAAGGGCAGGTCGGTAAAATATTTGTAATCTGCGTTTACATTCACTTTGGGTAACAGGTTCGCTTTTATTTCTTCCATCTTCTGGTTGCTGATTTGCACCTGGTTTCTTTTTATCAGAAGGTTTTTGTTATGTACCAGAGCCGTATCAATACATTGCTGTAGTGTCATTACCTGTGCCTGAGCAGCATAGATAAAAACGCCTGCAATGCCTGTGAGAATCATTTTTAGTTTGTAAGCATTTACTAACATGACCGAAAAATTTTTTTAGTTTTCTTTTTTATTCATTTCTACTTTCCACATGCCGCGCAATTGGTTAACAGAATATCCCAATGCCTGGTCTGAAGGATACAATGCCTGAATTTTTTTGAAAGTGGATTGTTCTATTTCCAAATTCTTTTTGCCGTGGCGTTTCACACAAAGAGCATTCGTTACTATCGGATAGTATCCTACCATTTTGCCATTCATTTCCACCACTAAAGGTTCAGGCGATTTCCCCGCCTGCATTTCTTCTTTCATCTTTTTGATAAAGGCAAGTTCATCTTCATTAGCCTGATTTTTTGGATTCCTTGTTTTATCCGTTATCCTTTTTAGAGAAGCTCCTAAAACATTTGCCATGCTGTCAGTAATTGGGATGGCTTCTACATTACAAAACTCCACAGCATATTCAGTGCCTTTAAAATTGATAGCGGCCATCAGATTTTTCCCCAACGCAGCCTGGGCTTCTCCTGCAATTTTTTTACCTTCAGAAAGATAATTGACAGATGAACCCACCGTGTGGTTTTCATTAGTTCTCCTTTCTTCTGAAGCATTACTCTTCTTGTCAGAATCAGCACTGTTGCAGGCATTGAAAACAAAAGCACTGTTTAAAACAACACCTAATAATATGATGAATTTATTTTTCATAATTAAAATCTTTATTACAAAACAGCGTCAAGAGGAATCTTCCTTCTGAGTGAATTAGCTACCCACAATAAACCCACTGTTACCAGAATTCTAAAACCTAAAGCACCAATGGTCTTATTTTCGTAAAGTTCTCCATTCCTAATCCAGGCAATCAGTACAATCACTGCTGCTGCCAGAATCCAGGCTGCCAACTTTATTATAGTATCTGTCCAGTCCTTTTTCTTTAAAAAACCGTACGCGGCTATGAGATACAAGAACCCACAAAGAAAATTAGCCCAAACCACAAACAGCACATAATTTCCTTCCATCTCGCGCATCCCAAATAAATCAAGAATCACTGAACCACCTGCAAATACCGTGAGCAACCCAAAGAAGGCGGATACAAAAGCGGCAATTTTTATAAGTCTTGTATTCATGTTACTTCAGTTAAATTACATCCCCTAAGGGAATTCGCAATTCATAATTCATAATTCTCAATTCTTCTCAATCATCTTCAACACCCCATTCAACACCTTACTTCCGTCTTTTACCAAATCACTTTGTCTTCCAAATACCTTCCATTTCATCACTGCCAGGCGCATACTCCCCATAATGATGGTAGAGATGGTAGAAGGCCCGGCAAAGTCACGAAAAACCCCTTCCTGCTGACCTCTTTTCACAATAGCGTCTATTTGAGTCTGCATCATCTCCATCATTCCTGAAACTTTCTGCATCAATTCTCTATTGAACTGGAAAATCCCTTCTGAAAAAATGATACTTACAATTGCCGGTTTTTGAGAGAACGTTTTTAATTGCGAATTGAAAATATCTTTCAGTAATTCAGTTGGGGTCTTTCCTTCCTTCGCTGCTATCCCTGCAATTCTTTCTTTCATTTCCAGCATAAAGTAGTTAAGCAATTCCAGCATGATTTCGTTCTTACTTTTGAAATGCCTATACAATGCGGCTTCTGATAACCCAATCTCCGCGGCCAGGTTTTTGGTTGTCAGTTCCTGTATCCCGTCCTTGTCAATAATACGGGTAGCTAATTCCATGATTTCTATCTGTCTGTCTGTGTATTTCATTTATGTAAGTAAGTATTTACTAACACAAAGATATGATGATATTTTATACTGCCAAATAAATTTTGAAAATATTTTTGAAGAGCATCATTCAACACGGCGGGGCGCATCCCGGAAACGAAAGGTATAACTCCCGCATCCAAAGGCATGCGTAATTCCCGCCACAGCGGGCAGTCGTAATTCTTAATTTTTAATTCTTAATTCTCAATTGCTCACTCCTCTTCTTTATTCTTCAAACTCATCAGCAACCCATAAGTTCCTTTTATCACAAAGGTCTTTCCTTTCAGTTCCGTATTAGAATTGATTTCCGTAAATCCGTTTTCATTTTCACCAACCTCAATTTCAATCATCTCAAACTGATTCTTGCCTGTAACCTCAAACAAATACTCTTTTCCTTCAAAACGAACCACCGATTCATCGGGAAGTACACTGTGCATGCTATTCTTTACTGCTATCTCGGCGTTCATATACATTCCGGGAAAGAGGGTCTTGTCGTACTTATCAAAATGGCAATGCACTTCAATGGTGCCATCCGACGCCACATCTCTGCTGATGAGAATAATATCTCCCAAATATCTTTTCTCCGGGTGGTTGTTGGTGAAGGATGATACCTGCTGGCCAATAGAAAGTTTCCCTAAGTCCTTCTCAAATACTTTCAGGTTCAGGTGAATGTCTGCTGGATTGACTAATTCAAAAAGGATATCAGCCGGCGTAACAAATTTGCCAATATTCACATTGACTTTGGTGACGAAGCCATCTATTGGCGAATAGACATGAATGCTTTTAGAAATATTATTCTCTGTGAGATTTGCCGGATTAATTCTAATCAGCCTGAGTTTTTCTTCCAGAGACTTAATCAGAATCTTTTGCGTTTCCCAGTTTGTCCTCGCCTGTTCAAAAACTTTATCGCTGCTGGCCTTTCCTTCATTCAATGTCTTTTGGCGGTTGTATTCACTTTCTATGGAATTGAATTGTGCTCTGGCTGTCAGGTAATCCTGCTGTAGCTGGATATACTGGTTGTCTTCTATTACGGCTATCACTTCATTCCTGTTCACATGCATTCCCGGTAATAGTTGTGTTGACTTTAAATAGCCACCTAAGGGAACGCTGATGGATACAAGGTTCTGGGGCGGCACATCAATACGCCCGTTCACCCTGAGGATGGAAGAAATTTCTTTCTGTTCTATCTTCCCGGTTTCAATCTGTGCATTTTTAAATTGAGCATCTGTGAGCGTTACCATGTTTTCTGGCTTGTCGTTGGTTGTTGCCGTTTCCGTTGTATCACCTTTGCAGGCCACAAGGAAAACCGTTAATATGATGATTAAATATTTCATTTCTGTTTTCTTTATTGATTGTTCAAATAATTGATTTGGTTGACCGTTTCATTCAGACTTTTAATTACATCCAGGTATTGGCTTTGGGTGTTGATTGCCTGGTTGGTGAGTACTACCCAGTCTAAATAATTAATTTCACCCGACAAAAATTGTCTGGTTGCAGTTGAGGCAATGGTGTCTGCGTTATTGAGAGCAGTGGACTCATACCAGTTTGCTGTTTGCAAATATTTCTGATAGTCCAGCGAAGCTACATTCAACGCAGATTGTAAATGCTGCAAACCAGATTGCAATCCGTTTTCAGTCATTGTTTCATTCACTTTTGCCGCGCGGATATTTGCCTTTTGAGCGCTGTTGAAAATGGGAATCCCCACACCTAATTGTACCGAACTGAAACGTTTGGAAGATGAATAGTATTTGTCGTCTGCGCCCGTGCCGCGAATGCTCATGTTGTTGTATCCGAAAATAATATCCGGCAATAACTTTGATTTTTGTAACTGCGTATTGGCCATAGCAATTTGCCTTTGTTGCTGCAACAGTTGGATTTGCGGGTTCAGGGTCAAACCATCATGGTCAATAATTTTAGGCACACCTTTTTGAAAACGTCCATCGGGTAGGAAAACTTTATCCGTGTTCATCACTAATTGAAATTGCAATTGAACAATGTTCATATCCTGTTGTAGTTGCTTCAACTGAATAGCTACCTGACCCTGCTGATTTTCGGCTGTTGTTTTTTCCAGGATGTTACTTTCTCCTGTTTCAAAGCGTTGCCTTGCTTTTGCCAAAAATTCACTGTAAATGCTATCCACATACAAAAGCAACTTTTGTTTTTCTTTCAGGTATAGCAACGAATTGAAAATATCTGATATTTCCTTTTTTAGTACAGCTTCTTTCACCGACACGGCCATTTCGCTTGCGTGAAATTCTTCTTTCAAGAGTGATTTTCCTTTTGCATAAACGGCTGGAAAATTTACGGTCTGGCTGATTCCGAATTTTGTATCGGCGTAAATACTGTTGATTTGCCCGACTTCACCAAATACAGAAGTAATTGGAATGGTAGCAGCAGATTTTATCAATGCCTGTTGGTATTCCCTTTTCAACTTTTCATTCTTCAGGGAAAGATTATTTTGCAAAGCTGTATCTATTGCCGCTTGCAGCGTGATGGGTGTTTGTGCTCTGGTTGCAGATATGGTACCGAAGCTTAAAATGAATAACAACATGATAGCATTAGCCATGTTGGGTTTAACTTTTTTCGGATGAATCCTTTCAAACAAAATATACAATGTCGGCAATACAAAAAGTGTAAGAAAGGTGGCTATCATCAAACCACCAATTACCACGGTTGCTAACGGACGCTGTACTTCGGCGCCTGCACCTTTACTCAATGCCATGGGCAAAAATCCCAGAGACGCTACAAATGCGGTCATCAATACCGGTCTCAATCTTACCTTGGTTCCCATCAGTACAATTCTTTTGCTGTCTGTCAATCCTTCATGCTTCAGCCGGTTAAATTCTGCAATCAATACAATACCATTTAAAACGGCAATTCCGAATAGAGCGATGAAACCCACGCCTGCACTGATACTGAACGGCATATTTCGCAAGGCCAGAAAGAATATTCCACCGATGGCAGAAAGTGGAATGGCTGAGTAAATCAGCAAACCCTGCTTTACCGAGTGAAACGCGAAATACAACAAAATAAAAATGAGCAGCAATGAAACCGGTACTGCAATCATCAACCTTTTTGTGGCAGCATTCAGGTTTTCAAATGCGCCCCCGTAAGTAGTATAATACCCCGGCGAAAATTTTATTTGTTTGGTTACTTTGTCCTGCAATTCGTGAACGATACTTTGTACGTCTCTTCCGCGCACATTGAAACCCACGATAATTCTGCGTTTGGCGTCCTCGCGCTGTATCTGGTTAGGGCCGTCCTTTATGGAAACGGTGGCTAACTGTGATAGCGGAATCTGGCCTCCCGATGGTGAAGGAATCAACAGATTTTGTACATCCTTCAGATTTTGCCGCTGGTTACCTGTAAGACGAACCACCAGGTCAAAATGTTTTTCGCCCTCATATACTTTTCCGCTGCTCTGTCCGGCGAAGGCCATGTTCACCACGCGGTTCACCTCGGCAATGCTCATTTTGTATTGTGCAATCGTGTTTCTGTTATAATCAATGATAATTTGCGGCAGCCCGGTTACCGGTTCTATATAAACATCTTTAGCTCCCTGAATGCTGCCGGCGATAGCGCCCAATTGTGCTGCATAATTGGCAAGACTGTCTAAGTTTTCTCCAAATACTTTTACTACTACGTCCTGGCGCGCACCGGTCATCAGTTCATTAAAACGCATTTGAACGGGATACTGGAATCCTGCGGTAATGCCGGGTACGGCCTGCAAAGCGTTCCCCATTTTTTCCGCTAATTCATTGAATGTTTTTGCGGATGTCCATTCTTTTTTAGGTTTCAATATCACCATCATGTCGCTGGCTTCCATTGGCATAGGGTCGGTGGGTACTTCGCCACTTCCTATTTTTGTTACTACTTTTTCTACTTCCGGGAACTGCGATTTCAAAATGTGGGCAGCATTTGTAGTGTATTCAATGGTTGTATTCAGGTTGCTCCCGGTTAATACCCTTGTGTCCACCGCAAAGTCGCCTTCTTCCAAAGCCGGAATAAATTCTCCGCCCAAAGTTGTCAGTGTGTAAATTGCTATGGCAAATATGACCAGCGCAGAACCAATGACCATTTTGGGAAACCTGAGTACCTTACTCAATGCAGATTGATAAACGCGTTCTGCCTTTTCCATTACCCTGTCAGAAAGATTCTTTTTGTGTTTGATATTCCTGCTCAGGAACAACGCGCTCATCATCGGGATATAAGTGAGCGAAAGCAGGAAAGCACCCAACAGAGCAAAGGCAACCGTCTGCGCCATCGGCTTAAACATTTTGCCTTCTATACCCTGCAATGTCAGTATCGGCAGGTAAACAACGAGAATAATGATTTGACCAAACACGGCACTGTTCATCATCTTTCCTGCACTTTTTTTCACCTCTTCATCCATTTGGTTTTGCTGCAACCGGTTTACAACTTCAAATTTTTTGCTATGGGAAAGCTGGTGCATAACGGCTTCCACGATGATGACCGCACCATCTACAATCAATCCGAAATCCAACGCACCAAGGCTCATCAGGTTGCCACTCACTCCAAAAGCATTCATCATGCAAACGGCGAACAACATGGAAAGCGGAATGACCGAGGCCACCAGCAAACCTGCTCTGAAATTTCCCAGAAAGAGCACCAGCACAAAGACTACAATCAGCGCACCTTCCATCAAATTCGTCTTGACAGTGCTGATGGCATTGTTCACCATTTTTGTCCGGTCAAGAAAAGGTTCTATCACTACGCCTTCGGGTAATGTTTTTTGAATTTGGGCAATACGGGCTTTTACATTTTTGATAACCTCATTGCTATTACCGCCCTTCAGCATCATCACAACGGCCCCGGCCACTTCTCCCTCATCATTGTATATCATGGCGCCGTATCGCACAGCGTTTCCGATTTTGACATCGGCTACATCCCTGATGAACAAAGGCTTTTCGCTCTTTGCGTTTTGGATAGTAATATTCTCAATGTCTTCAACAGCTCCAATCAGCCCTTCGCTCCGTATATACAATACTGTTGGCCCTTTTTCAATATAGGCGCCACCCGTATTCTGGTTGTTATTTTCCAGCGCTGTGAATACATCATTGATAGTAATGCCGAGCGCCTGCAATTTGTTGGGATTTACTTCTACACTGTATTGCTTCAGCTTGCCCCCAAAACTGCTCACTTCTGCCACGCCTTTCACGCCAAGCAGTTGACGTCTTACAATCCAGTCCTGTATGGTTCGCAATTCGGTAACATCAAATTTGGTTTCATAACCTTTTTTGGGCTTTACCATATATTGATATATTTCTCCAAGACCTGTGGTAACAGGCCCTAATTCAGGACTGCCAATATCCAGCGGAATTTGGGATTGTACCTGCTGCAGCCGTTCGGCCACCTGCTGCCGTGCCCAATACACATCGGTTTTATCGTCAAACACGATAGTGACCAATGACAAACCAAACCTTGAAAAACTGCGGATTTGTTTTGTTCCGGGAATGTTGCTGTTGGCCTGTTCTATCGGGAATGTAACCAGCCTTTCAATATCTGTAGCGCCATACGAAGGTGCAATGGTGATAACCAGTACCTGGTTGTCGGTGATGTCCGGTACCGCATCAATAGGTAGTTTGGTGAATTGAAAACTTCCGTAAATAATCAATCCGATAACAAAAAGCCCGACTATGAGTTTGTTTTTTATTGAGAATTCTATGATTTTGTTGAGCATACCGGTTATTTATTTTGAAGGTTTGAATGACTCCCTCTCACCTCGGTTGTGATAAATGTTTTTGAAGTCTCTGGATGTCTTATTTTTCCTCCTGAATAGCCTGTCCACGCCATGGTTAAGAAAGCAGCAAAAGAAAACAGAAATGCCACAAAGAATGCTTTTGGCGTTAAGAGGGATTTTATTTTATGAAGAACCAAGGCAATTAATGAGGCAAGACCGGTGATTTCCATCAGCCAGATGGCTTTTTCTGCCATCTCTTCATGGTCGTGAATCGTAGCTTTGGAAATACCGCTAATTTGTTTTGCTGCATGCTCTGCAGGTTCCCCTGTAAGCATCACCGGTAGGGCAATAACAGCCATAATGACGATGATTACTGCACCGGTGGCCTTACCACTGGTTTGATTCTTGATAATACTGTATAGTAAAATGGCGCTGCCTATCAAAGTTCCAACTATAGGGAAATGATTCAGCAGCAAATGAATGTGAGTTGGGTTCATTGCTGATAATTTTTATAACGTAATGAATAATTTTTTCTATGGTAAATAGAAATGCAAAATGCATGGGATAATCATCAGCAAACTCTTGGCGGCTGCCATATATCGGTTGTGCAGGTCGCCGGTAAATCGCTATCGTTCGTTTTGTAGCTATTATCTTCAATAAAAATCAATGGCATTGAAATACTAACACCATTATTCAAAGGTGTGTAGATATTGGTAACTACTGCTATGTGCTTGTCCTGCGTTTTAAAAGGCAACTGCATGTCTCTTTCATAATCCGCGTCCTTGATGTCCATCAGGTAATGAATTCGCAGAAACTGTGCAATAGTAATATGACTGCTATTCCTTTTGTGCTCCATATAATGCGCTGCTACAACCGGCAATTTCAGCAATTGATAAAATTCAGTCGTTGAGAAGAGGTAAACAATCAGAAACAATATGGCGAATAATTTTTTCACTTGAGCATAAGAAATTTCATTTTTTATAAGTTTATCCTTTTTTCGGTTGTGCCAGGCTATCTGCGGGATACTTTGTTTCCATATCTTTCATTGCGTTGGCCGCCCAATCCAGAATAGCTGATTTTTGTTCAGATGTCAAAGCTGCGTTTCTGTGCAATAAAGTGTAAGAAGCCATTGGCATATCACCTTCCTTTAGTTCCTTGCCAATCTCTTTAAACTTTTTATACTGCCTCCATACCGGATAAGTGGTGAATGCGGAAAAATTCAATTCTTTCTTTCCTTCTACAATGTGGTCATTAAGCACCCAGGCTACCGGCTGAATATTATTGTACCACGGATAATGTGTGGTGTTGCTATGGCAATCGTAACAGGAAACATTCAATACCTGTTGTACATTTTCGGGAACAGCATACTTTGCTGTAATGTTACTTTCGGCGACTTCCACACCTGAATTTTTCGCAGGTCGTATAAATTGTATTGCGACAAAAGCAATGATTATGACGACCAATAGTGCTTTTAAAATCTTTTTCATTTTACCAGAATATTTTAAAGTTTATTTTTTGATTCTTTATAATTACTCATGACAATCGGCGGATACATTAAAAGTGCAATTTCGCAACTGCTATCTTTCATTAACATGTAATTCCTCATGCTAAATGCTGATTGTAGTCATTGAAAAAATGTCTGTATAAAAGTTTCCTATCCGGTTTGATGATTCATATCATTTTCTTCCCTACAATTACATTCTACTTTTGGCATCTTACAAGTAATATCTATTTCAATTAAAAAAATTAGAATCAAATTGACAAATTATATTTCAGCAGAAGAGGCGGTAAAAGTTATCAAATCAGGCGACAAAGTCTTTGTGCATGGCGGTGCAGCCACACCTCATTTACTCTTAGAAAAAATGGTGGAACGGGCGCATGAGTTGACCAATGTAGAACTGATCAGTATCAGCAGCCAGGGCGCTGCACTCTTTGCCGATGAAAAATACAGTGATAGTTTTTTTATCAATTCCTTATTTGTGAGTGCAAATGTGAGGAAGGCGGTGAACGAAGGACGCGGCGATTACATTCCTGTATTCCTGAGTGAGATACCCAACCTGTTTCGCAGGAAAATTATTCAAATAGATGTGGCGATGGTGCATGTGTCGCTGCCTGACAAGCACGGCTATTGTTCTTTGGGCACTTCGGTAGATGTGGCAGCAACGGCGGTGAAGATGGCGAAATATGTAATTGCGCAGGTGAATCCTAACATGCCCAGAACTTTTGGTGACGGGATGGTCCCGATTGATCAGTTTGATGCAGTGGTGTACGCCGATCACCCGCTTCCGGAAGTAGCCTCAAATGGCGACATCTCTGAAGTAAACAAAAAAATCGGTGCCTACTGCGCGGGCTTGATTGAAGATGGTGCTACCATCCAGACCGGAATTGGCTCTATACCTGATGCAGTGCTGGCCAGCCTTTCGGGACATAAAGAATTAGGTGTTCATACAGAAATGTTTTCTGATGGCATTCTTCCACTGGTAGAAAAAGGCATCATCACCAATCAACACAAAAAAAGATGCCGTGGCAAAATAGTAACCGGCTTTCTGCTTGGCAGCAGAAAACTGTATGACTTCGTACATGATAACCCGGAAGTGCTGGTGATGAATATTGATTATGTCAACGACACGGCAGTCATCAGAACAAATCCGAAAGTGGCTGCAATCAACAGCGCAATAGAAGTAGATATTACGGGGCAGGTTTGTTCAGATTCTATTGGTACCTACCATTATTCCGGTGTCGGCGGACAAATGGATTTCATCCGTGGTGCAGCATTGTCTGAGGGCGGCAAACCCATTATCGCATTGGCTTCCACCACTTCCAAAGGAGCTAGTAAAATTGTTCCTTTTCTCAAACAAGGCGCCGGCATTGTTACTACAAGAGCACATGCGCAATACATCGTTACGGAATATGGCGTTGCCAATTTGTATGGAAGAAAGAAGCGTGAACGGGCCAAATCAGTAATTGCCATCTCCGATCCCGATCATAGGAAAATGCTGGAAAGAGAAGCATTTGAGAGGTTCAGGCAATTCTGATTCCCTGCACTTTTCCTGGATAATTTTTTCATGACATCAATCATCAAACCCGGTGACTTCAGTTAGGTTAATTGCTTCAAATAGAAGATAGTTTTGAACATTCAAATTATCACCTTATTCATTGATATCATGAAGCACATATTGGTACCCACAGACTTTTCCAAAGCATCACGAACCGCAGCAAAATACGCTGTCTCCTTTGCTGCTCACTTTGGGGCAAAGGTAACGTTGCTCAATGTTCAGGCTCCCATATTATTAGTCGATGATTCTGTCCTGGCATTTGTTATGACTACACAGGCCGAAGTGCTGGAGAATAATAAAATCCTCATGGCTAAGGAAGTAAAAATGCTCTCAAGTATTCGTAACAGTAATATCGAAGGGTTGGTCATGGAAGGGATTACATCCGACACCATCCTTACCGTCGCAAATGAAATCCGGGCAGAATTGATTGTTATGGGAATGAAAGGAAAAGGAAAGAGCAATTCCCTATTTGGAAGTACGACAATAGAATTCATTCGAAAATCTGCGATTCCTGTTTTTGTAATTCCCGAAAAGGCTGTATTCAATCCAATTGAAGCCATTGTTCTCGCTGCAGATTTTAGCTCAGAAACTGAACTGAATCATTATACCAGGCTCATGGAGATATCTAAAAAATTCAATTCAAAAATCTATATCGTCAATGTTCAAAAGAACAATAAAGGTTTATCCGCCGAAAAGGCAATCGGGAAAATGAAAACCAGCCAGGCATTCTCGAATCAGAAGCGCCAGTTTGTTACCATCTATGGTGAAAAGATAGTTGAAAGTATTCAAAGGTTTGTCAGTGCAAAAAATACAGACATCCTCGCAATGGTAGCTCACAAGCATGGTTTGTTCGAGAGGCTCTTCCTCAAAAACCATACGGCAGAAATGAGTTACCAGACTACAGTGCCATTACTGGTTTTGCAATCAAAATAAACTTAGGTGGTCAGGATTTTTTAGCACGGCCATAGTAGTCGTAAAGATTCTTTTCGTAAGCTTCATTCACTCCTTCGGACTCATTATATTCTGGACTCCCCTCGACGTTCTCTGTTGAGATTTCCACAATAACCACAGAATTATCCCAATTCACTTCCTTAATCCATTTTGTTGCCAGTAATATATTTTTTTTATTCAGCCAATTGCCAGTTGACACTACCAGAAAGTCAATCTTCCAGGTAATATAATCAATAATATAATCGGTTACTTCTCCTACTTCTCCATTAGTTGCATGAATCTTATAACCCAGCACTTTGGAGGTACTCCATAGGTGTTGATCATAGTTAGAGCTTATTTGTGGAGGAATTTCCTGTGGCTCCTCGCGGGATTCATCCTCGTCATAAAGTTCGTCGGGCATCATCCCAAAAATTGCTCCGCCATGTGCATCGTCCTGCCAATAATCATCCCATAGGTAATAGGATGATAACTGCTTTTCATGTTGCCGTGATACTGGTTTTTCGGTGTCTATATCCGGGCTGTTTTCAATCTGATTCCTGGTAAGGTTTACTACGAATTCTTTGCGCTTCCAGTCAGTTTTCGAAATAACAGATGGGGAGATGAGTACCTTCTTGTTCGAAAACCAATTACCTGTTTTGATAATGAGATAACGTACACCCCACGTTTGATCATCAAAGTAGAAATCTTCTATACGTCCAAGTTCACCGTCAGTTTCTTTGAGACTATAGCTTACCATGCTTTTGATACTTCGTTTCATGATCTTTTTTTATTGTTACCATGCAATGATGCTACCAGATTGAATCAGAAAAAATCAGTTTTGTGAAAACAGGATTAAATTTTGAAAATCCTTGCTGGCTTCTTTGGTAATTGGGTTGGAGCGCAATAAAAGCGGCTTGCGGTGGTATGCGTCTAGTTGGCTTTTGAATAGGTATGCTGAGAAATGAGATGATTATGTTTTATGTAATTTGGAAAGAATTCCCCCATTAAATGGCATTATTTCCCCACTCTCCACCACATGGGCCGTTGCCTCTAAAGAGTTTGCACTTTCCAATCACAATATCTACCCGTAAAGCCTTTGTGGTTTGTATTGTACCTGCGAAGTCTTTCTTCCAAAATATCAGAAGTATATCCTACATAGTATTTATTGAGGGAAAGAGAGAATAATATGTAAACATGGTAATTCATATAATAAAAACACCCCGTTGTTATTAACGAGGTGTTTTTGTGGGAGCACACGGGCTCGAACCGCGGACCCTCTGCTTGTAAGGCAGATGCTCTGAACCAACTGAGCTATGCTCCCTTTTTTTTGGGATTGCAAATATAGGAGTGGTATTTCAGGTAAAAAAATTAAATTTTAGAAATAAAGATTTTGCCTTCTGCAATTTTGAGCCAGTTGGAAAAGTATAATAATTCTTGAAATCCTGGTGAAGACTTTCAGCAAAACTGCTGACTGTTCTTTGCGATAAAATGTTGGATTCCTGATATGCACATTCTATTCACAAATCCTGCTCAAACGCTGTGTGGATACATCTTTTACGGTATTTTTACTGCAAACTGAATTCGAATGAGAACATCTAAATCTATTTGCTTGTGTTTAATTCTGGTTTGCTTTTTTATCCAGCCGACAAGCGCTCAGAATAATCTGAAATTAAAATACAAAAGATCCACACTTTACGCAGGGATTGAAGTCGGTTCAAAAGGGGTTAAGTTGAGCCTTGTCGAAGTTGCAAAGAACGATAGGAATACAGATTTTAATATTGTGCTGGATTCATCTATCAATTCGGATTTCATCTCTTTCACTCCGGAAACATTTAAAAATACTGTAAAAGGTTTTGCAGGATTGTACAAGAGTGCCATGAATCAATATGATGTAGCGAGTAATAAAATTTATACCGTAGTCAGCAGTGGTGTAAAGGTTACCGCAGAACGTTTGGACAAGACTAATTGGATCAATAAATTGGTGGATTCATTTCGGATTGCGATCAAAGAACCACAGAGGAAAGTCGTTGTTATTACTCCCGAGGAAGAAGCAAGGTTGTCTCATTTGGGGATCGTACCTGATGATAAGAGATTCAATACATTTCTCATTGATATCGGAAGTGGAAACACAAAAGGAGGATATTTCCCAGGTCCAGGAACGGATCATATCAAATTGTTTTCATTGAATTGGGGAACCAAGAGTATTGCCAATGCAGCCTCAGAAAGGATGAGTAGTGATAAGACATTAGACGATTATTACAAGCAATTGCAGCGCGTGCTCGCTGGCGACGCCAATAAGGAAGTGATCTATGCGGTAAATGTAAGTGGTGCATACAACATGAGCGATAATATTGCCTTCAGTGGGGGGGCCGCCTGGGCTGTAGCTACTTTGCTACATCCTGAAATGCTGAGTAACCCGGTAGTTCCGGTTACTTACCAGGAAGTTGAAAAATTCTTAAATGGACTGTACACAAATTATGATGCCGTAAAAGCAGATCAATTGAGTAAGAAATTGAAAGGAACTCCGGAAGAAAAAGCTGCTGTGAAAAAAGCTGCCGGCATTGTCAATAAAGTATTTGACCAGCAGGCAATGCTTGCCGGTACCGGGCTTCTCTTGAAGATCATGAGGCAGTTCGAAGGAGTTTATGAGAAGAAGCAGTTTTACCTGGTAAAGAATGGACAGGTAGGCTGGATATCTGCTTATGTAAATGAGAGTATCCGTCAGTAAAACACTCTTAAATTTGTGGTACAAAAAAATTGTGGATGCGGAATTCTAAATACTTTCTGGTCTCATTGGCCGCTCTTATATTCATTACCGTTTCCATTGTTTTCCTTTCTATCTGGGGGTATCGGGCATTTTTCGCAGAGAATAACAGTCGCATAGTCAGGGATACCGTGTATGCTCCTGCAAAGAATGTGAATGTACAGAGTCCGGAAGGGGAAACGATACAGACTGTGGTACATAATCCTGTAAGCACGGATACGGGTGAACTGCAGCAAAAGTTGGCGCAAATGGAGCAATTGCAAAATGAGATCAAGGCACTACTCGACAACCAGAAGGCGCCTGATTCTGTTGCTGCATCTCAAAAGATCCGTCAGTTGGAAGAAAACCTGAAGAATCTTGAATTAGAAAATAAATCAATCATTGCAAAAAATAAGCAGCTTGAAAGAGCAGTGACTAAATTGGGTAGGAAAGAAAGTAAAGCACCAACACCTAAGGGAAAAGATAATACCATCCCTGCAGAGGTACCCGCCGAAACGCCCGTCACTGTATCAAATGTGAATTTATTCGCACTCGCCGGAGATATGTCGGTAACTTCTGATGCGTCAGGAGCCAATTTTCTCAGAGGAAGTTTTTTCGTGAAAGCCGCTGGTATCTCATCAGGAGAATTGATGGCCGTAGTTGTCGATCCTGATGGCAAAGTTTTGATTAACGGGCCATGGGAATCCGGTTATTTTGATACCCCCGACGGAAGAAAACTTTACAGCACCAGGCTGCATTTTGACAAGCCTGAACAGAGAATTAATTTTTCACTCAGCACCAATAATCTGAAACAGGGTACTTATGTATTGCAGATTTATTTTAAAGGGATTTTGATTGCCACACTGAAGAAGACATTCTCCTGATTTGATTCACGCCAAATACTTTTATTGCGAAAGTGAAATCCTCACCTGAACACCTGCCCTCGTATCCACTGTAGGCGCCGATGATGAAATGTATGGATTCACTCTTCTCTGATCGAAATAAAGTTTCACATTCACCCGGTTGCTGATGTAGTAATCAATGGTAGGACTGATTGTAATTTCCTTGCTGCCATTCGTGGCAAAGCTACTGTTCTGATCCAGCCTGCTGTTACTGCTCACATTATCCCTTACACGAAAATCGAGCTGGAACCGGATTTCATTATCAAGTTTCTTAGTGTCCTTCTTGGTAAATGGCAGTTTGAATGGCATCTTCAATCCGCGCTTTCTGAAACTACCACTGAATGTATATTCTGTGGATCGTACTTCGCTCAATTGGAAGTCAACGAGGCTCAGGCTGAGCTGTCTTGATTTATTGTAATCAAATTTAAAATTCAATTGGTTGGTAAGGCCTACATCAATTCCGAACAGTGGTGCGAATTGCTCCTGAATCGTAATATTCGGCACAAGGAAATAGGGAATATAGTTGCCAGAAACACTGTCAATAAATGACGGGAAATTATAGCGATCAATATCCTGGTATCTCAATGCTGAGGTGAAACTGTTCATTCCGACATTTGACGTATATGCATGGTTGATAGCAAAGTTGGAGAAGATCTTATCAAGTCCCGGGATGCGGCTCAGTCCCGTATAGCTCACACGCCAGTTGGGTTTCGGAATAATGCCCCTGAAAGGATTAGACTTAATATTGGAATTCCCCTGCTTGATAAGCGAAATCTTGCTTGGGTCCTGGTCGGTGTATGCTGCCAGGAACGCGGGTACCAGCACATCTACCGCATATCGTCCATATCCCATCGCATAACCGTCTGGCCCTACAGGATTACCTGCCAGTTGGTTGTACTTATTGTTCAGTCCCAATCTTTGTGATATTATCTGCCTGTATTCCTGGAATTTCAGGAAGGTATTCGATACCCTGTTCGGATCATATTTTTCAAATAAAGTATTAAAGGAAATGTAGGTGACATTAAAACTACCATTGACATAAGGACTGAGATGTGCAAATCCATTTCCTGTTGCCGTTGTGTCTTTGAAAGTCTCAGAATAATCCTTTG
Organism: uncultured Ginsengibacter sp.; assembly: GCA_964526985.1. Classification (GTDB taxonomy): domain Bacteria; phylum Bacteroidota; class Bacteroidia; order Chitinophagales; family Chitinophagaceae; genus Ginsengibacter. Next base: position 75,082 of record CAZGNJ010000009.1, on the reverse strand, counting down.
AGAAAGTTTTTTCCAGGTTCAGGTTGATGACCAGGTCAGTTATCGGTTCTATCTGTGCTCCCACACTGATGCGTTGATCAAAAGATTGCACAAAAAGGTCATTAAAATTGGAGTCTCTCGATATCAGGCCTTTTGCTGCAGCACGGTTGAGCCAGTTGGTATCAGGTTGCATACCTAATATGAAATCGAAACCGGGAGCCATGCTGTTCCAGTTTTGTCCGAGAAAACGTGTGCTATCTGTATAACCCGGCATTCTTGTATTGGCTGTTTGTGAAACGGTGGCATTGACAGATTTTATGCTGGTGATCAGTTTTCCAAAGAAGCGTGCAACACCGCTGTTTAGTGCACTTTCTGTTTTGATTGACTTATTTTTTGAAGTATCGGCGGGTGCATTTTTTTGCTTTGGTTGACCAAGAGAACGCAACCATTTGTTCTTATTGTACAACTTGGTAAAGTCCATTTGCAGTGTGGCTTCTTCCTGTTGACCATTTTCGAGGAAGTTGCCAAGATCAACGGCAAGACGGCTCGCACCGATCCAACGGTAGTTGGCGGTATAACGCAATTGCAAAGTAGTCCAGTCGGTAACAGGAAATTTGCTGAGCGGTACATCATAGTTGAGTCCGATGGTTTGATTGAAAGCAATATTCCTACCGCCTTTCCAGAAATTTTTTCTTACGGTATCCTTCTTTTCTTTAGTGTCCAATCTGCCGTAAGGCTCGTCTATTCGTGCATTGTTAAGCGCTGAATAATCGAGGCTCAATGACCGGGTGAAGTTCCACCTCAGAATGTAGTTGCGGTCAAAGGTGAAATACTTGTCGTAAGTTTCTTTTGTGGGATATTTATCAACTCCTATGCTTCGCGGCTTGATAACGCCAAACTGCCTGAATATATCCGCCTTGAAGGAAAGTTGTGATGGAATAGGATTGAAATTAAAATCCTTTATGAGATCAAACCAATGTGTTTTCGATTTCTTGAATAATTTTTTGAAAGGTTCAATATACTTTGGCTGTGTCGTGAAGTTGTATCCGATTCCGCCGCGTTGTTTTGTTACGTTGTTGTATTCTATCAGTGGGCTGTGTGCCTCTGTTTTCGTGTATGCATAGCTGATATCAATGTTTTCTATGTCCCAGGGCTTTGGTTTTTTATTGTTTGTCCGGTTCTTATGTACATTGGTAAAACTTACTGTTTTAGAACTTGCATAGTCAATAGCATTCTTCCTGATGCTATCGCGTTCATGTGCGGACTGTGCATAGCGTAGTTTATTTCTTAGTGTCAGGTCTTTATCAAAAGGATCATACTCCGGTTTGCTGATTGTCTTATTGATACTTGCATAAAAAGGTATCGTCATTCCGGCTTCACGCGGTAACAGTTTTCCGAGTTCGAGGTTTGCTGCCGCGTCAAACTGAACGAAATTATCCTTGAACCGGTCATTGATCTTTTGTTCGAGGTTACCAAATCCTGCACTGTGTGTGTTAGCAGAAATACTGATAGTGCCAAGGTCTGCCAGTGCTGCGTCTATGCGTGCAAGAGAAGCCCAGCCACCTTTATCATCTATGGATGAAAGTCTGAGTTCATTGAACCACAATTCCCCGGTAGCTGATACAGAATTTGTATTTTCTACCCCCATCAAAATACCTTTGATCTCTGCCAGGTTCGGGTTACCCATTATAGAATAGGTATGACCGTTAGACCTCAGTTCACTGTAGATTTTATTGATGGGAGAGTTAGAAAGATTCCTGTCTGTTTTCAGTGTAGTAAGCGCTGTAAGACTCAAATCAAGGTTATTGCTTTTGATCCAGAGCGTATCGTTGTATGCATCGCTATTCGGGTCTAACCCTGAATTGAGCGGCGTCAACTTCAATGGTATGCGTACTTCATAATAGTTGCTGACGAAATCACTACCGATTCTGATGACTGCTGTCAAATCCTGGTCATTGAGCGTTGTTTCTCCATTGCGCTCAGCATGGATGTACATTTGCAATGATTTGAATTGACGAAGATCCCTGTTGCTGAAAGTCTGGAAAACAGCTTTGCCATCACTTTTCTGCAGGTTGTTGAATTGCAGTGTAAGTGACTGTTCGTTTTGAAGCAGGTTCACGCCATTGTTACTTACTGTCTGATCTCTGATGATGTCGCGGGGAGTACGGTAAGGCAACGGTTGACGTTTGTCATTCTCTTCAATATTTACTGCGCCTACATTGAAGTCATTAATGTCTGACTGTGTATAATTTCCTGTTGTATCTAATTTATATTGGAATTTTCTCCAGGTATTTCTAACCAAATCTAATTTTCCAAAACGAACAGTAACACTGTCTTCGAATCCGGTCAGGAACATTCTGATGAAACGAATAGATTTGAAATCAGGAATGTTTCCTACTTTCTTCGTGTAGCTGTCAATCGGAATTCTCAATTGATACCAGGTCTCATTACGCACATTACCATCCACCAATTTTACTCCGACTACTTTCTTGTCAACAATATAATTGCTGCCAATCGTCATTTCAGGTGCGGTGGGTGGTTTCAGATTTACTACATATTGGAAATATTCTTCTGTTTCATTCAGTGTATTATCATGGTTTGCATCTTCCTGGTCAGGATACAACGTTGCCGCAGATGAAAACTGATCATTGTTATTGGCAATGGGAGAGTTGCCCTGTGGATTGCTATAGCGCTTGTATCTTTCAAGAATTCCGGCATTTTCTGCATCTAATTTACTCCCACGATAATACTGGTAATTGTCTGCTGAAGGATCAGCCAAAGCGTCCTGGTATATTTTAGAATTGGTACCAAAGTTTGCAGCGAGTACATTCAGATAATCATTTTTCCTGTAATTCACTTCTGCGCTATCTGTCAATCCATCATAGCCCACATCCTGGTAAGGCCGGTCGCGCGGGTCGTTGCTGAATGCATTGGTTACCTGTGTAGGATTGCGCGGTACCACACCCCATACAGAGTTGTCCACCTGGGCAGGAAGATTAGGGGTAGGTAATCCATTCTCATAAAATCTCCTGGAGTCTTTCAATACATCTTCAGAAATGTTTCCAAGATTGATGTAAAACTTACCACCACTGCTGGTCGGATCCAGGATGAATGGATCCTGTACCCACATTTCAATATATTCAATGTTGGCAGATTCGAAATCGGTTTGATCTATGGATCGCATGAGGCCTCCCCATTTTGCCTTCGGGTTCAGGAGTTTTCCGTTGCCGTCGATATTTGCCGGAGAAGTTTCATAGTTATAAGGCCCTCTGTCTTTAGGATAGTATGACAGATCGAAAGTGATCAATTGGTTTTGTCCGAAGTCAGTCGTCCTTTGCGGAAATATTTCTGTCTGTGAAATAGCTCTTACACGTGGATCGGAGAGCGCTGCCTTATTTCCGCGAAGAGGGTTGTTAATATTTTTCGGATCCTGGAGCGTAGGTTCTATCTGGTACCATGATAACGCTGCCCGGTTCTTTCCATAATCGAGACTGTTGCTGGTAGCTGCTTCCGGAAATAATACTGTTCCAAATTCATCAGTTGCTCCTTCAGGAGTCGATGCAAGTATCCAACTGATAGGAGGGAATCGCAAATCGATATTGCTGCGGCTTCCTTCGAAGTTGTCGATGTAAATAACTCCCTTCTGTCCCCTTCCTATTTGAGGTGCATGGCCCGGTTTGAAGAAGGCTCCTTCCGCGTAAGCATTGATAGAGGAAGGGGCGGTAGAATAATAGAACGGAAGTTTGTTGAGAATTTTAGTTAGCCGTGGCATATCACGCTTGTAGCTTACATCAAGGCCATACATGGTATTCCTGATCGGGTCTTCACCGTAATCCACTTTTGTAAAGAATGGTCTTTCACTCAACCTTACAATAGTACCACCCAGTGATAACTGTTCTTTGGCAGTATTCTTCATCAGGTAATCGAATCGAAGACCGAGATAACTTTTTTGCTGCATGCCGAATGTGGCATTGTTTTCAAAATTGACTTGCACCGGTAGTCCTGCGTTGATGATGGCCTGGTTGATGATTTTAATTGTTCCCAGGTCGTAATTGATGGTGTAGTCAATATTCTCCTGTAACTGTTGCCCGCCTGCAGTTACTGATACGGATCCCGGAGGAATATTGTAACCAATACTGATATCAGATGTCGAGGACGTCTTTGCTGAGCCTTTCAGCATGAAACGATCGAGGTTGGGAAATTGATTGATAGCCGTCGTTTTGATACTATCATACAGTGGATAAAATAAACTATCAGCACCCATTGCAGGATTGCTGAATATTTTTGGAGAGAGATCGCGGCCAAATGGTTCGAGCAATGGAAAAATAACTCTGCTGTATTGGCTCAAGACCGTATAGCCTTCCACATAATCGAATACACCATCAGGCTGCGGATCATTTTGATTATTGAGCCGGTCAAGATTTACAAGACTGATGAGCGGTGTACCCTGGTTCAGATCACCGAATGGTATGTAACGTTTGGCGCCATATCCGGGTTGCTCATACAATACATTCAATTCGAAATCCTGGCGGTCCAGCGAGCCAAATCCTACACTATACACGTTTTTCATCATCAGCCCCCAGATAGGAAGTGCGGGACGTTGCGATGTAGCTTTCAATAGTTTCAGGAAAAGAATTTTCTGATTACTGCTGGCAGAGTCTGGTGGTACATCGGTAGAGAATTCTCCGACCTGGTAAATTTTTCCGTTGTAAGAATATTGAAACGCCACCGCTAAAATTTCATCCGGTTGAAGCGGCTGACTCAGTGATAAGAATCCTACACGACGATTATAAATATATTGAGTACTGTCTAATTTTCTCGCATAAGTTTTTTCGAAATCCTGCACGGGGCTTAGTCCCATACCGATGAGCTGGTTAGTGATGAGCGTACCGTTTCTGCTGTTGGGGTTTGCCAGTATGCTGCTGTATTCATCGTTGGCATCATTGTCAGGCATAGCGCCTTTCACAGTGAATGGATGGTAAGGATTATTTTCTCCCAGGTCCATCAAACCAACTACTTCACGCGTGTCTCGTGTTACACTATTTTTATTAGTGACCCAAACTTCCATTTTCAATATCTGCACCGGTGTGGTCACTGCCGGCAGATTGCTCATCACTTTGTTGTAATTATTTTTGAAATATTGCGCCAGCAGGAAGTGACGGTTTTCTTCATAGTCATCTGCTTTGAATTCGAAGTCTTGCGTAGCAGAACCTCCCTGCAGGTTTACACTTTCTCTTTGCGATTTCTGGCTGGATAGCACACCGGTGATATACAGTTTCCCAAATTGCAATTGGGTTTTGATTCCAAAGAGTGATTGTGCTCCCGGAATGAGCGTGCTCCTGTTGGGCAATGAAACATTACCTGCTTCGAATCGTTTGATAATCTCATCGTCCTTCCCGGTATAGTCTAATTTCAATTGGTTGGCAAAGTCGAGATTGGCCAATGTGTTATAGCTGATGGGGAATTTTAATTTGTCACCAATATTTGCATTCACATTAAGTTGTGCATTCATGTTGAAATCGAACCCACCATTCTTTCTCGCTCTTTCAGGTAGTGTTGGGTTCTTGATATTCTGCCCCTGGTATCCTGCAGTGATGTCCACATTTCCCTGCGGTTGAATTTCTATTTTGCCATTTCCAAAAAGTCGGTTGAACAAGTTATCATAGAGGCTCAACTTTGGTTTGATGCGTCCACGATTCAGGAGCGAGAGTGTATTGCTTCTTTGTTTAAAATAATCCATCTCCTGCTTACGTGCCTGCAAGGCTCTGAATTCTTCTTCTGTATAATAAGTAGGTGTGCGGTAATACCTATTGCCTATTTTTTCATATACGAGATAGGTCTTCGATAAAGGATCGTAAGCTATGGAATCTGTAATGTTTGGCGGAAGCTTCAGATCATAGACGGATGGCGGATGTGCCAGAAAGTCTCCGCGCCGGTCATGAATGGGAAATGGTAACGTATCCTTGACCTTGTTGTTTCCGGAGGGAATATTATTCTGCCCATAGGCAACAGATGAGAGCACTGCAACCAACACAATGAGAAAGCCACATCTTATTAATCTTACCGGAAGACTAATAGTTTCTTTAGGGATCATCCACGAGCTAATTAGGGTAGAGTTATCTCAAATGGCTTTCAATGCTTTTTTTATAAGGTCTTCTAATAGTGTAATTGAAGGTTCAGATTGTGTTACTTTTTTAATGGCCTGGTCTGCTACAGGGCGGCTGATGCCAAGAGCTACCAATGCATTTAACGCATCTACGCCTAAAGTATTGCCATTCAATGGCCCCGTTGCAGGTATATTTGTTCCTTTTCCTATCTTGTCTCTTAACTCCAGCACCAGCCTTTCTGCTGTCTTCTTCCCGATTCCTTTTACACTCTCTAATGCCCGTGGGTTATTCATTACAATGGCATTGGTAATCTCGTCCGGCTTCATACTGCTCAGCATCATGCGGGCAGTGGCTGCGCCTACTCCCGACACACTCAGCAGCAAGGTAAACATTTCCTTTTCACGCAGATCAAAAAATCCATACAAAGTATGTGCATCTTCTTTTACCTGCAGATAAGTGAATAGTTTTCCTTCGCTTAATGACTGAATTTGAGAATAGGTATTCAGGCTGATATTTACTTCATAGCCTACACCATGCACATCTACATACACCATCGCTGGTGATTTGTAAGAAAAGGTTCCGGATAGGTATGCGATCATAATGGTGAGTACAAGGGGTCAAAAATAAGGATTTAGGGTTAATTAGGCATACTACTATTCGGGTTTACAATTTATCAGACCTGGAGGTCGAGTCCTGCTTCTTCAGAATCAAATTGTTTGTTACCTCTGTGAACCTTGTCGGGGGAAGATCAGATGTATGTTTGAAATTATGTTGATTGGAAAGCCTGATAATTTTCTTAACTATATCGTACTTTTAGCACCTTAAAATCAATGACGTAGTAAACGATGAATGACAAAAAAATAACCGCTGCCATCACTGCTGTTGGCGCTTATGTGCCTGAGTACAGGCTTACCAATGCCGAGTTGGAAACGATGGTGGACACCAATGACGAGTGGATCAAAACCCGCACAGGTATTGAAGAAAGAAGAATTCTAAAAGGGAAGGGTTTGGGGGTGTCAGCCATGGGGGCGCCGGCTGTACAAAACCTTTTGGATAAGCGTGGCATCAAAGCAGAAGAAATTGATTGCATGATTGTGTGTACCGTTACGCCTGACATGACTTTTCCTGCCACGGCAAATATCATCTGTGATAAAATAGGAGCGGTGAACGCTTTTGGGTTCGATTTGTCTGCTGCTTGTTCCGGTTTTCTTTATGGAGTTACTACAGGTACTTCTTTTATAGAAAGCGGGCGCTACAAGAAAGTCGTGGTTGTAGGAACAGATAAGATGAGTGCGATTGTTGATTATAGTGATCGGACTACATGCGTACTTTTCGGCGATGGAGCGGGTGCAGTATTGCTGGAACCGAATACGGAGGGTTATGGAATACAGGATAGCTTGCTGAGGTCAGATGGATCAGGTGCTCAATTCTTAAAAATGGTAGCAGGCGGATCTGCTACTCCGGCTTCGGTAGAATCAGTGATGGCAAAGCAACATTACATCTACCAGGAAGGGCAATCCGTTTTCAAATTTGCAGTGAAGGGCATGGCTGATATCAGTTATGAATTACTTCAAAAAAATAACCTAACCGGCGATGATATCGCATGGCTGGTACCACACCAGGCCAACAAAAGAATCATTGACGCTACTGCTAACAGAATGGGACTGAGTATGGACAAAGTGATGATCAACATTCAACGTTATGGTAATACTACCTCGGCTACAATTCCTTTGTGCCTTTGGGAATGGGAAAGCAAATTGAAGAAAGGTGATCTGATTGTGCTTGCTGCCTTCGGAGGTGGTTTTACATGGGGAGCTACTTTAGTGAAATGGGCGTATGATACGAAGTGAGCTGAGAAGGAAGGGTTTAGTCCGCCGCGGCGGATGGAGTTTAGAAGAGTTTAGATTGTTTAGGGGTGTTTAGAGTAAATGATAGATATATGATGTTTAGAGGACTTTTTAGTCAACGAAACACCTATCCAAATCGATAGAAATGTAAGTTCGGCAAAACAACTTAAGAACTTAACGTCTCAACGACTCAGCATTTCCGATTACAACTTCACTGTAAACCCTACTCCCATTACCTGTTTGATCTGTAAGGCCGGGGAATTATTATTCGGCCCAAACAATTTTACATCGTCATCATAGATCATGTCCAATCCGACATTGGCAGTCAGGATTTTTGACAATTGAAATGACAGCATGTTGTTCATCATGAAATCTATATTTTCAGGATGGTTTTTGTAATTGCTGAACAGATCTAACCTTCCAGAGTAAGAAATTTTGTTGTTGAACTTCTTATTATATGTAATGCTTGCAAAAGCACCGATTTCATTTTTTACGTGTTTGCCAGGAGTTACACCATACACACCTTTAGCAGAAAGACTGTCGTCCATCACGAATACCCATCTGCTGGTAAGTGGTGATACAAAAATGGAGAGCCCGTCAACAGGTTTATAGTCAAGACCGACACTGAACAGCAGGTATCCCGGCGACATAAAGTTGGATAATAATTCCCGTGGTGCATCTTCATAATATTTATATCCTTTGGAAAACTGGCTTTGGAAATTTCCAAGGAACGCAACATTCAAGTGTTTAGAAAGAGCGTATCCCAATTTTGAAGAAAGATCAATTCTGTCATCATTCTTTCTTGTACCCTGACTGGTAGTGTTCAGAATTCCATAATTGAAATTGGCACTGTTGTCCCAACTGATCTTATCTTTTTTATAACGTGCCCAAAGTCCAAAATAGGTATTGAGTGAAAATGAGAAATCGTCGCCACCGGCTGCCCAGTTTTTCTGGCTGCCCTGTCCGAGATTAATGGTGAAGGTTCCTCCAGTCGTCCAAATCCTTCCACTATCAGTAGCCGGTAATTTTTTTTCAGTAAGTGCTTTTTTCTTTAGGTCTGTTACAGTCTGGTCTTGTGCTAAAGTTGTAAGTCCGGTTATCAAAAATATCGTTGTGATGAATCCTCTTAACATGCTATTGTGCTTTAGTGATATTATTTTAAATGGCGGCAAATGTAAATTGAATTTCTTTAATGGTTTTGCAGGGGGTGCAGCCCAAATTTTCGCAGGCGGGTGGAGACACCCGCCTGTAACACCCTCTACAGGTCGGTGTCTCCACCGACCTGTAATAATACAAGAGGCGAAAATTTGGGATGCACGCTTTTGCAGGCAGTGCAGTCACCTGTTATTGTTTAGGAAATGGTTGGCTGTAATTCATTGTTTCCATTTGGAAATAATATATAAGTAATTCTCTAAAAGGGGGCGGTTGTGTTCGATTCGACTTCTACGGTTAATATTCTTTTTAATATTATGTGAATTATTGATAATCAAGTTAGTATGGTCATGAATGGAAGCAAGAAACCGCGAATAAAGGTGGTTGTTATTCAAAGAATTAAGAATCTGAGAAAATATTATTTCCCGGCAAGTCAATTTGTGATTTAATTCCTCTATATTTGTCTCGGTTTTTCATAGGATATTGGATTTTAAAACAGGGCTGGATTTTTATCCTGGCCCTTTTTTTATTTTAGGGTGTTTTCAAAATGATTTCTGATCAGTGCTGCACGATGAGTTCCTACCGCAGATTCCAATTCCTCTCGGGTGGCTTCCTTTATTTTTTTTATGGATTTGAATTGCCTTAACAAGGTGGATGCAGTTTCCTTTCCAATGCCTTTTATTTTTTCCAGTTCATTTACAAAAGTGCCTTTGCTCCTTTGATTTCTGTGAAAGGTGATGCCAAACCTGTGTACTTCATCTCGTATCCTTCGGATGAGTTTCAATGATTCACTGTCCCAGGCCAAACGTAATGATTCTTTATCTCCGGGAAAGAAGATCTCTTCTTCATTTTTTGCCAGGCCTACAATAGTCGCCTTCCCTTTCATTCCGGATTCTTCGATGGCTTCCATAGCAGCACCCAATTGTCCTTTACCACCATCTATGATGATGAGTTGTGGCAGAGATTTCCCTTCTGCTAAAAGTCTCTTGTACCTGCGGGAAACGATCTCCTTCATGCTGGCAAAGTCATTAATCCCTTCTACTGTCTTGATGTTAAACCGGCGATATTCATTTTTGTCAGGCTTCCCATTTCTGAAGTAAACCATTGCGGCTACCGGAAAACTTCCCTGGAAGTTGGAATTGTCAAAACATTCTATCTGAACAGGCAATTGAGGGAGATGAAGGTCTTGCTGTAACTGCTGTAACACTTTGTCAGCTTCTTTCGAAGATTTTTCTTCGAGGTGCAGCATTTTTTTTCGCTTTAGTTCAGACAAAAAGTAATTGACATTCTTTTCCGAAAGCTCGAGCAACTTTTTCTTTTCACCTGCTTTGGGTACTGTAACTAAGAAAGAACCTTCAGATACTTCTATTGCTATGGGAACTACAACCTCAGGGGCATGACTGTTGAATTTATTCCTGAGTTCGATAACTGCAAGGAATAAGATCTCTTCGTCAGTTTCTTCTAACTTAGGTTCCAGTGTGATGCTATGGGTCTGCACTACCGTTCCATTCTGAACCATCAGGTAATTCACGTAAGCAGTGCCTTTTTCACGCAGGATAGAAAACACATCTACATCGCCAATAGATTTACTCACCACTACAGATCGTGCCTTATAATTCTCCAGGTCATCCAGTTTTTGTTTTACCTGTGCCGCTTTTTCAAATTGCAATTTCTCTGCATAGTATTGCATCTCTTCTTTGTAACGTTGTGTTACCGGGCCCAGATCGCCCCGCAACATCTGCCTGATTTGCCGAAGCCCTTCTTCATAATCTTCCTTGCTTTGCAATCCTTCACATGGCCCTTTGCAATTACCCAAATGATATTCCAGGCATACCTTGAATTTTTTCTTTTGGATATTTTCATCCGTAAGATTCAACTTGCAGGTACGCAAAGGGATAAATTCTTTGATGAACTGCAGCAGCTCGCGCACTTTGCCTACAGAGGTGAAGGGGCCAATGTATTCTGAACCATCTTTGATTTTAGTACGTGTCAGGAAAATACGAGGGAAGGGTTCATTCTTTATAACAATGTAGGGATAGGTCTTGTCATCCTTCAGGTTGATGTTGTACTTAGGCTGGTGCTCTTTGATCAATGCGTTTTCCAGGAGAAAAGCATCTTTCTCATCATTCACTATGGTAAATTCAATCCGGTGAATACGCTTTACTAACTCGTGCGTCTTGTATCCTGTGAATGTTTTGGTGAAATAACTGCTGACTCTCTTTCGGATATTCTTAGCCTTACCGACGTATATCAATTCCGCATTCTCATCGAAGTATTTGTATATTCCTGGTTGATTGGGAAGCGTCTTAATTAAAGTATGAAATTCATCCTTCGTCATAATAGGTACTTCTATTGCACGGGGCTAATCATTGAATCCCCATTTTACCTTTTCTTCTTTGACCTTGTCATTTACAATCGAGCGAAGACTAAACCATGATCCGGATTTCCAGGTAAGTTGCAGTGTGGTGTCACCTTTTTCTTTCACAAGGTAAATTCGTTGTACCTTATTTGTCTGCGGGTCTATATAAACATTGATCTCTCTCAGTCCGCTGTCATCCTTGAAATCAGGTTTGGGCACATAAGTAAATGTAACGGCGCCTACAGTCTGATCAAGAAAGGAGTTGCCGGTGAAATATTCCTGCAGGCTTACAGAATCTATTACCGGTTGCAAGAACGGAGCCGCAATCGGTCTCACATCTTCTCTTTGTATCCAAACGGAGTCTGTCTTGTTTCCATCATTTACAATCTTAACCGGAGTTGTTTGTAATGTTTCGATAGTTGACAATTGACCCAAGAGATAATCCGTAACCGGAAATACCGGGATAGTATCCTTTTTATGAACTTCAGGAACCACAGTAACTGTCTTGCGTTCCTGGCAGGCCATCACTGATATCAAGACAAACAAGCAAAGAAAAATTTTTTTTAGCATTCGCAAATTTACAAATATTCAAGTCGTAAATCTTTTACATTCAGTTGATTTTGGCTAATCTTCTATTTGATTTATCATTAATATTTTCTCATATTTGCTATTAGCATGATGAAGGCGATCCTTACCCACTTTCTATTCTTGAACTTTCTGCTTATCTCAGGAATAGTTACTGCTCAAACCTATACGGTACATGGCCAGGTAATCGACAAGAATACTGGTCAGCCACTTGTTGCGGCTTCGGTTGCTGCGCAAAACACAACCATAGGTACACTGACGGATTCGTCCGGAATGTTCAGCATCAAACTTCCGGATGGAGGATACACTCTTGCTGTTACCTATACCGGGTTTGAGTCTGACTACGTGAGGGTAAGTAAACAGTCTGCCGGTGAGGATGTGGTGATAGCATTAGGTTCGGAAGAAAAATCTCTTGATGAAATTTCTGTTGTCTTAGACCTGGAGGTAAAAGATGGATGGGAAATATATGGGCAATTTTTTATTCAGAATTTTATTGGACAGACGAATTTTTCAAAGGCATGCATTTTAAGGAATCCCTCAGCGCTGCATTTCTATTCTTTCAAAAAAAGAAATGTGCTGAAAGTGGTTGCTAAGGAACCAATCATTGTTGACAATTTCGCATTGGGGTATGTCCTCAAATTCTCGATTGATTCATTTACTTACGATTATAATACACGCACCAGTTTGTTTGTAGGTTACCCTTTGTTTGAAGAAATGCAAGGCACCCTTGAGCAAAAAAATATTTGGGCCAAGAACCGCAACAGCATCTATTACGGCTCATTACTTCATTTTATGCGATCGCTTTACGAAAAGAAATTGCAGCAAAATGGATTTGCATTGAAGTTTATTCTTAAAACGCCAACAGAAGAAATTCCGGTCACCGTTAAAGACCCTTACAGTGCTTTGCGGTTTACATCCGACAGTGAACAGGTTGCTCACGTTTCCCCTGTTCAAAATGAAGTCGCTGCGATTTACAATCGGGAGCGACCGGAAGTAGCTTACCTGTTGCTTGATCCCACCACCAATAAAAATTTTCAGATTTCCACTTTTATTTTTGACCCGGCACAACCGGTGTCTATCGAAAAAAATGGTTACTATTATCCGCAGGAAGAGCTGATCATTAACGGATATCTTGGTTTTAAAAAGATAGGTGATATGCTTCCTTACGATTATGAGCCATTGCCATCAAATTGATTTTTGCCTGATGCGCTCCCATATTTCCGGCAGCCTTTTCAGAAATACCAACTCTTTACGTTTGTCCCGGAAATCCTGTACAGGAGTACCCCAATAAGTTTTATTCCCTTCAATATTTGATGCCACGCCCGACTGCCCCATAATAACAGCATTATCTCCGATGGAGATTGTTTTGTTTACACCTACCTGTCCCCAGAGTATCACTCCGTTGCCAAGAGTAGTGCCGCCTGCTACACCTACCTGCGCAGCTATCAAGCAATTTTTCCCAACTATGACATCGTGCCCAAGGTGCACAAGATTATCTATCCTGGTTCCTTCACCTACCCTCGTTACATCACTTACCCCACGATCTATGGTGCAATTAGATCCGATCTCAACATTGCTTTCGATGTGCGCGATCCCACATGATTGCATTTTTTTATACCATACCTCTCTGTTCTTTTTTGAGTTGAAATAAAATGCATCACTGCCGATGACAGTACCGGAATGAATCTCTACGTGATCTCCGATAATAGTATCATCGTAGATAGACACGTTAGGATGAATGATACTTCCTCTCCCGATCTGCACCCTGTTGCCAATGAATACATTCGGCATAATGACGGCACTTTCATCTATGATGGCAGACGCACTGATCATTTTATTAGAAGGTTCGAAAGGCCTGAAATGGTTTACAATTTTAAGATAAGCTTCAAAGGGTTCATCAGTGATAAGCAATGTTTTTCCGTGAGGAGCGGGTACCTCTTTATTAATGATGATAAATGTAGCGGCACTATTTAGGCATACATCATAGTACTTGGGGTGATCTACAAAAACGATATCGCCGTTTTTCACTCTGTGAATTTCATTGATGCCGGTTGCTGTTGCATCCTTATTTCCGGCAAGCCTTGCTGATAGAAATTCAGACAACCATTGAGCAGAGACAGGAGAAGGGAATTGCATATCGTTAAAATTTTTCTGGTGGCAAAGATAGTTAGGATAGGGGAGTTGTTGGTAAGGTTGAGTCTATTTGGACAGACAATCATAGGCTAACAAAACGGGAATTCTATTCTGTACAATGAGCTTAGAATGGTGTCATTCCGGGCCGCCTTGGCAGAGAGAAATCTCAAATTAGACTTTGCAAGGATCAAAAAAGAAAGAAGAATTTAGGTTATAAAAGATGAAGTGGTATGTTGAGACATTCGGAAAAATGAGAATCAAATTTTATCTCCGCCTTTTCGGATGATGCAGGCATTTTGAACAGCGCCATCATTGAACATTGTTTCAGCGTCTCTTTGTAAAGAGATAAAGGTAGAGATGGTATTTATTATCCTTGATACAAAGAAGTTCAAATTCATCTCGCCGAAAAAACAATTATCAAGGCGCTAAAAATTTTGTATGAAAGGAAGAGACAGTTTTCTTGAATCTTATTAATAAACGAGAACAACAATAAGCAACAAAAAGAAACGTTTTTTATGGCAGCAATAAATAGTTTTTTGAAAAAACAGGAGGCTGGGTTTCTTACCTTATCCACAAACAAAATAAAAATGTTGATAAAAAAGAGAAATTTTTTTTTCTGTTTAGAGAAAAATATATTTAATATTGTGTAAGGAATTTTTATTCCTGTTCTTACTAACCCATCTTTATAACAAGGCCCGTTCAAAAAAGACGGGCTTTATTATTTTTTAGAAGTACCTTTTGCATCGCAATATTTTATTTTGAGTCAGTACTTTTTTATTTACAAACCTTACAGAGTGCTTTCACAGTTTACTGCTGAAGGTGATAAGAAATGCCTCAGAGATTTTTTTGATGTTCCTTCCAATGTCTATCCTGTAGGGCGTTTGGACTATGATAGCGAAGGATTGTTGATCCTTACAAACGATAAAAGAATGAACCATCTGTTACTCGATCCGGTTCATGATCATGAACGTGAGTACCTGGTACAGGTAGAAGGAATTCCATCCGCTGCACAATTGAAAAAATTGTCTTCGGGTGTTTCTATTTCAGTAGATGGAGATAAGCATCTGACAAAAAAATGCAAGGTGGCCTGGTTAGAAAATGCGCCTTATGTTCCTGAACGTGTTCCTCCCATTCGCTTCAGAAAAAATATTCCTGACAGTTGGATCAGCCTTACACTTTCAGAAGGAAAGAACAGGCAGGTGAGAAAAATGACGGCTGCAGTGGGGCTACCGACTTTGCGATTGATTCGTTGGCGTATTGAGCGCCTGACCATTGAGAATATGCAGCCGGGAGATATGATTCAACCGGAGAAAAAAGATTTATATAACTTGCTCGGGTTAAACAATCAACTATGATCAAATCGATGACAGGTTTTGGAAGGGCGGAATCCACTTTAAATGAAAGGGCATACATTGTAGAGATCAAATCTCTGAATGGAAAATTATTGGATATCAATCTGAAAATTCCGCCTATACTCAAACCTTATGAGTTTGACATCAGGAGTTTGCTCCAGGAAAAATTGGTAAGAGGTTCTATCGAATGTTATATCACGCTCAAACAAAATGGAAGTGTGAGGCCGGTGGTAATCAACACAGAGTTGGTCAGAAATTATTACCTGCAAATGAAAGACCTTGCCAATGAACTCTCAGTGGGTACGGAAGGCTTGTTAGCAGCTTTATTGAGATTGCCGGAGGTGGTAGCCCCCTCAGCAGAAGTTGCTGATGAAAAGGAATGGATCGGATTGAAAAAAATAATGAATGATGCGATTGAAGATATTGACAGGCATCGCAGAGATGAAGGTGAAGTGTTAAGGAAAGAACTGAGAACAAGAGTAGAGAATATTCAAAAACAGGAAAAAATTATAGAAGGTCTGGAGCCTCAAAGGAAAGAGAAGATCAAAGCTGAAATGATGCGAATGCTCAGCGAATTGGTAAGTGGTGAGAGCTATGACTCAAACCGCCTGGAGCAGGAGATGATCTATTATATTGAAAAGATTGATATCAGAGAGGAACAGGTACGATTGAGAAATCATTGCAACTATTTCAAGGAGATATTGGATAATGAAGCAGAAACTAACGGCAAGAGATTGTCGTTTGTTTTACAGGAAATCGGCAGAGAGATCAACACTACAGGATCCAAAGCATATGACTCTGATATACAGAAATGTGTAGTGTTGATGAAAGACGAATTAGAAAAAGCAAAAGAGCAAACTTTCAATGTTTTATAAATCTTTTTTTGTGAAGTTGAAAATCATCGCGCCTGTATTGGCAATCTTTTTTTTATCAGCAGGTTGTATTCATATCAATCTTTTTGAAAAACAGGTGGCCATTCCATCACAGGGATGGAAATATGATTTCAAACCCAATTATTCATTCGAAATCAGGGATACTGCTACCCGTTATTATATATATATTGTAATACGGCACAAAGACCTCTATCAGTTTAATAATATATGGCTGCGCGTAGGATCTGCGGCCCCGGGTAAGCAAATGGAATTTCACAATGTGAATGTAACACTGGCAGGTACTGATTCATGGGATGGAACAGGTATGGACGATATTTATGAAGTGAGAAAGATGATCTCTCCCGGTGCAGTATCTTTCAGATCATCCGGCACCTATTCTTTTTCTATTGCACAAATCATGCGGGAAAACCCGCTCAGGTATATTTTGGATGTCGGCATCAGGTTAGAAAAAGCTGAATAGAAATTACAATGGTTTATGATGCACTTAAGAACCGGTTTAGGAAGAAACGTATTTCCCTGATCTATGTTTTTTATTGGATCATGCTGGCCTATATCATTGCCGCGCTTGTATTCTGGTTCATCGCACTTGATGAACAAAATAAACAGATCACTGATTTCAGAAAGGAGCAGCTGCATCCCGGCAATTCTGATTATGCTTCTCAACTCAATGCGATTTCTCTTGAAGAAGATCGGAAAAATTTTCAGTACATCGGTGAAGGATTGACTTTCCTGATCCTGATTATCGCGGGGGCTGTCCTTGTTTTCAGAATGCTGCGTAAGCAGTTGATGATATCGAGGCAGCAGAAAGATTTTATGATGGCAATCACTCACGAGTTGAAAACCCCGATCGCAGTTACAAAACTTAACCTGGAAACGTTGCAGAGACGAAACCTTGATCCAACACAACAGCAAAGGCTGATCCTGACTTCACTCGCAGAAACGGACCGTCTCAATGCTTTGTGCAACAACATGCTCCTGCTGAATGAAATGGATGCCATCGGCTATGCGATGACAAGAGAGGATATCCTGCTCAACGACCTGGTTGAGGAATGTGTGAAAGAACACAGTTCCCGCGCGCTTCATCGAGAATTTGTCCGGGATGTTGTGGAGGAACTTCATGTAAGAGGTGATCGGATGTTGCTGAAACTTGCGCTGAACAATCTGATCGACAATGCTATAAAATATTCTCCAAAAGAATCACCAATTACCATCAGGGGGTTTATGAAACACAACGCTGTAAATCTCGAGGTAATTGATGAAGGAGAAGGAGTTTCTGCCAAAGAAGCAGCGTTGATTTTTGAGAAATTTTATCGAGGGTCTAAAAGAAAGGCCAAAGGCACGGGACTCGGATTGTATGTAACCCGTCAAATCATACATCTTGGTAAAGGAACATTAAGTGTAACTTCCAACCATCCGAAAGGAAGCATATTTACTATTAGCTTTGCGAACTAAACGAGAAAAGAAATGAATGATAAGGTATCAGTGTTATTAGTAGAAGATGAAGAGAATCTACAGAATGCCCTCCGGCTGAATTTTGAGATGGAAGGTTATTCTGTTACTTCTGCATATACCGGGCCTGAAGCATTGGGGGCCATCCGCAATGAACACTTTGATGTCATCATTCTTGATGTGATGCTTCCGGAGATGGATGGAATTTCTGTTTGTGAAAATATCCGGCTTACAAATTCCGAATTACCGATATTGATTCTCAGTGCACGCAATCAGAGCGCAGACAGAGTGTTGGGATTGATGAAAGGTGCGGATGATTATCTCACCAAACCATTTGACCTGGAAGAGTTGTTGCTCAGGGTAAAAAAGCTGGTGGACAAAAGCAGGCTGATAGCCGCCCGCGAACCGGTACCTGAAGAGTATGTGTTTGGGAAAAATAAGATCAATTTTAGTTCTTTGGAATGTATAGATAAGAATGGTAAAAAAATTTCTCTGACAAAAAGAGAAGTGATGCTCCTGAAATTACTGGTTGAGAATCGTAATGAAGTAGTAACCAGGGAAAAAATATTACAGGCGGTTTGGGGATATAATGTGTATCCTACCACAAGGACCATTGATAATTTCATTTTGAATTTCAGAAAATATTTTGAGGAAGACTCAAGGCATCCAAAATACTTCCAGTCCGTCCGAGGTATCGGATATAAATTTACGAGTGAAGAATAGCACGTTCAGTTACTCTTTCATATAGCCTTTCATATTGAGGTACGATATTGTCGATATCAAACTTTTGTGCATGTTCGAGCGCATTCTTTTTCATTTCTTTGTGTAAGGATGGGTTACTCAAAATTCTTATTGCATTTTCTGACATAGATTTCACATCGCCTACATCGCTTAAAAATCCGGTTACCCCATCAATATTGACCTCAGGTAATCCTCCGGCATTGCTGCTGATGACGGGAACTTGTGAAGCCATGGCTTCCAATGCTACCAGCCCAAAGGACTCATAGGCGCTTGGCAGTACGAACAAGTCTGTGATTGCCAGGATATCTTCCATCTCTTCCTGCTTTCCAAGAAACCTGATATTAGAACAGATATTTTTCTTTCTTGCCAGTTCTTCAATTTTAGAACGGTCTGGTCCATCGCCTACAAACAAAAGTTTAGCAGGAATCTGTGAAGAAACATTTTCAAATATTTCAAGTACATCCTGAACTCTTTTTATCGCCCTGAAGTTGGATGCGTGTGTAATTATTTTTTCATTGTTGGGTGCAATGACATTTCTGAATGGTGTCAATGGTTTTTTGTTAAACCGTTTCACATCTACGAAATTATAGATCACATCAATTTCCTTTTTGATATTGAAGTTGTGGTACGTCTCGTCACGTAGATTTTGCGATACGGCTGTAATAGCTGCACTTTCGTTAATGGAGAATGTAACAACTGGCGAGTAGGTTTTATCACGTCCTACCAGAGTGATGTCCGTACCATGAAGAGTAGTTATTACCGGTATATCAATTCCCTGCTGTGCCACAATTTGCCTTGCCATATAGGCAGCGGCAGCGTGAGGTATTGCATAGTGAACATGCAACAGATCTAATTTGTGGTTGATGATTACATCTACCATAGCGCTGCCCAAAGCGGTTTCGTATGGAGGAAAGTCAAACAACGGGTAGGTGGGAACCCGTACTTCATGATAAAAGATATTGGCATGAAACCCTCCGAGCCGTACCGGTTGTTGGTAGGTTATGAAATGAATGTTATGTCCTTTTTCTGAAAGAGCTTTTCCGAGTTCTGTAGCCAATACACCACTTCCGCCAAAAGTCGGGTAACACACAATACCTATATTCATAAATCAATATTTATCATTATACACTGTTATTTACAGTTATGCAATTTACAACTCTCTCAGCTTTGCAATTTCAACTTTATGATATATGGTTCCATTGGAAAAGATGGACGTTCCTCTCTTTAGGAAGTTATTTTGAAGCATTGGCACAGTTCTTTTTTAGGATAAAAACTTTTTCCTTCGGTTGATTTGTCGATTATTATTTTTCTTTGGAGCCTTATTTTAGAAACAATGGAGCATTTATTTACAGCAGACAGTATCATTAGTTTTTTGATTCTTGTATTATTGGAAATAATTCTTGGTATCGACAACGTCATTTTTGTGAGCCTGATCATAAACAGGCTGCCAAAGAATAAACATAAGAAGGCCAGGCTCTTTTGGGTGGTGAGCGGCTCCGTCATTCGCACACTCTTATTGATAGCATTAAGTTGGTTGCTTGCCCAAAAAGGCAAGTCATTGTTTACGATCTATGGGAAGGGTCTTGATCTGGCCAGCCTTGTAATGCTGGCAGGTGGGATATTTCTTATTTACAAATCGGTGCATGAGATTCATCAAAAATTGGAGGGAGAGGACCCTCAGGCCGCATCCAAAACAAAGAAGTCTTATTCTTTTACAGCCGCCATGTTTCAGATCATGCTGATAGATATGGTGTTTTCATTTGACAGTGTGATCACTGCCGGAGGTACTGCTAAGCATCTGGAGATCATGATTGCTGCTGTTGTAATAGCAATGATCTGTATGTTTTTATTCAGCCCGCATATTGCTAAGTTTATTGAGAAGCATCCAACATTCAAAATGCTGGCGCTGTCTTTTTTAGTGATGATTGGGTTGAGCCTCGTTATTGAAGGATGGAATGCGGAGCAGGCAGAAGCATTGCATTTGAAGAATTACATTTATTTCGGAATGGCTTTCTCATTCCTGGTAGAAGTGCTCAATATGGTCATGCTGAAAAAAATGGCGAATAAACGAGTTGTAGAACTGGATGGGCCAAAGATGCCCGAGGGAAATAATTCAACGAAATAAGCAACCTGGAAGGTGCCAGAGCTTGAAGATCATCTTAATTGATGATTACTGACGCCGGCTATTATTTTTCTGACTATGGATGGTCCCGTATAGATAAAGCCGGTAAATACCTGGATTAATTTCGCTCCTGAAGCTAATTTTATTTTTGCTTCCTCTGCATTCATGATGCCTCCGGATCCTATCACGGGTATCGCCCCTTCTGTCTTCTTGTGAATATGAGTCAATACTTCCGTACTCTTTTGAAATAAAGGCCTGCCACTCAATCCTCCGTTACCAATTTTTTCAATCTCATTAGAATCCGAATTGCAACCTTCACGAGAAATCGTTGTGTTTGTTGCGACTAATCCGTCTAATTTTATTTCGAGGCAAAGGTCAATGATCTCATCAAGATCGTGTTGGTTGAGGTCTGGCGCGATCTTCAACAGGATGGGTTTGGTTTTCTTCTTCTTCAAATTCAGTTCCTGCAGGTGAGTCAGGATTTTCTTTAGTGCATCTTTTTGTTGCAAGTCGCGAAGACCCGGCGTATTGGGTGAACTCACATTGACTACAAAATAATCCACTACGTCAAACAGTGTAAGAAAGCATTTCTCATAATCCATCCACGCTTCCTCATTAGGTGTGATCTTATTCTTTCCGATGTTACCACCAATGATCAACTCCTTGTTGGTTTCTTTGAAATTTTTCAGCCTGGATGCAATGGCATACATACCATCATTATTAAAACCCATGCGGTTGATGATGGCCTTGTCTTTGGGAAGCCTGAATAATCTTGGTTTATCATTCCCGTTTTGCGGAAGTGGTGTTACAGTTCCGATTTCTACAAAACCGAAGCCAAGCAAGGAGAGCTCATTGAGGTATTTTGCATTTTTGTCAAACCCCGCAGCGAGGCCAACCGGGTTCCTGAATTGCAATCCTAAAATATGAACAGGATAGTCTGCTGGAGTAAAAATTCTTTTTAAGATGATTTTTGCAAAAGGTAGTCTTGAAATGAATTTCAACCAGTCCATTGCGAAATAATGAACTTTCTCAGCGTCAAACAGGAAGAGAATTTTTCTGATCAGTTGGTACATTGGGTGCGAAGATAGCAAGGGTTCCAGATCCATTGAAACTTAATCTTACCAGCCCGGGAATCCACTGCGAGTGTAGCATTTATCCCGGTTGAAAATGAGACTTGAAAGTGTTAAACCTGTGAGAGGACTCAGCCGGTCCAATAAATATTTTCAAAAAAAATTTTGAAATTTCAAAATTGCTTTACATCTTTGCGCCCAGTTCTTTACAAATCTACTTATCAAGAAAGGCAGAGGGATATGGCCCGATGAAGCCTTAGCAACCTGACATATTGTTTCAATATTCAAAGGTGCTAACTCCAACCCCGCAAGCAATTGCAGGGACAGATAAGACAGGTCAAGGTTTTTGAATTAATAAATGTTACGCTCCACGGGAGTATAAAATATTAACTCACCTGATACTGTCAGGTGAGTTTTTTTATGCACGCAAGTGTATCTAAGAATTTATCCGGCGCTGCTCTACTGACTTTTTTGATGAATGGATTCAAATTGAATTAAATCATCAAATAATAAAAAAAGAAAAAATGAGCAACGTAACATCTCTCTTGCACAGCATTCCATCCGATCCCTTAACAGGTGCTATTTCAGTTCCTATCTACCAGACATCAACCTATGTACAGGAAGCACCTGGAGTCAACAAAGGTTTTGATTATTCTCGTACCAATAACCCTACCCGCGCTACTTTGGAAAAATTAGTGGCAGGGCTTGAGGGCGGCACTACCGGAGTCGCTTTTGCAAGCGGGCTTGCAGCAATTGATGCAGTAGTGAAATTATTAAAGTCAGGTGATGAAGTGCTGGCAGTAGATGATATCTACGGAGGCGCTTTCCGTTTATACACCCACATCTATGAAAAATTTGGAGTGAAGGTGAACTATACGGATACTTCGAATATTGAAAATGTGGTGGAAGCAATTACTCCTGCTACAAAGCTTGTTTGGTTAGAGACTCCTACCAATCCTACATTGAAAATTTCTGATATCGCAGCCATCGCAGCAGTAGCAAAAGCAAATAATGCGTTGTTTTGTGTGGACAATACTTTTGCTTCACCGGTTCTTCAGAAGCCATTGGAATTGGGCGCTGACATCGTAGTACACAGCGCTACCAAATACCTCGCAGGCCATAGTGATCTGATTGCCGGTTTAGTTGTTACAAAGACACAGGAGTTAGGCGAAAAAATCAAATTCATTCAAAATGCAACAGGCGCTATTCTCGGACCATTCGATAGCTGGTTAGTTATTCGTGGATTAGAGACATTACATCTTCGTGTGAAACAACATTGCGAGAATGCATTGAAAGTTGCGGAGTTCCTGGAAGAACAGCCTGAAGTAAAGAAAGTCTTTTACCCTGGATTGAAATCGCATTTCAATCATGACATTGCAGCGAAGCAGGCAAAAGGATTTGGTGGTGTGGTATCCTTCATACTTGAAGAAGAAACAATTGAAGCAGCCAAAGAATTTGTTACTTCTACTCAATTCTTCAAATTGGCTGAAAGCCTCGGTGGTGTAAAAAGTTTGTTGTGCCATCCGGCTGAAATGACTCATAAATCAATCCCGGCGGAAATTCGTCGTGCTTCCGGTGTGAGTGATGGATTGATCAGGCTTTCTGTAGGATTGGAAGATGCGGAAGACCTTATCAGTGATCTTCGCAAGGCATTGCAAAATGTAAAATCAAAGAAACAAACTGCAGTTACTGCATAAAAATTAAGAAATGGAATCTCATAAAAAATTAGTACTCGGCCTTTTCGGATTTGGTGTAGTAGGCGAAGGCGTGTATAGCGTACTGGGTAAGACACCTTCCCTGCAGGCAACCATTAAGAAAGTCTGTATTAAGAATATCGGAAAAAAGAGAAATGCTCCGCAGGAATTATTCACGGATGATGCATCTGTATTGTTAGAAGATCCTGAGATCAACATCATCGTAGAAATGATAGACGATGCGGACGCAGCTTTCAGAATTGTATCCCGTGCGTTGAAAGATGGAAAGCATGTGGTAAGTGCCAGTAAGAAGATGATTGCTGAACACCTGCCGGAATTGTTGGATATCCAAAAAGAAACAGGTGCATCATTGCTATATGAAGCAGCGTGCTGTGCATCCATCCCGGTAATTCGAAACCTCGAGGAGTATTATGACAATGACCTGCTGCATTCTATCAGCGCCATTGTAAATGGTTCTACCAACTTTATACTTTCAAGAATATTTGAAGACAGGCTTCCGTTCAAAGATGCTTTGCTGCTTGCTCAGCAATTGGGCTATGCCGAGAGCAATCCCAAACTGGATGTAGAGGGATTTGATGCTCTGAACAAATGGACATTCCTGGTTACACATGCCTATGGTATAGTACCTAAACCCGGAAGCCTTGTATTCACAGGCATTCAGCACGTAAATGAACAGGACGCACTGGTAGCAGCCAAGAAAGATTGTGTGATCAAACTGAATGCTTACGCTAAGAAGTTGCGGAACGGTAAAGTTGCAGCCTTTGTATTACCTGCTTTTGTGAAGAATGATGACCTGCTGGCTTTTGTAAAGAATGAATACAATGGAGTGGTAGTTGAAAGTTCATTTGCTGATAAGCAATTCTTCTATGGAAAAGGAGCAGGAAGTTATCCGACTGCTTCTGCTGTATTGAGTGATATTTCAGCACTCAGATACGAATATAAGTATGAGTACAAGAAATTATACCATCACACTCCGGGAGAGTTGACGAATGATTTCTATGTAAAAACTTATGTTGGATTTACAGACTGGAAGCATATTCCAAAAGATGATTTTGAAAGTATAGAAGAATGGCATTCCAATGAACAGGTGAATTACCTGATCGGTATTATCCATTTTTCAAAACTCCAGGAGTCCACATGGTGGAAAGAAAACCAGGTAAGCCTCATCCTCGCTGCTGATCCATTGATTGAATCATTGGATGTAAGCAGGTTGAAGAAGCGTAGCCTGGAACTCGCCGGCTTTGCTGGTTAAGATAAGCTGCCATTACCGCTTTTCGGAAAGCGATGATGGAAATAAATTTGTTTGCCACTAAGGCATGAAGGCACAAAGAAGAATCAAGTAGAGAAACTTAGTGTCTTAGTGACTTAGTGGCAAATTTATTTTGCAGGTACCAGTTTGTTTAAATAGTCAGAAGTTACCATCTCTTTCATTTCGGTACCGATGTCTTCATGCTTCAACAATTTCCCAGCGATATCTTTCATTGTAGTGGCTGCTAATTTCAAAAATCCTGATGCGAGGCTCAGCCTTGCCACTCCTAATTGCTGTAATTTGTTGATGTCGGAAGTTCCGGCCATTAAGGTGATGTTTACTGGTAGCCCTGTTTCCTTTACTATGGCTTCGATATGATGATGATCCTTTAAAATGATTGGGTACAAACCATCTGCCCCTGCATTCTTGTATGATTTCCCTCTTTCTATGGCCTCAGAAAGTTTTTCGTCATCATTTAGCTGAGGAGCTTTGATGTAAACATCTACTCTTGCATTAATGAAAAGATGAGAGCCGTATTCTTTTGCCACTTTCCTGATCGTTTCTATCTTCCTGCATTGCTCAGAAATATCCAACATTCCTTTCCTGTCGTGAATGCTGTCTTCGAAGTTGATCCCTGCAATCCCTGTGTCTATAAGTTTTTTGATATGATCGCTGAGTATATTGTTGTTAGTCGCATATCCACTTTCTACGTCAGCCGTAACTGGAATGGTTACACGCTGTGTGGTGCATTTTAAAATTTTCAACAACTCCTCGAAGGGTAATTTTTCTCCGTCAGGATATCCTCTGCTGAGCGCTATCGCGGAACTGGAGGTGGCCACGGCGGGATAGCCCAAATCCTGTAGTAGTAATGCACCTAAAGGATCCCATATATTGGGAAGCAACAGGATTTTTCCGGTGTGATGAAGCTGGTGAAATATTTTTTCCTTTTCTTTCCAATCGTGTATTGGTGAGGTGGTATCCATAGATCGAAGGTAATTCTATTAAGAATACTCCGGGACTGCATTGGGGCAATATCAATTGTATTCAGAGAAATTACATGGAGGCAAAGCGCTTTCTAATGTTGCAATGCACCGGTAGTAAATGAAGATGCCGGTAATCCATTGCCGTTAAATAGCGAACCAGTCGCATAGGAATAAAATGCATATCGTACTCCTGTCGGTTTATCAACCAATCTACTCGTTACAATTATTTTATTGCCTTCAATGACAGCAGTTGCAGGCTTCCATATACCATCAGCATCCTGAAGTTCAAAACCTCTGAGTGGCTTTCCATGAGATGAAAGGCCGCCCTCTGTATGGCTGAATGAAACAATGATCTTGTTGCCTTTTATTTCAAAACTTTTGTATAACGGGCCTGAATAGACGATATTTTTCTTTCCATAAATCTTATTCAGTGCCCACAATGATAACCGTTTGCCTACGTCTTGTTTGTCTGCCGGATGGATATTCTCGTTATCACCAATATCCATTGTAACTGCCATACCTGTGTTTGTTGTTGTTGTCAAAGTTCTGCGCTGGGCGTCGCGTAATTCTGCTGATAATGTACTGTCTCCATTATTTTGGAATGGCGCTATCTGCACAAAGTAAAACGGAAAATCACCTTCCTCCCAATGTTTACGCCAATCGCTGATCATCAGAGGGAAGAGCTTTGTATATTGTTTTGCTCTTCCTACATTGGATTCTCCCTGGTACCAGATGACTCCTTTGATTGCAAATGGGATCAATGGTGCTATCATTCCATTGTACAACACAGTGGGTTGATTAGGATTGGTAGCCGCTCCCATTGCCGGTTTTATGGCCTGAACTTTATAATACCAATCTCCGGCAAGACTTATTGTATCATTTCCACCATCAGGATACAGTTTCAATTTTTCTTTGTTTCCATTAATGCCTCCTTTGCCTCCATTGTCAATCACTTTTACTGCAAGCATGTTGTTACCTGCCTTGAAAAGATTTGCAGGAATCGTGTAGTGCCGGTCGGTATTCCATAAGCCTTCCTGCATGGAACTGTCAATCGCTTTGCCGTTCAAAAAAGTTACATCATTATCATCTACCGGGCCCAGGCTTAATTTTAAAGTTTTTCCTGCCCAGGATTCAGGTATGTTCACGATTCGTTTAAACCACACGATACCATCTATCTGGAGGCCGTTGCTTTCCCATGAAGCGGGCAGGGCCATTGTATGCCAATCGATATCTGTCAATCTATCGGCGTATTCATTGTGGTTTTCTTTTAATGCCTTTTGCCATGCAATGGAATTGAGACTGTCATTTTTCAATATGGATTTCAAATTAGCAGGCATAGCATTTACTGCATCAATTTCCTGGGTGAACTCTTCCATGGATATTAACGATGGTTCACTTGTCCATGCTTCAGCCACAGTGCCACCCCAGTTGGTACTTATCAATCCTATGGGTACTTTTAAATGATTATATAATTCCCTTCCGAAAAAATAGGCAGTAGCGCTAAAGTTCCTGACGGATTGCGGATTGCAGGAAGCCCATGAACCCTGCACATCTTCCTGCGGAGAAAATGCAATTTTTCTTTCTACAGTGAATAGCCGTATGGATGGATAATGAGCATTCCCAATTTCTTCAGAAGAATTTTTTATGGGCGCGGAAGGCCAGCCGCTTACAGGCATTTCCATGTTGGATTGACCGGAACAAATCCAAACTTCACCAATCATTACTCCTTTCAATTGTTTTGTTTCTCCTGCCTTGATCGTTACCACGTAAGGCCCACCGGCTTTTGGGGTTGGCAGTCTTGTCATCCATTTGCCGTTGCTGGTTGCAATTGTCTGAACGGTCTTGTTTGACCAACTTCCGGTTACAAAAATCTTTTCTCCAGGTGAAGCCCATCCCCAGATGGGTGCATTGGTGTTTTGTTGCAAGACCATGCTGTCACTAAAGAATGCAGGCATTCTCAATTGAGAAAAAACTGTTGGTGTAATTGTGATAAAAATGAGAATGGTGATGAATAATTTTTTCATTGAATCGAAATTTTTTATTTCAAAAATTTGGAAGCAGATACATTAAATCGGAATTGCTAATCTATTTCTTTTGGAGCAAATGTTGGGAACAGATGATGGAATAATACCAATATTGGAACAAGAGGTATGTACTCGAAACCTAATAACTTATCGAAAGATTCTTATCCGCCCCAGTTCTCGCGATCAAGGCTTCTGTATTGTATCGCTTCAGCGAGGTGTTCCGGTTTGATATCATCACTGTTATCGAGGTCAGCAATGGTTCTGCTCACTTTCAAAATGCGATCGTAAGCTCTTGCCGAAAGATTTAATTTTTCCATGGCAGTTTTCAAGAGATTAGCGCCTGCACTGGTGATCACGCAAATCTCTTTCAACAGCTTGCTGCTCATCTGGGCATTGGCATAAATACCCGGATGATCTTTATAACGTTCCGCCTGCAATTCCCTGGAGCGTATTACTCTTTCACGGATAGCACTGCTTTTTTCATAAGGTCGTGTGGAACTCAACTCACTGAATGCAACAGGTGTTACTTCCACATGCAAATCGATTCTATCGAGTAGAGGCCCTGAAATTTTATTTAGATATTTCTGAACCGCTCCCGGAGCACAGGTACACTCTTTATCCGGATGGTTAAAGTAACCGCAGGGACATGGATTCATGGATGCGATCAACATAAAACTCGCGGGAAAATCCAAAGCTACTTTGGCTCTTGAAATAGTTACTCTTCTTTCTTCCATTGGTTGCCGCATCACTTCTAATACTGTTCTTTTGAATTCGGGTAACTCATCCAAAAACAAAACACCGTTATGTGCCAGCGAAATTTCTCCCGGCTGTGGTACTGTACCACCACCTACCAACGCTACATCAGAGATGGTATGATGAGGTGATCGGAATGGCCTTTGAGAGATCAGTGTTGCATTAGCAGGAAGTTTTCCGGCAACGCTGTGAATCTTTGTTGTCTCCAGTGCCTCATGAAGTGTGAGAGGTGGAAGTATGGTCGGCAGCCTTTTTGCAAGCATTGTTTTCCCTGCACCAGGTGGCCCCACAAGGATGGCATTGTGTCCTCCTGCAGCAGCGATCTCTAAAGCTCGCTTTATATTCTCCTGACCTTTTACGTCAGAGAAATCGATTTCATAATGGCTCTGAGCATCTGCAAATTCCTCTCTTGTATTTACAACGGTTGGTTTCAATGTTGAGGCATCGCACAGAAATTCGATCACTTCTTTGATATGGTGAACACCATAGACTTCTAATTTGTTGACCATCGCCGCTTCGCGTGCATTCTCCGTTGGCACAATGAGTCCTTTGAAATTTTCTTTCCTTGCCTGTATGGCAATGGGCAAGGCACCTTTGATCGGACGTAGTGTGCCATCAAGGCTCAGTTCGCCCATGATGATATATTTCCCCAACTCTTCCGCATTATCGATTTGGTTACTTGCGGCCAATATTCCCAATGCGATAGGAAGGTCAAATGCAGTACCGCTTTTCCGGATGTCAGCCGGAGCCATATTGACGATCACTTTTGTACGTGGGAAAAAATATCCGTTGGTTTTGATAGCTGATTGTACCCGTTCGGCGCTTTCTTTTACAGCATTATCAGCGAGTCCGACGATGGTAACGAAAGAACCTGTAACGACATCCACCTCAATGGTAATGGTAATAGCTTCTACTCCATAAACAGCGCTGCCAAAGGTTTTTACTAACATTTCGTTGTTCGATGTTCGTTTATCGTCGGTCGTCCGCCGCGGCGGATCGTTGTTCGTTTCGCGATTCTTGTTTCAGGTTTCAGATTCTTACCCTTCCCAGTTGATTGTTTATTCTGTCATACAGGATGTGATTCTGGATTCTAAACTATTTCAAACTTCCTCAATTTCATAACGACCCACAACTCATCTGCCGCGACGGACACAACTCACAACCCTTTTCAGCTTACATTCTCAATAATCCCCGCAATCCCTTGCCCGCCTCCTACACATGCGGTTACGATTCCATATTTTTTGTTCAACCTCTTCATATCATGGATGATCTGTACCGTAAGTTTTGTTCCGGTGCATCCCAAAGGATGTCCCAGTGCGATTGCACCGCCATTGATATTCACAATTTCAGGGTTTAATCCTAAAGTTCGGATGACTGCAAGACTCTGCGAAGCAAAAGCCTCATTCAATTCAATAAGATCTATATCATTCAGGCTCATGCCTGCACGTTTCAAGACCTTTGGTACCGCCTCTATTGGTCCCACTCCCATGATGCGTGGATGCACACCGGCACTCACACACGTTACCAGGCGCGCCATCGGCTTCAATCCTAATTCATTCATCATCTTCTCACTCATTACGATCACAAATGCAGCGCCATCACTTGTCTGTGAAGAGTTGCCTGCTGTAACTGTTCCGCCTGCAGCGAAGACCGGTTTTAATTTTGCCAATGCTTCCAGGGATGTATCTGCCCGCACTCCTTCATCAGTATCCACAGTAAAAGTTTTCTTCTCAATCTTCTGATTTTTTCCAACCAGGGTTTCTTCCACTTCTATTGGAAGTATTCCGCTTTTGAAGAAACCATTTTGAATCGCATGCATTGCTTTTTGATGGCTGTGCAGGCTGAATGCATCCTGGTCCTGCCTGCTGATGTTGTATTCTTTGGCTACTGCCTCTGCAGTAAGTCCCATTCCCAAATAATAATCAGGCGTCTCCTTCGCTACTGAATATGCAGGTACCGGCTTCCATCCTGATGTAGGCACCAGGCTCATACTTTCCGTACCTCCTGCTACAATACAATCGGCCATTCCGGTTCGAATTTTTGCCGTTGCGATAGCGATTGTTTCCAATCCGCTCGCACAATATCTGTTCACAGTCACGCCTGGTGTTTCAATGCCTAATGCTCGTACACTGATCATTCGGCCCACTTGCAATCCCTGCTCTGCTTCAGGCACAGCATTCCCGACTATGACATCATCTACTCGCTTGGGATCCAATGCCGGCACCGATGCCATCAGGCTTTTGATAACAGTAACTGCTAAATCATCCGGGCGGTAAAAACGAAAACCACCTCTCTTGGATTTTGTAACTGCAGTGCGATAGCCTGCAACAATGTATGCTTCCATATCCGGATATTTTTTTGAAAAATAATTATCGTAAAGATAGTTGTTTATCTAACTTTTATCAAAATCACTTGAAGGGCTATTGGAAATACTTTGCCACGACAGGAATTTTTCTGCCGGGGCCAAAGGCCTTCGGCGAGATACGGAGGATTGGGCAAAACTGGTAACGCTTGAATTCATTTTTGTTGACCAATGCCAATGCAAATTTGATTACATCAGCATCATATCCCATCTCGCGGATCTCCGCGGACTGCTTTGCCCATTCTATATATTGATATAATACAGGATCAAGCAGGTCGTAAGCCGGTAAACTTTGCGAATCTAACTGCCCCGGCCTTAATTCCGCAGAAGGTGCTTTTTCTAAAATATTAAGCGGGATGATCTCCTTTTCACTGTTGATATTTTTTGCCAGTTCATACACCTGTAGTTTGTAACAGTCTCCCAATACAGACAATCCACCGGCCATGTCTCCATACATGGTTCCATATCCGACTGATAGTTCGCTCTTATTGCTGGTATTGAGTAATACAAGTCCGAATTTATTAGCCAGAGCCATGAGAATGTTCCCGCGGGAACGTGCCTGGATATTTTCTTCAGTGATGTCTTTTTGAGTGCCTTTGAAAACAGGATGCAAAGTCTCTTCGAAGGATTTATAAACACCTTCAATAGGAATGATATGGTAGGGGCTATTCAGGTTTTTGCATAATTGCTCACCATCACTTATACTGTGGCTACTACTGAACTGTGAAGGCATCAAAACAGAAAGGACGTTTTCGTTTCCGAGCGCTTCGCATGCCAGTGCAATGGTAACAGCACTGTCGATGCCTCCACTGTTTCCGATAATAGCTTTTTTCAAACCCAATTTTCTGAAGTAATCGCTGATGCCAAGCACAATTGCCTTTCTTACCTGGCCGATATTCAGTGATGGAATGAGCCGTTCAGGAGCCAGTAAACTTTCAGGTACCCTGGATGCTATTTCCAGAACATCTCCTTCGAAAGTCCCGTCTGCCTTTAATTGAACAAGAGTGGCATCTTCATCGAATTGAGAAAGTTGATGACACAAGTTTGCATCCTTATCAAATACCAAAGATGATCCGTCGAAGATTGTTTGCGTTTGTGCGCCTGTGGCATTTACATAGATCATGGGCAACTTGTACTTGAGC
The DNA here is from genome assembly GCA_964526985.1 of uncultured Ginsengibacter sp. GTDB lineage: Bacteria > Bacteroidota > Bacteroidia > Chitinophagales > Chitinophagaceae > Ginsengibacter. Next base: position 43,065 of record CAZGNJ010000009.1, on the reverse strand, counting down.
ACATTTTGCTTAATGGTTGCTTTCCGGTCTTCAGCATGTGTATAATCAAATGGTGATGCTGAAATGTTGATCATCAAATCAGGTTGTTGCAACATCAGTTGATCCATCGGGCAGGTGCGGTACAAAGGATTGTCACCAAGGTTCCAGATATCTTCACAAATAGTAAGAGCAATTTTTTTCCCTTTGAAGTGAATGATGTCCCACTGGTAGGCAGGCTCAAAATAACGGTACTCTTCGAAAATATCATAGTTTGGAAGACATGTTTTCTGAACTAAAGCCTTAATTTCTTTGTTGTATAAAAAGTAAGCAGCATTGAAAAGATCTTTTCCTTTAGGATTGTCATTTCGTTGTGGTGCTCCGATGATGACCCCGATGTCATTAGCATGTTGCCTGATTTCATCCACAGCCTTCAGGCTGTCATTAATGAATTCTTTAAAGTACAGGAGGTCAGCAGCAGGATACCCGCATACGCACAATTCGGTAAACACAACCAGGTCTGCTCCCTGCAACTTTGCTTCCTGAATCGAACCGATTATCTTTTTTACATTGCCCGAAAAGTCTCCAACAATATAATTCTGCTGCACTGTATAAATTCTCATACTCCCGGATTTGAAATTATTTTTTTGGCTGGAAATAATATCCATGCCCATAATTAAATTTTGTAAAATTAAACACATAGTGCTACCAACTGATATCCTGAAACATATTTTCCTTTTATTTGCCGGATGAAAAATTGGATACTCATTTTATCGCTGGCTGTTTTCTTATGGTCTTGCACCGGAACTGGCGCTCCTGATGTTTCAAATATCAAAGTGAACATAAAATTGGAACGCTTTGACCGTGATTTTTTTAATATAGATACTAATAACATCCGGACTTCTCTGCAGAATTTGCAGAAGCAATACCCGGCATTTCTTCCGGGGTTCATTGAAAACATTCTCGGATTGCCATTAGATAGTGTGATGAATAATAGCAGCAGGGCTTCTGATGCTGTGCGGCAGTTTGTCAGAGACTACAGGCCCGTGAAAGATTCTTGCGAGAAAATGTTTGGTGATTTTTCCATAGAGGAAAAAGAAATCTCCCATGCATTGAAATATGTAAAATATTATTTTCCCAGGTATCGGCTACCTGAAAAATTGATCACCTTTATCGGGCCGATGGATGCTTTTTTCTCTACCTCCTTCGGAATCCAGGGCGATATCATCGCGCCTCAGGCACTGGGTGTCGGGCTTCAATTGCATTTGGGTCGGGATTTTTCTTTTTATACAAGTCCGGCAGGCAGAGATTTGTATCCGGAATATATCTCTTACAATTTTGATCAAAAACATATTGCAGTAAACGCAATGAAGAATATTGTTGATGATATGTATCCCGGAAACAGAGGAGGAAGCCTGGTTGAGATGATGGTGACAAGTGGTAGAAAGTATTATTTACTGAAGAAATTTTTGCCGGGTACGGGTGAAGATGTACTGCTGGGATACACCGATGAGCAATTGAAATCCTCTCAGAAGAATGAATCGGTGATCTGGGATTTTTTCCTCAATAATGATCTGCTCAATAATTCTGATCCCAATATCATTAAGAACTACGTGGGGCCAAACCCTAAGACACAGGAATTTGGTGAAGGCTCTCCGGGAGACCTGGGGAGCTTTGCAGGATTGCAGATCGTAAAAAAGTTTATGGACGAAAACCCAAAGATTTCGCTGGACAGCCTGATGCGAATACCGTCGCGGGAAGTTTATGAAAGATCCAGGTATAAGCCCCGTAGTTAGTTCATCTTGAAAGGTACGACCATCTCGAATTCCGGAATATGAATTTCAAAAGTCTTCTTGGTCTGTGTATTGAGCATGAGATATTCGCCATGCATCTTACCCATTTCACTATTGAGATTGCAACCGCTTACATATTGGTAACGATCGCCGGGATAAATGACCGGTTGATTGCCGACCACTCCTTCGCCTTCTACTTCCCTGGATTGAGATGCGCTGTCAAAAATGTGCCAGTGCCTTGAAAGTAATTGTACAGGAAAGTCATTGTTGTTTTCAAGAGTAACGCGGTAGGCAAACGTATAATCATCAGTGGAAGGATTGCTGTATTCTTCCTGGTAAAATGTTTCTACGGTAAGTTTCATACCGCATGAAATTCTTGAAACCATAAATGCGGGATTTTGAAATGATGACATACAACTTTGTTTTAAAAGTAGTGATAAATATTTTTCAAATCACTTTTATGTTTTTATACCCGTTTTTTTTCAGCCACTGATGTACCTTTTCCCTGGCATCGCCCTGGATCAGTACTTCGTGCTCTTCTACTGAGCCTCCGGTGCCACAATACTTTTTCAATTCCTTTCCGACAGATTCTATTGTATTATGATCAGCATCAAATCCTGTTATCAGTGTTACTACTTTTCCTGCACGATGTTTTCTGTCCAGCCTGATAGTGATCTTTTGTTGATCAGTGGGCAAATAGTCTTTTTCAGTTTCTTCATCACTCTGACGCATCAAATCAGGATTGGTTGAATATACGATGCCGTTTTTATTAAACTTTTTCATTGCTTCAAAAATATTATGTATGTACCTGGATGTCCGGAATTCGAAAATTGATGAGACGATTTTCTTTCAATGCCTGAGATTTATGATCGTATGATCCGGGAGAACCCAGGTGAATACTTATTCGAAACAATAAATTTTCTCCGGAATAATGATTCAAAACTTTTCCACAGGATGTAGGAAACTACTTATTTTTCAAATCTTATTTCTTGCAACAGTGTCTTGCCGTTTTTACCTTTTGCAAACAGGGTAAGCCTGTAAGTGCCACCTGATGTCGATAAGTTTCCTATGCAATAAGCAGTACCACCACTCTCGCTTTGATGCAGTACTTTAAAATCTGATACTTTATTTCTGCTGAAAAAATCTGAGATGATCTTTGATGCCTGCTGCTTGGTATAGGTATTGTTGCCGGAGTCCATTGTGATCTCAACCGAATTATCCAGAGTGCTGGTTACGTCAGCAGCGTTTCCCTTCTTGAAAGCCTGGACAATTTCATTCATTGAAAGTTGCATTGAAGCAAACATGCCTCCAAAAAGTATAGTATAGAGTAGAAGATGTTTCATAAAATGCTGATTAAGAAAATTTCTTTGGTTGTTTGAGTATTCTTAAATATATCGGATGTTCCGAAAAATTAATGTGAATATAATAGCTTTGAACCATGAATAAAAACAAATTAGCACTCATTATAATGGATGGATGGGGTCTGGGAAAAGTTGCATCAAGCGA
>CAZGNJ010000009.1:0-39780 GCA_964526985.1 uncultured Ginsengibacter sp. | reverse complement strand
CTATACAACATGCAAAGACTCCATTCGTAACTTCTCTTTATAATAAGTACCCCCACAGTACGCTGGTCACATGTGGCAGAGCAGTGGGATTACCAGATGGCCAAATGGGCAACAGCGAAGTTGGACACTTAAATCTCGGTGCAGGACGTATCGTTTACCAGGAATTGGAAAGAATCAATGTGGCCATCGAAGACGGCACGCTTCTCAAGAATGAAGTGTTGCAGGCAACTATTGTCCATGCAAAGCAGAATAGCAAACCGCTTCACCTGATGGGATTAGTGAGTGGTGGCGGAGTGCATTCTCATATCAATCACCTCAAAGCATTGACTGCGATCTGTGCAGACAATGGGCTGAAGGATGTGTACATCCACGCATTTACAGATGGCCGGGATACGGATCCCAAGAGTGGTTTGGGCTACCTGGCAGACCTGCAGCAGCACCTTGATAAGACTACAGGAAAGATTGCAACGGTAACGGGCAGGTATTATGCAATGGATAGAGACAAACGTTGGGAAAGGATCAAAAAAGCTTATGATGCTTTGGTGAATAGAGAAGGCAAACACACGAATGATATTTTGAAAGCAGTAAAAGAATCGTATGAAGAGGATATTACCGATGAATTTATTCTTCCAATAATAAATGACAATACTCCTGATAGTAATTTAAGAAATAGTGACGTTGTGATCTGCTTTAACTTCCGAACAGACCGCTGCCGCCAAATTACACAAGCCTTGACTCAGCAGGCATTTCCGGAACAGGGAATGAAGCCGCTTGATTTGTACTACACTACCATGACGATCTACGATCATGAGTTCAAAGGAGTGCACAATATTTTTGACAACCAGGATCTGAGGGAAACGATAGGTGAAGTACTGGAAGTCAACGGGAAAAAACAGATTCGAATTGCCGAAACGGAAAAATATCCTCATGTTACTTTCTTCTTCAGTGGTGGCAGGGAAAAACCCTTTGATGGAGAAAACCGTATCATGGTACCATCACCAAAGGTGCCTACCTACGATCTGCAACCAGAGATGAGTGCTTACGGCGTTACCGATGCATTGCTGCCAGAGATCAGAAAACAAGAAGTTGATTTTATATGCCTGAATTTTGCAAATGCTGATATGGTGGGGCATACAGGTGTTTGGAATGCGGTGGTCAAAGCAGTGGAAACGGTAGATCAATGTGTAGAAAAGGTAATTACGACAGCTTTGGAAAATGGGTACATGATCTTCCTTACCGCCGATCATGGCAATGCAGATTTCATGGTCAATGAAGACGGTACACCGAATACGGCACACTCTAAAAACCTGGTACCCTATTTTGTAATAGGAGCAGGGAATGATATTAAATTACATCCGGGGAAATTAGGCGATGTGGCACCGACGATACTCAAACTGATGAATTTGCCAATACCGGAGGCTATGACAGGGAAAGTATTGATTGATTAGAAAACTAAAACTACAATATGAAAAAATTTTTCAAAACACTGCTTATCATTATCGTGGCCGGTTTGGTAATTATACAATTTATCAGGCCTGCAAAAAGTACATCCACTCATCCTGGTGAGATGGCTATTGCCAATGTGATGGAAGTACCTGATCACGTAATGCAAACCATCAAAGGCGCTTGCTATGATTGCCATAGCGATGAAGTTGTTTATCCATGGTACTGGAATGTGCAGCCATCTGCCTGGATACTGGCAGATCATATTAATGATGGACAGAGGCATCTGAATTTTTCTGCTTTTGGCAGCTATAGTTTGAGAAGGCAATACAAAAAGTTGGATGAGATAAGAGAAGAAATGGAACATGGAGAAATGCCTGTAAATTCTTATGTATGGCTTCATAAATCAGCAAGGTTGACTGAGACTCAGAAGCAGGAAATTTATAATTGGGTAGAGAAGTCTCGTCAGATGATGGAAGCCAGGTATCCGATAGATAGTTTGCGTCGCAAGTGAGTTTTGAAAACGAGGGGCAAAAAACAATAGGCAGTATGTTTATAGACTATAGGCAATTGCCATTTCCCATTTCCTATTTATGTAGGTTGGTTGAGGATTAAGTACTTCAAACCTTGAATCCCGAAACCTGAACTTTGAACCTTGAACCTTGAACTTTGAACTTTGAACCTTGAACCTTGAACCTTGAACCTTAAACTTTCAAACCTCGAACCTTGAACCTGTAACTTCGCTTAGGAGTCGGGAATCAAGAAATCTATGAGAGAAAGGCATCTCTATTCCATCCTTCTGTCGTTCAGAAGTTTCCTTTCATAAATATTCAGAATAATTCTCATTTTTCAAAGCAGCAGATTTAGAAATAAATTGTCTTACCTTAGAGTGGTGAAACCAAGCCAGATGACTGAAGATCAAATGATCCAGGGTTGCCGGGAAAATCTTGCGCATGCACAGGAAGCCATGTATGCGAAGTTCAGCCCTCACATGCTTGGTGTGTGCTATCGATATGCGAAAAATAAGGAAGATGCAGAGGATATGCTGCAAGAAGGGTTTATGAAAGTGTTTGGCCAGATTCACCAATTTAAGGGTGAAGGCTCTTTTGAAGGTTGGGTTAGAAGGATTATGGTGCATACCTGCATCAATCAATTGAAGAAGCACAAGAAGTTTAATGAGAGTGTACCTCTCGTACATGCAAGTGACCTGACTTTTAAAGACTACAATATTCCTTCGTTGTTGCAGGCAAAGCAGGTGGTAGAGTGCATCAGGTTATTACCATTAGGATATCGAACGGTACTCAACTTGTATGCTATTGAGGGATTCTCTCATAAGGAGGTCGGAGATATCCTGGATATAGAAGAAAGTACCAGCCGCTCTCAATATACCAGGGCGAAGGCTTTGCTGGAGGACATTTTGATTAAGAAGAAAATATTGGCTAAGCCGCATGAGAAAATGAAAATGGTTTCAGGGGAACACTAACTGTTTATGATATATTTAATTACCAAAAAGTCCTGAATGGAGTACGATGGAAAGCAGATTTGACACGAACAACTTTGAGCGCTCTTTAAGAGAACAGGCGGATAAGTTTTTTTTGATACCTTCTGAGCGTGTCTGGAAGAGTATTTATAATGATTTACATCCCGGAAGCAAGTGGCCATCACTTGGAGTTGGTATCATTTTATTGATCAGTCTATTTTGGATCGGTAATTCTCATACCAGCACAGTGAATCCAATTACCACTAAGAAAGTTGTTGAAAAAACATTGATTTCAATACCGGTAAAGGAATCCAATACAATCAATACTTCTACCTCTGAGATACAGATAAAATCTGAAACCGGTCGACAACCTGTTTCTACAAAATCCATTGCTGAGAAAACAATATTATTGCCTGTAGCTGCTGGTGTTGTTAGAGGTAACAAAGAACAACCAACAGCAAATGCGCTTTTGCTTTCAGAAAAAACGGAAAATAAGATTGATGAAGTAATAGCCGTACATCCGGTTGTGAATAATTCTGCGCTCACCGCTGGTATTCATTCTAATATTTCTCCAGGATCTTTCACTGGCATGAATAGAGTGTTGAATGACAAGAAAGAGACTCCGGTCTTGTCAGACAAATTATTGAGAGTGATCAACTCTGCCACATCCGAACAAGTTGCAAATAAGGAGAAAGACCAGGCAGCAAAAGTGCCGTCTGCAATAGGGAAAAAACTGAAGAGAAAAGCTCAATGGACTTTGTTTGTAACTCCGGAGAGAGGTTATGTTCATTTCAGAGGAAGTAATCTGAATCAACCGGTTCAGAGCCTTGTGGCTACCAGCCCGAATACTGTACATAAAGTAAATGCCAGAGGTAGGTATGGCATACAGGCCGGTGCTGATGTCAAGTACAAACTCGCGGGAAATCTTGACTTCACCTCCGGATTTCACCTTAGCTATAATGGATACAATATTATGGCGGAACTGGCGCACCCATCCCTGGCTTCGGTTACGTTCCGCAATTCGAAAGACAATTTGTTTACAAAAAATTATATGTCCTATTATGGGAACAGCAACAATGGAAGCCTGAAGATTGCAAACTATAATATGCAATTTGCTATTCCTGTTGGTTTGCAATGGACATTATTCGAAGAAGGCAATGTGAAAGTGAGTGTAGTTTCTACAGTTGAACCGTTCCTTGTGTTGGGAAGCCAGGCATACATTCTTTCAGGAGACGGGAAGAAATTTGTGAACGATCCGGATTTGATGAGAAGAGTCAATCTGAATGGAAGTTTTGGCTCTGTGGTAACATTCAGCAGTCACAATATCAATTGGAATATCGGTCCGAGTGTACGTTACCAGGTATTGTCGACTTATCAAAATATTTATCCGATCAGGGAACATCTGATTAATTATGGGCTTCGTATCGGAATCAGCAAGCCGAGATGACATTGCATTACTTTTAATAAAAAAAATGAAAAGGCTGCTGCAGAGCAGCCTTTTCATTTTAAAGAATTGTGGACTTGATTAAGCCAATGATGCGTCCATTGTAATTTCAATGGAACTATTCAATGATTTTGAAATAGGGCAATTCTGTTTTGCATTTTCCGCACACTCTTTAAATTTCTCAGGAGTGATGCCGGGAATCTTTGCCGTTACTTTCAAATGAGATTTGGAAATCATTCCTTCACCAAATGTGATGTCACAGAGAGTGTCAATTGAATCCGCTGTAAACCCTGCTTCATTCAACACAAAGCTGAGTTTCATAGAAAAACAGCCTGCATGTGCTGCGGCGATCAACTCTTCAGGATTTGTTCCTTCTTTGGAATCGCCAAAGCGTGTCGCAAAAGTAAATGGTGAGTCTTTTAAAATTTGTGTTTCTGTGGAAAGAGATCCTTTTCCTTCCTTGCCAGTGCCACTCCAATGGGCGGTTGCATACTTGCTCATGATCTTTATTTTTTTTGCCTAAAGGTACGTATTTGACTACAGTGATAGCAAAAGAGGATATTGATCAGATTACCTAAGGCAATTCACTTTCAGGAACCCTCACGAAACCACGGCCATTAATCACATGCCAACTCTTAAAATCCTGAGGGGCATCCAGTCCGTCTCCATCGATGATGTGCGTGGCAGTACGAATACGTACCGGCTTGTCAGTATAGAATTCATGACCGGTAAGTTTTCTGTCCCAATATAATTCCCGGCAAAATAAAGTGTCCCCAAGTGTATTAAATACCACCACACTGTCCTTTAGATAAACTTTGCTTTCGTTTTCGAAATATTTTGCATAGTGTGCACTAAGCTGGCTTTCCACTTTCAGTCTGTCATCGAAGAAGTCGGAGTGGAGTGTATTCGGAAATTCTATAAATGGATTGGAAGTGACGTGTCGTAACATAACTGGAGCGGTTATGCGGGATTTAGTTCTGGCACCTATGGTATAAAGAATGGTTACTTCCCTGGCTGTTTCGATTCCTGTCTTTTTTTTAGAAAGACTCTCAATGTCAGATCGTTTGTTTTCGCAAGAGATTACAGTCATTGTGAGTACAGACGCTATCACTCCAAGAAGGAATTGGTATGAGAAACGATTATACATTGAAGGCGAAAGTTACTCATATTTTCGTCTCATGAACCAGATGTCGCTGAGTGCAAAACCAAGACTGATCTTGTACATACTTTCGGTGATATTGTTTTTGGTATTGCCCCGGTTGTTGAATTCGAAAGTGACATTCATCACACTGCGCTGGTTATTGTAGAATGAGCGCTTTAAACTCATTGGGAATGCGCCACCTACACTGAATGAATATACGGGAAGGTCGTTGTCAACGGAAATGTAATCTTTACCAAAAGAGAACCCTGCGCGGTAGGATACAAAGTTGAAGTATCCTGTAGAGGTAGTGGATGCCGGAAAATACTGAAATCCTATCCGTGCATTCCAGCTATCCGTCAAAGGATCTTTCTGACCGAAGAATCTATAGTCACTCCATTTGCTGGTTTCGTAATCTGCACCGACTAAAAAGTGTTCTTTTTCCAGGGCAAATCCAAAACCATAAGTTGCAGGTAAAGTAACTTTGCCTCCATCTTCATGAGAATCATAAACACTATCAATGGTAGTAGCACTGCCATACTGGTCGTAAACAAAAGTCTCTCGTTTCAGATCTCTGTTGGCATTGTAACTCTTCTTGAGCTGAGTATAAGCTCCTAATCTCAGCACTCCTTTTTTTACTTTGATTTGATATTGCACACCGGCGTCTAAGAACATGCCTCCAAAGTGACTGCGCGTTTCATAGTTCGCTTTGTAGTAACTGACAGTGTCATTCAAAAAGCTCAACCGCGTACTGTATTTTTTTTCACCAAAGAGTAAGCCGGTATTGATACCAAAACTGAAATTTTTTATACGTACTCCGGTACCGATCAATGCCTGGTTGACGCCACCACTTCCTTCATATAAGTAAGCAACACTATCAGCTGGTATTCTTTCCGAATTCAACAACTTGTAATTGATCCGTGTAACAGGCCGCAGTCCGAATGTGAGAGCCCACCCAATATTTTTCTTCTGTGCCTTTTGATTGTTACCGAGTAAGGGTAATCCAAGATTCAGGTAACTTATGATTCCATACTTTGATTTGAAGTTGGATACGGGTGTTTTACTTTTTAGGTTGTCTGCGTTGTATTCTGCGCCAATATCTAATGTAGTATAAACTAAGCCTCCATAAGAAGCCGGGTTTACCGTATTAACGGAAATGGGGTCAGCCATTCCTGCCGCGATACCTCCCATAGCGCGGTTGCTGATGCTCGGCAGGGGTACCAGGTTACCCACACCATATCTTGAATAGGGAGAGTTGATTTGCGAATAGCAAAGCATTGGAGCAAAAGCCAGGATGACAATTGCAGTTTTAAATAATTTATTCATGATTGTATTCGCTGATCGCATATAGCCCTTTTAGTATCAAAGCAGGGTCGGCAAATATCTTATATTTGATGAGGCGTGCAAAATCACCTGAATCACCCCCGGTTAAAAGCACGTTAAATTTCAGGAATCTTTTTTCATAACTTTCAATGATACCGTTCATTTCAGCGGCCATTCCCTGCAGTACACCACTCAGCATATTGGTGCGGGTATCATAGCCGATCAATGGATAATTCCAGTTCGGTTTTACTAATGGAAGCATTGCAGTAAACTCGTGCATACTTTTGAATCTCATTTCCATACCGGGAGCAATACTTCCTCCAAGAAAAGTGTGGTACTTATTGATGAAGTTGTAAGTAATACAGGAACCGAGTGCAATCACGAGGTTATTTTGATCAGGGAAATACGTGGATGCATAAGCGGCAATGGCAAGCCTGTCTGCTCCGATCGTTTCAGGTTTGGCTATCGGAACATTGAATGGAACCCGGATACCGGGACCAATCAGGAGAAATTGAGTATGCTTTTTCAGAAGGTCTTCTATCTCTGCATTGTGATGTATCACAGACGAAAGCAGTGTATGGCCGGCATTGTATTTTTCTAATACAGGTATTATTTCCACAGCGGTAGCTTCTGTGAGCACACCCTGGTAAATAAGTTCGCCTTTTGAGAACACACCATATTTTAATCGTGTATTTCCAAAATCAAAACAGATCGTCGTCTTTTCCAAAGCAATTGATTTGTTCGCTGCGAATTTAATGGAATTAAGAAATCATCAACCTTCTCTCTACCAGGCCACTCAACCACCTTGATTTCCTTCAACATTCTTCTCAACCCTCAACTAAACCCATCTGAACCTTCCTAAACCCATCTAAACTTTCTAAACTTTCTAAACCCTAAACTCTATACCCTTAACCCTCAACTCACTTAAACTCCTTAAAATGCCCATTCATCTTAATCCTTTTCTTGAGTGCTTCCGTTTCTGCTACTACCGGCAGAATGCTCACCAGGTGTCGCTTCAGGTATTCCTGTCGATGCAGTTCGTCCATTAATTCCAGTAATTCATATTCTTGTGTCACAGAAAGCCCTGCGTGGTGTGCCACATCATAGCTTTGCAACAGGTGGTCTTCCTTCTTAAAGTCTTTTTGAATATTCAGCATTTCATGGAGTACCTTAATTGATGAAAGTACTTTGTTCATGAGAGAAGGCCTGCCATTGTGCTTGTTGGGTGGATAGTTTACAATTGCGCCGTTATATAGTTTGTCGGGTACTTCATGGATTGTTTCAAGGATTCTGAATACTCGTGTACCCATAGTAGTTATATCCATCTCTCCATTGTCATAGACTTTTACGATCTCGGTAATTTCAACCAGGGTACCCAGTTCATTGATCTTGTCATTGATCATTACTGGTATTCCAAAAGACTTTCCGGATTGGTGGCAATCCCTGATTAGTTGTTTGTATCTCGGTTCAAAAATGCGCAGGTTGACTTTTTCTTCGGGGAAGATGACGATGGGTAATGGGAATATCGGAATGAAATTAGTCATCAGGTTGTTTTTTTCAGTTGATAAATTTATTGAAACCACATGTTTCAATAATCCCAAATTAATATCTTAAGACCATATTTTGGCTTTTAATATTTTCGTGGGTCTTATTCCTCTAAAATTGTTTTCAACTCTGCCACCAAAATGTAACTTCGCCCAATGGCTTCCCAAAAAGAAATTGACATAAAGCAACTGGCACGCGGCATTTCTATAATAGAAAACAGATCGAAAGGGTACGAAGGATTGCTTGTGAAAAATAAAATGGCAGGTGCCAAAGTCATTGGCATTACCGGCGCACCCGGTTCGGGGAAGAGTACACTCTCAGATGCTTTGATTCAGCAGATAATTACTGATGATGAGAAGGTGGCAGTACTTTGTGTAGATCCATCCTCACCATTCAATCGGGGAGCACTGTTAGGTGATCGCATCCGTATGAGTGACTGGTACAATCATCCTGGCGTGTTTATTCGTTCGTTGGCAAGCCGTGGTTCTCTCGGTGGTTTGCATCCACACATCATTGAGATTACGGAATTTGTGAAACATGAAGGATTTGATTATGTAATTATAGAGACTGTAGGAGTTGGTCAGAGTGAAGTGGATATCGCTGCACTTGCTGATATTACCATAGTAGTATTGGTGCCTGAAAGTGGAGATAGCATTCAGTCGATGAAGGCCGGATTGATGGAGATCGCAGACGTATTTGTGGTAAACAAAAGTGACCGTCCTGATGCAGATACCTTTTATAATAACCTGAAAAAGATGACAGGGCCGGTGTTCAGAGATCACAAGGATATGAAACCAATCTTCAAAACCGTAGCTTCTGAAAAGAAAGGCGTGGAAAGGCTTTATGAATACGTGAAGAATTACAATTTCAAAGGATTCAGCGGGGAGAGAAAGGAATTACTGATCCAAAAAGGATTTGCACTTTTGCAATCTATGTTGATGGAAAAGATTGATCAGAAAGAATTCAAAATACAACTTAGCAACAAACTCGATGAAGGCCAGGTAGATTTGTTTTCTTTTGTAAAGAATTATGTTAGTGAGAGAAAATTGTGAATTGTTAGTTGTGAATTGTAGCGGAGTAGATGATAAAGGATGGATGGAAAGGAAGTATGGAAGTCATGGGAATTCATCTTTACATCCATCGTGGTAGAATAAACAATCCACTTTGACAGGCCTGGAACAAGAAACCTGAAACAAGAAACCTGAAACAAGAAACCTGAAACAAGAAACCTGAAACACGAAACCCGATCCGCCGCGGCGGACGAAACCCGAAACAAGAAACCTGAAACGACCCGTCCACTCTGGCAGAAAAATAAATAACAAAATATGGATACTCTCAAACTTGGAATTGGTACAAGATTGCAACACACCAAACATGGGCCCGGTGTAATTACTGGAGTACGCTTTGCTACCTACCTGATTACCTTCCTTGAATCCGGAACTAAAGAGATTGATAAAAACGACCCTGAACTGGAGGAGATCATTCCTGAAAATGTAACCGTCGAAATAGAAACCTCCAGCGAGGTCGAAAAATCTTTATTGAAAATTTTGCGTCTCTGGAATGATGCTACTGAGATAGTGCCTTTGGGCGATAAATGGCAGGGAGGAACAATGGTACTTCAGGCTGGAGATAAAAGCCTGAAACCAAAAGACATTCCGATAGAAGTTTTCTTTCATAAAATAGTGATGCTGCGCGACAGGGTTAGAGTGATGGAACAGCAGATCAATGCACACAAGAAGCTTTCGGATGAAGACAAGGTAAACCTTCAGCAATACATTACACGCATCTACGGTACACTCACCACATTCAATGTATTGTTTAGGGATAAAGAGCATTGGTTTGTAGGAGAGAAGGGAGGAGGGGAATAGCTGATGATAAGTTATCTGATGACAGAGTTTCTTATCGCGGATTTTGACAACCCTTGTCCATTGTATTTAGCCTGCATGTTTTTGATGACCCATGCAATGGTGAAGGTGGGAATGAAATCAAGGCCCGGAAATAGCTCTTCGATAAAGGAAAACGCAGCACCGTTCCAACCAAATTTTTTTCTGCCAAAAAGAAAATAGAAAATTACTGCTGATAAGGGTGCCCAAATCAAATCTGAAAGTTCTCCTATGACTGGTATGGTGTAGCTCAGGCATCCGATAGTATCCAGAAAAATACAGAAAAGGAGTGATGGAGTTTTATTTTTCATTTATTGAGATCACCTGTTTAGGGCAATGATCCATTCAAACGTAAGATTTCATCTGTTAACTTTCTGTTTTTTTCTTGCCTGCTTTTTTCTTTTAATGTAACTTCGCACCCCTTTTTAAGTAAGCCGGTTTTCCCGGTTCAAAACATTATATGGATATAAGAAATATCGCTATCATTGCTCACGTTGACCACGGTAAGACCACCCTGGTGGACAAGATCATCCACAGTACCAACATCTTTCGCGAAAATCAGGAGTCTGGTGATCTCATCATGGACAACAACGAACTGGAACGCGAGAGAGGTATTACGATATTTAGCAAGAATATCGCAGTTACTTATAAGGACGTAAAGATCAATGTAATTGACACCCCTGGCCACAGTGATTTTGGTGGTGAGGTAGAACGCGTGTTGAAGATGGCAGATGGTGTATTATTATTGGTTGATGCTTTTGAAGGCCCCATGCCCCAAACAAGATTTGTTCTTCAAAAAGCTTTGGAACTAAATCTCAAACCAATTGTTGTAATCAACAAAGTAGATAAACCCAACTGCCGCCCTGAAGAAGTGCATGACGCAGTATTTGAATTATTCTTCAACTTAGACGCTACCGAAGAGCAATTGGATTTTCCCACACTTTATGGGAGCAGTAAGCAAGGTTGGTTTAATACATCACTGACGCCTACTGATAACATCTTTCCACTCCTGGATGCTATATTAGAAAAAGTACCGGCACCATTACAGAAAGAAGGCCCGCTGCAAATGCAGATCACATCTTTGGATTATTCATCTTTCCTTGGAAGGATCGCTATCGGTAAAGTAACCCGTGGTTCTATCAAAGAAAATCAGCAATTGGCGCTGATGAAATTAGATGGTTCTATCGAGAAAAGCCGCGTTAAAGAATTATATGTGTTTGAAGGACTGGGTAAGAAAAAGGTAAGCGAGGTGAAAGCCGGAGATCTTTGTGCTGTTGTTGGTATCGAAGGGTTTAATATCGGTGAAACACTGGCAGATATTGACAATCCCGAAGCCCTTGAGATTATCAGTGTGGACGAGCCTACTATGAACATGCTTTTCAGCATCAATAATTCTCCCTTCTTTGGTAAAGATGGAAAGTTTGTAACAAGCCGTCACCTTAAAGAAAGATTAGACAAAGAATTGGAAAAAAATCTTGCACTTCGTGTGGAGGCTACTGATAGTGCTGATAGCTTTTTAGTATATGGAAGAGGAATCCTTCACCTGAGTGTGTTGGTAGAAACAATGAGAAGGGAAGGATATGAACTTACCGTGGGCCAACCACAGGTAATTATTAAGATGATCGAAGGCAAGAAGTGTGAACCTTACGAAAACCTGGTAGTAGATGTTCCATCTGAGTACAGTGGCAAGGTGATAGACCTCGTTACTCAGCGTAAAGGAGAACTGCAGGTGATGGAAACCAAAGGTGAAATGCAGCATCTCGAATTTGAAGTACCTTCCAGAGGGTTGATAGGATTGAGAAGTAATATGCTGACCAATACAGCAGGTGAAGCTGTAATGGCGCACCGGTTTACGGAATACAAACCCTGGAAAGGATTTATTCAAAGCAGAAATAACGGAGTACTCATTTCCAAAAACCAGGAAAGAACTACTGCATACTCAATAGATAAGTTACAAGATCGCGGACGATTCTTTGTAGATCCGGGTGAAGATGTATATGCAGGCCAGATTATTGCGGAGCATATCAAACCTGGCGACCTCGTTGTGAATGCAACAGAACCCAAGAAGCTTACCAACCACCGTGCAAGTGGAGCTGACGATGCCAGCCGCATAGCTCCAAAACTATTGATGACGCTGGAAGAATGTATGGAATACATCCAGGCTGATGAATGTATAGAGGTAACTCCAAAGAACATTCGCATGCGCAAGTTGATATTAGATGAGGAGAATCGTAAGAAAGCGCAGAAGATGCAAAAGGCAGAGGCAGAAAGTTAAGTTTACTTACCTTTGAACTGCCATGAAAAAATCCGTTTCATTCATCCTGATTTTGTTTTTTGTTGCAGCCCTGTCTTTTGAAGCGGCTGCACAATGTTCTATCTGTACCAAGACAGCCATGCAACTCGGCACTAAACCGGCACAAGGATTGAATGCCGGTATCCTTTACCTGATGGCGATTCCATACCTCGCTGTTGGAATCGTGGGGTATAGATGGTGGAAGAGCAAAAAAGAAAAAAACGGATAGTGGGTTAGTTGTTTCCCGAATCTCCAGTTATAATCTTGTTGTAAGAAGGTAACTTAGCGGAAGCCCAAAAATCTTCTGCGATGAATAAAATTCTTATTTCCTTTTTGGCAATCCTCCCTCTTACCGTGGCTGCACAGGACACCATCTCAATCAACGATGTGCGCGCTGCTGAAAATATTGCAAGTCTTCGGTTTACTGAAGCTAAGGAAGACTCTATGCTTTCAGGCTTGCAGGATCATGTGCACACCTACGATCAAATGCACCGTTACAACCTGGATAATGCCATTCCAATGCCGGTTGCTTTCAGCCCGGTATTGCCTTACATGAAATTTGCAAAGCAACAACAAGAGGTCAAATTTGATTTGCCAGCAGTTGAACTTCCTGCCAATAAAGAAGATCTTGCCTTTTATAGTATTAAGCAGCTTGCTGCTCTTATCAAATCGGAAAAGATTACTTCTACAGCGTTGACAAAAATATTTCTTGATCGGCTGAAGCGATGGGGTGATACACTTCATTGTGTTGTATCACTGACGGAAGACATTGCGCTAAAGGAGGCGGCAAAGGCCGATGAAGAAATACAGTCGGGACACTATCGTGGACTCTTGCACGGAATTCCATATGGATTGAAGGATCTGTTTGCTGTCAGTGGTACAAAGACCACCTGGGGAGCGGTACCTTACAAAGATCAGGCTCTGGGATATGACAGTTACGTTTACACGAAATTAAAGGAAGCAGGTGCAGTCCTTGTTGCCAAACTTACAACAGGCGCACTGGCTATGGATGATTACTGGTTTGGCGGGCGCACGCGCAATCCCTGGAACACAGCGAGAGGCAGCAGCGGATCATCAGCAGGCCCGGCTTCAGCTACAGTAGCCGGGTTGGTACCCTTTGCTATTGGCACAGAAACGTATGGTTCTATCATCTCACCATCCACGGTTTGCGGAGCGACAGGGCTTCGTCCTACTTTTGGAAGTATAAGCAGATATGGGGCGATGGCGCTGGCGTGGAGCCTGGACAAGGTGGGTCCTATCTGTCGAAGTGCAGAAGATGCAGCTATTGTATTTAATTATCTGCATGGCACTGATGGAATGGATGCATCAGCAGTTACGATGCCTTTTAATTACAAAGAGAAAGTGGATATTTCAAAATTGAAGATCGGGTACGCTGCCAATTACTTCTCGAAAGGTGATACGCTGGGAAATGAAACAGCATTTCTCAATGTGCTGAAAGCAGCCGGTGCACACTTACAGGCCGCAGATTTTCCTGACTCTGCCATTTATCCTTTTGACATCATCGGACTGGTAATCGGCGCTGAGTCATCTGCTGCGTTTGATGCATTTACAAGAACGGGACTGGATGATCAGATGAAGCGACAAGGCAAGGGCGAGTGGCCGAATTATTTCAGAATATCGAGGTTTATTCCTGCTGCCGAATATATCAATGCCAACAGGCATCGCTACCTGTTGATGCAAAAACTGAATGAGTTCATGGAGAAATTTGATGTGATCATCTGTCCCACCTGGGGAGGTAGCCAGGCAGCTATGACCAATCTTACAGGTCATCCTGCTGTAACGATACCTACAGGTTTTAATAAATACAATCTACCTACCGGTATTACATTGATCGGTAATTTGTATGATGAAGCCACGCTGCTCGAAGTAGCGAAAGTATTTCAGGATGCTACATCGTGGCATAAGATGCATCCCGTTCTTTTTAATCCATAGCTATTGTAGAAACGGATTGTTTCTTTTTTCTTCCCCGATAGTGGTTGATGGCCCATGTCCCGGATATACGATGATATCATCAGGAAGAACGAACAACTTAGACTTGATATTAATAAGCAGATCATTCATATTGCCTCCGGGCAAATCGGTACGGCCAATGCTGTTGAGAAAAAGCACATCGCCACCAATGAGGAGTTTTTGTTGCTTACAATAGAAACAAACACTGCCGGGCGAGTGCCCGGGTACATGAATGATATCCAGAATATCATCACCAAGTGTAATGGTATCACCTTCTTTCAGCCATATTATTGCTCCCTGGTAATTATCAAAAGGCAGGTCATAGATCAGCCCGGATGCGGGCGCCAGTTCCAGCATTTCTTTTTCTAACAGGTGTGCATGCAATGTGAGGCCGAAATGATCTGCAATGAATTTATTGCCAAATACATGATCGAGGTGGCAATGCGTGTTAAGTAATAGTTTGGGATTCAGTTGTTGTTTCTGAAAGAAATCAAGGAGGCTATCCCTTTCCTCATCGAAATAACAACCCGGATCTATGATGATACAATCTTTGGTTTCATTATAAAGTAGGTAAGTATTTTCCTGGACGGGATTAAATGTAAAGGATTTTATAAGAAACATTATTTGGGCTGATTAAAGGTGAAATACTTTTTATGGATTAAGTGAGAAAGGGTAATTTTAGGGCAATTTAACCATACTGGAATGCAAGACCAAAAGATTCGTACCTCAATAAAGTTTTCATTGCTTTTCACTTTCCTGGTTTCTTTATTCTTTCAACAGGGCATGGCCCAGGTGAGTAGTGTGCAATTTGGTAAAAACAGGATTCAATATCAGAAGCGTGCCTGGCAATATTACCAGACCATGAATTTTAATTGTTATTACTATGATCATGGAGATCAACTCGCCAAATACGCTATGCAAATAGCAGAAGAAGAGTTGCCATCATTGGAAAGATTTATTGAGTATTCGTTGCAGCGCAGGGGCAATATTGTCATTTACAATAGTTATGATGACATGAAGCAAAGCAACATAGGGCTTGGCATGGATTGGGAAAATTCAGGAGGTACTACCAAATTGGTCAATAATAAAATGGTAGTTTATTTTAATGGTAACCATGCTGACTTTCGTATGCAGATACGCGAAGGCATTGCAAAAATTCTCACTCAGAATTTATTGTTCGGTGATGATCTTGGAGAAATGGCGGGTAACCAGGCTTTGCTTGACCTTCCTGATTGGCTGGTCAATGGATACATTTCCTATGCGGCTGAAAACTGGAGCCCGAGGCTGGATGATGATTTGAAAAGCGAGATATTAAGTTATAAATACAAAAACTTTTATCAGTTTGCATTCGAAAGGCCTGAATTAGCCGGTCATGCATTCTGGTATTATATCGAAGAAAAATATAAGAGAGAAAATACTACCTACCTGTTGTATCTCACGAGAATGTACAAGAGCCTGAATCGGGCTACCCAGCATGTAGCTAAGATCAAGAAATTTAAAGACCTGCTCAAAGAATTCATGACATACCAGGAAGCTAAATATGATGAGGATATCCGGAAGAGAAAAAATTATCCAAAGGGGAGTGAAATCACGAGTGTTGATATCGGAAAGCGCAGGGACTATTTTCATTTTAATGTAAATCCTAACAAACGCAACTTTTCATTTGCCGTAGTGCAATACAAGAAGGGACAGCACAGGTTGATACTGGATGAAGATGGTGAACAAAAGACACTTTTGAAAATAGGAGTCAAATCCAAAGTGGGGGATATCAATCCCAACTATCCGATCATGGCGTGGGATCCCAAGGGCACAAGGCTGGCAGTGCTTTATGAAGAGGAGGGAAGACTGAAACTATTTGTGTTTGATGTCATTACAAGAGTGAAACCTTATAAGAGAGATCTGACTGATGCCTTCGACCAGGTGCAGGAGATGAAGTTCATCTACAATAGTGGCACGTTATTATTCAGCGCTGTGAAGAATGGACAGACTGATATTTTTACCTACGACCTGGAAAATGAAAAAGTAAAACAGATCACCAATGATGTGTATGATGACCTGGATGCCAGTTCTGTAGCATTTCCAAACAAAAATGGAATCATCTTCAGCAGCAATCGCCCTTCGGCAAGCGCTACGTCTTCGGATACTGCCTTGATGAAAAATCATTTCAACATTTTTATGATCACCAATTCGGCACCCAATAAACCCGAACTGAACCAGATAACCCAACTCACTAATATCGATTTTGGAGATGCAAGATATCCTACTCAATACAACGACAACCACTTCACCTTCATTAGCAACAAGAGCGGAATCATGAATCGTTATGCGGGATTCTTTTCTACGAAGAGCGCCGGTGTGGATACTTTTGTATTGATTGGAAAGGAAATTCTTCGTAACCCGACAGCCGAAGACGTGGACAGTACATTGAGAGTTTATAAGAAGAATGATGTGGATTCCATTGCCGTAGTAGCATTATCCAAAGATTCATCCTATATATTTCCACTCACCAATTATGCCAGTGGTATCAGGGAAACAACGGAATCCGGACAAGATCACCAGGTGAGTGAAGTGACGCGCCAGAGTGATGAAAAGGTATTGTATAAACTTAAAATAGATGAAGCTACACTCAGACGACGCAACGTGAACGCACGCCCTACAGCTTATATGCAGAACCTGCTGGAAAAACAAAGGCTATCGTCTGGTGAGGAGATAAAGCAGGAAGAAAAGCCGGAGGAGGATGTATTTCAACAACAGTTCCAGGTAACGCCATCGGATACAGCAAGGAGGAAGGAAACATTGCCGAGTCAGTCAAGGATTTTGTCCGGTGCAAAAAATTATCTGTACAAACCTGTGAAGTTTGCTGCAGATTATGTGGTGGTAGGTTTTAATAATGATGTGCTGGGTACCAGATTCCAGCCATACCAGGGAGGATCTGGCCCTATTACACTTACCTCTAACAATGGTTTCAATGGTATGATAAGATTGGGAGTAGCTGACCTGATGGAGGATGTACGTATAAGTGGTGGCGTCAGGCTTTCTACAAATCTGAAAGACAACGACTGGCTCGTTCAATTCAGTAATTTCCGGAAAAGAGTGGATTGGGGATTCACTTACTACAAAAGTGTGCTGAATGGTAATACTTCAGGCGGTTATCCTGCAAAGTTATTTTCCAATCTTTACCAGGCAAATATTTCCTATCCTTTTGATATTGTAAAAAGTGTTCGTGTAAGCGCAGGTGTTAGACGCGATAAAACCGTATTGACTTCAGTAGATGTTAATTCACTGAAGTCTGATTTTAAGGCAACAAACTATGGATTGCTGCATGCGGAGTTTGTTTATGACAACACACTCAATCCTACCATGAACATCTGGGATGGTTTAAGGTACAAGGTTTATGCTGACTGGAATAGCAGGCTTAATAAAGATTCTATTGAGGGCAGGTTTACATTCAATGTGGGTTTTGATGTGAGAGGATATTATCCTATATACAGAAATTTCATCTGGGCGGGGCGTGCTGCGGGAGACTTTAGTTGGGGGAATGAAAAGTTGATTTATTACCTTGGTGGTGTGGACAACTGGCTGATGTTTTCTGATAATGTGAAAACAGTGGATGGTAAACAGCAGTACCGTTATTTTAATACGGCTAACCAGCCGGATCCTGATGTTGACTATGCATTCCAGACACTTGCTGTGAACCTACGCGGTTTTATTCAGAATGCAGCCAATGGCAATAATAATGTCGTGATCAATTCAGAATTCAGGTTGCCTGTTTTCTCTACGCTCTTTAGCAAACCTATCAACAATGCATTCCTGAGAAATTTCCAACTGGTACAATTTGTTGACCTTGGTACTGCATGGAATGGAAAGTTTGATAAGATCGGAAGGCCAAGCGTGGTTTATATGGATGCGGCCGATCCTACAATCCAGGTCAAACTGAAAGGGCCGGGGCTTGGGCCGTTCCTTGGTGGGTATGGGTTCGGGGCCAGGAGTACATTGCTCGGATACTTTGTAAAAGTGGATGCAGGCTGGCCGATGAGTGGGTTTTTCCGTGGAAAACCGATCTGGTATTTCAGTTTGGGATTAGATTTTTAGAATGGTTAATTGTTAATGGTTAATGGTGAATGGATAATTGTTGGAAGTGGGTGTTGTTTTTTTCTTGAATAAATTCTAATTGAAATTTTCCTTCTGAAATATTATTGGAATTATGGTGTACTTCGGTGGATTCCCTTTGGCACTGACGCTCCGGTCAGTATTTAAAACTCTGATGCGTTGGTCTGAGTCAGACAAGCTGTGCTTCGTCTGACAAGCTCAGGGAACAGACTTCCCGATGGCTGAGCTTGCCGAAGTCGGATCATGTAGATTGATATTGTAGTTTTATTGTGGAATTCCCTTCGGCAAGCTCAGGGAACGCAAACCGGCAGGCTCAGGGAACAGAAAATCCTGATGGCTGAGCTTGTCAGACGAAGCATAGCTTGTCTGACCCAGACCAAAGCGTCAGAGCCGAAGCCAGGTTGTGTAGATCAGAGTTTTTGTATTTGTGAAGTTCCCTTCAGGCTTAGGGAACACAAATCGGCAGGGTCAGGGAACAGAAAATCCCAATCGTGAATGCAATCGAAAAACAATCCTTAAAAAAACCGATCAACGGCCAACGATCCGCCGCGGCGGACGAAAAACGGCCAACGACCAACACCCAACGAATCATGCGAATTGACATCTTATCAGCAGTGCCATCATTAATGGAAAGTTTCTTTGATCACTCAATATTAAAAAGAGCGAAAGACAAAGGGATAGTAGAAGTTTATCTTCATAACATCCGTGATTACACGAATTATAAACATGGCCAGATTGATGATTACCAGTTTGGAGGCGGAGCCGGATTGGTGCTGATGGTAGAACCATTGGTGAATGCCATAGAATCACTACAAAAAGAAACACCTTATGATGAGATCATTTTCCTGACACCGGATGGTGATCTGTTTGATCAGAAAATGGCAAATCATCTATCCTTGAAAAAAAATTTGTTGCTGATCTGCGGTCATTACAAAGGAATCGATCAGCGGATAAGAGATCATTTTATTACTAAAGAAATTTCTATTGGAGAGTATGTACTCAGTGGTGGTGAGTTAGGCGCCGCGGTGATCGCGGACGCTGTTTGCCGGTTGATCCCCGGTGTGTTGAATGATGAAACCTCGGCACTTTTTGATTCATTCCAGGATGGACTGTTAGCACCTCCTGTCTATACGCGGCCGGAAGTGTTCAGGGGGTGGAAGGTTCCCGATGTATTAATGGGTGGTAACCATGCAAAGATTGAAGAATGGAGATATCAGCAATCTGTTGATCGCACGGAATCAAAAAGCAGAAATTCTGGAAGGTGACCTATTGATTGGGAGCGGTAATTCAGCATTTTCAAACTCCCAAACTTGCTTTAAGGCTTTAAATCATGAGCGTTCCGCTTGGGCTACTTGAAATCTTTCCCTGTACTGTAAATGTCTGGAATTGAATATTTCTACTAAACTGCTTTGTGTTATAAGTAGAAATCGAAGAAATAGTGCATTTCGTCGAAGAAAATAAGGGTTCGGGCGAAAACAGACAGATATAGCTGCAACTATTTATCATCTTTGTATTGTTGAAAGCAACCAAAAACTCACAATCCAAACTTCCTTAGAAATACCGGGGTTTTAGAGAAAAAAGAAAGACTCAAAGAAAACAAATCCGCTGCGGCGGTGATCCAACGATCCAAAACAAAAACTGAAGAAAGAATCCAAAAGTCCAAATGGAAACCAGGTTTTTAAAGAATAGTATTTTATCCAAAGGCTCAAAGAAAACATCCATCCGAAAGAAAGATCAAAAACCAAACTATCTGAATGTGAAATCAACCAACCGGGGTTCAAAACCGGAATCCATGATCCGAATAACCAAATAGCATAGACAAATTATGCTGCTTTACTGAATCACAATCGCAACTCAAAGAAATTTGCGAAAAATCTTTAAGAATGTCCCGCTCACCCGGGGCATTTTTATTTGAGGCATAGATTTGAAAAGTGAGAATTAAAGTGAAACCGGAGAGCACCACTTCCGTACCAGATAAACTGGAAAGAACTGTAAACAATGAGCGGAAGACGGGACTCGAACCCGCTACCTACAGCTTGGGAAGCTGTCGCTCTACCAGGTGAGCTACTTCCGCTAATCAAAAAAATCGTCCAGCATTCGCTTGTCCTTTTTCGTTGGCCTTCCCTGCTTGCTCTTGCGTTTACCGGTGTTAAAGATAAATGATGAAGACTGAATTTCATCAGGTTTCTTTTCGGGAGTGAGATCTGCATAATGTTTAATTGCCTCCTCGTATTTGACACGTGAATGCAAAAGGCCCGTTACCTCTATGATCCATTTTTTATCCCCGGATTTCACTTCGTACTTATCACCTACTGCCACATTTGCCGCAGCCTTTACCGCATTCCCATTTCGCTTCACCTTTCCCGCATGGCATGCTTCTGCTGCAAGGCTTCTTGTCTTGAAAAGGCGGATGCTCCACAAATATTTGTCTATTCTCAGTTTCTCATTTTCCACCATACAAATGTAATCATATTGAATTCCTGCATAACGAAAGAGATTCATCCATTGACTAAATCACTATTTTTACCAATCTAAATTCAAATCATACCATGAACCGAATGCTTCGTATTGTTTTCATTCTTGTTTTTACTATTTCCAACATCTCAGCTTTTTCCCAATTTCGTCCCAGGTCTATTTACTGGACGGATGATGGCAATGGATACCTGCGAATTGATAATGGGAGTATTGTGCGGCACGATATGGCCGAAGGTGCTGACAAGATACTGGTAGCGGCGCAAGACCTTACTCCCGCGGGAAGTACAACGCCATTGGAATTTGACATTTATAGTTTTTCTCCGGATTACAAAAGGCTGCTCATCTTTACCAACACCGAGAAAGTATGGCGATACAATACCAAGGGAGATTACTGGATATTTGATGCCACGGCAAAGAAATTATGGCAATTGGGAAAAGGGCTTCCCTCCCAATCGCTGATGTATGCAAAAATTTCTCCTGATGGTAAAATGGCTGCTTATGTAAGCAAGCATAATATTTATGTGGAGAACCTTACAACACACAAGATAACACCGCTAACTACTACAGGTACACGAAAATTGATCAATGGTACGTTTGACTGGGTGTATGAAGAAGAATTCGGATGCCGCGATGGTTTCCGATGGAGCCCTGATAGCAGGAGAATCGCTTTCTGGCAGGTGGATGCCACAAAGGTGCGCGACTATTATATGCTGAATACTACTGACTCGGTTTACTCCAGGATTATCCCTGTAGAATACCCAAAAGTAGGGGAGCCACCTTCACCGGTAAAAATCGGTGTGATCACTATTGCTGATAAAAAAACGGTATGGATGAAAGTGCCCGGT
The DNA here is from genome assembly GCA_964526985.1 of uncultured Ginsengibacter sp. Classification (GTDB taxonomy): domain Bacteria; phylum Bacteroidota; class Bacteroidia; order Chitinophagales; family Chitinophagaceae; genus Ginsengibacter. The sequence continues at coordinate 17,830 of CAZGNJ010000009.1, read as the reverse complement.
GACCCGCAACAGCATTATATTCCAAGAATGGAGTGGGCGGCTAACAGTTCACAGGTGGTGCTACAGCAACTCAACCGGAAACAAAATGAAAGCAAGCTTTTTTTCTGCAATGTCATTACGGGTGTTGCCAATAATTTCTACACAGAGCCTGATAAAGCTTTCATAGATATCAAATCGAGATGGAATGATGATGATCCGATAGGGTGGGACTGGTTCAGCAGTGGCAAGGATTTTTTGTGGGTGAGTGAAAAAGATGGCTGGCGCCACATCTACCGGATCAACAGGCAGGGGAAAGAGACATTGATTACAAAAGGGGATTATGATATCGACAATATCAAGTGCATAGATGAAAAGAACAATTTTGTTTATTTCATGGCAAGCCCGGATAATGCTACCCAACTCTATTTGTTCCGCACAAGACTGGACGGAACCGGTAAATTAGAAAGGCTGTCTCCTGCTAATGAAACAGGTACACATGACTATAACATTTCCCCTTATGCGAAATATGCCATGCATGTATTCTCCAGCTATAAGATATTTCCGGCAAGAGAATGGATTTCGCTTCCCGGTCACACTGCGTTGGATCCGGCAAAGAGTATTGCCAACAATATGAAAGTGAATGAACAAAGCAACGTTGAATTCTTCAAGGTAACTACTGAAGATGGTATTACACTTGACGCATGGATGGTGAAGCCAGCCAACTTCGACAGTACAAAAAAATACCCGGTTGTTTTTTATGTGTATGGCGAACCGGCATCCAGTACAGTTTCTGATCGGTTTGGCGGACAACGCAATTTCCTCTTCAATGGAGATATGAGCATTGAAGGTTATTTTCAAATTTCAGTTGACAACCGGGGTACACCTTCATTGCGTGGTTCGCAATGGCGCAAATCTATTTACAGGAAATTAGGAAGAATCAACATTCACGACCAGGCAATGGCTGCCAAAAAGATTTTAGAGAAACCGTGGTTTGATAAAGACCGGGTGGCTGTGTGGGGATGGAGCGGCGGTGGCTCTTCTACGATGAACCTGATGTTTCAGTTTCCTGACATTTATAAAACAGGCATTGCTATAGCTGCGGTTACAAACCTTTTGTATTATGATAATATTTATGAAGAAAGGTACATGGGACTTCCGCAGGAGAATATGGAAGATTATGTGTTAGGCTCACCGATTCATTATGCAAAGAATCTTAAAGGAAACCTGTTGTTCATTCATGGTACAGGTGATGATAATGTGCAGTATGATAACGCGGAGAAAATGCTGAATGAACTGATCAAGTACAACAAGCAATTTCGCTTTATGCCATATCCTAACAGAACACACAGTATTTCGGAAGGGGAAGGGACCTTTCAGCATCTGATGACTTTGTACACAAATTATATGAGAGAGTTTTGCCCACCGGGTGCCAGGGATAGAAATTGAAAGTAGCTGTTACGGTGCGTATCATTCACGCACCGTTTTCTTTTGAGACTCTTGAGAAAAATTTCTCAAGAGAATAAATGAGAGGTCAAATCCGCTCAGACAAAATGAGAGTTGATCTTTCCTTTAGTGATCATCTGTCGCCAGACCTTTTGGTGCCGACGACCTTGATCTGTTTCATTCATATTGCCTGTGCATATAATCAAACAAAGAAATACCATTTGATTTCCCCGGCCATTCTATTTTCATAATGTTAGCTACCTTATCAAATGCTTTAGAGATTCTTTCATCATCACTGTTAGAAAATATAACGATCAATAATTTTTTTTGAGGTTGATGAAATACGATGTTGTGAAACCCGGTACTTTCGCCTGAGTGGAAATCACTACGCGTACCATCAGGTAGTTGACAGGTGAACCAGCCGAATCCATAATCCAAAATGTCAGAAAGCCCGATGTGCGAAAGCATTGGGTTATTTTCTTTGTTGAATGAAAACAACTGTTGACTTCAAAGTGACCTGATCCATTTAATGTAATCATTCAATGAGGTATAAACACAACCATCACCCATCGTGGCACTTGTGATACTCTGATCGGCAAATTTCCATTCTCCATCTTTATTATGATATCCATAAGCACGGTTGGGTATTGTTTGTCCCTTTTGCATGATGGAAGTTTGCTGCATTTGCAATGGTTCGAATACAAACTTTTGAATAAAATCGGGGTACTTCATTCCCGATACTTGTTCAATGATTTGGGTGAGCAGGCAGTAGCCGCCATTGCTGTATCTGAATTTGCTGCCGGGTTGAAAATACAGACTGTCACTTTTCCGAATCAAATTCAACACATCAGCATCGCTTACCTGCTGAGTTACTGTGTCTGGTATCAGGGATTCATAATCCTGTAATCCGGAAGAGTGTGTGAGTATTTGAAAAATTGTTATCCTCTGTGCGAAAGAGGGGAGGTCTGCCAGGTATTTGGAAATGGGGTCATGCAATGCGATTTTATTTTGATGTGCAAGTGTAAGGATACAGACCGCTGTGAATTGTTTGCTCACTGATGCCATCCTGAAATTTGTCTGGGGAGTAATTGCCATTTTCGACTTCGTATCTGCAACACCAAACCCTTCACTGATGATCACTTTGTCATTCTGTATCACGAGCAATGCTCCTCCGGGAACTCCCGGCGGATAGTTGGTAACCATTACCTCATGGAGTTGCTTTTTTAATTCCTGTGCGGAAGTGGTACCTGAACTTATCATTGCGATAGCGAATAAGAGTAATAGTTGTTTCATGCATTCCTGCCCGGAAATGAACGAGGCAGTGATTGTAAAAATAACTAAAGTCATGAATGTTCAATTATTCTCTTGTGCTTTATCGTTCAGGTTTGGGCATCTGATACAATTCGTCTTGTGCGAACAACCTGTCATTTACGAGAAAAGGAATTAATAAATTATAACAATCAAGAAACTAAATTCTCATCTACATTTGTACAACGAATAAAGCAGAAGCAATGAAGATTCATCTGATACTCCGACGTTGATTTCCCTGACGGTAATGTCCTGTTACCATATTCGCTTTTGCATTCCCTCTTTTTTTATTGCTCACAAACCTTGATGCTCCTTTTCAATAATGAACACCTTTTTAGATGCCAGCGTTCCTGTATCGCTCCACCCAACAGCCATTCATGATCTTTCATTCCCGGGTATTCTACCCATACAATTTGATTTGCCAGTAGGAAATAAATTCCGGACCTCCATCTTATCGGAACCTTCTCGACTGCCGGAAATTTATGAACTCAGGCTTATAGCATGGGAGCGGTCTTCAAGGAAGGAAGTTGCCAACAGAACACTCTTCCCGAATGGCTGGTATGACGATCTGGATGAATCGGCTATTCACTGGATTTCCGTAGATGAAAACGATATCATTGTGGCTTCAGCACGGCTCAATATTTTTAATGCTTTGGAACGGTTCCCTTATTATAACGCCATCCAACATATTGAGATGGACCCGAAAGGAACATTTGCATTCTTCAGCAGGCTTGTAGTGCATCCGCAATTCCGGAAAAACGGGTTGGGAAGAGCGTTGTATCAGAGCAGGGCTGCATATTGCGAGGAGCACGACATTTCATGGTCACAGGTTTTTATCAATGATCCGCATGTGATTGCCATGTTTGAATCTGAAGGTTTCGAAAATGTTGGGAAGGCTTCAGTTTCTTACCATCCGTCTGTAGCGCCTCATGCAGTAAATGTATTTGTGAAGAAAAACAAACCAAGGCCAATGCAGGTATGGAATCAACCCTGCATCATCTCAGGTGAATCACAATTACTTCATGAAGATTCAGTTTGCCTGTTGGCAAATGATTGGTCAAATATGTTATCGACCCAATAGCTGAATTGGAAATTGAAATCCTATCACACCTTCACATAAATCTTCTTCTTGTCCATCCAATAGACGATCAGCCACATGACACATATCCAGATGATGGCATACAGCAGCGATCCGTTCTTGAGGTTGTCAGGGAAAATCGGTTTACAGATGTGTGAATAAAACCATCCTAAAGGAGTTGTGTAATCCATATTGCCCGATGCGTCAGCACCTTGAGGAATGCGTATCAGTCCGGTAAATCTTGGAATAAAAGCGGAGAGTATAAAGATGAACAAAGGATTCTTTCCAAATACATTGAAAAACTTATCTAACCAACTGCGTTTTCCTTTCAACTCGATCAGGTAGATCATCACGGCAATGATTTCCATTGCCAGGCCTGTAGTAAAAATTACATAAGAACTGGTCCATATTTTTTTGTTGATAGGAAACATGAAATTCCACACATAGCCTGCAAATAAAAATACTGCACCCGCTACAAAAAGCCCGTTGACCATTTCAGGTGTCTTCCCCTTCTTCACGATATAGTCGCCGCACAGATATCCCAATATCACCTGGGCTACGGGACCAAAGGTGCTCATCAACCCTTCGGGGTCAAATGCAAGTGCTACGCCATCTCTCACTTCTCCATGCCACATGTGAGCAGGTCCGAATACAGCTTTGTCAATATCAGTTCCAAACCATCCGTGGATGCTGAATGGGTCAATAGGATTCATCGCCAGGCAAAGTATCCAGTAAAATAATAGCAACAGGCATGCGATATAGAATGACCCTTTTATGCGGAAAAAATAAATAATGACTGCTGCAAAAAAATATGCTAGAGCTATGCGCTGCAATACGCCCATGACACGGATGCCATGCTCTATGCCGTCGGCGCCTGTGTAACTCCAGCCTCTGAAAACCAGACTGTCGCCACTCCATCTCACGAAGGGAATCCAGTTTAGAAATAATCCTATTGCAAAGATGAGGATGGTTCTCCTGATCACCTTCGACCAGAATGCAGAAGGTGCAGCCTCTCTTAGTTTTGGCATCACAAATGCAAAGGCATTACCGACAGCAAAAAGAAAGAATGGAAACACGAGGTCTGTGGGTGTAACACCATGCCATTCCGAATGATCGAGTGGTGAATAGATGTAAGACCAGGAGCCCGGATTGTTTACCATGATCATAAGCGCTACTGTAGCGCCTCTGAATACATCAAGACTGTAAAAACGGTCTTTGCTTTTGATTAAATGAGACATATAATTGGATTATGGATAAGCAGCAATCTGACTACGAATGTATTCATATTTGAAAAAATATTTACTATTTATTTTTTTATTCTATCGTCGGATTGATTCAGTAGGAGATGAGAACTATTGCTGTCATTCTGAACGAAGTGAAGAATCTGCCTGATCAGAGTGCCAAAGCCGGGCATTTGATTGACTCTCATTTCTTTTATTTAATTCTCTCCTATGACAAATGAGTTCCCTCACCGCCCCGGCGGTTCGGGATGACAAGGTTTTGGGTCTTCGCTTGTGCTTTTGTGAATGAATCTTCAGCTATTGCTCATTGATTAGTCAGATGCCTCGCCACGTGTTCGGCTCAGCAAGACACCGATTCTGCTTCACTTCGAATATTAAGTGAATCCATAAAGCACACAACTTTCTGTCAATCTGAACGAAGTGAAGAATCTGCCTGATCAGAGTGCAAAGCCGGGCATTTGATTGACACTTATTTCTTTTATTTAATTCTCTTCTATGACAAATGAGTTCCCTCACCGCCCCGGCGGTTCGGGATGACAAGCTTTTGTGTCTTCGATTGTGCTTTTGTGAATGAATCTTCAGCTATTGCTCGTTGATTAGTCAGTTGCCTCACCGCGTGTTCGGCTCAGCATGGCAGTATATTGGAACAGTCTTCATTGAATTTTAAACTGCCAACTTTATTATCTATGCATTTGTCTCCAATATTTCATGAGTACCCTCTGAAGTAACTACATCATAGCTCTCGGCGGCATTTTGAAATTCTTTCTTGTAAGCCGTCAGTGTGGATTCTACAAATGCATCCTTGCCTGTGGTCTTCACAATATTGATGGTGCAGCCGCCGAATCCGCCACCCATCATACGGGCACCGATTACGTCTTCATTGCCACGTGCCATCTTTACGAGAAAGTCGAGTTCTGCACAACTGACTTTGTACATTTCGCTCAGGCCTTCATGAGATTGAAACAGCAAAGCACCGAACTCTTTTATTTTTTTTCGTTTCAAAAGTTTTGCGGCTTCTCTTGTACGTTGTATTTCCTTTACTACGAATGTGCATCGTTTCCAGACATACCTTCCCATCTTTTCCTCGAAGCGAAGCAGTACTTCAGCATTACTTATATCTCTGAATGATTTGTAACTGCTGTTTTCCCTGATAATCTTAATACCGGTTTCGCATTCGCTGCGCCTGGTATTATAGGCAGATGCCGCAAGCGCATGATGCACTTTTGAATTGATCAGTACGATACTGTATTCACCAAGTTCTAATGGCAGATAATCATGTTTTATTTTTTTGCAATCGAGCAGGATGGCTTCATTCTCCTTTCCGAACATATTGGCATACTGATCCATGATACCGCAGTTTACTTTCGGATATCCATGCTCTGCTTTCTGACACATGAAGGCAAGTTTCTCTCTCGAAAAACCAAAACCATACATTTCATTGAGTGCAAAAGCCAGTCCTCCTTCTAATGCGGCAGATGAGGACAAGCCTGCGCCTGACGGGATATTTGCCCCGATGACGCAATCAAATCCTTTGATCTTTTTTCCGGCTATCTGAAATTCATTCATGACACTGAGCACATAATTCTTCCACTCGCCTTGTGGCTTGATCTCATTCAATTTTACGGTAAGTGTTTCGTCAAATTCACGTGAGTAAATATTGACAACATCCGTATTGTTTGGAGCGATAGCGTAATACACGCCTTTATCGATGGCGCATGGCATTACAAATCCATCGTTGTAGTCCACATGCTCCCCAATCAGGTTGATACGGCCGGGCGAAAAAAATATTCTGCATGGACGATTGAACTTCTTGCTGAAGATCTCCTGTACTTTTTGTGCCAATGGATGCATATCTATTGTTTTAGTAAATGTATTTTATAGGTGGTACTGAAAGTCGTCTCTTCTCCCCGCTGAAGCGTCTTATATCCAAAGCCAAGATTAAATCCGTTGGGAGGACCACTAAGATTTTCTATTGCAATGCTTTTGCGATCACCGGGTGTATATACCTGCAGATAAGGATAGGATGGTTCTGGGAATAATTGCACTTCAACACCTGTTGATACATTTCTCAAAACACACAATGGCTGGCATTCCTGGAAGTCGAGTTCATAACAATTGTCTAAATGAATATCTCCGATCTTTCTCAGTGATCCAAATGTTTCGTCCTTCACCTTTTCTCCCGTTGGTAGTAACTGGTCGTCGAATACCATCCGGTGTAAACTCTGGAACTCCAGCTCGAGGTTATCAATTCTGCCTCCCAATTTGAAATAGGGATGCCATCCGTCCTGTACCGGCATCAATCCGTCAGAGTGATTGTGAATAGTAGTGCTGATTTTCAGCCGGCAATCATTCATTAATTCATAATTGACAAAACAATCGTACCGGAAGGGAAATCCGGGATCTTCATTGTCGAACGAATAGTGTAATCTTAAGGTCGCACTGTCGGGGTTTGCTTGATGAGATACGACTGTAAATGATTTCTTGTACAACAGTCCGTGCAATGCATGCTGGTCGTAGCCATTCCTGACCTGGTAGTGGTTTTCGCCAAATGTGTAACTGCTGTTCTTTAGCCGGCATACGAATGGAGACAACTTGCAACTTCTGAATCCTAAGCTTTCTACCTGTTCGCGAAACTCACTGAGTGAAGCATAATGTTCGATCACATTGATCACTTCATTATTTTTTTCCGTACCGAATTCGTGGAGAATACCACCACATGATGGAATAACCTTTGCATAACTACCTGTGCTGTGATCTTTCAAAACAAATATATCGAAACCGTTTTCGGATACCTGGTCTATGGTGTACATGTTTGCAACGTTTTTACAAACATAAATTATTCAATTTCAAATTCCGCAAAAACCGTTTTTACAGGAGCGTCAGTGCCGAAGGGATAACTGTTCCCTGAGCTTGCCGAAGGGAACTTCCCAAAACTTACTTTCTACACAACCTGGCTTCGGCAGGCTCAGCCATCGGGATTTACTTCCCATGAGCTAGTCCAAGGGGATTTTCCAAAAATTCTTTCTGCACAACCCGGCTTCGGCTCTGACGCTTTGGTCTGAGTCAGACAAGCTATGCTTCGTCTGACAAGCTCAGCCATCGGGATTTACGCCGGACCTGAGAGTTGACACATACATTCTGATCAGAGAACGCTTCTTTTGAATACAACTTCAGTTTTAATCTAATGTTCACGAATGACCTGAGCGATGTATATTACTTTTGAATCATGAACTTTTTGGCACATGCGGTACTTTCATTTGAAGAAGATTCGGTCCTGACAGGCAATATGATCAGTGATTTTGTAAAAGGAAAAAAGAAGTTCAACTTTCCGATTCCGATACAGGAAGGAATCATGCTCCACCGAATGATAGATGCATTCACTGACACCCATCCGGCTACGCAGGAAGCGAAATCATTTTTTCGTCATGCATACCGGCTTTACTCAGGCCCTATTGTGGACATCGTCTATGATCATTTTCTTGCAAATGATGTCAAAGAATTCAGGGATGCAATGGCTCTGGAGACATTTGCAAAAACAACATATTCGGCACTTGAAAAGAATTCGGAGTACTGGCCACCAGTATTTGCCACTATTTTTCCATACATGAAATCTGAAAACTGGCTGTTAGGCTACCGCATGGTTACCGGTATCCAAAAAAGTCTCAGAGGGCTTGCCAGGCGGTCATTGTACATGCCTTCGACAGAGGAAGCCTACCGGCTATTTAACGAACATTACTCCTCACTTCAATATTGCTATGAGCATTTTTTCCCGGAGGTGAAGCAATATGCTCTACAATCCCTAAGCAACCTCAAGGGTGAATAAAAGCATCTATATTTGCAAATCTTAGACTAAAGTATGAAGACATTAATCGTAGCAATCCTGGTTTTTTGCGGCCAGGTATCATTTGGCCAAAATGAAAATCTTATTCCCCCGATAGATCAGTCCCCAATGGATGTCAGTTATTTCCCGGCAAATTACCCAATCCTGAAAATACAGAACAAAGCAACGGCTCAGCCGGTAATGCGTGTGATTTATAGCCGTCCACATAGAGGAGGCAGGCTCATTTTTGGAGGCCTTGTGGTGTATGGAGATGTGTGGCGGCTAGGTGCCAACGAGGCAACAGAAATTGATTTGTACCGCAATGTGAAGATAGCAGGAAAAACAATTAAGAAAGGACGCTATACCATGTATGCCATCCCTTCACCGGATAAGTGGACGATCATCATCAATAATGAAACAGATATCTGGGGCGCATTCAAATACAATAGTTCGAAAGATGTACTTCGTACTACGGTACCCGTTTCCAAAAATGCCATGACAGAGTACATGAGTATTTATTTTACACCAACGAATACAGGTGCAGCAATGAATATCCTGTGGGATGATGTAAAAGTGAGCCTTCCAATTAATTTCTGATCATTCAAAAATATTTTGTCTTGAAACAAGCAACTAAATTCATCCATGCAGGTGCAGAACCGGATCCTTCTACCGGAGCGATCATGACGCCGATTTACCAGACTTCAACCTTCGTACAGGATGGCCCGGGCAAACATAAGGGCTATGAATATGCACGTACACAAAACCCTACACGTCATGCTTTGCAGGCGGCACTCGCTGCAGCAGAAAACGGAAAGTATGCGTTGAGTTTCTCCAGCGGAATGGCCGCTACTGATGCTATCATGAAATTGCTTCTTCCGGGCGATGAGGTCATCGCTGCTGCTGACATGTACGGTGGTACCTACCGTTTGTTTACGAAGGTGTTTCAGAAATATGGTATTCAATTCCGGTTTGTCGACATGCAGGATGCTTCAGGTATTGAACAGCATATCAGCAAGAACACCAAATTGGTTTGGACAGAAACGCCAACCAACCCGATGATGTCGATTACCGATATCGCTGCTGTGGCTGCTATTTGCAAAAAGCACCACGTGCTGATGGCAGTTGACAACACTTTTGCATCGCCCTATCTTCAGAATCCATTAGATCTCGGTGCAGACTTTGCAGTTCATTCTGCCACCAAGTACATCGGCGGACATAGTGATGTAGTGCATGGATGCATAGTGGTAAATGATGCAGGATTACATGATCAGTTGGCTTTTATTCAAAATAGTTGTGGTGCAGTTCCCGGCCCGCAGGATTGCTTCCTGGTATTGAGAGGGTTGAAGACATTGCACGTGAGGATGCAGCGCCATTGTGAAAATGGAGAGAAGATCGCACACTGGCTGCGTAATAATGAAAAAGTGGACAAGGTGAACTGGTGCGGATTTGAAGATCATCCTAACTATGACATCGCCAGAAAACAAATGCGTGGTTTCGGTGGTATGATGAGTTTTACTTTGAAAGATGATCGGATAGAGGCAGCCATGAAAGTATTGTCCAACACGAAATTATTTTCATTGGCTGAAAGTCTTGGTGGTGTCGAGAGCCTGATCGGACATCCAGCCACTATGACGCATGCCAGCATTCCCCGTGAAGAAAGATTGAAAAACGGACTAACGGATTCGCTTATACGGTTGAGTGTAGGTATAGAAGATGTGGATGATCTGATCGAAGATTTGAATCATGCGATCAATGCATGATCTGTCGCAACTCAAAAAATTATTAGACGCAAAGGCGGAGACCTTCAACTGCCCTGACTTCATCATTGGTGATCCCATCAGTGTGCCACACAGGTTTTCCAAATTGCAGGATATCGAGATTGCAGGATTTTTTGCAGCGATATTTGCGTGGGGTATTCGCAAGACGACGATCAGTAAGTGCAATCAACTCATGGAGTGGATGGACGATGCACCTTATGATTTTTGTTTGGATCATAAGCCCGGCGACCTGAAACGGTTACAGCATTTTGTACATCGTACTTTTAATGGTGATGATCTGCTCTATTTCATCAGCTTCTTTCAACAGCACTACCAGAAGTATCATTCTCTCGAAGAGGCTTTTTTCAATGGCAGTACGTTGAACCAGTCGCACATCATGGAAGCATCACTCAATTATTTTTATAACTACTTCTTTTCATTGCCATATATTCCCGGCCGGACACGCAAACACATAGCAGCTCCTAAAAAACAAAGTGCCTGCAAGCGACTGAACATGTACTTGCGATGGATGGTGCGTAATGATCATCATGGTGTTGATTTTGGATTGTGGAAAAGAGTTGGGATGTCAGAATTGATATGCCCACTGGATGTGCATGTGGCGAGAGTGGCACGTTCGGTCGCGCTTCTTGAGAGGAAACAAAATGACTGGAAGGCAGCGATGGAACTGACCGGTCGTCTGAAAGAACTGGATCCACACGATCCTGTGAAATATGATTATGCCTTATTTGGGATGGGGATCATCGAAAAATTTTGAACCTGATTTTCAAATAACTTTGGCCACTTTTATTTGATTTGAACTGAAGTGAATGGAACATCTTGTTGTATTAATACTGGTCGGATTTGCGGTAGGAACTATTGGCACATTGATCGGTGCCGGTGGTGGCTTTATCTTAGTACCGCTGATGCTGTTAGCATTTCCTGAATTTTCACCTGAGGTGATTACTGCTATTTCAATGGCAGTGGTAGCATCCAATGCCAGTTCCGGTAGCATTGCTTACATGCGGGGAGGGAGAGTGGATTACAAGGCGGGCATCATCTTTGCCATCTGTACCATTCCGGGTTCAATACTTGGAGTGCTGACCACAAAAGTGATCCCCCGTGATATTTTCAATATCATCTTTGGTGTGATCCTCGTAGCGTTAGCTGTCTTTTTATTTTTTCGAAAGAAGAATCAAAAGGTTGTTGCCGCTCCGCTTCAGCCAAAAAGATCATGGGTCACCCAATCGCTCACTGACAAGTGGGGAGAACATTATTCCTATTCTTATGACATGAAGATCGGTATCATCCTCAGCATCTTTGTCGGGTACTTCTCACCATTGTTGGGTATAGGAGGTGGTATCATTCATGTGCCGGCTATGGTAGAGTGGCTGCACTTTCCGGTTCATATTGCAACAGCTACATCGCATTTTATTCTTGCCATCATGGCTACTGTCAGTGTGATCGTTCACATCTTCCAGGGAGTGTATGATGATCCGCATGTATTGCGAATGACCATTGGGCTGATCATCGGCGTGATACCGGGAGCGCAATTGGGAGCCTATCTTTCCCGCAGGTTGAAGGGGAAAATTATCGTGAAGGCGTTGGCAGTCTCATTGGGCATTGTCGGCATCAGGATACTGCTGTCGAATTATTTTTGATCGGCTGAAATTTTCATCACCGTCTTTCTGATGTCGGTAGTTATTTTCCGGATGAATTCCAGTTGTTGTTTGACGGCCTCATTTGCAATACCATTTGACCATTGCTCTTTTTCAGGTGTACTGAATGTAGGTTGGTTAGGCGCGAGTCTTGTGATAGATGCTTCCATATCCTCCATGCTGCTTCTAAGGTTACCTATATACGATGATGGCAACGAAACCTGTTCCGAACTAACGGTATTGAACAGACTGGCAATATTGGAACTGAGTACATGATTCAATACAACCAGCTCGTAAATTTCAGCATAATGATGTTGTTTTTCTTTAGGCTCACTCTGCATCCTGTGCAATGCAGCAGAGAGGTTGGCAGTTGACACAAATACTTCCTTTCTTGTGAGTTTGTACTCTACTGACGGATCTCCTTTTTTCAGAAGAGCAGACAATAGTTTGCTTAAATATTTCCGGTTAGCCTTTAGCACATCCACCAGGTTTTTTCTGATAGTAAATGATTCCCAACGCGGAAACAGGTAGTGGCTGGCCATCCATGCAAGCGCACTGGCTATAGCTGTATCCATGAGTCGCTCACCAGCTATATTTACAGTATCCATTTTCAAAAAATGAAATAGTATTAAGACATACGGTGTCAGAAAAATGACCATTACGATATAGTTCAACCTTACATACGTATAAGTGCCCAGCATGAAAATCACCAGCAAACAAAAAATAACAATCTCATTTTTAATAAAAAATAATAACAACAAACCTATGATACCGCCACCGATGGTACCAAGCAGCCGGTCTTTGTTTTTATCTTTTGTAAGGCTGTAGGCAGGTTTCAGAATGATGATGATCGTCATCAGTATCCAGTAGCTGTGATGGCCTGTGAATAATGTCGTTGCAAGAATGTATCCGGCAACACATGTGATCATTACCCTCAGTGAGTGCCTGAATGCGGCGGATTGCATGTTCAGGTTGTTGAAAAACAGAGTGCCATTGATTTTTTGATGAGATACAAAACGGCTGTAATCGTTTTTGTTCTGGTTGGTCTTGACATCGCTTTTCCCGGCAGAAAAATATTTGCTGATCCTGTCGATTCGTTCTCCGAGATTTCTCAGGTTAATGATGATCCTTTTAAGAGTAACATCTAACGGCTTCGACAGAATTTTTTCTGTACTTGTTTTTAATTCATTCAATCGCGGAATGAGATCGCTCTTTGTGTTGTATTTTTCATTGGAATGAATGGCCATCCCTATTTCAGAAAGCTCCCCTGCAAGATTCTTGACCAATTGACTAATCTCATTGAGTACACCAAGGTCTTTATACTTTTCACGGAGTTCTCCATAGTCATACCATGTAGCCATGATCTGTTCAAACAGATCGACGGTAGATACGAATGTTACCAGGAGGAGTCTTCCCTCGTGAGTGGATTCTTTCAGGAATGAACGGGTCTTAAAAAGTAACTCCCTCACTTCATTTTGTTTCTCACTTACAATGGCCTGCTGATCCAAGAGTTTCTTATATGATGTATCAAAATCTGCATTGAGGTCATACAGTTCTGATTTGATCAACAGGTATTTTGCCGTTTCTGAAATGCAGGTACCCAATGCTCTTTGTGCAGGACGGTTCGGTACCAGGATGTAGAATGCCATTGCAGAAATCATATACCATGCCCCGCCAATGGCAATATCCAAAGTGATTCTGAAGATATCAGTAGCCGGGAGCAAGTGCGACATTCGCAGTATCATGATGAGAAGTGCTGCCGTACCTATGGACGCAGCCCGGCTTCCGTAGATATTGAACATGGAAAAGAAAAAGGTAGAGATAGTGATCAACAATCCCATGCCCCATTTGTTATGATTCAGGAGACCGGTAAGCAGTGCCATCAGGATCACAAAAACAAGACAATAGAACATCCCATTGCGTTTGTGCTTCACTGGTCCCGGTGCGTCACTAATGCTCAGACACAATGCGCCCAATGAAGTAAGCACACCGGTTTCGATATCTCCAAGAGCGGCGTAAACCAGCGCCGGGACGATGATCGTGATCGTTACCCTGATCCCGTCGGCGAGATGCTGGCCAAACAAAAAGTATCGAATGTTTTTTGTACCATCCATTTGTCATGCAAAGAAAGTCAAATTCATATACAGGAAATAACTGAAATAACTCTTTGTATCGGAAACGGCACACGGCCTGATCGAATCGATTCAAAGGCCTTATTATTTTTATCAGTATTTTTTTTTGTGGAAAATTTTTTTACAGAGTATCCATTAGATTGCCTGTCAATTAGTATATTTAGGCGATTGTTTTGGTAATAGTTGAAAAAATTTCAACAAACCTATACTTCAAGTTAATAGAATTCAAAATGAAGGTAAAAAACACCGGTTTGTACAGACCTGAGTTTGAACACGACTCCTGTGGCGTTGGGTTTGTCGCGAACATTTCCGGTAACAAATCGCATCAGAATGTCTCTGATGCACTCACGCTTTTAGAGAACATGGAGCATCGTGGCGCCTGCGGCTGTGAAAGCAATACAGGTGATGGCGCGGGTATCATGATACAGATTCCGCACGAATTTCTTTTTGCAGAATGTATTCAATTGGGTACTTCGCTTCCTGCATCCGGCAGGTATGCAGTGGGTGTTATTTTCTTTCCAAAAGAAGTGAAACTGCGTGAAGAATGCCGTGAAATATTTGCCCGGGCAGCAGAGAAATTGGGCATGGAAATCCTGTTGTACAGGAAAGTGCCTGTAAATACTGAGGGCATTGGAAACTCAGCATTGTCAGTTGAACCGGTGATGGAGCATGTTTTCATTGCATGCCCGGAACATATCCATTCCAATGATGATTTTGAAAGAAAGCTATTTATTCTCAGAAACTATGCCTCGCATACCATCAAAAATTCTGTAAAGCAGGACCAGATTGGATTTTATGTTGCTTCCCTGAGTAGCAGGACAATGATATACAAAGGCCAGTTGACGAGCAACCAGGTGCGTCATTACTTTCCTGATCTGCAAAACAAGAGGCTCGTCTCTGCATTCGGGTTGATCCATTCGAGATTTGCTACCAATACGTTCCCTTCGTGGAAACTCGCGCAACCGTTCAGGTACATAGCGCACAATGGTGAGATCAATACACTGCAGGGCAATCTGAATTGGCTGCGTGCCAGTGAAAGTTGTTTCACATCTCCTTACTTTTCTGAAGAGGAAATGGACATGCTATTACCGATCGTATCTGACGGGCAATCTGACTCTGCATGTCTCGACAACATGATAGAACTGCTGACGCTTACAGGCCGGTCGCTCCCGCAGGTAATGATGATGCTGATCCCTGAGGCATGGGATGGTAATGATAAGATGGATCCTGTGAGAAAGGCATTCTATGAATATTATGCATGTATGATGGAGCCCTGGGATGGTCCTGCGTCTATTTCATTCACCGATGGAAAAATGATCGGCGCTACACTCGACAGGAACGGGCTTCGTCCATCGCGGTATTGCGTTACACATGATGATCGCGTGATCATGGCATCTGAAACAGGTGCATTGCCGGTGGCACCGGAGAATGTGAAAAAATACGGACGTCTGCATCCGGGCAAAATGTTTGTTGTGGATATGGAAGCGGGCCACCTGATCACCGATGAGGATTTAAAACAAAAAATATGTTCTCAAAAACCGTATGGTGCATGGTTGGATCAGTATAAGATACGATTGGAAGAATTGCCGTCTCCGCGAGTAGCATTCACACATTTGTCGGATGAGTCCGTATTCAAATATCAAAAAGCATTCGGTTATACAACTGAGGATATTGAGCAGATCGTCAAGCCAATGGCATTAGATGGCAAAGAGCCAATAGGCGCGATGGGTACAGACACGCCACTTGCGGTTTTATCAGATCAGCCGCAACACCTTACCAGCTATTTCAAGCAATTGTTTGCACAGGTTACCAATCCGCCAATAGATCCGATACGTGAGCGATTGGTGATGAGCCTTGCATCTTATGTAGGTAATAATGGTAACTTACTTTCTGAAGAGCCGATGCATTGTCATGCAGTGGCATTGAAGCACCCGGTGCTCACCAGCACTGAGTTGGAAAAACTCAGGAGTATTGATACCGGTATCTTTCAGTCAAAAACGATCCAGATCTATTTTCGTTCTGACGGCAAACCCGGATCCATGAAAGCCGCGCTTGACAGGATCTGCCGCTATGCTATAGATGCGGTGGAAGATGGTTTCGAAGTGATCATTCTTTCTGACCGTGCAATAGATTCAGAACATGCAGCCATACCGTCATTGCTGGCAACAGCAGCGGTACATCATCACCTTATTCGCAAAGGATACCGCGGACAAGTAGGATTGGTGGTGGAGGCAGGCGATGTGTGGGAAGTGCATCATTTTGCTACGCTCATCGGATTTGGTGCTACGGCCATCAACCCTTACCTCGCATTGGCATCTATCAGAAATATGAAAGCGGCAGGGAAATGGGAAACAGAACTGGATGGGTATGCGCTTCGCAAAAATTATATCAAAGCGATCTGTGATGGCCTTCTGAAAGTGTTTTCCAAAATGGGTATCTCCACTTTGCAATCTTACCAGGGCGCACAGATATTTGAAATTCTTGGGTTGAACAGTGATGTAGTCGAAAGATATTTCACAGGTTGTGTGAGCAGGATCGAAGGACTTGGTTTGGATGAAATAGCTAAGGAAGCATTGGCGAAACACTGGTTTGCATTCAGTTCACGACAGATTCCTGTTGACAGGCTTCCGGAAGGCGGCAACTATCAATGGAAGCGCAAAGGTGAAGTGCATTTATTCAACCCGCAGACCATTCACTTGTTGCAGCATTCTACTAAAATGAATGACTACAACATGTACAAGAAATACAGCAAGCTCATCAATGAACAATCAGAGAAGGCTGTTACACTCAGGAGCATGTTCCGGTTCAAAAAAACAAGACCATCCATTTCCATAGATGAAGTGGAACCTGCTGAAAATATTTTTAAGAGATTCGCTACTGGTGCTATGTCGTTTGGCTCCATTTCATGGGAAGCACATACCACATTGGCAATAGCCATGAACCGTATCGGTGCCAAGAGCAATACCGGTGAAGGTGGTGAAGATGAAAAGCGTTATGAAAAATTAGATAACGGTGATTCCATGCGTTCTGCTATCAAGCAGGTAGCGTCTGCAAGATTTGGAGTTACCAGTCTTTATCTTACTGAAGCAGATGAATTGCAAATTAAAATGGCGCAGGGCGCAAAGCCGGGTGAAGGCGGGCAATTGCCGGGACATAAAGTAGATGAATGGATCGGCAGAGTGCGCCATTCCACTCCGGGAGTGGGATTGATATCGCCTCCACCACATCATGATATTTATTCTATCGAGGATTTGGCACAACTCATTTTTGATTTGAAAAATGCCAACCGCAATGCACGTATCAATGTGAAGCTGGTTTCAAAAGCAGGTGTAGGAACGATAACAGCCGATATAGCCAAAACAAAAGCAGATGTAATTCTCATCACCGGATTCGATGGTGATACAAAAACATCTCCTG
>CAZGNJ010000008.1:20601-103512 GCA_964526985.1 uncultured Ginsengibacter sp. | reverse complement strand
ATAAAGAAACCAAACATGGTAAGCCCGGCAAACAATGCATAGTTCAATAACTGTCCTCCGTAAAATCCGGAGATCGGAGATAATCCGTTTATGAAAAGAACCTCGTACAGTGCATCGGAAATAAACATGGATAACAAAGGAAGTAGAAATGAAAACTTCTTTTCTTTAATAATAGCACCGCCAAAAATCGCCATAGCAATCTGCGGAGCAAATCCGTAAGGCCTTCCCGGCATTACACGGTAAAGGGAGGCAACGATAACCAATAATCCTAAGCTGACTAACAATTGTTTTGAAATCTTCATATTACTTCTTTTGGGCAAAATTAATAAAATATGGCAAGCACTTCCCTCAATATTTTTCATCCGGTTTTATCAAATCGGGAAATTGTTTTTGAAAACTGCGAATGCGTGGAATGGATTCGCCCAGCACATAAGGGTTTGTGGGATGTCGCTTCACATAATTCTGATGATAGGCTTCCGCTTCCCAGAATTTGGTAAATGCTACCAATTGTACTGTGATCGGATCTTTGTACTTGCCCGACGCATTGAGTTGGTCAATATAATTTTTTGCCATATTTTTTTCCGCTTCATTTCTGTAAAAGACAATGGAACGATACTGCTCTCCAAGATCAGGTCCCTGGCCATTCACTTGAGTAGGGTCTTGCGAAGCAAAATAAATTTTCAGCAGGGTAGGGTAGTCGATTTTTGAGGAATCATAATAAACATTCACCATTTCGGCATGGCAGGTTGGTCCGCTTCCGAGATCATAATAAGATGGATTGGGTTTAGTGCCTCCTGCATAGCCCGATACCGCTTCTTTTACACCTTTTACACTTTCGAAAATTGCTTCCTCACACCAGAAACATCCGGCTGCAAATGTCGCCTGGCTCAGGCTTGCATCACTTACGGAAACATTTTTTTCAAATCCCTGTGTTGGCTGTTGGCCACACGATACGACCGTAATGCAAAACAAGACAGAAAGAAATGATATAGATTTCATTGAAAAATTTTCTTCAAGGTACACACAAATCATTCGGTTGCCTGTTAAAGGAATATTACATTACTAACAGGTTGCATCCGCGTACCAGGCTGGTATCACTCCTTCCCATTACTTCAAAAGTACCATTGCGATTGAGTCTTCCGATATCTTCAGTGGCGATGAAACTACAGGAATAGATATTTGCCAGGTCAATTACTTTTATCAATCCTGAAGCATGTTTTTCTGCAGGGTTTACTATGCTGAGCGGATCATTGATATCTCCGATAAATACGCTCATCCAAGGTGGACAATGAAAGATACCTTCTCCCAAACTATAGGCCTGTGATAACAACTCTGTCATGCCGTATTCCGAATGAACAGAATTAATGCCGGTTCTTTTACAGATGATATCATGTACTTCTGCACGGGTGATCTCTTTACGTCTTCCTTTCATACCGCCTGTTTCCATAATAATGGTATGATCCAGTTTTATTTCATATTGCTCCACGAAGTCAAGGAGTGCGAAAGTAACACCGATGACGATGGTCTTTATTCCACGAAATTCATTGTGGGCAAGCAGTCGATAGAGTTTTTCATATTCATCCAGATAAAATCCGCTATGTGCGTTCCTGCTCTGTTTTATCAGTGTATCCACCATTGCTACGAGGCTCGAATTTTGCCGTTCCAAATAGCCGGGTAATAGTCCCACAATGCAGTAGTCTGCCGGGTTGCCATAAAATAATTCAAAGCAGGTGAGGAAACTCTTTTCATACAATTTCCATTTCTTCACATAATGTCGGCTGGTATCCTTTTGTGTGGTACCACTGCTTTCAAATACAACCTCCGGTTCAAATATCGTGGTTTTGATATCATGTGTTTTAAAAAAGGATATCGGTAGAAAGGGAATTGTTTGAAGTGTGTTAATTGTTGAAGGATCAATTCTTAAATGATCTACAAATGACTGGTAAGTACTATTTTGCTTATATTGAAAACGAAATATTTCAAGCGCCTTTTCTTCGAAGTCATAATAGGATGTTTGGAAGATGGAATTTTCGGAAGACGATATTTCAGAATGGTGATTCAGTTTAATTATTAATTTTGATTTACAAACCGCAAAGATGAGGAACTATCTAATTATTACCATAGCCTTATTCCTGATTTCAGGATGTGGCAAAACAAAATTTGAACCTACTCCAACCCTCACATTTAAGAGTGTCAATACTACAGATTTGCACAGAGAACAACTCATCAGGTTCACCCTTTCCTTCACTGACAAAGAAGGAGACATCAGTGATTCGATTTTTGTTCAGAAAGTAGTTCCCAATTGCCCAGCCACCTCGTTTGAGCAATATTTTCCGATGCCTTCGGTGCCTGAGGCTGGGGATATGAAAGGTGAGATTACTTTTACACTTGGATACAATATGTCGGGATCCGGCTATTATGATGTCTTGGGGCCACAGTGTAATATGAACGACACAGCCACTTTCCGCTTTGCCTTGAAAGACAAGAAAGGCCACGTAAGTGATACTGTAAACTCTCCAAAAGTTATTATTTATCAATAACAAGTGATTTTCAAAAAACTGTTTCATTTTTTATTGTTCGGTAGCATATTCATTGCGATATGTGCAGTAGCGATGTGTATTGAAACCAACATCTTGCTGAAGTTACCTCTCAATTCCATTGGGTTTTATTTGTTTGTATTTGGTGCTACTTTAGTACAATACAATTTGCATTATGTCTCTAAGACGGCCGCGATCGATGGTTCTCCGCGATTGCATTGGTCAAGACATCAACAGAAAACTCATTACATACTTATTACACTGGGAACCGCAATGATCATTTACGGGTTGATCACATTTCCACTTCATCATTATATAGTATTGATGATTTTAGGTGCTGCTTCGTTTCTTTACTCCTTCCCGTTTCTGCCTGCGAAGAATGGCAGAAAGAGGTTAAAAGATTTCGGATTGCTAAAGATCGTTACACTTTCACTGATGTGGACTTTAGTTACCGTGTGGTTTCCTGTGAATAGAATGCCATTTGATATTACAGCATTCTTGTTCGTATTCGGAAAAAGGTTCATTTTTATTTTTATACTGTGTCTTGTATTCGATATCAGGGATGCAGTAGTTGATTCAAAGCATGGGATTCGTACCATGCCGGTAATGCTTGGGATCAGAAAATCTTTCCTTATTTGTTATGCGTTGCTGGTATTATTAGTATTCATCAATGTGGCGGAGTATTTTATTTTCGGAAGTGATTACCTATTGGCTTTCCTGCTTTCAATCGTCGTAACAGCAATGGTAGTGAGATATTCCGAAAAAGAAAATTCAGATATCACCTGCCTCTTTGGAATAGATGGAATGATGCTTCTTCAAGCCATCCTGGTCATTATCTTCAGATTAAATCAATAAATTTGCCTCCATTCAATTTTAAAAATTCACATGGCTAAAAGTAAAAACCCATTCTTATTATCTCCTGAATCTATCCAGTTTTTAAAAGAATATATCAATACTCCGTCGCCGGTAGGGTCGGAATCCGCCGGACAAAAAATTTGGTTGAACTATATCAAAAATTATGTTGACGAAACATTCACCGATCCTTATGGTACGGCTGTTGGAGTCATCAATCCGGGAAAAGATTTCAAAGTGGTCATTGAAGCTCACGCGGACGAAATCAGTTGGTTTGTAAACTACATCAACCCTGACGGATTTATCTATCTTAAAAGGAATGGCGGTGTAGATCACCAGATCGCACCTTCACAGCGAGTGATCATTCATGGTAAGAAAGGCCCTGTGAAAGCAGTGTTTGGATGGCCGGCCATTCATACACGTGCAGGCAAAGAAGACAAGGAGTTCCAGGCCAAGGTCGAAAATTTGTTTTTGGATTGTGGGGCCCGCAATCCCGGAGAAGTAGAGAAATTAGGGATTCATGTAGGTGCTGTTGTAACTTATGTTGACAGCTTTGATGAACTCTCTTACAACAATTACATAGCCCGTGCTTTTGATAATCGTATAGGTGGATTCATGATATCACAGGTTGCAAGGCATTTAAAAGAAAATAAGAAGTCCCTTCCTTATACACTGTATGTTGTAAATGCGGTTCAGGAAGAGATCGGATTGCGGGGAGCTGAAATGATAGCGCGAAGGATCAAGCCGGATGTAGCTATCATTACCGATGTAACACACGATTCGAATACACCAATGGTCAATAAGATCATCGAAGGAGAATGCAAGTGTGGTAAAGGGCCGGCGCTTACTTATGGCCCGGCGGTACATAATAAATTATTACAGTTCATAGAGAATGTTGCTGAGAAAAACAGGATAGATGTACAATTAAAAGCAGTGAGCCGCAGTACAGGTACTGACACGGATTCATTTGCATACGCAAATGATGGTTGCCCGTCGGCATTGATCTCTATTCCGCTCAGGTATATGCATACTACGGTAGAAATGCTTCACAAGAGTGATGTGGAAAACACGATCAGGCTGATGTACGAAAGTGTTCTGGCATTGAAACCTCAGACCAAACTCAGTTACTTTGATTGATCTGTAAGAGGCATCAACATATTTTCTGAGCCCTTTGTTTACCGGGTTCCGCCTTATTTTTTCACAAGTGCCGGTTCAATATGAAAGAAGATTTATTAAGTGCTTACCGGTTCATGAGTATGTCTGTTGCGATGGATAGGACTTATGAAGCCAACAGGCAAGTGTGCAAATATGTGCATTCCACATCACGCGGACATGAGGCAGTGCAAATAGCAATGGCCTTGCAATTGCTACCTTGTGATTATGTAAGTCCCTACTACCGTGATGAGAGTCTATTGCTTGCATTGGGCTTTTCACCTTATACACTGATGCTGCAATTGCTTGCAAAGAAGGATGATATTTTCACAGGTGGAAGAGAATATTATTCACACCCAAATTTTCGCGGTGATGGCAAACCAACTATCATACATCAAAGCAGTGCCACGGGTATGCAGGCAATTCCTGCTACTGGTGTAGCACATGCATTGCAATATTTGGAACAAACAAATTCTGAGCTATTCAGGAGAGGCACTGAAGGAGAAAAGCCAATTGTTGTCTGTTCCCTGGGCGACGCAAGTGTTACCGAAGGTGAAGTGAGCGAAGCCTTCCAGGTGGCGGTGTTGAAACAGTTGCCCATCATTTATTTGGTACAGGATAATGATTGGGGTATCAGCGTAACTTCTGAAGAAGCTCGCAGGATGAATGCTTTTGAATTTGCTGCGGGTTTCAAAGGAATGAATCGCATCAGCATTGATGGCAGCAACTTTATGGAGAGTTTTGAAACACTTAGAAATGTAAGCAGAAAAGTCCGGGAGGGGAGTGGCCCCTACCTTGTTCACGCTAAAGTGCCGCTGCTGGGTCACCACACGAGTGGTGTAAGAAAAGAGACTTATCGCAGTGCAGAAAACCTGGCATTGCATGCTCAATCAGATCCCTTTCCCAGGATACAACAAGCTTTGCGAGATGAAGGAGTAAGCGAAGAAACATTGACAGATATTCAAAATGATGCTACAGCAATTGTTCTTTCAGATTTTGAAAAAGCTAAGGCTGCTGCAGAGCCAGAACCTGCTACTATTGAAGATCATGTTTTTGTGCCAACTCCTGTAACTGAAGAATCGGGCAATCGAAATCCATCCGGAAAAGAAAAGATCATGATGGTGGATGCTGCATTGTATGCCATTCGTGAAATAATGGAAAAGCATCCTGAGGCTTTGTTATATGGTCAGGATGTGGGAAAGAGGCTGGGTGGCGTATTTCGGGAAACTGCTACATTAGGAGATCAATTTGGAGATTTTCGTGTATTCAATACCGCTATACAGGAAGCATATATTGTGGGAAGTACGGTAGGGATGAGTGCTACAGGAGCAAGGCCTATTGTTGAAATACAGTTTGGAGATTACATCTATCCCGGGATAAATCAATTGGTAACGGAAGTGGCAAAGAGTTGCTACCTGAGTTGCGGAAAGTTTCCGGTATCAGCAGTGTTTAGAATTCCGGTTGGTGCTTATGGAGGAGGAGGACCATATCATAGTGGTTCTATAGAATCGACACTACTTTCTATCAAAGGAATCAAGATTGCTTATCCATCTAATTCTGCAGATATGAAAGGATTGATGAAGGCTGCATATTATGATCCGAATCCCGTAGTGATGCTGGAACACAAAGGGCTTTATTGGAGCAAGGTGCCAGGTACAGAAGATGCCAAATCGGTTGAGCCTGATGAGAACTACATTCTCCCGTTAGGGAAAGCACGCATTGCATTGGAAGCAGAAAAGACGTTTGTGGAAAAAGGCGAAAGTTGCTGTGTGATCACTTACGGTATGGGAGTTTATTGGGCCAAAGGAGCAGCAAAGCGTTTGGAAGGAAAGATAGAAATTGTTGATTTACGTACCTTATTTCCTTTGGATGAATCGCTGGTGTTTGAAATTGTCAGTAAGCACGGAAAGTGCCTGGTACTTACAGAAGAACAAACCAACAATTCTTTTGCAGAAGCGCTCGCGGCAAGGATCATGCAGAATTGTTTCAAAAACCTGGATGCTCCAGTATTTGTTTTAGGTTCCAGAAATGTACCGGCAGTACCTATGAATGTTTTGCTGGAAAAGGAAATGCTGCCAAATGTTGAAAAGGTTTACACCGAATTGACGAGGTTGCTTGAATACTGATTGGGAACTCAATTTGGGTTTTGTGCCATAGATTTCTCCTCAATCTGATAGTTGATTTTCTTAACGAGTTCATTCACATCAAATGGCTTTGGGAGAAAGTCATCTGCTGCACAGAAACGCATTACTTCTTTCTTGTTGGAATGAGCAGAGAACATAATGATCGGAATTGATTTGGTCTCCGGTACTTCCTTCAGTGTATTGCATATCTGAATTCCATCAACCCCGGAAAGAAAGACGTCCATCAATATCAATTGCGGTCGAAATCTTTTAGCTTTGGAAATCACTTCCTCTCCTTTGAGTGTTGAGAGTACTTCAAACCCATATCGTTTCAATATGGTTTCGACAACCCAGACAATATCGGTGTTATCATCTACAACAAGGATCTTTTTCATTAGCTTACATTATAACTTTGGAAATATTTACCAATAACTAAACCAAAATTTGTGAAAATGCCAATGGAGTGTAAAAATGGTGCTTTAAGATATCCACGAAGGGTAGATAACTGCAAATTTAACTTTTTAAATCATTTATTATCAATGAGATGTACCTTGATATTCGGAATATCACTTTTTCTTCAACAAGGCCTCAGTGCCCAAAAAATATCCTCTATGAATGATTTAAAACGCGCTGTGATCAATGAATTGGCTTCACAAAATGGTGAATTCGCAGTTTCCTTTTATGATTTAAATACGCAAAGGTCATTTGACATCAATGGAGATACCATATTCCATGCAGCCAGTACAATGAAGACTCCTGTAATGATAGAGGTTTTCAGGCAGGCTGATCAGGGTAAGTTTTCGTTGGATGATTCTCTTATAATCCGGAATGAATTTAAAAGTATTGTAGATGGGAGTTTATTTCAATTATCCCCGGGAGACGATAGCGATTCTTCTGTTTACCTGAATATGGGCAAGAAAATGAGTATCTATGATCTGATGTACCGGATGATCATTCACAGCAGCAATTTGGCAACCAACCTGGTGATTGATCTTGTGGGTGCCAAAAATGTGATGCATACTATTCAAAAATTGGGAATCAAAAAGATGAAGGTGCTGAGAGGTGTGGAAGATCAAAAGGCGTATGACCTAGGATTGAACAATGTAACTACGGCCAACGATCTTGTCATACTGTTTAAAGCAATTGCAAACGGTAAGATCGTAAACAGGTCAGCCTGTGACTCCATGATTCACATTTTGGAAGATCAACAACACAATAGGGTAATTCCAGCCTTGCTACCTTCTGATGTAAAGATTGCACATAAGACCGGAAATATTACCGGTGTGCAACACGACTCAGGTATAGTTTTTTTACCTGACGGGAAAAAATATGTTTTGGTTTTACTTTCAAAAAATTTGACCAATGAAGAATCTGGGATTCAGGCTATGGCAAGGGTTTCCAGGATGATCTATGATTATATCATCAGCCATTGATGAACTTAAGTTTAAGTTAGCACTTGGTTATATAATTTATATTATGTTAAATAGATAATTGCTACTTCTGTTCTCGTTGCAAAGTGTTCACTCCTCTCTACTTTTCATTTTTCAGGCGAATTCAAAATGATCCCAATAAGGTCCTATCAAAATATTCCAAGAATGCGAACCTCGTAGAACATTCCACAAACAAGAAAGCCGTACACGAAAATGTACGGCTTCCAATTTATTATTGAAGGTTCTCTTACGTGCGGCTTTCAAATTTTTTGTCTGCCGCATCATACATGTCTTCATATTTTTTCAGATTCACTTTATCACCAAGGCTCTGGTAAATATTCTGCATGAGATTCACAACTGATTTATACCTGGAACGATCCGATTTCTTTCCACTGGCATCCAGTTCACTGATTGCCTTGTCAGCAAATGGTATTGCCTTATTCCAGTTAGCTTTTGCTTCATCATTCATCTTGTTCCTCGCATCCATATCCTTCTGCTTTAAAGCACTGTCACGTAACTCAATACCCTTGTTATAGAAATATTGAGAAGTCAGCCAATTTGAATTTATGTCATTGGGATTCAGTGCTATTGCCTTATCTAACTCACTTTTTAAGGTAGTCAACCAGCCTTGCTTGTCTTGGATCACTGTGCCCTCATCGCTATTGTAGAGATATCCAAATATTTCGTTGGCGTAGCTAAAATGGTAACGGATACTGTCAGGATTTTCTGTTACCACATCTTTATACAATTCCAGTACTTTAGGAATGTCTTTTTTATCCCTGTAATAATCCATCATTACAAAATTGAAATAAGGTTCTTTAGGATACATTTCATTTCCCAGTTCTGCAAAGTGCTTCATTTGTGCTTCATCCCCTGCATCTTTATAGTGCAGTTCCAGCCATTCGTAAGGAAGTTTGAATCCTTCATCTTCCTGTCCTTTTGGTCCTTTTATTTTTGCCTCTGCCAGTTTTGTAAAATACTTCAAGGCTATTTCATCTTCTTTAGCATTGATAGCGGCCTTTCCTATGTTTAGTACAAGTGTCGTGTCCACCTTTCCAATTTTAGCCCATTCATTTTCAGAAATGTATTGCCCCACATTATCTGCTTTGATGAAGTTTTCCATAGCTCCTTTAAAATAGGCTTTGTCGCCGGTTGAAGCTGCTTTATTAAAGTCATCTACTGCAGCCTGGTAATATCCGCTGTACAAACTGAAGATCGTCTGGTAATTGTCCTTCATGATCAGCAGTTTCAGTTTCATATTGGCAGAGTCAGCTATCGCCTTCTTAAAATCAGTAAAGGACTCAGCTCTTGCATCACCCTGTACCAGGGAATGGAGCGCCGCACTATCAGCAATGCCTGCATATATCTTACTCTTCAGATAGATTGCCTCCATATCGTCAGGCTTCTTTTCAAGGTAACCAGTTATCTCAGGCAATGCCTTCGAGTAATCTTTGTCCTCTAAATATTTATTGACCTTCTTAAGGCTTTGACTATAGCCTGCTACAGTAAAGCAGAGAAACAATAGCGGTAAAACTATTCTTTTCATGTGTTGTTTAATTTGAATGATTGATTGTACAAATTTAAAGGTGAAGACGATATTTTAATCCTCTAAATTTTTATCATTATCAGAGGCACTGTCTTCGTTGTTTTCAGATGTCAAATTATCACCTGCGGTTGCATCACTTTCATTGCCATTTGATGAATCAAAATTGGACTCTTCTTCTTCCGTTTCATCTATCTTGGTGATAGCAGCTATCTCATCTCCTTCATCTACCCTGATTACTTTTACCCCTTGTGTAGCTCTGCCGGCTTCTCTTACGGATGTTACAGAAGTACGGATGGTTACACCCGATTTACAGATGATCATCAGGTCCTGCTTTTCAGTAACGCTGAGCAAACCGATCAGTTCACCGGTCTTTGGAGTAATGTTGATTGTCTTCACTCCTTTACCGCCGCGATTGGTGATTCTGTATTCAGAAATTTTCGTCCGTTTTCCATAGCCCTGTGCACTTACCACCAATACGGTGTGATCCGGATCATCACTATGTACGCAGATCATGCCGATCACTTCGTCTTTTTCCGAATCGACACTGATTCCAAATACACCGATGGCACCCCTACCTGTTGGTCTTACTTTCTCTTCAGGGAAACGGATAGCCCGGCCACTCTTCACCGCCATCATGATTTCATGCCTCCCATCAGTAAGGCAGGCATCTAATAACTGATCACCTTCATTTATCGTAATGGCATTGATTCCGTTCTGACGGGGCCTGCTAAAATCGGCCAGGTTGGTTTTCTTTATAATGCCTTTTCGTGTACACAGAATGATAAAATGATTGTCGATATATTCCTGGTCGCCAAGATCGCGAACTGCTATCACGGTTCTTACTTTATCATCCTGAGCTATGGATATCAGGTTCTGAATCGCCCTGCCCTTGCTCACCTTATCTCCGTCTGCTATTTCATACACCTTTAGCCAATAGCATTTACCCATTTGGGTAAAGAACAATAAAGTGTCGTGAGTACTTGTAGAAAATATCTGCTCTATATAGTCTTCATCCCGGATCTGTGCCCCCCTGGCGCCACGCCCTCCCCGCTTTTGCTGCCTGTATTCGCGGGCAGAAGTTCTCTTGATGTATCCCATGTGTGAAATGGTTACGATCACATCTTCTTCCTCGATCAGGTCTTCAATACTGATATCATTGGCCAGGTAAATGATTTCTGTTTTCCTTTGGTCGCCATATTTTTCTTTGATTTCAATTAGCTCATCCTTGATGATCTTGAACCTCAATCCCTCATTGGCCAGTATCTCTTTGAGTCGTGCAATGGTTTCCATTATTTCCCTGTGCTCCTCTCTTATTTTTTCACGCTCCATTCCGGTAAGTCGTTGCAAACGAAGTTCTAACACCGCTTTCGCTTGTATCTCGCTCATACCAAAATTGGTCATCAATCCGTCCTTGGCAATCTCAGGAGTTGATGAACTTCTGATCAGTGCGATGACTTCATCAAGGTGATCGAGTGCTATCAGGAACCCTTCCAAAATATGAGCACGTTCTTCCGCTTTTCTCAATTCAAATTTGGTACGCCTTACGATCACTTCATGCCTGAAGTCAACAAAGACTTGAATCAGATCCCGGATATTCAGTTGCTTAGGGCGGCCATTTACAAGCGCCACATTATTGATCCCAAATGAAGTTTGTAATTCAGAATACTTGTAGAGTTGATTGATGATAACCTGTGAAATGGCATCTCTTTTCAACTCAAGAACGATACGCGTTCCTTCCTTGCTGTTACTTTCGTTATTGACATCAGAAACTCCTTCGATCACTTTATCCTGAATCAGGTGCCCGATCTTTTCTGTCAGCACATCTCTGTTCACCTGGTAAGGTACAGAAGTAATCACAATGATCTCCTTACCATGTGAGTTTGTTTCCACATTGACATTTCCCCGGAGCACTACCCTGCCACGCCCGGTCTGCATGGCCTCCTTCACGCTGTCATATCCATAGATGACGCCACCTGTAGGGAAATCGGGAGCTTTCACTATTTTAATCAGGTCGTCAATAGATATTTCCCTGTTGTCGATAAATGCAATGCAACCGTCCACTACTTCACTCAGGTTGTGAGGCATCATATTCGTAGCCATACCCACGGCGATACCACTGGCGCCGTTCAGCAACAGTTGTGGAATTCGTGTAGGTAATACCGTTGGTTCCTTGGTGCTATCATCATAATTGAGTTGCCAGTCGATAGTATCTTTTTCGATATCGTCAAGCATGTTTTCAGCTATGCGCTCCAGGCGTACTTCGGTGTAACGCATGGCGGCCGGGTCATCTCCATCCTGGCTACCAAAGTTACCATGCCCGTCCACCAGGGTGTATCGCATGCTCCAGTCCTGTGCCATCCGCACAATAGTACCGTAGATGGATGAGTCGCCATGCGGATGGTATTTACCCATGACATCACCGACAATACGGGCTGATTTTTTGTGTGGTTTGTTGTGTGTATTTCCCATTTCGTACATGCCGTAGAGAATACGGCGGTGTACGGGTTTGAGGCCATCGCGTGCATCCGGCAATGCACGGCCCACGATCACGCTCATTGAGTAGTCAATGTAAGCGCTTTTCATTTGTTCCTCGATGTTTACTGGGATAACTTTTCCGGTGTTTCTGCCGTTTTCAGGCAATTCTTCTTCGTTGATTTCCATATTATTTCAGTATGGGCAAATATACTTTGAAATGGCCGATTTCAGGCTTAGAATCAGCACTTTTAAGAAGACTTTTTTTCACAATTTTGCAGCCCTTTATGTGGATAAATCAAGGTTTGATCAGAGGCGTTTTGACACCATGCAGGAATTAATCAGAAACCTGAAATAATAAGAGAAACCAGGAGCTTTTCCCAGGCAAAATATTTCATTTCTCCGATACCGACTGCCTCCCCGGGCACTTTGAATAATCGATAGATTCCCGGCAAAATCCGGTTGGCATTTTTTACTTCCCTCCTATCCCGTTAGCTTTGCTCTCCATGAAAAAAATTCTCTTATTCGGAGCAGGTAAATCTGCAACTGTACTGATCTCTCATCTCGCACAATACTGCGAAAAGAATAACTGCGAATTCCTGGTTTGCGATCAGAACCTGGAAGCAACACAAAAGAAAATTGAAGGATTCAGGAACTCAAAAGCGGTTTCGGCTGATGTAACTAACGAAACGTCACGGAGAGACCTTATTGGCAAAGCCGACATTGTCATATCACTACTGCCACCTTCACTGCACATTCTGGTAGCCAGGGATTGTGTTTTCTTTTCCAGGAATATGCTAACCGCTTCTTATGTAGATGAGGCCATGCAGTCATTAGCCGGCGAGATTGAGTCAAGAGATATTTTATTCCTGGCAGAGATGGGGCTTGATCCCGGTATCGATCACATGAGCGCTATGCGTGTGATACATGGTCTCAGGAATAAAAATGCGGATATCTACTCCTTTCTTTCACATTGCGGAGGATTGGTAGCTCCGGAGAGTGATGACAATCCCTGGCACTATAAGATAACATGGAACCCTGCCAACGTAGTAATGGCCGGAAGCAACGGCGCTCATTACCTTTCAGGAAATAAAGAAATAAGAATACCCTACCAATCCGTATTTGCAAATGATGACCAGGAAATAGATGTTGATGGCCTGGGAAAATTGAGTTGGTATGCTAACCGGGATTCATTGGCCTATATGGCAACTTATGGGCTGACCGGACTGACTGATTTCATAAGAACCACACTCCGGTATCCTGAATACATCAAGGCATGGAATCTCGTTGTACTTCTGGGTTTGACAAGTGGCGATGACCATGCGGCAATCAGTCATTGCCAAACTTATTCTGAATGGTACCAATACAAATTGAATACTCATTCTGATAAGAATCAGGATGAGAACATCATTTCATTGCTTCAGGATTCCTACGTGCATCATCAACTTGATTTCCTGGGTTTATTCTCTGACGAACCTTTACCGGCAAAGCAGTCTTCAGCTAAAATTTTACAATCATTGCTTGAAAGCAGACTGGCGATGCAGCCTGCAGATAAGGATATGATTGTAATGGTACATGAAGTTTCATACCTGTTGAATCAGCAAAAAGAAAAGGTGGTAAGTACACTTATTGTAAAAGGAACAGATAGTATGCAAACAGCAATGGCAAAGACGGTAGGTATGCCGCTTGCCATTGCTGCCATTCTGATATTGGAAGGTAAGATCAAATTGAAAGGATTGCACATTCCTGTATTACCTGAAATATATGAACCGGTGTTGACGGGGCTCGAAGAGAATGGAATTTCCTTCAGCGAGAAAATTGAGCAATTGTGATATGGGTTTTATGTTTCCTGCAAAAGATTCAACCGTGTTGTGTTTAAATATTTTTGAAATGCTCAATTTCCTTTTCGAAATCTAAAAAAGAAAATTCAGCTTTCAGGTTGCTGATCTTTTTCAATTGTTGATTTGCAAAACCCTTGCTTTTTTCTGAGTGAGGAAAGTGCATTCTGTGTTGGCTGGCAGTAATAATCTCCCCTACCCTGTTCATCAGTGTCTTTGTGTTTTCGTCAAATGCAAAATCTACAAATCGCTGAAAGATATACGACACGGCGGTTTCATTAGGATGTGCAAAATCATTTTTGAAGAATCGGTAGTCTCTTAACTCGTCAATCAATATTTCATAAGAGGGAAAATAATAAACACCACTTGATTCAGCGGTCACTTGATGTACTGCCGCGATCACGTGCGACTTACTGATATTATTTTCCACGATCCCATCCCTGTAATGTTTTACCGGGCTGATAGTAAAGATGATCTTGATTTCCGGTTGGAATGACCTGACTTTGTCAATAGTGTCCTTTAGGTTTTCGATTATGCTATTTGAATCAGTGAGCCTTTTATCAAAAAGATGTCCCGGCATTTTATGACAATTGCCTACCATCTTTTGATCTTGCACTAAAAAATATCCATACGCCGTAGCCGGTGTAAGAATGAGATAATCACACGTTTTCAGAAATTCGTGTGCGCATTCCAGTTGGTCATTCATCTTCCCGAGTGTTGATGCCTTGTCAGTACCTGAAAACTCTGAATGATGTGACCAGCAATGAAATAGTCCGTTATTTTCAAACAACTCTGCCTCCTCGAATTTTCTATTTTCAATGCATCGCTCCACCGCCTCTGAAATCATGTGAGGATGATAAATAATTCCTGTCGGATTTTGAAGTACCTTAAATTTATATGAGGCAAGCCGCTCTCCTATCCCGGCGCTGAAGCAGGAACCAATCATCATAATACGGTCGCTATACCGGATATTTTGAGAAAGTGGAGCTATGGGAAATGGGAGAAAGAAATTCATCAGACAAATATTTCAGTGGCAATTTGTTCAGCTTTCCTTAATTGGTTTTCATCAATCGTCACAGGCAGTCCTTTTTTCAGGAAGTACCTGATCATGTTTCCTGTGTTCATATTGCCTACCAGTTCACTGCCGGACATAGGGCATCCTCCAAAACCTTTTAAGGCTCCATCGAACCGGTAGCATCCGTTATCAACAGCCGCGTCCAATTTTTCCTTCCAATTTGTGAATGTAGAATGCAGGTGCACACCAATTTCCTTATCGGGAAATTCACGAACACATTTCTTTACCAATGCTTCAATTTCATTGGGAGTCGCTAATCCTACTGTATCTGCCAGGCTGATGATCTCTATTCCCTCCTCAGCCATTTTTGCCGCTGTGTTCACTACATTTTTTACCGTATAGGCATCACCGTAAGGATTTCCAAATGCCATGGACAGGTAAACAACCAATGTCTTCTTATTTTGTTTGCAGAGCTCATGCATTTCTTTTACCCTCACAAAGGATTCTTCAATACTGCTGTTGGCATTCAATTTTTGAAAAGTAGGAGAAACAGAAAACGGGTATCCAAGGTAGGTGATCTTCTCATGACTGATAGCCTCCAATGCACCTCTCAGATTCACCACTATTGCCAGTAGTTCGGAAGCGGTATTTTCTAAGGAAATACTACTTAATACTTCTTTAGTATCCTCCATCTGAGGTATCAGGCGATGAGAAACAAAGCTGCCAAAATCAATGGTATCAAAGCCCACTTTCAACAACTGTTCATTGTACCTGATCTTATCAGCAGTTGGTATGAAACGCTTCCATCCCTGCATGGCATCGCGCGGGCACTCAATGATTTTTATTTTATTCATAGTTCAGACCATTGTTTGTTTCTCACTTGAAAAAAATCTTTTCATTCCATCGAAGTAAAGTTAGGGTTTATCACTTCGAATAAAAAAGGCCTCCGGTACAGAGGCCAAATCTATGATTTAAGAGTGCTTTATTTGATCTTAAGTTCTTTTTTGATCTTGGATACATAATCCAGTTTCTCCCAGGTGAAGAGTTCCACCTTTACCTTCTTATCCGGGCCATTAGGCAGCTTGAATGATTTGGTAACCACTTCATTTTTTCTACCCATGTGTCCGTAAGATGCAGTTTCCTGGTAAATAGGATTGCGAAGCTTCAAACGTTGTTCAATGAAGTAAGGGCGCATGTCAAATACCTCCAACATTTTTTCCGCGATCTCTCCGTCATTCAGATTCACTTTAGAAGTACCAAATGTATTCACATACATGCTTGTAGGTTTCGCTACTCCAATCGCGTAAGAAACCTGAACCAGTACTTCGTCACAAGCGCCGGCAGCTACGAGGTTCTTAGCGATCTGGCGGCATGCATAAGCAGCGCTTCTGTCCACCTTGCTGGGATCTTTACCACTGAACGCTCCACCACCATGAGCACCCTTTCCTCCATAAGTGTCAACGATGATCTTTCTGCCGGTAAGTCCTGTATCGCCATGTGGGCCACCGATCACAAATTTACCTGTGGGGTTGATGTGGTACTTGATATTATCATTGAAGAAGTGCGCATACTTAGGATAGCGCTTCTTCATTCTCGGAATCAAAATCTTCTTTACATCATCCGATATCTTTTGAAGCATTTTAGCCTCCGCATCAAAATCATCGTGCTGTGTGGAGATTACAATGGCCACAATTCGTTGTGGTTTGTTATCATCACTGTATTCAATAGTAACCTGGCTTTTAGCGTCAGGCCTCAGGTATTTCATTTGTTTTCCCTCCCTGCGAATAGCTGCCAGTTCTATCAATAGGTTGTGCGCTATATCCAAAGGCAGCGGCATATAATTCTCTGTTTCATTAGTAGCATAGCCAAACATCATTCCCTGGTCGCCAGCGCCCTGATCCTCTTTTTTCTTTCTTTCTACTCCCTGGTTGATATCTGCAGACTGCTCATGAATGGCTGAGAGAATACCGCAGGAATTTGCTTCGAACATATATTCACTTTTGGTATATCCAATCTTACGGATAACCTCACGGGCTATTTCCTGAACATCAAGATAAGCACGCGATTTTACCTCACCCGCCAACACCACCTGCCCGGTAGTAACCAGGGTCTCGCAGGCTACCTTGCTGTCTGGATCAAAGGCAAGAAAATTGTCTATCAATGCATCACTGATCTGGTCAGCAACTTTATCCGGATGTCCCTCACTTACTGATTCGGAGGTAAAGAAATAAGGCATACTTGAAATTTTTTGTGGCGCAAATGTAAATATTCATTAGGAAGGTTCAAAATGGTATTCTTATTCATTTTACTATTTCTTTCACAATAATTCTCATTGTCAGAAAAGCGTAGCCAGACCGTCTGTCATTTTTTCCTGGGATTGCTTTTTGATTCTTTTTTACTTTTAGAAAAAAATTTCAGTATGAAACAATTGGTTCTCAGTATCGCTTTTTTATTCTTCGCAGGAAGTTGGCTTTCCGCCCAACAACTTTACATGCCCAGGAATATTCAAAAGGCAGTTGATAACGGTACCAGGACTACTACAGGTATGCCTGGAAAAAACTATTGGCAAAACAAAGGTCAGTATGATATGCAGATCAAGGTAACACCGGAAACACGGATGGTGTCGGGAGATGAAGCTATCAATTATTCCAACAACAGTCCTGACACACTGGGAATGCTGGTGATCCGGTTTGTAAATAACTTTCATAAACCCAATGCCCCACGTGGAGGATATACTTCTGATGCTTCACTGGATTCAGGATTGACGATTGAGTCGTTGGCAATCAATGGATCAACCTATCCGGTAAATTCAAAGAATTGGGGAACCGTAGGCTATGTGCGACTGAAGGAACCAATACTACCACATTCCAGTACTAAGATTGATATCAAATGGCACTATCCGCTTACGCGTGCAGATGGCCGGGAAGGCCAGGTGGATTCTACCACGTTCTATGTTGCCTATTCCTATCCCCGTGTATCTGTGTATGATGATTACAACGGCTGGGATGTA
The DNA here is from genome assembly GCA_964526985.1 of uncultured Ginsengibacter sp. Taxonomy (GTDB): domain Bacteria; phylum Bacteroidota; class Bacteroidia; order Chitinophagales; family Chitinophagaceae; genus Ginsengibacter. The sequence goes on along the minus strand of CAZGNJ010000008.1, from coordinate 85,537 downwards.
TTAGAGCACACAGGTCGCCAGGAGTTTTACAATGATTTCAATAATTATAAGTACTCAGTAACAGCCCCGAAAAATTACATCGTTTATGGCACAGGCGATCTGCTGAATGCCCCTGAAGTATTGCAGCCGGAGTTTGCTAAAAGGCTCTATGATTCTTACCAATCTGATAAAGTCATTCATGTTGCTACCTTGAATGAAGTATTGAATGGGAAAGTAACTGCTCAAAATGAATGGAACACCTGGAAGTTTAGGGCAGACCATATCACCGATGTATGTTTTGCGTTGAGCAAAAATTATGTTTGGGATGCTGCAAGTGCCGTTGTAGATAACAAGACAAACAGAAGGGTAAGTTTGCAGGCAGCCTTTAATGATACAGCAAAAGACTTCCATCATTCTGTAGAATGGATGCAGAATTCAATGATCTTCTTTTCCAATAAATGGCCGGGAGTAGCCTACCCTTTCCCAAAGATGACGGCATTTCAGGGACATGCTGATATGGAATACCCGATGATGGTAAATGATGGAACTACAGAAAATTTCAGATTCTCACAATTAGTACAAGATCATGAAATAGCTCATACCTACTTTCCATTTTATATGGGAATTAATGAAACACGATATGCCTTTATGGATGAGGGTTGGGCCACCACTTTTGAATACCTGATCGGCATAGAAGAATTCGGAAAGCAACAGGCTGATCAGTTTTATAAGATGTTCCGGGTAGCTCGTTACATTCACGATCCATCTACTGAAGAAGACCAACCCATCATTACCATGTCCACACAAGTTTCGGGAATGGGATATGGAAGTAATTCATACGGAAAGGCATCCTTGAGTTATCTCGCCTTGAAAGATATGCTCGGAGATGTGCTTTTCAAAAAAGCCCTGCATCATTACATGGATCTTTGGCATGGAAAGCATCCTATTCCCTGGGATTATTTTTATGCAATGGAAACAGGATCGGGCAAAAAACTGGATTGGTTTTTCAGGAACTGGTTCTTTTCAAATAATTACATAGACCTGAAAATTGATAAGGTGGTCGATAATGGAAATAACTATACTCTTACCGTAAAGAACGTGGGAGGTTTTGCCATTCCATTTGACATTGTTCTCGAATATGAAGATGGCAAAAAAGATGTGATGCACCAGACCCCGGCGGTATGGGAGAAGAATGAAAAGGAAAAGATATTCCAGATAAATTCAAAGAGAAAGATCAAATCCATAAAATTGGATGGCAATATTTTCATGGATTATACACCAGCGGACAATAGTTGGCAGAAATAATATTTTCATGGATAAAATTCTGAATTATCGCTACCTTGAAAACCTAAAAAAAATGATATGGAAGAACTTTTAAAACAATTGCAGGATAAACATGGTCTTTCTGCAGATCAGAGCAGTGGTATCTTGTCGACAATTACTTCATTCCTTAAAGAAAAATTTCCCATGCTGGAAGGTGCGATCAGCAATTTCTTTCCGCAGCATGGCAGCTCAGGTGCACAGAATACTTCTGGTACAACCTCAGGAGATGGAAGTTTGTTAGACAAGATTTCTGACTTCATACCCGGTAGTACCGGCGAAAAGATAGAAGAATTTGCCAAGGACAAACTCGGAGGTATATTAGGTAAATAGTTTATGTTGAAAACAAGAATAAAACGGCTACACTTTGTGCAGCCGTTTTATTTTATATCATCTGTTCAGAATAATCCTTCGCTTTAGCATTACAATTTACTATAAATAATATGCAGCCTGATTCGCTTACTTCCTTTGATACTGCCATTTAATTTGACAGCACCGTCTGCAACCTGATTCATACGATAGGAAAATAAACCAATGGCCTGGTTACACCCGTCAATATATGCAGTATCATTTTGAATATAGTAAGGTGCAGATAACCTCAATTTTGAATTGGCCTTTTTGCGTGTAACAATACTCTGTACATACCGCGAAATATTGAATGTATATCGGCTAACCATGTTTCCATTGCCATCAGAAACATTCTTGGCAGTTCCTCCAATATTTGCAAAGCCATTATTTAATTCACCGGAAGAAAAATCACATGGTACATTAATGAATTTGCCTGCTTTGTTCGGGTCTTCTATTTGCAGATACAACATCCGTGGCGTTTGGAAACTTGCAGCCATCGGATCATATACTTGTTCCGCTATCAATTCCGCACGATTGATGACACTGTTAGGAAATGCATCTAATCCGGGAATACTCATCTGCACATAAGAACCCGGAGCAGTTTGGATAAAAAGAAGGCTATCGCCCTCAGCCGGCTGAGTCAGATGTTGAGTAATTTCAGAAGCGTTCCTTTCTATATTGATATAATTCGCGCTTCCTGAGTTCCTATTAAAGGACAGGTTAAGCGAAGTGGTATCTAATACAGTATCCTTCTTGGACCTCACATAAATTGAAAGCCTGGTGGCTGATGATGTTAGGTTAAAATAGTTCAATGCTTCACCACCTGTACCGTCATCTGCCACAATCGCAAATCCCCTGAAGTATTCTTGAAAAGCAGAATCTGTTGTGAATTTTGAAACATTATTGATGAAGTCAGTTCCCCAGCTATTATCGATTTTAATTCTCAACTGGTTGGCATCATTCTCTTTAAATGCATGAATGCTGTCTTTTAATCTTGCCGGAATGTAATCTGCCGACCCCAGCAAATCCGGTTCGTGAGCCATCAACGCACAAGTCTTGTACAAAGAGTCGAATCTTAATTTTTCCGATACCTCGTAAACCTGAACTTTCTGAGGTGTCAAGGTATCACCATAGCTGTGATCATATTTTAATACCAGTACTACCGAGTCCACAACCATGCTGAGTGTATCATGTGCAGGAAGTGTAACCGGAAAGGATGAAGGTTTCAACTCCAAATATGTGTTGGCCAGCGCCTTTCCAAAAAGAGGATTGTTATTAATGATTCCGATCGCATGCAGATCACCAGGTCCTACAGAATCACATTCCGTTGCATTGTCGAAATTGGTAGCGATGATGTCAAATGTAGTATCGAAAGTATTGATGTTATCTACTCCGGGAATCAATCCGGAACCAACAGAAGTGGTATCAATTTTAGTACATGCAGTAAATAAAATAGCTGTTAGCAACACCAGCGTTGTCGCTCTTATATGGGTCTTGTACACACTCACAGATTTGTATAAAAAAGGGAAAATTTATTTGCCGGAAAGGTCGCTATACAATTGTAAATAGTCTGTTAAATCAGAATCTTCTACATATTTCAAAACCTTCTTACCTCTCACTTTAGCAAATTCATCCGAGAGTTTTTTGTCCACCTTAGAAGCGCCAAACGAAATGGCATCGGCAAAATGTGCACCTCCTCTGAACATAGCAGAATTGGTACCATTATCGAAATATTCGAGATCTTTATCTTTTACGTTTATGTTAATCGTTGCAAGAGATTTCAGATCCGGGCCGAGTTTTTCTTTAAACGTGGTTTGTCCGATGGTATAAACCACTTTGCAATTGCTAAACACCGGTTCTTTCTTGTAAGCCACTTTTATCAACATAGGGATCAAACCAGTCATCCACCCACTGCAATGAATGATATCCGGTGGCCATCCGAATTTCTTTACAGTCTCGAGTGCACCTTTGCAAAAAAGAACAGTACGTAACGCATTATCATCAAACCATTGTCCTTCCTGATCATGAAACAGAGACTTCCTCTTAAACAGTTCCTCATTGTCCAGAAAATAAATCTGTAGTCTTGCATTGGGAAGGGAAGCCACTTTGATAATTAGCGGATAATCATCGCCGCCTACACTTACGTTGATTCCCGACAGCCTTACCACTTCATGGAGCCGGTGCCTGCGCTCGTTGATCATTCCAAAACGTGGCATTATGCAACGCACCTCCATCCCCGATTCATTACTTTTAATTGCCAGCTTGTTCACAATCTCCGCAAATTCAGTCATTTCAAGGTACGGCGACATTTCATTTGCTATGAATAAAATTCTTTTCTTTGATGACATTAAAAGGTGAATTTGTCTAATCTAATAATTTAAAGAGCCGCAAAAGTACCATTTTTTTTGCTTTTAACACGTTGATTGTACATTTAGTGCCGATTTATAACACATGATCCTATTTAAAAAATCAATTGATATTCAAAAATATCTGGAGCTGCTAAGGAGAAAAAGCTATTCTATAGGTTTTGTTCCTACAATGGGTGCTCTGCATGAAGGGCATGCTTCGCTGATGCGTTTGTCAAAGGCAGCAAATGAAATCACCATTGTTAGCATTTTCGTAAATCCTCTCCAGTTTAATGACAAAACAGATTACCTAAAATATCCTGTCACCATCGAAAATGACCTAATGATGCTAAGTAGGCTGGACGTGGATGTCGTGTTTCTTCCTGATGAAAAGGATATTTATCCCGATGGAGAACCGGCACCAAAAACCTACGATCTGGGCAGTCTTGAAACGATAATGGAGGGATCATCCCGCCCCGGTCACTTTCAGGGAGTAGCCTGCGTGATGGATATATTGTTGCACATCGTTTCTCCCACGCATCTGTATCTCGGGCAGAAAGATTTTCAGCAGGTCAGGGTCATTCAACGGCTCATAGATTTAGAAAACCTTCCTGCGAAAATCATAGAGGCTCCATTGATTCGCGAAAGGAGCGGACTCGCCATGAGCAGCCGCAATGAACGGTTAGATGCTTCTGCCAGAAAAACGGCTGCCCTGTTATTTGAAGGACTTCAATACATTCAGCACAATGCTGATGCGCAATCATTCGCAACTTTAAAGAATTCAGTTATTGCTAAATTGCAACAGGCTGGTTTTTCAATAGACTACATCGTCTTAGCCGACCGGGACTCTTTGGAAATCCTGGATGACTTCGATAATACTAAAAGAATGATTCTACTTGCAGCAGTATTTTTGAATGGAATAAGACTCATCGACAACCTCAGGTTGGATGGATAATTGCGAATTGACATTCGAATCAGATTTGAAATAAATAAAGCAGCTTATGATAAAAAGGAATGATACCGGCATTAAAGACGACAGGGTAAAAAAAGAAATCCGTTTCCTCGAAGGGCCCCAAAACAGGTGGCATGAATTTTCCTATGCTGTGAGTGTGATCTTTGAATTCATTAAGGGATTCAGGGCTTTGCATTTCGTAGGACCTTGCGTTACCATCTTCGGATCAGCCAGGTTTAAAGAAGATCATCCCTGGTATCAGCGCACACGGGAATTATCCGCAAGAATCGCTCAATTAGGTTTTACGATTATGACCGGTGGTGGACCGGGAATCATGGAAGCTGCCAACAGAGGCGCGAAAGAGGCAGGAGGCAAAAGCGTGGGCTGCAATATCGTGCTGCCTCATGAGCAGCATCACAATCCCTACTTAGACAAATGGGTGGATATCAAATATTTCTTTATCCGCAAAACCTTGCTCATAAAATATTCCTATGCCTTTGTGGTGATGCCCGGTGGCTTCGGCACCTTAGATGAATTCTTTGAATCCCTAACACTGATACAGACACGAAAAATTGAAATGTTTCCCATCATCATCTTTGATCAGGATTTTTACCAAAAGATCCTGGAGCACAGTGACAGAATGGTAAAGGCAGGTACGATCAATCCGGGTGATGAGCATCTTTATTTTGTTACTGATTCGATTGATGACGCCATTCAATACATAAAAGAAAAAAGCATAGCAGCATTTGGGTTAAAGTACATGAAACGCAGGAAAGCATTCTTCCCTTTCTTTGAGAAGGCGTGAATCAGCTATTGAATTTCAACTCCATCATCTTAAGTGCAGTCAAAGCCGCCTCCTTCCCTTTATGGCCGTGGCTACCACCGAGTCTTTCATAAGCCTGCGTTTCATTATCAACAGTCAATACTCCGAATATTGTAGGAACCGGCAGCATGAGATTCAATTGTACAATCCCTTCAGTTGCTGCTTTGCAGATGTAATCAAAATGTGGTGTATCTCCACGCACTACGCATCCCAATGCGATAAAACACTGCGGTTTTTCAAACTTATTGGAATGCTTGTCCCATACAGACTTTACCCCAAATGTCAATTCAAAAGTACCGGGCACCTGTACAATCTTAAAATTATGAAAACCATATTCTCTCAACACACTCACACAACCGCCAACCAATTCATTTACAATTCCCGGATTCCATTGCGTATGCACTATAACGATACAGGCATCCTTAGGAAGAATGCCTGTATTGATTTGATATAAGTTTTGACTTTCTACTGACATGGGCTTCTGTCTTTATTCAGAAAAATCTCCAAGCTTTGCCAGGTAGCGATCCGCATCAGATCCTTTTTCTGTCATTGGGTAATCCTGCTTTAATTGCTTAAAGAGTTTGATAGCCTCTTTATTTTTGCCGATGGATTGGGCAAATGCAGCAGCACGAAACAGGAATTCAGAAGATGTAAATTCATCCTTGGTGTTTACATTGGCTGCCTTTTCGTAATAATTTAAAGCGTCATCATTTTTTTTCAATTCTGATGAAGCGTCTCCCATCATTCCGTAAGCACGGCTCTGAATCTGAGTGGCGCCATTCGCATCAAAGTCTTTAAGATATTTCAACGACTTATCAAACTGGCCCAGGCTGAGGTAACAAGCGCCTGCGTAGTAACGGCACAGATTGCCGGCAGGTGTACCACCATAATTATTGATGATCTTTAAAGCACCGGGATTGGCACCATCGCCATTCAACACTTTAGCAGCAAGAAGCGCCTTTGTTGAATCCTGTGCACTCGTAAATTCGTTGAAATATTTTTGTGTTACAAAAACAATATCATTAGACTTTTCAATCTTAGGTTTTTGAAACATGTATTTATAAATGATCCATCCGAGTGCGATCACTATAACCGCCGATCCGATACCAATTACCGTCTTATTATTTTTTTCCCAAAAACCACGTGCCTTATCGATCACATTTACTTCCGGTTTGGGCGCAACTTTATGAGCCATTGAATTTGATTTGTTTAGTATTTGTTTAGTTTGAATTAATCTGTAATGAAAGGATAATCATCTTCTGCATAAACATCCTTCAGAAGTTCATCATCATCAGGCCATGGGCTTTCTTCAGCAAATCTTATTGATTCTTCTACCTGCTCTTTTACTCTTTCGTGTATTTTTTCAATTTCCTCTTCGGATATATGGAGGTCATTGATCAGTTTTTCTCTTGTAGTTTCTACCGGGTCTTTCAATTTATACTCTTCCATTTCTTCTTTGGAACGATACTTGGCAGGATCACTCATACTGTGGCCTTTGTAGCGGTATGTTTTTATCTCGATCAATGAAGGGCCACCATTTTCTCGTGCACGTTTCACAGCCTTCTCAATTCCTTTATGAACAGACTCGGGAGTCATTCCGTCTATTTGCTCAGAAGGCATGTCGTAAGCACATCCCAGTTTATAAATGTCCATGACATTTGAAGTACGCTTTACAGAAGTGCCCATCGCATAATTATTGTTTTCACAAATAAAAATGACCGGAAGATTCCAAAGCATAGCAAGGTTAAATGTTTCATGCAGTATTCCCTGACGGGCAGCGCCATCTCCAAAGAAACAAAGCACTACGTTTTTGGTGCCTCTGTACTGCTCAGCAAATGCGAGACCGGCGCCGGTGCCTATCTGAGCACCTACGATGCCATGTCCACCGAAGAACTTTTCCTTCACACCAAAGAAGTGCATACTTCCTCCTTTGCCCTTGCTACAACCTGTGGCCTTACCATAGAGTTCGGCCATACAGGCATTCGGAGTTACTCCCTTTGCGATAGCAAGACCGTGATCACGATAAGCGGTGATGAAGATGTCATCAGGATTTGTGGCTGTCATACAGCCTGCGGCAATAGCTTCCTGCCCGATATAGAGATGGCAGAAACCTCTGATTTTTTGCATTCCATACATCTGCCCGGATTTCTCTTCGAAACGCCTTAGCAACAACATTAATTCGTACCAGTATAAATAGGTTTCTTTAGAAAACTTAGTAGCCAAATCTATAAATTTTTAGGCCGCAAAGATAGGATAAAAATGAAATCAAATGGAAGCATTTGTTGGGAGTGTTTGGACGTGGTTCGTGGTTGCTGAGCCTGCCGAAGCATGGTTGCTGAGCCTGTCAGACGAAGCCATAGCTTGTCTGACTCAGACCGAAGCGTCAGAGTTTTAAATACTGACCGCAGCGTCAGTACCGAAGCATGGTTGCTGAACTTGTCAGACGAAGCCAAAGCACTCCTTATTCAATTTCGCCAATGCAAACTATATTCTATTTGAAACTACCTTCACAACAAACAATTAACCATTAACAATTACTCCGGCAATGCCATTGCCTGCCGCTTTGCAATCTGCTCCTCACCTATTAGTTTATTGATCACCTTGACGGTTTCGGATATGTAAATATCATTCCCGATAGCTTTCACAAACTGTTCCTGGGCTTTGACTTTTGCAGAATCATTGCCGATCTCAGCCAAATCTTCTTTAAGGCTTTGTACATCCAGAGATTTTGAAGGTGTAGAATAGGTATCTAATTCTTTTGCAAGTTTCCTCACCTTCTGCTGCATGGCTTTGAAGGCACTTAATTGTAATGGCACCTCTTCGTCACGGATCTTGTCGAGTTGATCTACCACATTTTGAATTCCTTCAAAATTTGGATTGGTTTTTACATCTTGCGAAATAGTCTTTACAATTTCCTGGTAACTATATCCCGGATTCCATAATGCATATCTCACCCTGGAAATGGTATCCCAACCCAAAGCATCAGGGGTATCCTTTTCACGCACTTTGGACTTACTCAGTCGATCAGGGATGATGATGTCGGGAACCACACCTCTCAATTGGGTAGCTCCACCATTGATGCGATAAAACTTTCTAAATGTCAGTTTAATATCTCCCAATCCTTCGGATGGCTTGTTGAAAAATATATTATCTGACTGTGGATCCAGGGAAATACTTCTCTGCACCGTACCCTTTCCAAAACTGGCACTTCCAATGATTATCCCCCTGTGATAGTCCTGGATAGCAGCCGCAAAAATTTCTGATGCGGAAGCGCTTTGTTCATCCACCATCACAGCCAGGGGGCCAGTGTATAATGGTTCATCTTCCTGGGAACCCAAAACATTCGCCTTCTCATCTCGACCTTTTACCTGCACCACCGGTCCGTCTTTGATAAACAATCCAACCATATCTACAACATCCTGCAATGAACCTCCTCCATTGCCGCGCAGGTCAATTACAATTCCGTCCACATGGGCATCCTTCAATTTTTTAACCTCAGTTGCTACGTCAGTTGAAGACCTTCTTCCGGAAGGATCATTGAAATTTGCATAAAACTCAGGCAGCCTGATGTACCCGATTTTGTGAGGATTTTCTATGATAGCACTCTTAGCATATGTGTCTTCCAAATTGATTTGATCCCTGAGTATGCTTACTACTTTCACGGACCCGTCTGTTTTCTTAAGGGTGAGCCTCACTTCAGATCCTCTCTTTGCACCTCTGATCAGTTTCACTGCATCAGAAAGTGCATAGCCTGTTACGTCAACCGGTGGCTGATCTCCCTGCCCCACTTTCAGAATGACATCTTCAGGCTGAATTTCACCGGATTTCCATGCCGGCATTCCGGTAATAAGACTAGATACTTTTATTTGACCATCTACTTCCTTCAGTTGTGCTCCTATACCATAGAAAGTACCACTGAGCATTTCATCAAAAGTACGTTTGTCAATGGGCGCCATGTACGTTGTATGCGGATCCATCGTACCTGTAATCGCATTTACAAAAACAGAAAACAGATCGTCCTGGGAATTATGGTTCCTCAACGTCTCGAAATAACGGTTCGTCTGTTTGGCAACAGTTTGCACCGATTCACGCAGTAATGTACTGTCCGCTTTTTTGTTGGTTTTCGAACTATCTCTTGCCTCCAGCAAATCTGAGTACCTGATCAGTACCTGGTACTTCATTCTCTTGCGGGCATATTCATATCGTTCTTCACTATCCTTTGGGTAAGATCTTTTTTCACCATCAGTCTGTAGAAATTCTTCTTTACTAAAATTCATTGGAGATGCCAATGCTTTCTTATAAAGCCCTTCCAACTCATCCAGACGCTTCAAGTACGCCTGGCTGATTGCGTAAAAAGATTGAATGGGTGCACCATGTATCTCATCGTCTATGCGGTTTGCAAATTTTTCAAAATTCTGAATGTCCTTTGCAGTGAAAACAATTTTATCAGGATCTAAATTTTCCTCATAATTGCGAAGTACTTCTGCAGAAAACTTGTCGTCAATTTTCTTAGGACTGTAATGTCCTTGTTCTAATACAATTCCAACATTCCTCAGAATCTTTTGATATTTTCCATTAGGGTCTTCAGGGCCTCTGTCATTGTTTCCCATCACACCATAAGTAACAAACAAACCCCCAAGAATCAATAATAAAAGGACCGGAATAAATCTTTGGCTCATAATAAAATCGGTTAAAGCGTTCATAAGTAAAATTACCCGAAAATAGATTTTTGCTAAAAATGGCTCATTTAATTAACAAAGGTTTGGTAAAAAAATATTAACGGCAAAATTCGCCATGCTATTGCAATACATTCATTTTTGAATGGTATTTTATGAAAAGGGTAATACACGCGAATTGGCACATAACAAATTTGAAGAATCACCCCACTAAGTTCCTGAATTCTATTGAATAAGTTCCCATATTCCGCTTTCCCATGGCGAGAGTGTAAAATCTCCTAACGGACTAATTTCGCCATTGAGGATATTTTTCTTTTTCGAAAAACCTTCTGTTCTTTCACTATAATTTTTTAATTGGAGGGATATTGGCTGTGTGGTTGTATTCATGGCTACCATTATAGTTTGTCCAGCATCATACCTGAAGTAAATATACTCCCCTTTTACCGGGGCAAATTGCATGAGTCTTCCTTTGGTAATTGCTGAAGATTTTTTTCTGAATTGACCCAGTGCACTTACAAGATTCCAAATGCTGTCTTCCTTTGATGACCTGCCGCTTTGCAAAAATTTATTCTTTTGATCCTTACTCCATCCTCCGGGAAAATCGAGACGCACATATCCATCATTCGGACTGGTAAACCCTTCCATACCGACCTCATCTCCATAATAAAGCTGAGGAATACCCCTGCTTGTAAATAACCAGATCAGAGCGGCCTTGTATTTCAGAAAATCTGTACCTGCTACACTATAGAACCTGTTGAGATCATGATTGTCCAAAAATATCACGTTGTTCATTGGATCCTCATAAACAAAATCGTTGGAAAGGGTGTTGTACATCCTGTTGATTCCATCCGTCCATCCAAAATCTTTTGTAACGGCGTCTGTAATTCCCCATAATGTCTGGAAGTCTGTAACTCCCGGTAAATTACTCTTGAATGGAACCTCATATACATTCCTGGTAAAATAACTCTGATTGATGACACCATGAACCCATGTCTCTCCAAACATGAATATTTTTGGATACTCTTTTATTAACGCCTGATTACAACGATTCATAAATTCAAGATCGTTGTAAGCATAAGTATCGATTCTCCATCCGTCAATCCCAAATTCTTCTACTGTCCAGAGAGCATGCTCTATCAGGAAGTTGGCCACAAAAGGATTATTCTGATTCAGATCAGGCATGGAAGGCACAAACCAGCCATCCTGCATCTTCTTTCTTTCGCTGACGCTGCCGTGCGGATCAAATATCGTTTGCTCTTTGTAGGTGGTGTTCGTGTATTCTTTCCATTGATGCAGCCAATCATGCATTGGCGGATCAAGCACTGTAAAATGATAACTGCCTACATGGTTATAAACCGCATCCTGTATGATCTTCATTCCCTTTTTGTGCGCAGCATCAATGAGTGAATGATAAGCAGCTTCGCCGCCTAAGCGCGGATCTATTTTGTAATGATTGGTAAATGCATACCCATGTTCAGTTCGATTGGGCATATCATTTTCGATCACAGGGTTCAGCCAGAGTGCTGTCACTCCCAATGAACTGAGATAGTCCAAATGATTTTCAATTCCCTTCAAGTCACCACCGTGCCTGAGAAACACGGAATCCCGGTTGAGGCTTTGGTCTCTCATCCCGGCCACCCGATCATTCGTGGTGTCGCCATTGCTATACCTGTCCGGCATGATGAGATAGATGAAATCTTTTGCCGTAATGCCCCGGGCAAATAATTTTCCATTCCCATTTCTACGTTCCTTGATCTGGTACGGAATTTTAATTTGTTTCTTTTTTTTCCAGCAAACAATATCAAAGTTTCCCGGCAGTACCCGCGGTGCTATGTCGATATCAAGGAAAGCATAGTTGGAATTATCAACTTTATGTATTTGCGTAAGCGAAACATTCGGATAGTTGATAGTAAATGAATCTGACTTCCCGATGTCCTTGCCGTGCAGCATGATCTGAATCTTATTGTATTGCATGCCAGCCCACCAATGCGTCGGGTAAGCATGGATATCCTGAGCACTGACTACATTTGAAAAATAAATCAGGCACAATGCCAATAGTCCTTTTAGCAAGTTTGATATCAGTTTAACTTTCATCATTTATTTTTTTAAACCGGTAAATTAATTTTCACTTTCCGTACCTATCTGATCAATTGCGAAACTTTCATGTTCATCCTTATCATCCACAAAGAAGTTGCTAAACGCGCCAATAACCATTGACACACCTCCTATCACCAGTGCATAGATAGCCTGTTCATGAAACAAATATTTAATAGCCGGCCCCACGGTAACAGATGCAATCAATTGTGGTATTACAATAAAGAAATTGAATACTCCCATATAAAATCCCATCTTCTTTGCAGGTAATGATCCGGCAAGGATTGCATAAGGTACAGTAAGTGTTGATGCCCATGCGATGCCAATCAGCACCATTGGTACCAACAACATGTTTGGATCCCTGATAAAAATCAGCAAAATGAGTCCTAATCCTCCCAATCCCAAACTGATGAAGTGTGTTTTTATCCTTGTATATTTTCTTGCGATGGCAGGAAGCAAAAATCCAACGATGGCTGATACCACATTATAAACAGTGAACATCACGCCTACCCAATCACCTGCATCATTAAATGCTTTGGAAGTAGCATCTGTAGTGTGATAGACATTCTCAGCTACAGCAGCCGTAGTATATAACCACATACAATAAAATCCTACCCATGTAAAAAATTGTACTACGGCCAATTGCTTCATAGTTTTCGGCAGATGAAATAAGCTCCTGGTGATTTCAACGATGCCTGTCCATAATCCTTTTGTACTGGCTTTTTCATTCCTCCATTCATCCATGTTTTCTGGCGGATATTCATCAGAAGTAATAACCGTCCAGAGTACAGAAAGAAAGAAAACCACTGCCCCGATATAAAATGAATATTTTACTGAATCAGGTATTTGATGTTCGGGTGCTACATTGCTTACATGAAACACTGTTGTCATGAGCCAGGGCAGCAAAGAGGCAATGACTGCACCTAACCCGATAAAAATAGTCTGCATGGCAAAACCCTGTGTACGCTGCGACTGCGGTAACTTATCGCCAACAAAGGCACGAAAGGGTTCCATCGAAATATTAATGCTCGCATCCAAAATCCATAAGAGTACGGCGGCCATCCATAATACAGTCGACTCCGGCATCAGTAAAAGCGCTATCGAAGCCAATACTGCGCCGATAAAAAAGAATGGTCTCCTTCTGCCCCACTTCCTGTGCCAGGTGCGGTCGCTGAGATACCCGATGATGGGTTGCACAATCAATCCTGTAAGCGGCGCCGCGATCCACAGGTAGCCGATCTTGTCGATCTCTGCACCTAATGTTTGAAATATCCTCGAGACGTTGGCATTCTGCAAAGCAAAACCAAACTGGATTCCAAAGAAACCAAAGCTCATGTTGATGATCTGCTTCGTAGAAAGATGTGGAAGTTTTGGCATAAAATGAATTGTGGTGTGGATTGTGTATTTGCTACACAAAATAATCAAATTTCATTACAATCGGCTTGCAGGATGCATTCCGATTTTTCAAAGAGGAATTGTTTAAAACCAGGTTGATTCTCTAAGAGAGATCAGGATGACGGGATATGAGTTGTGAGATATTCTAAGTTGGCAATGAAATCTCTTCCGGCCAGATAAATTCATTATTATTTTCATTGATCAAAAAACTCAATGGGGAATCCGGCGCGGTATAAATATCCTTAGGTTCTATGCCCCACGGCTTAAAGTAATCTTCCAGTACAGATGCAAACATTTTGTCGTCCCAATTTGCAAACCTATTGGCAGGTTTTGCGTTAACCGGTGTCATCACATATTCCCCATTTTCAAAAACAGTATTCCATCCATTGTCTTCATTTAGCAAATAGTTGGAGTAAATAAATCGTGCACATAATTCTTCAAACTGGATGGCATGCAGCGAAGTATCGCCCATCTTTTCCAGGAGATGTTGGTGATAATCCATGTTTTGTCCACGGTCCTGCAGGCAGGCAATGAGTCCAAATCCGTTCATGCCAAGAGAAAAATTCTGGTTCTTCGTTTCGTCTCTGAAGTTGAATATGTCTTTCGAGTAACGAAGTTTTTTGATTACGAGTGAATATGGCCTTTCTGTCCAACGCACAGGAGTTACGATGGCCTGCATCATAAAATGCAGATCGCGGTATTTACGTGTAAGCAATGGCGATAGTGCAAACGGCCTGTTCCTTTTGCGTGCTAATTCTTTGGTATAGCTGATGTCCTGGTACAAGATACCCAGCAATAACCTGGACATCCAAAGAAAGATATCATCGGGATTCAGATTCACTACGGCATCAAACCCCTCTTCAAACGCTTTTTGAATTTTTCTTTCATGGTCTTCAATATTCTCCTTCGCCCCCGGATGGCATGGCAAAAATAATTCACCGTACTTTACGCGGTTCCAATTGAGCATACCCATATACTTGTCTGCAAGTTGGTAGCGCTCCAATACCCATTCAGGAAAAACACTGATACGGTCGGATTCGGTAATATCCTTTCCGGTAAAGAAACATTTTTCAAAATCAGGATGAGAGAAGAAGTCAAACAAACCGGGAGAAGTTTTTTCATTCATAGCGCCGCAAAATTAAAGGCAAACTCATTACGATAAGTTCGAAGTGCGGTTTCCATATTTTTCTACGAATTCTTCAATTTCCATTGCGTCTTCCACCCTGAATTCACCAATGGCAGTACGTCGAAGCCCGGAGAGATATCCTCCGCAACCAAGCGCTGCTCCGAAATCGTTTGCGAGGCTTCGGATGTAGGTGCCTGTAGAACAATTGACTTTGAAAGCGACTTGAGGCAGTTGAATGTGTTCTATTTTGAAACGGGCTATATGAATTTTTCGCGGCTCCAGTACTACATCTTCTCCTTTGCGCGCTTTCAGATATACCGGTTTCCCCTTTTGTTTTACCGCAGAGTGAATGGGTGGTACCTGCAGAATATCACCAGTAAATTGCTGGGTCACCTCCAAAATAACTTTTTCGGAAATATGGTTGATGGGTTTGTGATCTCGCGGTGCACTTTCCAAATCATAGGTTGGTGTAGTGGCTCCGAGGGTAATGGTTCCGGTATATTCTTTCTCCGCCGCCATGTACTGGTTGATGCGCTTGGTATATTTTCCTGTGCAGAGAATCAATAACCCAGTCGCCAGCGGATCCAATGTACCAGCATGGCCG
Organism: uncultured Ginsengibacter sp.; assembly: GCA_964526985.1. GTDB lineage: Bacteria > Bacteroidota > Bacteroidia > Chitinophagales > Chitinophagaceae > Ginsengibacter. Next base: position 69,875 of record CAZGNJ010000008.1, on the reverse strand, counting down.
ATCTTTTTTATTTTTAAAATATTACGGATCTTCTTCACTACATCAAAAGAAGTCCAGCCCAAAGGCTTGTCGATAAGAATAACCCTACCCTCTTCAAAAGTTTGATTCATCATCGGCGGCAAAATAAGGACAAAAACTCCAGAGTACTGCTTCTATAAACAGATTGCAGCACGCTTCCGTGAAGTTGATTCAATCATCAGCGGAGTGTTGACTATTATATTTAACAGGTTCTCAGATTCTCTTCATCAATTGAAATTTGATGTCTTGATGTTGAATGATCAAAAGGTCAAACTCAGGTATTTATTTCAACAAAAAGGAGGTAGTCATTCATAGCTACCTCCTCAAAAAATTAAGACCAAAATTCTTATCTGATATTGTCTGTAGTCTCAATAAACTTCTTTACATCTTCATGTAGCTTTTTCAGAGAAGGAACATGCAGATACACCATGTGTCCTGATTCATAAAAAGCGAAATGAATATTCTTGTGCAGGGAAGCAGGAATCGGCAATTGCTCCAATTCATAAACACCCTCATAAAAAGGAGTTGCCAAATCATAATATCCGGTGGTAAGTAAAACTTGCAGTTTAGGATTTCCTTTCATCGCACTCGCCAGGTCACCCATTACATTTGGAGCGCCCGAAGAACCCATGTGTTTCATATCCCAGTTGGCTCTTCCATAAACACTTGGCCTGTAAACGGAATTACCGCCATACTTCAAATCATTTCTCATATAGTCGTTCAATAAAGCAACATAAGCACCACTGATGGCATCAGACTGCGGATCACTAAAGGCACGCTGTGCCAGCGGATCTATAGTAGGGCCACTGAACCTTGTGTCAAGTCTCCCGGTTGCAAGATCAGAATCCAACTGAAGTTGCTGCCTGAATTCGCCACCGTCTATTCTCAGGTTCGCTTTCTTGATATAACTGACAGGCAAGCCTGTGTATTGATTCAATTGATTGGCGACTTTATCAAATGTTGGCTGGTCCAGTTTACCTCCCTTATTCAATGCGAGCGCATAATCATTCATTGCAAAGTGTTCTACGTCTTTCAAAAACGCATTGAGATCACTATGCTGTGCCGGTAGTTTCTTGTGATACCAGGCTGTAGCCGCATAAGTCGGAAGCGCCAGTTCATAAGGCGTATTGTTACCCGGATCGCGCGAAGGCCCGTCAACAGAGTTGGCATAGCTGAGTATCTGTGAGAGCAGGATGACTCCGTTCACATCAATGCTGTAACGGTTTTGAAGTACATTGGCTAAGACGGCTGATCTCAATGTACCATAGCTTTCACCGAATAGAAATTTTGGCGAATTCCACCTGTTATATTGGGTAATAAAACTTTGGACAAACTGTGCAAAGGCGGCGGCATCCTGATCTATACCATAGTAACTACTTTCTTTTCCTTTCACAATTCTGCCAAATCCTGTTCCTGGCATATCGATAAAAACAAGGTCTGATGCGTCGAGCAGGCTGTAATCATTGTTTACTAATTCATACGGCGCTCCGTGCATGTGCGAGGTGCCATCAATCACCACCCGTTTAGGACCAAATGATCCCATGTGCAACCACAATGTAGCGGAGCCTGGCCCACCATTGTACAGAAATGTGACCGGACGATTCGATAAATTGGTTACTCCATCTTTGAAATAGGCCACATAACCCATTTTTGCGGTAGTGTCTTCTTCGTTGGTGGCATCAACGATTGGCATAACCCCCGCCACTGCCTTGTATGCAATTTTTTGCCCATCAACGGTTACTGAACCTGTCGTGCTCGAGTTGGGTGCATAATGCGGAAGTTTTTCTTTCTTAGCGGTCGTCGAAGGAGGTATACCCTGTGTAGCATCTGGTCTTTGAAACTGCTGAGCCTGTACCTGGTAACCCATTACAAACAACAATACCCCCATCGTGCATAGACGAGGCCAATTCTTAAAGTTCTTCATATATCCTTGATTTTTGAGATTACGTGGCTTGAGGCGGGGAAAGAATATTTTCCGGGCTGAAATTCCTACATAAATCTCCTTTCATTTCTACTGGCTGCTGATATATTTTTTTATCAGCGGCAAAATATTTTTATGAATGGAAAAAATGAGAAGTTGATCAAACCAGAGTACCACTTCTGGCAAATATGGTTTTCACTAAGACTATTACATCTTAATACCGGTAATCATTAAACGAAATTATTAGCTACGTTAACCTCTGATCACAATGCCTGCTTCACCTTTAGTTCTAAATATTTGTTCACTGTTTTTACCGTAAGCGCATCGGGAGAAGTAAGTATGCTGGCGATACCATATTTTGAAAGCTCACGAACGATCTGCTTCTTTTCAAAAGCATATTTCTCCGCGATGGTCTTGATATAAACCTGCTCCAGTGTGTGAGCAGAAGTTTTAATAAGGGATTTCAATTCCGTATTCTCAAAAAAGACGACCAGCAATAAATGATATTTAGCAAGCGAACGAAAGTAATCGAGGTAACGATGCATACCGGTAAGAGATTCAAAATTGGTAAAGAGAATCAGAAGGCTACGATTCTTCACTTTACTTCTCACTGTTGAATACAATTTTTCGAAATCACTTTCGGGAAATTCTGTCTGCTGACGGTATAGCGCCTCCATGATGTTCTGCAGTTGTGCAGGGCGTGTTTCTGCCGGAAGTACAGAATCAATCGTATTGGAAAAGGTAATGAGGCCCACCTTATCATGTTTCTGAAGGCACACGGAAGATAGGATGAGTGTGCTGTTGATTGCATAGTCAAGCAATGCCATTGAATCTATCGGCATATTCATCAGCCTGCCTTTGTCTATGATGCAATACACCTGCTGTGCTTTCTCTTCTGCAAACTGATTTACCATCAGGCTACCTCTTCGTGCAGTAGCTTTCCAGTTCAGTGTGCGGATGTCATCGCCTGATATGTATTCCTTAATTTGTTCGAACTCCATACTCTGACCTATCTTTCGTAAGCGCCTGCTTCCGGAGAGTTCTTTTGTGATAGCAGTACTGTTGATCGCATATTGCGAAATACGCGTGAATGCAGGATAACACTTCACCATTGTTTCCGCTTCTGTTGTAAACCTCCTGTTGAAAAATCTTAATGGGGTATTTACAAACAAATGAATATTTCCAAATGAGTATTCGCCACGATTCACCGGCTTTAGTGTCTGAGAAACTTTCACTTGTCTCCTGGGCCTGATGCTAATTTGCAATTTGTGATTGCGCATCTGAAGTTGCTGGGGCCATTCATCTACCAATTGTACCGTTACCGGAAAATTGAATTCATTTCTTACGTGCCAAACAATCTTGTTGTCTTCACCATTGCTCAGCCGGACAGGTAGTAAACGTGATACCTGGAATGTTTTGTTGTTAAAAAATAACACAAGGTATTCAGCTAACGAAAGTGCAGTCAGCACCAGGAATCCCGCGAATGCTACCCATTGTAGCCACGGTAGAAAATAGGCTATCACAAAGAGCAATCCGCACAATGCTACTGCAGCATAGAAATTCTTGCTAACAAACCAGTCTCCAATAAATGTCTTAAAATAATTCAAAGCACTTCATTTAGCGGGGTACTTCTATTCCATCTATCACCTGCCGAACCAATTCATCAGTAGAAAGCCCTTCCATTTCTTTTTCTGATGTGAGAATGAGGCGATGCCTCAATGCAGGAAGCGCCATCTCTACAATATCTTCCGGGGTTACAAAATTTCGTCCCTGGATGGCAGCCCACACTTTGGATGCTTTTAATATGCAAAGTGAAGCACGCGGTGAAGCTCCAAGAAATATGGAAGCATTATTGCGGGTAGCCTGCACTATAGCCGCGATATAACCAATTAATGCCTGATCTACATTCACCTCGTTGACGATGTTGCGATAGGTCTGCAAATCCGTATGTGTCAGCACAGGCTCCACGCTCGATAATAACCCGGCAGTGTCTATGTTTTGTTGTTTCTTCAGAATGTCTATTTCTTCTGAAAGGTTTGGATAATCCACAACAATCTTAAACAAAAACCTGTCTAATTGTGCTTCCGGCAATCTGTAAGTTCCTTCCTGGTCAATGGGATTTTGAGTAGCCAAAACAAGAAATGGAAATTCCATTTTATAAGTATGGCCATCTATGGTGACCTGCCTTTCTTCCATTACCTCAAAAAGTGCAGATTGTGTTTTGGCAGGAGCACGGTTGATCTCGTCTATGAGAATGATATTACTGAATATCGGTCCGCGTTTGAATTCAAAGGTAGCCGCGTCGGGATTGAATACGGAAGTACCCAACACATCACCCGGCATCAGGTCTGGTGTAAACTGGATGCGGGAAAATCCGACTCTGATAATGCGTGCCAGCAATTTGGAGGTCAAAGTCTTTGCCACACCCGGCACGCCTTCTATCAATATGTGTCCATCGCAAAGCAATCCTGTGATCATGAGGTCTATCATTTTTTCCTGTCCTACGATCACTTTGCCGATCTCGTTTCTTATTCCTGATACTGCATCGTTCAATGTACGGATGTCGCTGTTTTGTTCAAATAATCCTTCGTGCATTTTTATTTTTTATAGAATTTTTCTAAATGGTGATTGAGTTGTAAGAGTGTTTCGTCTGACACGGTTTCGTTTTGTTCTACCAGGCTGATGCAAGATAACAATTCCCTGGCTTGAGTTTCAGGAATGCCTCTCTTCGCAGAAAGTTTGGCGGCGAATTCATCATCGCTCATGGCCCCCCTGATGAAGTACCTGGTGCGAATAAATTCCCTGAAATAAGTGATGAGTTTTGTGGCAATGTTTTTATTGTCCTTATTTACATAATACAGTCTTCCCATTGTTTCCACAAAGTCGACAGAAGCGTTCACCGGCCTGGGTATTACAGCAATGATCTTTTGCCTGCGCTTTGCATTCGAGAAAATAAAAAAGAAAAGTCCTGCTGCAGCAATCCAGAAAGCCCATTTCAATAATGGATTGGCCATCATCACACGCAGCGAACTAAAATCTTTTTGATCCCTCTTGTTTTTATTCGAATAGTCCGGTATTATCTTATAATATTCATCCCAATAAACAGCGGATGGATCGGGTTTGAAATAACCGAATATATGACTGAGATAATTCCGGTTTTTATTTGTCAGAAAAAAATAATTTCCAAATGTGCGTGGCGCGAGATGCAGGTACAACCTTCCTTTTCCGGCAAAAATAATTGCAAAGTTGGGCAGTGATTTTTCATTGACGCCAAGAATACGACTGTTGTCTTTCTGGTAAGTCTTGATGTAATCAGAAAAAGGATAATAATAATAACTATAGGAAACCATCGGGAGGTTGTCGCCAAAATATATAGAAGTACTTGTGGATTTCATGTGCCCGGGGCGGTCATTCAAATGCGCCATCTTTTGGTTCGTTTCGCAGTTGAATAATTTTAAAAAGCGGTCGTCAATTTCATTGGCTGAAATAAACAATTCATTGCCACTCTCGACATACTTTAGCAACCATTCGGATTCTTCCTCCGGCAGGGAAAACCTATTGGTAATGATCATGTATAATGAATGATCCCTGTCCGGTAGTAACTCAGAAGAATCATCTTCAATGGAACTTGCTTCACCATATACCACCCTTACGTTATCGAAGTCTTTGACTAACTGATTGAATGACTGGTACGCTCCAAATGGATTCTTGTCATCCTTTTTGTAAGTCTCTTGCATGGGAGGCAGTTTGTATCGTTGAGGCAACTTACATCCCAACATTACAATCCATGTAACCAACAAAAGTTTGTATGGAAACCTTTTTATCAATTAGTTGAGCTTATTGTAATCAATGAATAATTGTTTGATCTCCCTGTAATCATCCTCCCTGAGTGATTGGTGACCATACCAGGTGTAGATAAAAATGCCAGACAGCCGGGTAAAATGTTCCAGGAAATCATCGCCCCCCATTTCCCTGATGTAATCAGCATTCGTCTTTTCAGGAGCAAAATGAATTTTACCATTGGCATCCAGGTATGCCAGCATCTGCATGAACCAATGGCGCACTGCCAGCCTGTAATTGCCTTCCTTTTCCGCTGCTGCAATTTTTTGGCGGTAAATATCTGCGTCAAGTAATTTTCCTTCTTCAATGATCTCTTCACCATTATCATCCTTCAACGATTTGACAGCCGGATACCGGAAGAATATAGAATAAACAATATAGGCAATAAAAACAGCAAGTAAGGCCCAGAAAATAAAACGGACAGCAGTGTTTTGAAAGAACACAGCAAAACCTGATGACTCATTACCCTTTGAAGTGTTGACCCTAACGGTAGCATTCAGAGAGTCTATCCTGTTGTTGGTTACGCGCAAAATACTGTCTAACGTAGGTATGTATGCGAATCCCGGATCATGCATCCATGAAGTATCAGATTCGGTAGCAGGCATGGCATCCTGCGCAGATACCATCATGCTGCAAAAACAAAATAATATTATGACAAAGGCTTTCCTCATTTTAATTCATTTCCATTCCTGATCACAATTCCATTATTCAGCGCAAACCCTTTCTGCTTCAGCCTCGCAGGATACCATACAAAATACCAGACCATCAATACCAGCGATCCTAACAGGATAAAGATGCTGACTGGTATGGGAAGCCCGATATCCGTTGCATTCGTTTGGAAAGTAACACTCATCAGGTGTGTAATATAACTTTCGAAAAACGCGGCCAGGAAAAAAAACGGCACCAGCGCCACTCCTATCTTCATGGCATCCTTTGATCCTTTCAGAAATGATTGCAATCGTGTGTACGTACCGGGAAACAATAAACTCTTGCCAAGAATAAATCCTGCGCATCCGGCTATCACTATAGAAGAGATTTCTATTGTGCCGTGAATCCAAATCACCAGCACAGATTGCCAGCCGAGACCCTGTGAAAAGAAAATATATTGAAAGCAGCCCAGCATGAATCCTGTGTTCCACATAAGCATGAATGATCCGATACCAAAAGTGACTCCCAGCAATACCACACTAAACGCCACCCTGATATTATTATAAGCTATCCTCACAAACATGGAAAATGGATTGGCATCCTTATATACTCCAAAAGGATCACCGCTGCGGATCAGTTCTATTGTTTTATCGTAATACCCACGCTGCACCTTGTTGTCAAAATAATCTTTAGCATAAGAAGGATCGATGTAACATGACAGAACCGCAATACCTACACATACTACAAAAAAGAGAAAACTAAACAACAACACTTTGCGGTGGCGGTAAAAAAGCAAAGGAAGTTCATATTTCCAGAAATTTCCCAGCTCGCTGAGCGATCGCTTCCTGTTTTGATAAATACTCTGATAAATGGAAGCTGCAAGTCCGTTGATCCACCGCGTAACGTTACTATGGGGATAAAAAGTTCGGGCGTAGGAAAGGTCGTCCAGCAGGTTTACAAACCGGTCTGCTGTCTCATCAGGATCTTTGGCCTTTGTTTTCTGATAAGAATTCCATCGCTTAACATTAATTTTTATAAACCTTCCTTCACGCATTCATCAATAGTGTTTCGTGGCGGGCTAAATGATTTTACAATTTTAATGATTAATCTTTATTAATACCAATCTTCAGAAAAGATGTAATTAATTCTAATAGATCATTCTTCATAAAAATTGCGTTTCATTAATACAGAATACATAATATTGCTTTTATGCCACACATCAGGATAGCTACTGTTTTTAATATCGAACTGGAATTTGAAGCAGCGGACTTGCCCCGCCGGCTGGTGGCTTACCTGTTAGACTTTACCTTGATGCTACTGTATTTTATGATTGGCAAATATGTGTTATATGGTGGCTCACAGGCAGATGACATGGAAATGATGGAAAGCAAAATGGGAATAGATATTTTACTGATATCGACACCCTTGCTATTGTATTCCCTCGTATGCGAAGTAACTTTTCACGGTCAGACACTCGGCAAGAGACTCCTGGACATTCGCGTTGTTTCATTAGACGGCAAAGAACCTTCCATCAGCCAGTACCTCATACGGTGGATGTTCCGTGCATTTGAGTGGCCGTTCTTTTTTGGTTATGTATTCTTTTCGGGAGTCAACCTGATGGCCTTTATCATAGTAACAGGAATGTTGGGTATAGGAGTGATCACCGCTATCGCCATCACTCCTAAAAACCAAAGACTGGGCGACCTTGCAGCCAATACCGCTGTAGTACGCACTTCCACAAATTTGTCGGTAGATGACACCCTCTTTGTGGACATCTCAGATGAAAATTACAAAGCACAGTTTCCGGAAGTATTGAAACTCTCTGACAGGGATATGAATACCGTGATGAAGATTTTGAAAAATTATCATAAGAGCCGGAAGAAAGACATGTGCGAAAGGCTGGCATACAAGATACAATCAGTGTTGCACATTCAAACAGAAATGGAAGCAGTATCCTTCTTAAAAACTTTGGTGAGGGATTATAATTTCCTCACTAACAAATAGACATCATTTTGAAAAAGAAATTGATTGCTGTATTGAAGTATGTGGTGTTTCTTTCCATAGGTGTGGGTTTGATCTGGTGGCAGCTTTCAAAAATGACTGAGGAAGAAAAACAACAGTTCACGGCATCCCTTCAGAACGCACGATATATTTATGTGATTCCCATTGTGGTGATGGGACTTCTGAGCCACTATTTCCGGGCGCTGCGATGGAAACTGCTGATAGAACCCATCGGTAAGGTATCTGATGCCAAAGCCTTCTATGCCACTATGAGCGGGTACTTTGGAAACACATTTGTTCCACGCGCAGGAGAAATACTTCGGTGCACGATGCTGAGTAAGTATGGCAATCTTTCATTCACCAAACTATTGGGAACCGTCATTGTAGAGCGCATTTTCGATATGTTTTCTTTTGCATTGGTAATCTTCCTGACAGTTGTCATACAGATACCCACCGTAAAATCATTTCTTCAAAATGCGCTCACCCGTATTGAAGGATCAGACTCAGGATGGCCTGTTTGGGTCAACATTCTGATTTTGCTTTCCCTGCTGTTAATTGGATATTTAGTTGCCAGGCGGATCATTGTAAAATATGCACACAACAAAATAATAGCGCGGATCATTAATTTGTGGGGAAGCCTCAAAGAAGGACTATCAACCATCTTGCATCTGAAAAAACGGGGAGCTTTTTTAGGATATACATTCCTGATATGGGCATTGTATCTATTGCAGATATATGTTGGATTCAGAACGCTTGATGACACCATAGGACTGGGGCTTCCGGTGGCCATGAGTGTACTTTCATTATCCACCATAGCGATGATCATTACACCGGGCGGACTCGGTGCATTCCCGGTAGCAGTGCAACAGGTACTGCTCATTTATCATGTGGACAATTTATCCTTTGGCTGGTTGGTGTGGAGTGTCAATACCGGCATTATCATCATCGCAGGGCTTATCAGTATCGGATTATTGATTTACCAAAATAAAAATAATTATGAAACAATCAGAAGCGATCAAAAAGAAGATATACAGCCTTCCGGAAATTAAGTCTCAAATTAAACAGTGGCATCTGCTATCCAAATCTATCGTATTTACGAATGGAGTTTTTGATGTATTGCACAAGGGACATATCATCTTACTGAGTGAAGCTGCAAAGCATGGAGATAAGTTGATTGTAGCATTAAACTCGGATTCTTCTGTAAAAAGGCTCAAGGGTGATACCCGTCCTGTAAATGGAGAAGCGGACAGAGCGCTATTGATGGCTGCATTAGTGATGGTAGATGCCGTGATCCTATTTGAAGAAGATACACCATTGCAATTGATCAGGGAATTGCTGCCGGACGTTTTGGTAAAAGGCGGTGATTATACAGAAAGTACTATTGTCGGCGCATCCGAAGTAAAGGAGAATGGAGGAAAGGTTGTGGTGATTCCTCTTGAAGAAGGATACAGTACTACTGGAACTATAAATAAGATAAGGCAATCACAATAGATTAGCTTTGCAAGAATCACCATGCGTTCTGCTATAACCCGGCAGAACATAAAAGGTGAATTGCCAATCTCACAATTGAAAAATAAATATGTCAGTCAATAAAGAAATAAAACGCATTACCACGCATACCATGCAAAAGATGAAGGAAGCGGGTGAAAAAATTTCCATGCTCACGGCTTATGATTTTTCTTTTGCACAGATCATTGATGGTGCCGGTATAGATGTGATCCTTGTAGGTGATAGCGCGAGCAATGTAATGGCAGGACATGAAACTACACTACCCATTACACTCGATCAGATGATCTATCATGCGGCATCTGTGGTGCGGGGTACTCATCGTGCACTAGTAGTGGTAGATCTTCCATTCGGTGCATACCAGGGCGATAGCAAGGAAGCGCTGAAGTCTTCTATCCGCATCATGAAAGAAACCGGTGCTCATGCTATTAAATTGGAAGGAGGTGAAGAAGTAGCTGATTCTGTAAAAAGAATTATCAGTGCAGGCGTGCCTGTGATGGGTCATTTGGGTTTGACTCCACAATCTATTTACAAATTCGGCACTTACACCGTTAGAGCAAAAGAAGAAGCTGAGGCTGAAAAATTAATTCGTGATGCCAAGATATTAGAAGATGCAGGATGCTTCAGTATCGTGTTGGAAAAAATTCCGGCTGGCCTTGCCGAAAAAGTTTCTAAGTCGCTGCACATCCCTACAATCGGGATCGGTGCAGGAGGCGGTTGCGATGGACAGGTATTGGTAATGCACGACATGCTTGGGATCAATACAGAATTTCGTCCACGTTTTTTGAGAACCTATCTCAACCTTCACGAACAGGTGGATGGTGCCGTAAAGCAATACATCAAAGATGTGAAGAGCAGAGACTTCCCGAATGAAAAGGAGCAGTATTGAATTGTGAATGGTGAATAGAAGTATGTCAAGAGGATGAACTTTGATAGAAAATAACGTCTTCAAAAAAAAATGCTTTAACAATATCCTTTAGACCTCTCCTGGTAGTAAATGTATCTATACGTGACTTTCGCATCCACTCTATGCTCTCTTTATTCTTGAGGAGAAAAATTAAAAATATTTTTTTGTGCCTGGTTATCCGGAATTGAAAATCAAATTCTCAAAGTTGAATGGCCACTCCTATTGCAACATACTGACCGGCCTTGATAGTTGGAGATACAGATCCTAAATCCACATTCGGGATACGGCCTGTGCGCAGGATCACTTTTGCATTATTTCTGAGTTGTGCACCCCTTACGTAAAATGGAATACTTAAAACATCCAGTAAGACTCCTGTGGTCACCAGAAAAATTCCTGTAATTGAATTTCCAAAAACAGCATCAAATACATCGTCATCGTTATTATTATTGGCGGTTGCAATACCACCAATCAGAGCGGCTGTACCCACTGCTGACATGACTATAGCAGTAGTGGTATTAGCCCTGGCTTTTGTCTTGAAATAATCAGCAGCGTCTTCGGTATAAATTCGCCTTAGGCTATCTGTGGCAGCCATGGCTATACTCTTTTGAAAATAAAATGACTGTGCCTTGTTTTTATTTTTTGAAGCTGCAAAGAATAACGGAATACTCCCAATACTTGCAAGGCCACCAACCGTACTTAATACCTGGTATCCACCTGATGGATTAATGTCATTACCCTGGTCGGCCAGTGAACTACCAACTATTTCCAGCGCCATACCTCCGCCTAAAAATATCCAGGCCAGTTTCTTTTGATTCTTACTCTTTTTCAGGTAATGATTGATCTGTTGATCAAAGTTGGTTGATAAATGTCTTTCATTCGGAAGACTGTCAATCTGTGCTTTTAATGTTCCGGAAAAACCGGCTGTAAATACAACCAGTAGCGATAGTAATTTCAGTCTCATCATTATGGTTAGTTATGGTTAAAGAATTTCTGTGGTTCAGTAGTAAAGTTGAAGAAAACATTTGATTTTTCAAAATTGAATACAATCAGCCACCGGGCACCTCTTCCGATAACTTTGGAAAAGCAAGCCTACCGGAACGCATAACTTTCGGTACACCGGCAGGTGAGACACCAGCCAAAAAATAATTCAAAAATTCGGGATGCATCTCTGGCTTTTATAATTCTCTTCTTTTGTACTTTTATTAAAATTCTAAGAACCAAAAATTTTCTAATGCTTAGCCACAGTCTCAACCAGATGAAAGTGCACAGGATATTATTCGCTTTGATAATGATTCAATGCATTGCCTCTTGCACCCGGAAACAAGAGTTAGTAACAATAGATCCTGAAATTGCAAAGTATGTGGCTGGCTATACATCAGGAGTCATTTCCAAAACATCTCCTATCAAAATCCAACTTGCCTCCAATACCAAATCTCCTCACGTATTAGGAGAATATAAGGGCAGCAGTTTGTTTGAATCACAACCGGGCATTAAAGGAAAAGTTTTTTGGACAGATGCAAAGACAATTGAATTCAGGCCTGATAAAATCCTGGAACCGGGCAAGTTCTACACCATCACCTTTCATCTTGGCAAAGTAGCCGATGTGCCGGAAAAGTTTGAAGATTTTACATTCAATATAGAAACGATCACGCCTGCATTTGTTGTGAAGGAAAACGGGCTTCGCAGCAGTGGCGACAAGGAAAAGATGTTCTTGCCGGGTACAATCGAAACTGCTGACATCGAAGATGACAAGACAGTTGAAAAATTACTCACCGCGGCACACAATAATGACAAGCTACAAATAACCTGGCAGCATAATACGGCATCACGAACACACCAATTCTCAATTGAAAATATCTCAAGAACCGGGAACGATGATGCCATAACCCTGCAATGGGATGGCACACCGATGAATAGCAAGATCAAAGGAAAAAAGTCAATAAAAGTTCCAGCTGCAGGCAATTTCACACTATTGGATGTACGTGCTGTCAATGACGATGGACAGTATGTATCCGTACTATTCAGCGATCCTATCAGCATCACGCAGGAACTCACCGGGTTACTCACTATCGCCGGACAAGAAAATACCACTCATGCCATTAACGGAAGTGAAGTGAAGTTGTTTCCCTCACAGGATATGGAAGGCGATTACACTGTAAACATTTCGAATGGAATTGAAAATACATTTGGAGCATCCCTGCCCCAGAGTTTTGTTTCCAATATTTCATTCGACACCAGGAAACCTTCCGTAAGGATTGAAGGCAAAGGGAACATCCTGCCACACAATGGTAAAATGACACTTCCATTTTCTACTGTAAACCTGAGTGCGGTGGATGTAAGCATTATCAAAGTATATGAAAACAACATTCCACAATTTTTACAAAACAATGATTACGGCAGCGATAATAATTTAAGACAGGTGGCAAGGCCAATCGTACAACAAACGATTCGCCTTGATGATGACAAGACACTTGACCTTCACAAGCGCCAACGCTTTGCACTGGACATCGACAAATACCTGAAAGCCGAGCCTGGTGCCATTTACAGGGTAGTAATCGGTTTTCGTCCGGGCTACAGCCTTTATGATTGTTCAGACTCCACTGCAAGTAAATCAGTCGATGATGAACCTGCTAATAATTATGAAGACCCTGCCGCACCTGATGACCAGGAAGTATTTTGGAGCAGGTATGACAACTACTATCCCTACGGTTACAACTGGCGACTTCGTGATAATCCCTGTCACCAATCTTACTATAACAAAGAGAAGTTTGCATTTCGCAATATCATCGCGAGTAACATAGGAATCATAGCACAACGTGGAGGCAATAATGAATTGGTGGTGATAGCTACGGATATGATCACAGCAAAACCAATGGAAGGAGCAGAATTGAAAATGCTCGACTACCAGCAACAGGTAGTTGGCAAAGGCACTACCGGCAAGGATGGTTTTGTAACACTATCCGCGAGCCGGAAACCATACCTCATCATTGTTTCCCATGGAAATGAAAAAGGGTACCTCAAAGTTGACGATGGCAGCAGCCTTGCATTGAGCCGCTTTGATATAGCAGGCGAGGAAGTTCAAAACGGGATCAAGGGATTTATTTTCGGTGAGCGTGGTGTATGGAGGCCCGGAGACTCACTGTACATCAGTTTCATTGAAAAAGACCAGAACAACCGGTTACCTGAAGGACACCCGGTCGAATTCGAACTATACGGGCCTAACGGTCAGCTTTACACGAAGATCGTGCAGCAGAATACTTCAGGTGGTTACAATGTATTCAGGACTGCTACTAACAGTAATGCACCTACGGGAAGCTGGCGTGCCAAAGTACATGTGGGCGGAGCCACTTTTGAAAAGACCATTAAAGTGGAAACCGTAATGCCAAACAGGCTTTCCATCAATCTTGATTTTGGCACCGACACCTTACTCGGAAAGAACAGAAACAATGAAGGCACTCTAAAAGCAGATTGGTTATTTGGAGCCCCGGCTTCAAATCTTGAAGCTACAGTTGATCTGTCATTATCACCGGGTAAATCTTTCTTTAAGAAATACACCGGTTACACTTTTTCCAATCCTGTTGCCAGTGTGCCTTCACAAACAGAAACAATATTTAAAGGAAAATTAAATGGAGAAGGAATAGCCCGTATCAATGCAGGAATTTCTGTAAAAGAAGAAGCACCGGGCATGATGCGAGCCAACCTGCTGATGAAAGTATTTGAACCTGGAGGAGCTTTCAGCATCAAAACGATGAGCCTGCCTTATAGTCCATATACTTCCTACGCAGGTATTCAATTGCCCGAAGGCGATAAGAACTGGGGATTCCTTACTACAGGAACAAATCATACCGCGCAAATACTAGATGTAGATCCAGGTGGTACGTTAGTGCAGGGAAGCCGTTCTATGGAAATTTCTTTTTACAAAATTCAATGGAGATGGTGGTGGGATCACAGCAGTGAAGAATTCAGCAACTTCACACAAGACAAGTATAACAAACTTATCAGTCACGAAATCATAACTCTTGATAACGGTAAAGGGCAATGGAGCTTTAAAGTTCCAAAAAATGACTGGGGTCGTTATTTGGTTTTGGTAAAGGATCAGCAAAGCGGGCATACCACAGGAAGTGTAATGTACATAGATGATCCGGGATGGCAGAGCCGGGATAATACGGATGATCCCACTGCTGCCAGTATGTTGTCGTTCACTTCAGATAAAGCTTCTTACAATGCGGGTGAAAATATTACATTGACCATACCAACAAGTAATGGTGGACGAGGTCTTATCTCCATTTCTTCCGGGAGCAAAGTATTAAAGTCATGGTGGTTTGAACCTAAGATGGGACAAACCCATATTCAATTCAAAGCAGAAAAAGAATGGGCACCCAATGTGTATGCACAGGTATCATTGCTCCAGCCTTATGGACAGACGATAAACGACCTGCCCATGCGTATGTACGGAGTCATTCCTATCAAAATTGAAAATAAGGAAACCATACTCTCCCCTGTTATCGAAATGGCATCCACCATCAGGCCTGAGCAACGTACAAGCGTTACCGTCAGTGAAAAGAATAAGCAGGAGATGTGGTATTCTATAGCCATTGTTGACGAAGGGCTGCTCGACCTCACCAATTTCAAAACACCCAATCCTTATGAATATTTTTATGCAAGGGAAGCATTATCAGTAAAGACCTGGGACCTTTTTGATTATGTGATCGGGGCACATGGATTCAATATTGAAAGGATACTGACCATCGGAGGCGACCAGGAAGGAGCCGGCCCTGTACATCAGAAACAAGCGAACCGCTTCAAACCTGTTGTAAAATTTCTTGGCCCTTTTAAATTGGAAAAAGGAAAGAAAGACCAGCGAAGTTTTGAATTACCACAATATGCAGGTGCTGTGCGGGTGATGGTAGTAGCTGCCAATGATCTCGCCTACGGCAGTTCCGAAAAAATGGTTCAGGTGAAAAAACCGTTGATGTTACTTGCTACATTACCACGAGTTTTAAGCCCGGGTGAAAAGACCAAAATTCCGGTTACTGTTTTTGCAACTGAAAATAATATCAAGTCTGCAAGTGTGCAATTGCAAACCAATCCCACCTTCCAGATCGAAGACAATCCCGTACAAAAGGTAAGTTTTGAAAAACCTGGAGAGAAAACTATTTCATTCAATGTAGTAGTGAAAGAGCAGACAGGCATCGGAAAGGTACGTTTGACAGCATCCTCAGGTAATGAAAAGGCTGACTATGAAACGGAATTGGATATACGTAATGCCAATCCTTTTGTTACTAACATAATAACCTCTACAATTAACGGAGGACAATCAGGATCTTTACATGTCAAACCTATCGGAAACAATTCCAATACCGTAATTGAGATATCTGCTGCGCCACCCATTGATCTGCGAAAACATTTGGATTACCTGATAGACTATCCACATGGCTGTGCAGAGCAGATCACTTCCAAAGCCTTTGCGCAGTTGTACCTGGCTAATCTTACTGACCTGACCGCAAAACAAAAATCCACCACAGAGCAAAACATTAAAGACGCTATTTCCACATTAAAGAATTTCCAAACACCCGATGGTGGGTTCGCTTATTGGCCCGGAGACAGGCAGAGCGATGAATGGGCTACCAACTACACCGGTCATTTTCTTTTGAAAGCTGCAGAGGCAGGATATTATGTTCCCGCAGACATGTTGCAGCAGTGGAAATCCTTTGAGCGAAGCAAAGCAAATAATTGGGCGCCATCTACCACGCAATTTTATGGAGCAGACCTGGTACAGGCTTACCGGCTCTTCGTATTAGCACTGGCAAAGGCTCCTGAAACAGGCGCCATGAACAGGCTCAGGGAATTCAAATACATTTCTCCGGAAGCAAAATGGAGGTTGGCAGCAGCCTATCAATTGGCTGGCCAATCCAATGCAGCAAATGCACTGATCAGTGGCTTGAGTTTCAATTTTCAAAATAATAATAGCCTGGCCTATACTTATGGTTCAACACTTCGGAATAAAGCGATGGTATTGGAGACACTAACTATTATGGGTAAACGTAGCATAGCAGAAAACCTATTATCCACAGTAGCCGCTGAACTATCACAGGATGAATGGTACAGCACACAAACAACAGCTTATGCTTTGTTGGCGATTTCAGAATTTACAGGCAAGAATCATTCAGACAAAAAAATACAGGCATCAGTAAAAATAAATGGTAAAGACATTCCGGTAGCCTCAGAGAAATACCTGGCAACGGTTCCATTGCCATCAAACGCGGGAAATGTTTCTATTGTAAACAAAGGAAGTAGTGTTTTGTTTGTGAAGGCAATTACCAAAGGGCAGCCGCTCACCGGCGAACCGGTACAACTCAAGAGCAATCCTTCATTGCTAAAGATGAATGTGGATTACATCTCGCAAAACAAGAATCCTATCAATATTTCAAAATTGATGCAAGGTTCTGACTTCATTATCAAAGTAAGCGTCACCAATCCGGGCAACAGAGGAGCTTATCGTAGAATGGCACTCACACAGATCATGCCATCAGGATGGGAAATCTTAAACACCAGGTTATTTGATGCCGGTGGCATGAATTCATCACCGATGCAATACCGTGATATCAGGGATGACAGGGTCTATACCTATTTCGATCTGAATCCCGGTGAAACCAAAATATTCTATCTGAACATCACTGCAGCTTATGCGGGTAGATATTTCTTACCGGCGGTCATCTGCAATGAAATGTATGACAAAGAAATCCAGGCATCAGAAAATGGCAAATGGGTGACTGTGAATGAGCCGAAGGAAAAGGATCAGTAAATGAAAAAGATCAGCAAACGGAAATGGATTCTCATCATCACCTTTATCGTACTTCTTGTTGTATGGTGGTTTACATTTCCGTCAAAGCTGTTTCATAAGCCTTACAGTTTTGTAATCGAAGACAAGGATGGACAATTGCTTGGCGCAACAATTGCCGCGGATGGACAATGGCGATTTCCGACATCTGACGATGTGCCTGAAAAATTTGTAAAGTGCATTACTACTTATGAAGACAAGCGTTTCTTCTATCATCCCGGCATAGACCCATTGGCACTTGTACGCTCTGTGATCGCTGACATCAGGGCAGGCCACATAGTGCAGGGAGGAAGCACACTCTCCATGCAGGTGATGCGGATGAGCCGCAATGCAGATAAAAGAAATTTCTTTCAGAAGTTTATCGAATGCGTACAGGCGGTACGGTTAGAGTGCACCTATTCCAAAAAAGAAATATTGGCATTATACGCCGGGAATGCCCCGTTTGGCGGAAACGTAGTAGGCCTGGAAGCAGCAGCATGGCGGTATTACGGGCGTAGTGCCGGTCATTTGAGTTGGGGTGAAACCGCAGCACTGGCCATTCTTCCCAATGCACCTTCACTTGTCTATCCCGGTAAAAACAGGCAGGTGCTTTTGGAAAAAAGAAACAACCTGCTTAGAAAATTGTTTCAAACATCTGTCATTGATTCGAACACTTTCGTACTTGCAAAATCAGAACCACTGCCCGGAAAACCTCTGCCATTACCACAATTTGCTCCACACCTTTTGCAACGATTCAAATCTGAACATCCCATCAGCACAAATCCCATTTGTCATGCTACCATAGACCTGGAATTGCAAAAACAAGTAGATGATATTGTCAATCGACATCACGAAGTCTTAAAGGGAAATGCTATCAGGAATGCTTGTGCGATAGTGATAGAAGTCGAAACAGGAAATGTACTTGCATACGTTGGCAACATTCGTTCATCTGATCCTGATGATCAGAGTATGGTGGACATTATCAAAGCACCGCGAAGCCCCGGAAGTGCTTTGAAGCCCATTCTCTATGCGGCTGCTATGAGCGATGGACAGTTGCTTCCCAATATGTTGCTACCGGATGTTCCAACCCAAATCGGTGGTTACACACCTCAAAACTTTGATCGCAATTATGAAGGAGCTGTACCTGCATCATTGGCACTTTCTAAAAGCCTCAATATACCTGCGGTAAAAATTCTGCAACAATATAAGTATGCGAGGTACTATGAATTGTTGCAGCAGTTGGGCATCACTACCCTTTCACAACCTCCTGATCATTATGGACTCTCTATGATATTGGGAGGATGTGAAGTGACACTTTGGGATTTGGCCGGCATCTATGCAGGTATGGCACGAAGCCTGAATCACGCAGCTAAAAATAAAGGTCGTGTAAGGCGGAATGATTTTTTCGCACCACAATATATTTTAGAGAAACCCGATAAAAAAAACGACGATAAAATAATCAACAGTCTTGACGCTACGAGCACCTGGTTCACTTTCCAATCTATGCAGGAATTGATGCGTCCGGGTGAAGAAGGATTGTGGGAGCAATTTACCAATTCAAAAAAGATCGCATGGAAAACCGGTACCAGCTTTGGTTTCAGAGATGCATGGGCTATAGGAATTTCCTCAAAATACGTTGTAGGTGTATGGGTAGGAAATGCAAGCGGTGAAGGAAGACCGGAATTGCTTGGTGTGAAAGCCGCAGCCCCTGTCATGTTCGACATCTTCCGGTTGCTACCCTCTGCTCCTCCCTTTCCTGACCCTCAATCTTCAATTTCATATCTGCCTGTTTGCAGAACGAGTGGCTTTCGTGCGGGACCTGATTGTGATGTTGTTGACACACTCATGACTCCACCTAATGGTAACCGGACTGCGTTGTGCCCATATCATCAACGCATTCACCTGGATGCATCTGGCCAATACAGGGTGGACGGCAGTTGTTACAATGTTGCTTCCATGAAGAATGTAAGTTGGTTTGTGTTACCACCTACTATGGAATGGTATTACCGGCAGGCACATCACGATTATTTACCCTTACCACCGGTGATGGAAGGCTGTAATAATTTTTCGACAGAAAAAATTGATTTGATTTACCCGGTTGATAATTCAAGAATGTACATTCCACTGGAAATGGATGGGAGCCGCGGAAAGATTATTTGCATTGCTACAAACAAAAACAATGCGAGCAAAATCTATTGGCATCTTGACGGAGCATTCATCGGCACTACCACGCGCTTTCATCAAATGGCAATTGATCCCGCAGCAGGAGAACATACACTCACCCTGGTAGATGAATCAGGAGAGCGGAAGTCTGTCAAGTTTACCATATTGAAAGCTGCGGAGTGATCACCTGCCAAACATCTTGTCCAATTCATCTTTTTTGAACTCAAGATATACGGGCCTTCCATTGGGAGAGGTATTACTGATCTCACATTCAAAGAGATCATTCACCAGTGCATTGATCTCTTCTGTAGATAGAGGAGTTCCTGCTTTGACAGATTGTTGCATTACCAACGACCGCACCAATTTTTCTCTAGCAGAATATCCCGGATTGGTACTAAAATGCTTGTAATCTTCTACCAGTCTTTCTATGGATTCTTTTTCATTTCCTTTTAGCACATGAGCAGGTTTACCATGTATCACAAACGAATTGGTTCCAAAAGGCTCAATCTGAAAACCGAGTAATGCGAGGTCTGGCAGAAGGTCAGAGAGCAGCAGCGCATCCGGTTGCGATAACTCAATGACTTCCGGGAAAAGGCTTTTCTGAACTGAAATGGGATTATCATTCAGCGCTTTGTTTATTTTTTCAAATAGTATTCTTTCATGAGCATGTTGCTGATGAATGATACCAAACCCATTCTGAAATTCTACCAGGATGTAAGTATTCTGAATTTGAACCCAGTCCTTATTCACAGGCCGCTTCTCAGAAAATTGTTTTTCGGGTACAATCGTTCGAATGGGAGCACCGGTAGAAATCTTTGATCTTTCTATCTCCACATCCAAAGGATCAATTCCACGAAGGTTGCTTTTGGATTCTATAAAATGAGCCTGGTTCTTTTGAGTAAAAGTCTGGTACAACGATCCTTTCAATGCGGCAGATTGATTTTCCACAGAGAAAGGGTTTCTTATCGCTTCCTGTTGTTGTACGCCTGCATCCAGTTCGAAATCAAGAGCAGGAGTTACACTGAACTGAGCAAGGGCATGACGTACCGCTGCATTTACAAAAGCATAGATCACTTTTTCATCTTCGAACTTTATTTCCTGCTTGGTAGGATGTACATTGATATCAACTTTTGAAGGATCTATTTCGATAAACAAGACATACATGGGAAAACTATCCTTCGCGATCATTTCCGAAAAGGCATTGTTTACCGCATGATTCAGATAGGCACTCCTGATAAAACGGTTATTGACAAAGAAATACTGATCCCCCCTCGTTTTCCTTGCTGTCTCGGGCTTTCCTACGAAGCCCATGATGTTGATGTAATCCGTTTCTTCTTTTACACTCACCAATTTACTTTCATACTGGCTCCCCAGTAGCTTGATGATGCGTTGCTTGAGTGATCCCCGTTCCAGATGATAAAGTTCCTGACCATTTGTGGTGAGCGAAAAAAACAATTCCGGAAATGCAAGCGCCACTCTTGTAAATTCATCAATGATGTGGCGAAGTTCAGATGTATTGCTTTTCAAGAAATTCCTGCGTGCCGGCACATTGAAAAAAAGATTTTTCATGGCGATGCTGGTACCTTCGGAAGTAGCTACAGGTTTTTGTTCTTTAACTACGCTGTTTTCTATTTCAATAGAAGTACCCATCGTTTCCCCATGCTTACGTGTCTTCAATGTAACCTGGGCCACACCTGCAATACTCGCCAGGGCTTCTCCGCGAAATCCCATTGTCCTGATTCTAAAAAGATCATCGATGTTGCTGATCTTGGAAGTGGCGTGCCTTTCAAAGCACATCCGCGCATCTGTTTCACTCATGCCCTTGCCATTGTCGATCACCTGCACAAGCGACTTACCGGCATCATTTACAAACAGGCGAATTTCAGTTGCTCCGGCATCAATTGCGTTTTCCAATAGTTCTTTGACAGCGCTGGCTGGCCGCTGGATCACCTCTCCTGCGGCTATCTGGTTGGCAATGTTGTCGGGTAATAAATTTATAATATCTGGCACTTCTGTTCCTTTCTCTTTAATGCAAAAATAACCCAATCATGAGGCTTTCAGGCTGGATGGGTTCAAACGATTTCCACCAAACTTACACAGCGCGCACTACATAATACACACATGTGGTGATAAAGTTTCTGAAAAATGGAATACCACTTATAAATGAGGCTTGCTTTCGTGGTTTCCATCCGAATTTCCATTCATAGATCGGGTTGATCAGAAAGTGTTTTTTCAATGCTACGCTCCACCCGGTTGTATTCAGAATTTTTTCAAACCGTTCTATAGTCAGTCCCGTTTCTTTTACTTCGGTCAGCATATCGATATTATCCTCCGGTTCTTTGAAGAGTTTCAAAGTTCCTTTGTACAAACTCATCGGTAGCAAATGCAGCCAGGGCAGTCTCGATAATTTTTGATGGCCCATCTGCTGGTGGCCGCCATAAGGCATTTGCCATGGCGGAAATCCGAAGAAGATGATGCCACCCGGTTTCAAAAACTGGTGCAGCCATTGAATGAGTTTCCCCTGATCGTGGATGTGTTCGATGACATCTTTCAGAACGATGATATCAAACGGGCCGGATATTTCAACAGGATTTACTTTGTAGATGTCTGATGTAAAAAAGGATATCTTTTTTTCCCTGACCTCGTCTTCCATGTATTTCATCCCGTTCGCTACCCTGTCCGCATCCAATTCTACAGCCACGCCAGTGCAACCTTTCTCAACAAAAGCTTTCAGCACGCCTCCCTCCCCTGCTCCTATTTCAAGGACATTCATACCGGGTTGAATCTTGAGAACTTCTTCAATAAATGGAATCACATATTTCTCCGCATTCCAGGTTTGCATTTGAAAATAGCGGAAGCGGTCTGCATGAAATTCAAACATGAATCATTTTTTCAGTGCGCAAAATAAGCGAAATCTGAATAAAGAAATTTTCTATCCTGTTCACATTGAAAATGAAAGGGATGATGGGGTTTTTTTTTTGCCACGAAGGCACGAAGGCACGAAGTAATGATTCTTCTTTGTGTCTTCGCGTTTTTGTGGCTAATCTGCCTATAAATAGCGATGGCCTCCCGGCCAGTGCTGAACCGTTACTACCATTAGCACCAAAGTAACAGATAGTCACCGGGCGGGAGCCCGGCGCCAATAAAGAAACGGATCTGTCCGCCGGGGTGGAGGTGCGAAGTAAAGATTCTTCTTTGTGTCTTCGCGTCTTTGTGGCTAATCTGCTTACAACTATATCTTTCTTAGAATACGTGATTCATTCTCTGAAATATCCGCAATTGAATATCTCGCAATGTCATCAATTTTCATCTCATCGAAAATATCAACAAGATTTTTGTAAGTAGCCTCATTTCCAGGTTTGATGATGACAAATAACTTTTCCGGCGGTGTATTTTTTTTCCTGGTTAGAATAATATCCCTGATTCCACTGTAAGTAGTTTTCTTTACATCCAGGGTATCCCATCCGAAATAATAATGAATCATATCGTCCCCGCTTAGCAGTAATGTCATGGCGCCGGATCGGGGTACATTCGTATGATGGCTATCAGTGTCTTTCGGCATGTTCAGACTCAGAGATGTGGGTTGAGAAATCGATGTAGTAAATACAAAGAACGTGATGAGCAGGAAACCAAGATCAACCATTGGGGTCAGGTCCACTCTTGTGGATGCTCTCTTTTGTTTCTTGCAAAAAGATGCCTTACCGCTTTTCTGTTCTTTTATTTCAATAGCTGCCATGATCAGAATATTTTGTTGAATGAATTATTGATTCGGATTTACTAATGTAACAGGTTGCATGCGGTAAGCATTTACATAATGTCCATTTTGCTGTGCAGGTATCCACTTAGGGCCTTTCCTGATGACATTCACAGCGATCTCTGCTAATTTGGTACCCTTCATATTCATCGCATGCACATCACTCACGTTACCCTGTTTGTCCACAACAAATTTTATGACGCATTTTCCAAAGTCATTATCTGTGAATTCATCCAGTTCTGATTCTATTGCTTTTTGCACATACCTGATCCACGCTTGTTCCCCACCCGGAAATGATGCCTGTACCTCTACAATCATTAGGATGGAATCCTCTTTTTCTTTTTTATTTACAGGTGCTCCGATTACCTGTGTGGAAGTTTCTTCAGATGGTGGTGCAATAGTGCCATCAAATTCAACTCCGGTTTGTGTTTTGATGTCGATTCTGGCTTTGTCTAATTGTTCCATGTCGGGTGGCAGAATGAGTACCTGATTATCTTTGACGATGGCGATCTTTGCGAATTTTTCGGAAGCTACCCGGGGAAACTTTTGAACTGGTGGTAGTGGTGGTGGTAAAGGTTTGTCAGGCGGAAAGGGATCCAGCACACTTGAGTCAACCTGAATGACTGGAGGCACTACAACAGAATCCGAATTAGCCGAAAGGATTTTGATGAGAAAGAAAATAGAGATCAATGTAGCGGTACCCGACATCGCGAGATACATGCGCCTGTTATAGGTCTTCCTTAACTGGTATGCGCCATACGCTTTGTTCTTTCCCGAAAAAAGTATATCGAGAAAAGATGAAAGGAGAATTTGATTTGCTTCCATAATTGGTTTTACAATTAGGATTCTTACGGCAAAACAATTCCACAATTTTTTCAGAAAAATTTTTCAATTCAACAGGTAGTGCGGAAATAATCACAGCATCGAAATGCAAAAAGCACCCTTCTGAAACAGAAGCTGTGTCAGCCTTTCATAGATTCCAATAATTTCGTTTAACCATTATTGTCAGGTATCAAAAAACAAAAAAGGCTGTCAAACGACAGCCTTAAAAAATTTATTGAAAAACCTTTACTGGTTCGGGTTCTGAAGTGTAACCGGTTGCAGACGGTAAGCATTTACATAGCGGCCATTCTGCTGAGCCGGAATCCATTTAGGTCCTTTCCTGATAGCATTCACTGCAATTTCTGCAAGTTTGCTTCCTTTCATCGTGGTAGCCTGAACATCACTCACATTACCCTGCTTATCAACCACGAACTTTACGACACAGGTTCCAAAGTCATTATCAGTAAACTCATCCAGTTCTGCCTCAATAGCCCTTCTTACGTACTTTGACCATGCTGCCTGTCCGCCAGGAAAAGATGCTTCTACTTCAACCTTAGTAAATATCTTGTCCTCATCTTCTTTCTTTTCCACCGGAGCAGATACAACCTGCGTACCTACTTCTTCAGATGGAGGAGCAATGATACCTACATCTTTGACACCTTCCTGAGTCTTGATATCGATCTTGGCTTCTTCGATCTCTTTCACTTCTGGCGGTGGTTTGATTACTTCTTCATCCTTCACCACTTTAGGAGGAGTAAACTGCACTGTAGCCACGGGTGGTGGCGGTGGCAATTTTGGAGGAGGAGGTGGTGGTGGTGGTGGTGGTTCATTAGGTTTTAATTGTTGGAGGGTGCTTTCATCTACTACCATTTCTTTTGCGTCTGCCTTCTTGTTCAATTTATTTGCAAGGAGCTGTCCCACAAAGAGCAATAGCAGTATCGCAACCATTCCAATCAAAGCCATAGCGATTCTGCGATTGTAAGTTCTTCGCAAATCGTAGGCGCCATACTCTTTATTTCTTCCGTCGAAGATAATATCGAGAATGTCCGATTTTAAAATTTGATTTGAATCCATAGTTTCTTTTTTTTAAAGATTCCGCCGATAGGCGAATTCCATAATTTTATTTTATACCTGCTGCCTGTTCCGTTTTTTGGATCAGGGTATATTCATCATCTGTCGGGTCAACCATGGCATACCGGGAAATATCATCTATGCTCATTTCATCCAACATATCTACTGCATTCTTATAAGTGGCATCCTTATCAGGCTTTATGATAATGAATAAATCTTCAGGAGGTGTTTTTTGTTTCTTATCCAAAATAATGTTTCTGACATCTTTGTAAGTAGTGGTCTGCATTTTGGTAGGATCGTTACCAAAGTAATAATAGATCACGTTGCCTTTACCTAACATAAGTGTGAGGGAGCCTGATTCTTTCACCTTTGTATTTTCATCAGGTTTTTCCGTATCCTTTGGCATGTTCAGGTTCAAAGATGTAGGTTGAGACATTGTAGTGGTAAAGATAAAGAAGGTAATGAGCAGGAATCCAAGGTCCACCATCGGGGTGAGGTCAACCCTCGTAGAAGCTTTCTTACCTTTCTTGACGCCGGGGCCTTTCTTGCCACCCTTGTCCTTTACTTCCATTTCGGCCATAGTAGTTTCTTTTTAAGTTTTTTTAAAATTGCCGGTTAGTCGTTGCTTGGTTTTTCACCTTTCATAAGGCCCAGCATATTTTTCTTCCACAATTCGGAACCTTGTGGTACCTCTTCAGCATTCGTTACAAGATTATACTTAAATACTTCATTCTTTTTAAATGCGTCGATTACCTTCTTAAAGGTGGTGTACTTTGTGGCATTATCACCTTTGATCAGAAAATTAACTTTGGTTCCTTCCCCTACCTGCACAGCAGCGGTAATCCAGGTCAACACTTCGTTGTTAGTGCTGTCGTAAGGAATTCCAGACAAAGGAATTTTTGCTTTCTGTTCCGATGTCAGTTTAATAAACTGCTTCAATTGATTGAGCGGCACGCCAACAAAATCAGTCTTCTTAAAGGCCTGCTCGTCTGCAGGAGAAAACTGCATGTTGGTCAATTTGCCCACAGCGTCCAGAACGTCCACCCTCATACCCTCATCCATATCTACATATACCTTGTTTTCTTTATCAATGGTAACATTGAAATAATCTTTTTGAGGTGCATGTTTGTTAGATACTGAAGATGGTGTTACAACAACAATCGCTTCCGAAGGTTTAAACTGTGCTGCCAGGATAAAGAAAGTCAATAACAGGAAGGCAACATCACACATCGCAGTCATATCCACGTTGGTGCTGCCCCTTTTTATTTTGGCTCTGGCCATGTTTGATTTTTTAATTAATGATTAGATGCATTCAAAGTTCAGATTCCACAAAATTATTTGTAGAGGGAAGCGAAACTTTGTGTTAAAGTGAATCCAGACTCATCAATACCATAAGTGATACCATCAATCTTTGTTGTAAAGATGTTGTAGGTGATGATCGCGAATGCAGATGAACCGATACCCAATGCCGTGTTATACAAGGCTTCGGCAATACCTCTTGACAACTCACGGGCAGCTTCACCACCACCAGATTCACCCAGGTTGCTGAACGCACGGATCATACCGATTACCGTTCCCAACAGACCGATCAATGTAGAAACTGAAGCCAGTGTAGAGAGGAACACGAGGTTCTTTTCCAGCATGGGCAACTCGAGGGCTGTCGCCTCCTCTACTTCTTTCTGAATCGCCATTACTTTCTGTTCAGTCGTCAGTTCACTATCTGTGATCATTTCTTTGTATTTTCTGAGGCCTGCTTTCATCACATTGCCTACAGATCCTTTTTGGCGATCACATTCTGCAATGGCAGCATCCACTTTCTTATCTGCAAGGAAAAACTGAACCTTTCTCACGAATTCGGCATTGGAACCTTTTCCGGTTGCTTTTGCGATGGTAAGAGACCTTTCGATAACGAAAGTAAGTACGATCAGCAAACACGAAATCAGGATAGGTACAATGATACCACCTTCATACATACGGGCAAAGTCACCTTTAGGGCCTACCTGGTTTGGCCAGAAGCCGCCTTTAGGGTCAGGTTGAGTAAAGTTACTGTTAGCTCCGATACCGAAGCGCCAGATAACATATCCCAGTATCACACAGATAATCGGAGCGAGAAGTGAGATAATGTTGCTCGATTTTTTTGCCTTCACTGATGTCGTAGCTTTCGGTGGAGTGCTTGCAGTAGATTTTAAATCTGCCATTTTTCTAATTTTTAAGGTTTAAGGTTTAAAAAAGTTTTAAGTTAGAAAAACCATATTTCGGTTTTTTAAGTTCACAATTCTAAGAAAAAATTCACTATTACAACACGCAATTGTGAAAAAATTTTCCACGCACAATTTAGGGAAATAATTAAATATACCTTTCAAGAAAATTACCAAATACTGAACGGAAGTCAAAAAGTGGCCTTTTGGACAATTATTCGTAGCGCAATGCGACGATAGGATCCATCCTCGAAGCCTTGACAGCAGGATACAATCCGGCAGCCAATCCTACGACAGAACAGGTAACTACACCAATAATCACCCAAGCCCAGGGAATGACAAACCCGGTTTTAAGGAATATCCCAACGATATTGCCAACCGCAATACCAAGAATAATACCGATGAGAGCGCCGAACAAACTGATCAGAACGGATTCAAACAGGAATTGAGTCTTGATGCTCTGGGCTTTTCCGCCGATGGCTTTGATCAATCCAATCTCCCGCGTCCGCTCATTGACTGATACCAGCATAATATTCATAAGCGCTATCGCGGCGCTGATCAATGTAATAAACCCGATGAACCCTGCCGCGGAAGTTACAGCACCAAGGCTATTGATAAATGCTTCGGCTATGCTGTCGCTTTTGAGAAAATAGAAATTGTTTTCTTCATCCACCTGCAAATTTCTTATAGGACGGAATGTGCCTTTTGCCTCCGATATCGCCGCATCCAGTAGCTTAACATCATTTACCATCACTCCTATATTATAAGAAGTCTGGCCTAATGCAAAAATCCTGCGCAGATTATTGTAGGTGGTAACAACAATATTATCCGCATTCAAAAATGAACTGCTGCCTTTATTTTTCAAAACACCAATCACACGGTATTTGATTCCGGCTACATTGATGATCTTGTCGATGGCGTGCAGGGGATGTTCACCATAAAGTTTTTCAGCCACGCTGTTGCCTATGACACATACATTCTTACCACTCTGCACATCCAGCTGGTTAAAATTTCTACCGCCTGCAAGATCATATCCTGTGAGCATCAGATAATTTTCATCCGCTCCGATCATGCGGATATTGGGATTGGTTTTTACCTTATCATTATTTACGATGACACTGCGGTAGTTGACATTGATGCTTACCCTTGCAGGGAATTTGAAACGCTCTTTGAACAATCGTGCCTGTTCATAAGTGATGATCTTGTTCTCGTTACTTTTCTTTCTTTTTCTGAGTTGTTCGCTCGATGTCTTCTTTACATTATTATTCTCCCTTGTGCCAAAACTGAAATCACGGAATCGTATGGTGAATGAATTGGCTCCCATAGTAGCAAAGTTGTCTTCAAGGCTCTTGTTCATGGAAGCAATAGCAGTGATGATGCCAATCAATGCCATGATACCAAATGCAATGATAGCAACGGTAATGCCTGTACGAAGCCGATTCGATTTTATCGTATTGTAGGCAAGTTTGAGAGAATCTCTGTATTTCATAATATCAAACAGGCAGTTTTTCACCTTTCATCAACTGCACGCCGTGAAGGTAAACAGAACCATCCAAACAGAATGACCGCTCCTGTAATATCAATAATACATCCAGTCTATCAGCAGATTGGGAACCGCACCCAACAAAATGATCAGTGCAGCAGTAAGTGCCAGCGCCCACTTGTATCCCTTAGAAACAGTAAAGTCGCGGTTAGCCTCAGTTTGTAATTCTTTAAAATAAATAGCCTGGATCACACGGAAATAATATACAGCGCCAATGGCTGCGCACAATACCGCGAATATGACAAGCCAGAGTTGATGCCCTTCTTTTACCGCTGCGAGCAACACCCAGAACTTGGCAGCAAAGCCTGCTGTAAGCGGGATGCCGGTCAAGGATAAAAGAAAAATAGTTGCACAGAGTGCTACCCACGGTTGGGTCTTTCCCAAGCCATTGAATCCTTCGATGGTATAATCAGGAAGCCGTTCTACAATGGCAAACATACCTATAGATGCAAGGCTGTACGCGGCTGCATATAACAATAAACCTTCACCTGCTGTATCGTTAATCGCGAAGATGGCGAACATCATAAAGCCGGCCTGGGCGATGCTGGAATAGGCCAGCATTCGCTTGACGCTTCGCTGAAATACCGCCGTAACATTACCAATCAACAATGTGGCAGCGATGATGATCACCACCAGTGATTGCCACTGGCCCTTCAACTGGCCGAAGGAATTTTCAAACAAACGAATGAAGGCGACAAAGGCGCCTACTTTCACAATGGTAGCCATGAATGATGTGATCACTGTTGGGGCGCCATCATACACATCCGGAGCCCAGAAGTGGAACGGAGCCGCAGATACCTTGAAAGCCATCGCCACTAAAATCAGGATGATACCTGCCACGATGAGCAAGGGCATTTCACCTTTTCCGATATTGATAAAATCAATATAGAAAGAGCCGAGACTATTGCCTCCATAGATCAATGCAATACCCATCAACAGGATACCGGTAGAGAAAGATCCCATCAGAAAATACTTCAATGCAGCTTCATTCCCCTTCAGATTGCTTTTACTGCTTCCTGTCAATACATATAATGGAATGGACATTATTTCAATGCCAATAAACAACATCAACAAAGTCTTGTATGAAGTAGCAATGGCAAGTCCGCAGAGCACAAAAAATACAAGGCTGAAATATTCTGAGACATGCGAACCAATTTTTTCAAAATCCTTGCCATTGAGCAGAAACAAAATGAGCGTACATGCAAATGCTACTGTATTGAAAAGTAAACCAAAGGATGAGAACTTGAGCATCTCGTGGGAATTGATATCAAATACAGGCCCATGAAAAAACTCATGAATGTTGGCTATCAATATCAAAATGATGCCGGCAATGGCCCAATACTTAGGGGTCGACTTGTGCTTAAAGAATACACCGCCAAACATCATGATAATACCCCACAAAGCTGTCAAAATAATTGCATTCATACTGCGTATCAGTCTTTTTTAAGTCAACGACGGTTATATACCATACCTTTTCAAAATAGAAACTGCCGGAGTAGATGACAGATTCAGGATAAGGTCCGGATACAATCCGATGATCAAAATAATTATTACAATTACACTCAAAACAAAAACCTGCATTTTGCCCAGGCTTCCTGGTGCGGCAGCACTTTCGCTCACGGGGCCATAAAATACTTTGCGCATCATCCTAAGCATATAAGCCGCGGACAATATCACTCCGAGACAGGCAAATGCCGCCAGCCATTTATTAAAATCAAAAACTCCGGACAACATCAGGAATTCACTTGGAAACGAGTTTGTAAGCGGCAACCCGATATTGGCCAAAAGAATGACAAGAAAAAACATAGCCAGTGCCGGTGATTTTTGGGCCAATCCTCCCAACTCTGATATCTTCCTCGTGCCTGTAGTTTTTTCAATAATGCTTACCACTATCCAGAATCCGAGAATATTAATTCCATGATTGAACATCTCCAGTATGGTGCCCTGCAGTCCCTGTATATTACCGGAAAAAATTCCGGCTCCCATCAACCCGAGATGAGCAATGGATGCCCATGCTACCAATCTTTTCAGATCGTTTTGCATCAGTGCAATGCAACTTCCATAAACGATACCTATTACACAAAGAATTACCAGGAGGCTTTCATATTTTACAACTGCAAGCGGAAAGAGCGGCATTACCCAACGAATCATGGCAAATACTCCCATCTTCACCATCACGGCACTTAGTATCATCACCACAGGATACGGCGCTTGTTCATAAGTATCCGGCTGCCAGGTGTGGAATGGAAATATCGGCATCTTTATAGCAAATGCCAGGAAAAACAACCAAAACAAACCGGCCTGTTGTACCGCAGTCAACGGAGTACTGTATAATGCGGTGATGCTGAATGAATGTACAGACTCTAAAGTACTCTGTGGTGTGTGCTGGTAGAGATACAGGATACCAATCAACATCAGCAGCGAACCTGTAAATGTGTAAACAAAAAACTTGAATGTAACAGGAATTCTTTTTGGACCACCCCATCGGCTTACCAGGAAATAAGCAGGTATCAATGCCAACTCCCAGAAGAAATAAAACACCAGCGCATCGTAAGCGACAAATACGCCCATGAGCCCGGCCTGGAACAACAACATCAAAGCATAAAACCCATTAGGTCTTTCAATTTCTCTCTTATGAGAATGGAGGAACACTAACGGAAATGTAATAGCTGTAAGCAATGTGACTACATACCCGATGCCATCCAACCCGACGCTGAAACTGGAACCAATATATGGCATCCACACATAGCTTACATTATTATATGCAAAGTAAGCCTCGTGCTTTGCCGCATCAGCATAAAACAAACTGATGACGGAAACGGTAAGCGTAAGAAGGGAAGACAGGAGTGCAAACCATTTGACACTCTTGCTATTCCTGATAAAGATGGCGATGATACCGGTAATCAATGGAATCCAGATCAGCAGTTCAGGGAAAGTATAGTAATTACCCAGCATAAGGTTCAACAGGATTTTTCTGGTAAGGGAAAATTATTTTTCTGGCGAAACGCAGGAAATAAATAGGAAAGCAGCGTAAAGCAGTACTGAATAAACAGAACAAAAAAGCAAATTCAGCAATGGTTGATTCGATCACTTCAATTGTTTAAAAGTCCGGGTGTTGCAAAAACAGTTCAGGCTATTTCAACGGCTGCAAAACTAAAGGAAATAAAGAGATGAAGAAATTTTCATTTGAAAAAAAGAAGAGGCACCTGAAAAGACTGCCTGCAGTATAGATCGCTGCCACCGTGAATCAATGTTTTCAATCAGTAAAACAGGTTTCGCTTCTTCGGTAATTATAGATTACTATTGACCTCCCATTTAGTTGACGGCTATGGTGAAGGCACTAACCAGGATGCCAGCCCGGCACAGAAAATCACACCGATTACCGGATATTTGAATTTAACTTTGGATTGTAGATCAAATAGGGCAGATTTAGATTGAAATAGTAGTAAGAAACTGTCCATCACGCATGCCTCCATGTCATCAAGAAAGATTCTTAATTAATCAATAAAACCAAGGAAATGACAGAGCACTCAAATGAAGAAAAGAAAAAATCTGCCAGGGTTGAGTTTTTTAGTGATGGAGTTTTTTCCATCGCCATTACACTTTTAGTATTGGAATTAATTCATACGCTTGACTCCAAAGACTCAACCCTTGTGACAGGGCTTTTAAAAAACTGGCATTCTTTCCTGGCATTTATTATTGGCTTTGTAACTATACTTGTATGCTGGATCAATCATCATGTTGCTTTTGAGTATATTGACAAAGTAGATACTAAATTTTTGTGGGTAAATGGTTTCCTCTTATTTATTGTAACTCTGGCGCCGTTTTCAACAGCAGTAGTTGCTGAATACCTTCAAACCGAAAGTTCCAAAGCATTGGCAGTTTTTGGGGTCAACTATATATTGATATCTATTGCTGCATATTCTATTTGTTATTATGCGCTTCGTCATCACCTGGTACCTGAAGAAAAACGTGAATTTTTCTATTCCTATAGCCATATTTACCGTTACGGAATTTATTTTACCATCTTTGCACTTTTCGTTTGTTTTCTTTCTGTTTGGGTTGCCATTCTTTTATACCTCATTCTTTTTTTCCTGTTTGCTGCACCAAAGGAGTTGACATTACGGGTTGAAATAATAAGAAAGAAAAAGTTCAAAAAATCAAAACCCGGAAAATCGAAACACAAAGGGGAAAGCATCAACGATTAAATTCCTGATCCGGAATGAAGTATTATTTCAGGCATCACAACTTCCAAGTTTAACTGGCAAGTTATACCATTTAGACATTCAAAATGGTCAAATATCTTTCGATAGAATCACTATTTCCTTTTCTCTAAAGAAACCTCCAACCTGTCATCCCGAACCGCCGCGGCGGTGAGGGATCTGCCGAATCAGGGGAATGTGGTCAAATGGTTTATTATTAAAGGTAGGAGTCAGTTTCTATAATATATCGATAGTGCTGCTATCTCGCAGATCCCTCACCGCCGCGGCGGTTCGGGATGACAGAATCATTTCAGCTTTTCCAGCCTTGATGAGACAGCCACAGCATCTGTTCACTGCCATTTTTAACTATTTTGAATTTCTAAATCGTATTACCAAACAGAACCATTAATAACCAATGAATAAATTTTACTTCATAACCTTTGTTGTCACCATATCCGAATCCGCTTGTCTTCCGGCAGATACATCGAATCACCCGGCTGCACATTAAATGCTTTATAAAATGGAGTTGTATTCATGAGTGGCCCGTTCACACGCCACATCGGAGGTGAATGCGGGTTGTTGTTGATCCAGAGACGCAAAAACTGGTCTTTCATCTTCACCCGCCAGATACGCGCAAGAGAAATAAAGAATCGCTGATCGGGTGTATAGCCATCAATCTTTGTTGTGTCATGTCCTTCCGGCGTCATCTTAAACGCATCATAAGCGATAGCGATTCCGCCAATGTCAGCAGTATTTTCACCAAGAGTCATTGCCCCATTCACATGCAGTGTATCCAATACCGTGAATGTATTGTAGAGATCCACCACCTGTTGGTTTTTTGCTTTGAACTTTTTGTAGTCTTCGGCAGTCCACCAGTTTTTTACATTGCCATATTTGTCGAACTGTGCACCCTGGTCGTCAAAAGTATGGGTCATCTCATGGCCTATCACCATGCCGATACCGCCATAATTCAAGGCATCATCGGCATTGTTGTCAAAATAAGGAGGCTGTAAAATACCCGCCGGAAAAACAATCTCATTGGCAGAAGGATTGTTATACGCCGTTACGGTGGAAGCTGAAGTAAACCATTCCGATCTGTCCACCGGCTGATTCAGTTTTGCTAAGTTGTATTGATAATTTCCCGCTGACGCCGCAATTACATTTTCGAAATATTTTCCTTTCACAATCGTGATGTGGCTGTAGTCTCTCCACTTATCCGGATAACCAATTTTCTTCGTGATGGCAAAGAGTTTTTCTTTTGCCTTTTGTTTGGTGCTGTCGCTCATCCAGTCGAGATTGTCAATTCTTTTGGACATGGCCTGCTGCAGGTTGTTCACCAATTCCAATGCACGTTTTTTGGCAGCTTCGGGGAAATATTTTTTTACATACAACTGCCCGAGTGCCTGGCCGAGCATACCATCTACCATGTTCGCTATGGTTTCTCCGCGTGACTTCTGCACTGCCTGCCCTGACAAAACCTTGCTAAACTCAAAAGCCGCATCCACAAAGGGTTTGCTCAATTCATTGGCATAATTATTCAAGGCATGCGCTTTCATATACATCTTCCACTCACTGATCGGAACAGCTATCATCAGTTTATTCAATTGATCATAATAAGGTGGCTGGCCTACATCTATAGAATCAGTTTTAGCGCCCAATTCATTCAGTACATCCGACCACCCGATACTCGGTTCACGTTTTGCGAGATCAGCTACTGACATCTTGTTGTAATTCGCGTTGATATCGCGCAACTCCACATTCGTACGGTGCCATGCAGCCATTTCCTTTTCGATATTGTACACCACCTCTGCATTTGTTTTGGAGGTAGTAGTATCACTCCCTGTGAGTTCAAATAATTTTTGCAGGTAAGTTTTGTAGGCCTGCTGAATGCCTGTCGTAGATGGATCTGACCTGAAATAATAATCCCTTTCAGGCAACCCGATTCCGGCCTGGTACAGATGAGCAATGTTCATACTGCTGTTCTTATTATCCGGCCCTACATAAAATCCAAGAATGGAATTGTTACCAACCTTTGCTTCTGAAGCTGCATACTTCATCAATGAAGCAGCGTCATTAATATTATCAATCTTCGCCAGCAGTGGCTTCAATGGTTCATATCCCAATTTATTAATGGTAACGGTATCCATACCCGAAGCATAGAAATCACCGATCTTTTGCTCTAAACTTCCTGCAGCATTATCCGCTTTGGATACACTGTCCAATATTCCTTGCAATCGCAATCTCTGAGGATAGTTCATAAACATGTATGCACCCACACCCGCTTGCGACGGCGGTATCTGTGCCGTATCATACCAAAGATGATTGGCGTACCGGTAGAAATCATTTCCCGGTTTCTGTGTAGTGTCAATGCCTGTGATAGCAGTCCTTTCAGGAGCAGGTGTGTTGGTGCAGGCCGACAATGCAAGAATTGATACAAACAGAAATAGACATTGTTTCATGAAATGGTAATTAAAATGCAGAATAGTTATTGTAAAGAACACGAAGTGTAAAAATAGGAATTGGATCTTAGTATCTTATTTCCGTTCATCATTTTTTGTAACAGGGCGATTAAGGATCATTCATTTTTGATTCACCGGGAACCCGGAGCCACGCAAATTATGGTTGAGTGGAAGCATGACTTCAAATGTTTCAAAAAATTATGAGCATTATTTTCCTGATTCTATTTTCCTCTGATAGATTTTCTACACTATCATAAATCCGGCTGAATTGTGCAACGAGTACCGGTATTGCTTCCAGTAAGAACCGCAATTGTTTCTTCATGCTTGTTTGCTACAACAAAATTCCTTGCATGTGAACTCATTATTTTAATTCAAACAATTTTGAATATCAGGGATTCGGTAACATGGCTTGGCTGAACCTGATCAGGATAAATTCGGCCGGACGAACAACTGCAAGTCCTATAATTATTATCATGCGGCCTTCTTCAATGTCAAGTTGTGTCATCGTTTCACCCAACCCAACATGAACAAAAAAGGCCTCGTTGGGTTGAGTGCCCATGAGTGCACCTGCTTTCCAAAGCTGCATGAGATAGTTTTCGATCATAGCCTTCACTCTTGTCCATGTATTGCTGTCATTCGATTCAAATATGAACGGCTCTGTCGCCTTCCTGGCGGATGCTTCTACCATACTACAGAATCTTCGCACCGATATGTAGCGCCATTCATAGTCATTACCCGCCAGGGTTCGTGCTCCCCAAACAATTGCGGGGCCACGGCCTGCAAATTCCCTGATCACATTGATAGATTTTCCTGTTGCACTGTCCACATTCAATCCTTCCTGTTCTTGTTGGTTGATTGCAAATTCAGGACGGACGGCATTGGTAATATTGATATTGGCAGGTGCTTTCCAAACACCATATGATTTGTCAACTGTAGCATAGATGCCCGCAATAGCGGAGGAAGCTGGTAACAGCATTGGAATTGCAGACAGTGCCGTCATTGCCATCTGGTATTGCGTATTGTCTGCAATTTTTAAGTCTGAAAGATTACCTGCAGCACCACCAACAATGGTGACTGAAGCGTCATTACCATTCCTCTGATCTCCTGAAATTCCATAATAAAAATTCTCATCAGTATAGATTTTTGGAAAATAAACAGCACCATACTTTAGCGCATCAACTGATGAAAACAAAGTGTCTCTCAAAAATTGAATGTCTGCATTCCAATTATCTCCATTGAGCGGATTGTGATATACATCCAAAATAGTAAATCGATCGTAAAGTGATGCGCATTGATTCAATGCGGCCTCATACACATTGTAAAAATCTTTGCCGGAGGCAAGATTGACAGCATCCGGAAACAGCAGTAATGTAACTTCATCGATCGCTGCAACTGCTGCAAGCCCAACAAGCAAATTCTTTGCATTGACATCATCTTTGGAATCATCGTAATATCCTACAGAAGTGATCCAGCAAGGTCCGCCACCGTTGGCAAAATACATTTGCAATGAATAGTACATCAGATATTTTGAACGCTTCGATTCTTCCACAGTTCCCTTTGCTTGCATCTTTGCACCAATGTTGGTAAAAGTAACTGAAAGGCTTTCTTTTTCCGGATCAGGAAATCCAAAAAATTGTTCATACTCATTCATAGAACCAATACGCCACGGCTTATTGAGAAGATCATCTACTTCTTTCAATTGTGCTTTTTCCGTATAACCAATGAATGCCGGGATTGCAGTCTCCACGGGTTCTACAGATGGAGGCAGATCAAAATTTTCGTCAATATATATTCCCGGAGGTAGGTTTGGGGGGACCATGTTTGTAAGTTTTTATTATTGATAACTCTTCAAATAGTAATTCATTTGATAAATTCAATAATGCCTGCCCCGGTTACGTTGGTCACATCGTTGTTCTAAAAAATTACCTTTTACTTATTCACTTCCTGGGTGGTGTAATCATGATATGAGCCTTGGCAGTACCGGGATCCATGAGCCACGGCATACCGGGTATGGTTGGTTTAGGGGAAAGCCCGGTGGATTGCAGCGTAGCGTAAGGAACATACAGCACATACCGGATATGGCTTCCTTTTAATTCGCCTGTTGTCTTATCATAGTCTTCATCTTTTCCGTTTACAACATAGAGAATGTTAGGCTCCTTCGGCATTTTCAATTTTCCACCATCAATTTCCTCATCACGTATCTTCTGCTTTTGATCTTCTGTTTTGCCTTCGGCAATCAGTGCTCTTCCTCTTGCCATGAATGGTTCCAGATTGGCAGAGTAGCACGCCACGCTGATTCCTTTCTTATGAGGATCATCAGCGAGACAAACCAGTTTACCGTTTCCTTCTTTCAGAGTAATCAGTTTTCCTGACTGATCATATCCCAATACCGTTGCACTATCTTTTTGATCAGCAGGTGCCGCCATGAGGGCTGTTTTGATTTGTATTTCCGGTGGGAGAATTTCCTGTGCACTAATATTATTTGCAATGAACAGGGAAAAAATAATTGACAGGTACTTCATGTGTTAGGTTTTTAAGTTGGATGGAAGTTACGCAAATTCTCTTATATGATTGAATCTGTATCGCGGCAGAATGGCTAAGTTATTTTTTGATGCGCTGGCATGCCTGAAAAGTTGATATTTACTTTAGGATTTAAAACATAACGTAATCAAAATAGGTGAAACCGTCGTCTGGTCTCCGACCAACGACAAGAATAAATTTCTCTTCCCGGACACAAGCAGTGTTTCATGAGAATAAACAGGTGCTAAAGGTCATGATCTATTTGATGCCGTTGGTCGGAGACCAAACGGCGGCAGGCTCTTGCTTTATCATCATAAGCACACCACAATACAATTAACTGATACCGTCGTCTGGTCTCCGACCAACGACAAGAATAAAATGAATCGTTCTTTCTGAAAAAATCCTTTAATGAGAAAACTCTCCAATCAACGTACCTGATACATTCCAGGCACTAAAACTTGTGCCTTCCGGTTTACCGATTGGAATAGCAACCTTGAATGTGTGTAACCCGGGAGTGATATTCTTAATTGGTATATAAACAGGATTTGTTGTGGTACCGGGGCACCAGTTAGATCGACTCAGGTCAGATGAAGAAAGACCGTCTCCAAAATTTCCCGATGATGGATTGTACATTCTGTAAGTGCCGCAATCTGTCCGCCAGGGAATGAAACTGTAAATCTTTTTACCATCAAGGAAAATGTCATTCATCTTTTGGTTGAACTCATCTCCTCCACCCCATCCACCATGACCGGTGGAAATATATCGTAATGAAAGGCTTTTGAGATTTGCCGGAATATCGACTGTTACAGTGAGTGAATCATGATCAAACATCGTAGCATAGGTCTGTCCGGCCATTTCCATTATATTGAGTGTATTAAAGATGGGTTCTACCCAGTACTTCGTTTCCTTCTTTCCAAATTCAGGATAATAATCCAGTTCAAGATTTATCGTGTGTCCATTCCTGTCATAGTTGCCGACAAACACACCGATCCATACTTCACCACCCAATTCCGGCAGCAGGTCTGTGATATCCTGCTTGTACCTTACAGAATCTGCCCAATGATAACCCTCTATCTTTACTTTGTTGTTAAAAGCACGTACACCGAATGGTGTAAAGAACCGCATCAACTCCAATGGTGGAAGGTAATCCGCAGTAGCTACCACGCCCTGGTAATCTTTTCCATTCCGGTCTTTATACACCGGTAGCTCTTTCAATCCCTTTTGCAATGCATCGAGAAATGATATTTTTCTTCCGGTTGGTATCACAAACACAGTCCCTGTGCGATCATAAGCGTCACCGTTGGAATATTGAGTAAGGTTGGCAAAGACATTATAATTTCCTTTTGCTGGAAGCTCGATCTTCTTAACTACAACAGTACCGCCTGCAAAGCGATAAGTTATGTTTTCAAGATTGTCTGAAGGATTGACAATGGAGTCAGTAAAATTAATTTGCTGGTGAGTGAATACCGGGATAACATAATATCGGTTATCAATTTCTTTTCTTCTGTACGTTGCGTCATTTACTATTTCTCCCAGGCTTGCCGGCAACTTCCATGATGAATCCGGTATGTTCTTCAATTCCACTTTAGTAGCATAGGTTTCGGAATTTCCATTACGGATAGTCTTTAAGATCAGGCCCAATCCAGGTGCAGTCTCCAGTGAGGGCGTGCCTTTCAGGGGTAGTGCATTAGTAAACCATATTTCAATGGTATTGGACCGTATGATCACTTTTGCTTTATGGCATTTATATCCCAGGATCGTGGCGGTATCACCAGTCAACTCCGGCTTCACGTATTCAGAAAATGGTGTTTTTAAAGTATAACGTTTCCCATTTTTTGTGGTTAGTACCTGGAGAGTCTCCTGATGATTGTAATTAATGTAACGGCTTTCCTGTTCGCTTTGATTATTGCCGGAAGTGATTCGTGCCAGGCCATTCTTGTAAAATATTTGCAATGATCTGCCCTTCATTTCCTTACCGTTGCTTTTGAATGAATAGGTAATAACACCTTCACCCCGGGCCTGAGTTCCTTTAATGTTCTGAGCATAAAGGTTGGGATAAAAAAGGATCAATGACAAAATGAAAGCCGGCCAGTGTTTGCAGCTCATGACAAGTGAATTGATTTTGGGTGTAAAATTAATCATTAAAGAAGACTGGTAACAATGTCTCCTCATAAGCAGATTAAAGCTCTCAATCCGCGTTACAAGAAATAATATCTCAAAGTAGATTGGCAACTATTCATCACACTATTTACCGGACCTACGCCTCGGAATGGACAAAGAATTCCACTTGTCATCACAAACCATTTTTCCGATATATACAATCTGTCCGATATGATAAGGGTAATGCGCAAGTTGACGGTTGATAGCTTCCACAACGGTGTGCTTTTCTTTCCGGATAAAAACTTCTTTTGTCAAATCATTTTCAGAAAGCGTATCCAGGGTATGGAAGATGCAACTCCATCCTTCATTCCATTTGTCCATCATCTCTGACCTCGTTGTAATATCATTCTCAAATTCTGCATCTCTCTGCCGCCATTCCTTCTCTCCGTCAGTGGTCAAAAAATCTGTCCAACGGGAAAGCATATTACCCCATAGATGTTTTACAATAGTGGCTACACTGTTGCTCTCGGGATTATATTGCCAGAAGAGTTGTTCATCCTTCAGTTGGATAAAAGTCTTTTCACCGAGTGTCTTGTAATATTCGAATTGCTTTTTGGCACTTTCTAAATAGTTGTTCATTTTGGATTCGGTTAAGAATTTCAGGCAACGAAGTTACTTCACTACGCCAATTCAATTCATATAAATTCAAATGTTCAAACCTGTTTGCAAGCTGTCATTGGCTCCTTGTGCTCGACTGTTTGTTAAACAGTTACTTTTTGAAAACTTTAAAGATCAGGCTTGCTGATCTTGTTCTTGCTATAGAAATTGCAATGACTAACCAGGAAACAAGAAATGCAGGTATTGAATAAAAGAGTCCTATCCAAACGAATAACAGTAGAAATTCGCAATAGTCAGATTCAAATAAAAAGGAAGGATCTAAAATAGCACCACTAATGAAAATCAGTACCGGATCTACTATTGAAACGAACCATAAAGTGGATCAGAAAAGTATCAGCTCTCTTTGACATCCATACGCTGACTTGCATTCAAGATTGTCAACCCAATGACTTCACCGTTTTCATACCGAATGATTATTTCGTCGTCAGTCATTTCAGTATTATCAGCCTGATTTGGCTTCTTAAAATGCAAGTACAATATATCTGCTTCATCATCATAAGATGACCAAACAGTTTTATGCTTGATAAAATAGGACAAAACAGGTTGTACATCTTTTAAGGCTGTCGTTTCCATAATACTTTTTTCTTATTGAATATTTGATCTTTTCCAGAAAGATAGGCAGTAATAATAAATCCGTCTTCCTGATTCAATTCTTTATAAACTACTACGATAAATTTAGGTAATATTTCTGCAAATTTCCTTATTGCTATCCTTGCAGTGTTGTTGCCTTCATAAATGATATCAGGGTCTTCAATTGTTTCCAAAAGTTCGTAGTAGTAATCTGCCACTTCAGGATGTCCCATTGAAATATGAAGCCACCTTTCGTTTGTGAGCCTAATTGGGATGTTATTTTTAGAAATAGCAATTTCCACCTAATTAAAAGTTTGACCAACTTGTGAACAAAAAAATCACTTCCTAAATTAAGCCAATTAATTTTTAATAACAGAGATGTTTTTAAAGTTTTCAGGAATAGTACCCTTATTCTTACGGTGATAGCATTAACTGATATTGCATTTTCACAATCTCAAATTACACCACCTTCTTCTTCATCAATTTCAATTCATCTGCTTTAACCGTGGCGCCAATGCCCGGCGCCTCGCTGATGGTTATCTCTCCGTTGGCACCATACACCATCCCGCCTTCTACAGGATCTGACTGAAACATGAGCGGCGTATCAAAGTCATAATATTTTATGTTGCGGCTGGCAAGCGCCAGGTGTGCATTCACAGTCATGGCTATACGAGATTCCATAAACCCTCCAACCTGCATCTCCATCCCCGCTTCTTCAGCCAGCCTGATGATCTTTAAAGCCCTGTACAAACCAGATGATTTTCCTAACTTCAGATTGAACATGTCGCATGCCTTCATACCGATCAGCCGTTTGGCATCATGTTCATCAAAGCAACTTTCGTCAGCCATGATCTTCACCGGGCTTTTCTTTCTCACCTCTTTTAATTCTGTAAAAGCCCATCTTGGTATCGGCTCTTCACAATATTGAATTTCCAAATCCTTCATGCCACGCAACGCGTTGATTGCCTCCTGCACACCCCATCCCTGGTTGGCATCTATGCGCAATGCTACTCGTTTGCCAATGGCACTCCTGATTGCCTTCATCCGCTCCACATCTAACTTACCGTCTTTTCCCAGTTTTACTTTGATGACTTTGAAACCTTCCTTTTTCAATTCCAAAGCATGAGCAGCCATCTCATCCGGGGTGCCGATGCTGATGGTATAGTCGGTGATGATCTTCTTATTTTTCTTTCCTCCTAAAAATTTGTAAAGTGGTAAACCCGCTGACTGTGCTGCGATATCATACATCGCAATATCGAATGCACTTTTGATACTTGTGTTGCCATAAATAATCTTATCCATCACCGCATGATTCTCTTTGACGTCATCGGCTACCTTTCCTTTTAATCCTTTGGCGAGGTACTGCCCTACTTCAAAACAGGTCTGCTGGCTTTCGCCATTGATCGTCATAAAGGGACTGCATTCTCCTGTACCAATCATTCCATTGGTAGTCTCTATGATAACGATAATATTGTTGGCATTATAAATTGGCCCCAGGGAGATAACAAAAGGTTTTTTCAGGGGAATGTCTAATTTGTAAATCGTGATCTTCTCAATAGCAAGTGGATCTTTTTTCATCTTCATTTCTTAAAAACGTGCAAGTAATTTAAAATTCACAAGGCGCGGTGTCAGCCTGTTAGGAATACTGAAAGTATTGTTAGCAAAATCTTTGATCAGTTGATAAGAGATAATGTTAGAACGATCAATAATATTGAATACTTCGAGGCTCGCCCAAATATTATCGAATGCCCTGAATGGCGCATGGCTCCTTCTTTGAGATTTATCACTCAGCAACAAAGCACTGAAACCCACGTCCACCCTGAAGTATGGCTCTAAGATCAACCCGTTTCTGAAGCGTGGATTGTTGGGAAGGTTATAAGTCATGTTGCTTCCATAGATCAGATTGAGATGCACCTTAAAATTCTTGTTGGTGCTCAAATAATCCTGAAGAAACAATCCTATTGTAACCAATCTGTCGCTCGGCCTGCGTATCCAGCCCACATCTTTCCTGATACTGTCTGCCACCACCTTATCTTCAGTATTGGCATTGATGATATCACCTGCCGCATTGGTGTAGAGGTAATAGTGATCGTCATTCAGATTTTCCATGGTGCGGCTCACATTAATGCTGAGCCAGCTTTCGGCATCTTTTACCAGTTGGGTAAAGAGTCTTGTCTCAACCCCCATGGCATAAGCCTTTGCATCATTCTCACCGGAGTAAACGATCCTGACATTATCTATATCATAAGACACCACATCAGTTAATGACTTATAATAGGCTTCAGCAGTGATCCGCATGGGCCTGCTGCCATAAGCAAGGCTGTAATCCATACCGGCAACAAACTGGAGACTCTTCTGACTCTTCAGATTTGTGTTGATACTTCCATCCGGCCTTCTGTATTCACGATAGAAAGGTGGTTGGTCGTACACTCCGGCTGCCAGTTTGAATAATATATCTCTTTTCCAATCAGGTTTCACGCTGAATTGTGCACGGGGACTTATGAGAAATTCATTGTTCAGGGAATTATAATTGAATCGGACACCTGCCTGCAATGAAATATCAGTACTGCCACTCCCTAACTTTACATTGTCCTGCAGGTAGCCCTGGTAATTATCCGGATTCAAATTCGCATTAGACTTTATTACTTTTTGCAATACCAGTT
This sequence comes from uncultured Ginsengibacter sp., assembly GCA_964526985.1. Classification (GTDB taxonomy): domain Bacteria; phylum Bacteroidota; class Bacteroidia; order Chitinophagales; family Chitinophagaceae; genus Ginsengibacter. The sequence continues at coordinate 25,471 of CAZGNJ010000008.1, read as the reverse complement.
TAGATGGATCAAATGGAATAGAATATCCTGCGCTGTCTTGCATTACCCATTCATTGATCTTGTCGTGAATGATATGGTGTTCCCAACTCAAACCCCATTGTACAAAATGTTTTCCTGCATTCACACTTCCCTTGTGTGCCGCTTTCCACAGTTCGATATTCAGTTCGTTCCTCGCGAAGTTGTGAAAGATACCGGCCCCCAATGGATTCACGATCTGGCCGAAGCCGGGCTGTGTCTTATCGAAACTCCTTTCACCAAAAAGATAGGCTCCCGCAATATCGAAATTTTCATTTTCCTTATCGTCATACCTGCTCAGCATCCATTTCATTTTGAAATGATCGTTCACTTTGTGATTCAGCGCTACACCTACCAGGTTGTTGCGATATCGGTCTTGCTCCTGCCCTTCGAAATAAATATCGAGTCCAAGATTGGCAGTGAATAAAGGAGAAAAAACAGCCGTTGATTTCTGGGCCGATTCGGGTATCAGTTTGAAATTGGACATCGACACAATTCCCAAAACTTCCACCTGCAATTTTCGTGTAAGCTCCCACGTGAGAGATGCCTGCACATCGGCAGCAGAAGGAATGTAATTGCCTTTGGTCTCCTGGCTGCTCAGGATATTACGGTTCGTTTTACTCCTGACTCCAATGAGCCAATTGAGTTTCTTATTGACAGAACTTCCTTCGAGATGAAAGCCCTGCTCCAACAGGCTGATGTAGGCCGAACCACCAAACCTTTTGGGTTGTTTATATTTAATCTCCAGTACACTGGAAATTTTATCTCCGTATTTAGCAGGGAAACCACCATTATAAAAATTGATATTCTCTACCAATTCAGGATTTATAAAACTCAATCCTTCCTGCTGACCGTTGCGAATAAGATAGGGGCGATATATTTCGAAATCATTGATGTAAATCAGGTTTTCATCATAGTTGCCGCCGCGTACTGAATATTGGGATGTCAATTCGTTGTTGCTTCCTACCAGTATTTTGATCAATCCTTCCACACCCCCACTCACACTCGGCACCGTGATGGCATTCTTGGGGTTCACCCTCACCAATCCGGGCTGGCTGCGATCCCGTTCATCTCTTACAACTACAGATTCCAGCATCTTACCCTGGCGAAAAATCTTAAACACCTGGGATTCCTCTTCATTCTCATTCAACAGAAAATTTTTTTGCAGATCCTGGAAGCCGGAATGAGTGAAGACCAATGCAAATGCTTTCCCCGCAGGAACATTGATCCTGAATGTGCCAGAATCAGAAGTAGTAACTCCATTCTGCCTGCCGAGGACAATAACAGAAACTCCTGCCACCGGGTTTTCATTTTCATCGATTACCTTTCCCGAAACCACGGCAATATTTTTTTGGGCAAAGCCCTGAAAGGCCATGCACAGAAAGAAAATGAATGCAGATAATCTCATGAGGGCTTGATTCTGGTCAGGATTCAATGGTGCAATATAAAACTAATTTGGTCACTCATGTAAGGAGTGTCAATGAAGATAGTCAGATTCTAAAACCTTAGTAGAAAGATGGGTCATAATTCGTTTACCTTATTACCTTATTTGAGTCTGAATTTTTCAAATGGCTGCAAGGTCATTTGATAGAATTTTATAAAAGTCTCATACTCTTCTTTAAAAGTTACTTTGCGGTGATGCTCCGGCTGATTCAGGATGTATTTGCAAACTTTATCAACGTCTGATTTTGAAACAGAAAAAGCCGCGGCTGATTCTTGCCATGCAAAATGACTACCGCATAATCTATTTTGGTTTATGAATTTTTGAGAACTTTCGGCAACTACAGTAGCCAAATATTCTTCAGAAATCCCGGGAGAACGTGAAACCAGGAAGTGAACGTGCTCAGGGTTTGCATAAATAGCATACAGATGGGAATCGTTGTTATTCACTATCCCCGTCATATACTTCTCAATTCTTTCTCGATGTTTCTCAGAAATCAATGGTTCCCGATGCAGGGTCGTAAAAATGAAATGGGTATATAAATTGTTATATTCTATTTTCATTTTCGTTAGTTAAGAATAAGGTAATAAGGTAAAGGTAATTGAATGAATTCGGTTTTCTACTAAGGTTTGCTCCCTCAAAAATTAAATCATTTTGTTACTCCTTCTGAGAAAACGGAGTGCATTTGAAACCCGATTGCGATATAATGTTGTCTGTTGGTGGGATACCTTCCTGAGCAGCCGGTAAAGGGTGTTGTCCATACTATTCTAAAGGATCACACCTAAGCGACTTACGATAGGTACCGGATTCGAAATGCATCTCATGTAAGGAGTATCAATGTAGCCAGATGCGTTTTGAAACCTTAGTAGAAAAACAGTCTGGTACATTTACCTTATTACCTTATTGGGATCAGTTGGAATAAGGTAATAAGGTGAAATAAATTAAATGAATTGATTTCTACTAAGGTTTGTAGAGATTGAAATTAATTCAATATTTGTTACTTACTCACGAAACATAACAATAGAAAAAACAAGAAGCGTTCGATTCCGGAATGTCGAGATATCATGCTTACAGTCAGGTTCCTAAACCTTAGTAGAAAAACAGCCTGCTACACATTTACCTTATTAACTTATTGGGATCAGTTAGAATAAGGTAATAAGGTGAAATAAATTAAATTAAATGTTTAGATTTCTACTAAGGTCTGTAGAAACTAAAATCATATCCGGCTTATACTATTTTCTTAGGAAACTAAACTACAGTAGGATTTCGGCTCCTGCATATCAAAATCCTATCCGCTTTTAATGCGAAAGATTCAACTCTGAATAATTAATATCCTTCTTATCCTTGAACATAACCATAAACAAAACCGCCACAACCAGCGCATAAGCGGAGAAAGTTAGCCAGATATCTTTCCATTGCAATGAATTATCCGGATTGGTGAAGAAATGTTCTATCACCCAACCACTGATCATACTGCCGAGGATGGCTCCTACTCCATTGGTCATCATCATAAACAAACCTTGTGCGCTGGCCCTGATCTTTGGGCTGGTTTGCGTTTCAATAAACAGGGAGCCTGATATATTAAAGAAGTCGAAAGCCATTCCATAAACAATGCAGCTTGCGATGATCATCCAGAGGCCATCTAACGGATTACCATAACCGAACAACCCAAAGCGCAACACCCATGCAAACATACTCATCAGCATCACCTTCTTGATGCCAAACCTTTTCATAAAGAAAGGGATGGCAAGAATGAAAACTGTCTCCGATATCTGGGAAATAGACATGATGATGGCAGGATACTTTACGGCAATCGCGTCTTTATACTCAGGAATATAAGCAAAATCATGCAGGAAGGTATCACCATAAGCATTCGTCAGTTGCAATGCAGCGCCGAGCAACATGGAGAAGACAAAGAAAATAGCAATCCTCGGGTTCTTAAACAAAGAAAAGGCATTCAACCCCAGTGCTTCAGCAAATGAAGCGCTCTTCACGCCTTTACCTTCAGGAGGGCACTTAGGTAAAGTGAATGCATACAATCCCAATACCAATGCGGAACCTGAGGCAATATAGAATTGTGTCGCAGTTGTTTCAATATGTAATAAACTTACAGTCCACATAGCAGCGATGAATCCGATTGTACCCCACACCCGGATTGGAGGATATTCTTTTACCACATCCCTCCCCTCTTTTTTTAATGCAGAATAAGCTACCGCGATGGCAAGAGAAATCGTAGGCATGTAAACAGCCATGTTCAGCAACAACACCCAAAACATGGTAGTAGGATTATCGATAGTAGGAAGATAGAAAAGCACAACTGCGCCGGCCAGGTGGCAGAGGCCCAATAATTTTTCAGCATTGATCCATTTGTCAGCAACAATACCCAACAGAGAAGGCATTACCAGCGCGGCCCATCCCATGGTGGAAAACAAAGCGCCAAAGGCAGAGCCGGTCCATTGCTGGTCAGGATACAATTTTGGTAATGTTTGAAACCAATAAGCGCCGATCGTGATGAGCCATGAACCCCAGATGAAGAACTGGATAAAATTCATGATGATCAGTCGCAGTTTCAATTGATTCATAGCAGTGGCTTTTTGAGATTTAAGTCCGTAAATATAGATTAGAATGGTTAATTGTTAATTGTTGATTGTTGATTTCTGATGGAAAAGTGAATCATTGGAGTAAATTGTCTTTAAGCAGGAATGAAGTTCGGTAGAATGGATTTTTATTTCATCGACTTAGGTAACTGCTTTGCCAAAAAGTGCGGCTCTGAACAATGGAAGAAATAAAGAATTATTAAACCGTGTTTATGAAATCCTGGCTGCATGCTACGAAGCAATGGGGCAAAAGAAAAAAGCATATCGCTATTTGAAACTTAGCCGTAATTACAATGACAGTGTAAGCCGTACCAAAGAAGCCAATAACAACCGCTACCTTTTTATTAAAGCTGAATATAACAAAGAACAACTAAGGCTGCACCAGATTGCGGACGAAAAAAAACTGGCGATACAAAATCGAAATATGGGTATAGGAGCGTTGGTGCTCGTGGCATTGGTAACTCCACCTACCCTTATTGATTGAGTAAAGTATAGGTTTCATCAACGTTGTGAAAAGGTGACTAACCAGAAAAATAATATATCCTTAAAGGATCTCAACAAACATTACAAATCCTTATTCCTGAAAGTACGAAGTGAAAAGAACAGAGGCCCTAAAATCCAAAGCGCCAATCCTCCAAATGAAATAAGTATCCCGGTAGTACTTCCAAAGAACTCATGAAACACTGCACCGGTATATCCCATCAATGCAGAGACATCCATCTGCAATAATATTTGAATCCGGCTCAGATCAATCGGGTTGAAAAAACTCATTACGACCATCGCATTTTCCAAAGGATAATCCTGGAATTGAAATAAC
>CAZGNJ010000008.1:0-20591 GCA_964526985.1 uncultured Ginsengibacter sp. | reverse complement strand
GTGCATCAAAGATCAATGCAAAGAAGAGCCAGAGCGCAATTGCCCAACCGATACCCTTGGCTTTGTCTCTCGTTAGCCCTGCTGCAAGCAGTGCGATGCTTACAAATACAACTGTAAGAAAAACCCCTGATAATACCAGTATCAATCCGGTAGCATCTGCATGATACATCAACACAGGTATCCCCACTCCTACTATGAACGCAAGTGATAATGAAACAGCCAGGCCTGAAAAAAGGCTCAGCCAGAGCGTTCTTCTTTTCAGTGGCTGGCTCACCAGCAATTCAATAAATTCGGCACTGTTGTAAATATAGATGGTAGAAAAAATAATACAGATCAATGGTACAATGAGCAGTACCAGGTTGAGCAGGCTCGCCATGCCTTTGCCGGGACTTGTTTCCAGGTTGAAAACGCTCAGGGAAATGATCAGAAGCAAGACCGTGTATATCATCACTATCTTATTCTGAATGATATCTGCAATAACGTATTTCAATATTTTTTTCATGCCCTATACATTTCAGGTTTTACAATCTCAGCTTTTTTTTGGCGCATCACTTTTGCAATCGCGTGTGATAGTTTCTGCTCTCCGGTTTCCTCTCGCAGGAGTTCCAGGGGTTTTTCAAAAAGAAATTTCCCTTCATTCATATATACTACTTTTGTAACAAGATCGTCCAGTTCACTGAGGATATGTGAAGTGATGAGCACTAACCTTCCCTTATTTTTTTCTGAAATTATTTTTTCTTTGAGAATGATGGATGATACCGGATCAAGTCCGGCAGTAGGCTCGTCTAATATCAACACATCCGGGCTAAACATGAATGCAAGGGCGGCGCTTACTTTCTGCGTAGTACCACCCGAAAGTGTACGCATCTTTTTGTTCATCATTTTATCCAGGCCGAATCCAAAGATCAGTTCCTCGTCAGGTTTGGTGCCATTTACCTTCCTGATATCCTTCATCATTTTAATGAGATGCTCTATCGTCATGTTTTCCGGATAACGCCCTATCTGCGGCATATACCCTATTTGGCTTCGGTATTGCCAGTCCTTCCTGATGGGTTTACCATTAAAAAGAATCTCACCACTATCCGGGATCACCATTCCCAGCACAGACTTGATCATTGTCGTTTTACCACAACCGTTAGGCCCGAGCAAGGCAATACATTCGCTTTCCAAAAATTGGGTAGTGATACTATTCAGCACCTGGAGCTTTCCGAATTTCTTTGAAATATTTTTTAGTTCAATCATAACGGTAAAGGTTTCATATAAGGCCGGTTGTCCTTCAGATTTTCTGGAGTGATCCCCGGCAATAATTTTTCTGTTTTATCCAGCAGCGATACAATAATGCTCCTGAACAGCATAAGAGCTGCGGGATTTTTTTCAATGATCATGGAATACATGCTTACGGGATGAAATGGAACATCGCCATAACCATCCCGGTTCAGATCATAACCTTCATATTTGTCCCAATAGTTCCTTTCAAATGAATTCATCACCAGGGAGCCATTTGTAGCCACATCGAAAGTGTTGTTCAAAAAATTATTCTGGTAGATCGAGTTATTAATACTACTTGCAGAAATCTTCAATGCATAACCGTTGTCTCTGAATTCATTTTTAAAGACATTATTCCTGCTGCATCCTTCCATCTCAATAGCTATTGTGTTGTGCAGGAAATGATTTCCGGAGATATCGCTGTCTGTAATATCCTTTAAAAGGATACCATAGGCAGCTGCCCCCCAGTTGTCCATGAAATAATTGTTGTACATGTGTACATTCTTTGTGTACATTACAGCCACTCCGGATTCATTCTGTTCGAAGACATTACTTATATAAGTATCATTGTGCGAAAACATGAAGTGAATACCATAACGAATATTTTTTCTGCTAATGTTTCTCCACACAAGTGAATTAGTTACAAATTCAAAATAAATTCCATCACGATGGCCACTTACTTTGTTGCCGATAATCAGGAGACTGTCTGATCTCCAGCAGTGCACGCCATTGCCACTAAGCATTTCATTAGTCGCATAAGAATGAATTTCATTATCCTTTATCGTGCATCCCCTGCTATGTTGGCTGTAAATGCCGAATTGAGTATTGTCTAATTTGTTATTCTTTACAGTAACATTATAGCTGTCGACAATCAACACTCCGGCTATATCAGTTCTTTCAGAGTTGCCGGAATTGATAATCTTAAACCCGTCCAATACAGCGCCATCTGCATGAATGGTAATGATATTTCCTTTCTTTTCACCATCGATTACCGGGAACCCGATACCTCTCACATAAATCCGCTTCGAGATATTGATTTCATTTTCCTTATATACTCCATTGTTTACAGTGATGGTGTCGCCATGGTCTGCAACCATCAAAGCACTCTTAATGGTCTTATACTCCTGGTTTTTCCCGACAATAATATTCCTGGCCTGCACACACTGCACACTTACAACCAGCGACATCAATGTGATCAGCCGTATTACAAATTTCATTTTTCGGTTTTATATAAATCCTGTAAACTAATGCGTACCCCATGCAATTGCGCTTCTGTTTCCTTAGCTGCTTCTTCCTTATCAAATGCAGCAGTATTGCCGCCCATAGGTGAATGGATATCATCACTCTTTACAAGAATGGCGTCTTTAGCATCTATAAAATTGTGAGGTTCCGAATAATTCACGAGATACACCGCTTTAATATCGCCGGTATCTATTTTTCCACCCCTGAATCCTGCGAGGCAATGAGTATCGTCAAATTTGAAAACCTTTCCTTTTTTTGTAATGATCTCTGCACCAAAGTTTTTATCAGCTATTGCCATTTTACAAAAATCACAGGAATCCTGTCCAAGGCGAATCGGCTTAGGGCCACTACTGCATCCGGCAAGAAAAAACACCATCACCGATGCAGCGGCGACCAGAGATTTCTTTTGCATACTCATTTTTTTTCTCTTAAGGTAAGGAAAAATCAAAGCAAAAAGCAATATTGCACCCGTACCGAAAAACAAGACTCCCCCAATGTGCGGAATAGAGTAAGCTGCAAAATTGAGTAGTTGCTTGTACCCGATCAGTGGCGGCGTATATGACATGCCCGGAACCTGCAGAGGTGCAGCAGGATCCAGGTTATGTCCGTAATTATATTCCCAGCGATAGAAGTCGAACATCGCGATAATACCGAATGCAAAAAAAGAATAGAAGAGTACCTTCAACCCAATTCTCCGGTTGATGAAGAAGACAAGAAAACAAAATGCAGCAAAAAATCCGATGATGTATGGAAGTATGGTGAACTCTACAAAGTCTTTTGTATGCAGGGTACGCATACCGATATAATGGTTCAGGCCGTTGATGATTTCTACATCTCCTCCCAATTTATGAGGATACATTTTCAATGATAATCCTTCAGGGTATTGTGGTGCATCAAGGTCTATCTGCCAGAGTGGAACAAATAAGACAGCGATTAATAATATCCCGCTTATCAAAACGAGCACTCTTTGCAGACTACTTAGTTTATTGTCGTTCATTTCTTCAATTTTAAATCTGATTGAGGCCACACCTCAACAATTGTGTTTCCAGGTTAGCAACAAATTTATTTAGAAGGAGGAGTAAGTACATCATCTATCACGTACACCATACCATTTGAAGCAGGGATTGACGCAATTATATTTGCCTTACCATTCAATACAGGTTTGCCATCTTTTACTGTTATGTGCAAATCACTACCATCCACCATGTTAAGAGTCTGTTCCTGGTTGAGAAAATCAGGTTGCAATGCAGAAACAAATACATGGTACTGCAACGCATTGATCAGTTTGTCTTTATTTTCCTTTTTCATCAGGTCGTCGAGAACACCTGCAGGTAATTTCTTAAATGCTTCGTTAGTGGGAGCAAACACTGTGAATGGCCCTGCATTAGAGAGTGAAGTTACCAAATCTGCTTGTTTAAGTGCAGCTACCAAAGTGGTATGGTCAGGAGAACCTACAGCTACCTTTACTACATCCTTCTGGGAAACGTCGTCTTTTACATTTTCCTGACCACCGGCAACAGCAGTTGTGCTTTCTGTGGTAGTTTCTGCATTGCCGGAAGTGCCATCGTTACAACCGAGCATGATCATCATCATGAGCAATGCAGGTATGAGAAAATACTTTTTCATGGCTAAATTATTTTTGTTTTTTGTTGACATTTAAACCGGCAGGTTTTCAGGCCTGCCGGTATTATATAAATTTTATTTTTTAGTACTGTCTGGTGCTACAGTGGCATTTGAAGTTTTGCCCATACTAAATGAAATAGGAACACTGGATCCTTTAGGAGATATCCTGATGTATCCCTGCATTTCCTGGTGCAATGCACTACAGAAGTCTGTGCAATAGAATGGGAATACACCAACTCTGTCCGGAGTCCATTTCAATGTCTGAGTTTCTCCTGGCATTACCAGCAATTCTGCATTGTTGGCTCCTTTGATAGAGAATCCATGTGGTACATCCCAATCCTGCTCCAGGTTAGTCAGATGGAAGTAAACCTCATCACCTACTCTTACACCTTCGATATTATCCGGATTCAAGTGTGAGCGAATCATTGTCATGTACACATCTACCCTGTTGCCGGTGCGAACCACCTTAGCATTTTTTTCTCCCAGGGTTATAAATGGATTCTTATTCTTGGTGATGTCAAATATCTTCAATGAATTCTTCATAATGATATCTGCGGGCATACCCTGAGCATAATGCGGTTCTCCAATGGTTGGATAGTCCAGTAACATTTTCATCTTGTCACCGCTAATGTCAATCAATTGTGCTGACTGGTTTAATTCCGGGCCTGTAGGCAGGTAACGGTCTTTAGTAATCTTGTTATAAGCGACAAGGTATTTGCCGTAAGGCTTTTTAGAGTCACCACCTACAACCATCAGGTGGCCAGTAGAGTAATAGGTAGGAATACGATCTAAAACTTTCAGGTCTTTCACGCTCCATTTCACCACCTCAGAAGAGATGAAGAAACTTGTATAAGCATTGCCCTTGCTGTCAAACTCTGTATGCAAAGGCCCTAATCCCGGCTTCTGTACTTCACCATGCAATACAGCTTCATATTTCAATACCGGAATACCATCATAATCTCCATCAAAAGTCTTTGCCGCAATTGCGCTCTGCATTTTCTGGAATGAGAATACAGGAATGAGTGCTGCCAATTTACCACTTCCCACAATGAATTCACCGGTAGGATCCACATCGCAACCATGAGGAGATTTCGGACACGGTATTGCGTACACGATATCCGGGAATTGGGTTACATCCAAAACGGTAACTTCATTTCCCATAGTTGTGTTAGCATTATGAGTTTCTTCATCATACACATTGTGTGCATACTTCACCGTTTGCTTCTGTCCTTTACCTTGTTTCAGGTATTCTTCAGCTTTCTTCCAGTTCACCGCAAAGATGAAATCCTTATCGCGCTTGGAAGCATTTACTTCAAGAAGCGTATTTGCCTGCTCTGAGTTATAACAGCTAAAGAAGAACCAACCGTGGCTTGGGCCTTTTCCGGCATGGCTCAGGTCAAAGTCAACCCCTGGCATTAATAATTGGAAAGCAATGTTCATCCTTCCTGACTGTGGGTCCACTTTCAGGAAGCTCACTGTTCCTTTGAAATTTTTCTTGTAGCTGTCGATTGGCACATCACCATTTGCATTATCCATAGGAACACTGAACCTGGTACCTGCTACCACATATTCTGTATTTTCTGTAATAAATGGCGAAGAGTGGTTACCTGCACTGTTCGGAATCTCGATGATCTCAGCAGTTTTGAATGTCTTCAGGTCAATACGTGCAATACGGGGTGTATTGTTCGCATTGGCAAAGAGCCAGCGACCATCAGTTTCACCGTTGGTTTGAGAAATCTGCAGGTGGTGCTGATCATCCCAGGGTACATCACCATGAGAGGTAGCCAACATAGGCTTGGTGTTTTCACTGTATCCCCAGCCAGACTGCGGATCTTGTGAAAAAACGGGAATCACTCTTAACAGGCGGCCGGATGGCAATCCATAAACACTTACCTGGCCACTGAAACCTCCGGAAACGAAGTTGTACACTTCATCATATTTTCCCGGTTCTACATATACTCTTGATGCGGCATCGCCTGCTGCGGCGGATCCAGCATTTTTGGGTTTACAACCGGTGATACCCAGCAGGAGTATAGCTGCTGTGAGTGATAATACCGGGATGAGATTTTTTTTCATAAAATGAAAGTTGTGTTGAAATTGATTTTTATGGTTATTAAGGATATAGGTTTACTATTCTAAAAATTGTTCATTTTTTTAGTCAAGGGGAAACAATAAACTTTCTGAAAAGAACCGGGCGAAAAGAATTTACACCCGGTTATAATTGAAACAATGAAAACTATTTTACACCGTCATTCTTCCTCATGAATTCGAGGATATCCCGGGCGTCCTGATCAGTCAGGTTCTGATTGGGCATTCTTACCATACAAATCTCCAGCATGGCCTGTGCTTTAGGATCTTTGTCGAGCATAGCATCTGTATTGGTCATGAAGTTCATGATCCATTCAGGTTTATGCCTGGTAGTAACGCCTTTCCAACCCGGACCTACCAGTCTTTCATCAGTAAGTTTGTGGCAGGATGCGCATTTCAAATCATACGTCTTTTCGCCTGTTGCAGCAAACTGAGCGTTGAGTTTTGCATCCAGCTTTACATTCTCTTCCGTAAACTTACCTTCTCCCCTGTGCGGATCGTAGGTTGGGTTTTCAGAAGTACTTCCTGACTCCGGAGCTGTTGTTGTTTCTTCTGTTGCATTCGGTGTTGTGGTTTGGTCTTTTTCCGCAGAACCTCCACCACAGGAAGCCAGGAAAAGTCCCATTGCACAAGCGATCAACATTCTTTTCATAATCGTAAATTTTAAAATTTCACTTTGCAATATTACAAGTGGGTACAAATTTATTTTATGAGCCCCATCATAAAAAATATAATTATTCAATGATTGATATCATGCAAAAAAAAATCCCCATTCAGATGGCCTACACCCATAATTTACTCAAGAATGATTTAGATTTGGCAGCGCATAGATGTTTATAAAATGAATTTATGAGATTGAATACTCCGGTGTTTTACACCAAAGTATGGATACAGGTAGCATTGATCAACTTCTGCGTTGTAGCGTTGGCCGGTGTTACCATGAGGTACAAGATCAATTTTGCCCTGCCTGCGGTAGATCAGAAATACCTGATGCACGGCCATTCCAACTTTGCATTTGTGGGCTGGGTCACCATCGCGTTGATGACTCTGATGATAAGATTTCTGGTGCGAAGTAATATTCAGACTAATTATGTCAAATACAGGTGGCTGCTGATCGTGAATACGGTAACTGCGTATGCAATGTTTGTTGCCTTCATTATCCAGGGTTACGATTTTTGGTCTAACACCCTGCTCTTTGTTATCATCCTCGTTTCCTATTTCTTTATTTACTTCTATTGGAAAGACCTGGCTAAAGTCAAGACCAAATCTTTTTGCAAAAACTGGTTTAAAGCAGCTATGGTACTCTGGGCATTTTCTTCCCTGGGAGCTATATTTCTGGCCTATCTTCTCGCCAACCATGTAATGATCCAGGATTTATATTTTGCTTCTATGTATTTCTTTCTGCATTTTCAATACAACGGTTGGTTCCTGTTTGTTTGCTTTGGAGTATTCTTTGCTTATATGCAGCGCCAGGGCCTTCATGCTATTGAAAGGCACAGCAGAAGGCTATTCTGGATCATGATCATCACTATAATACCTTCTTATTTTCTCTCTATACTCTGGTTAGATTTACCCGTAGCCCTGACCTGGGTCGCCAAGATATCAGGAGTGCTCCAAATAATTGTATTAATCTATTTCATCAGGATTTTCCGGATGGTTCAAAAGAGTTCCTTCGTAGTATTGCATGGCTCCACAGCATGGCTCTGGACTCTGGTATCTATAGCTTTTTCATTGAAGATCGTGTTGCAGTTGCTCAGTATCATACCGTATTTTGGACACCTTGCCTTTGGATTCCGACCGGTGATCATTGGCTATCTGCACCTTTCGTTTATTGGTATCATTAGCCTTTTCATACTTGGTTATATCAATGAATTTATTACAAGGTTCAAGGGAAAAGTGAGTGGCCTTGGCGCACTGATATTTGTAATTGGGTTTATGGTCCAGGAGTTGATGCTGATGTTTCAGGGCCTGGAAGCCATGAATGTCGAACCTGTCAAATCAGCCAACCTTATTTTATTTTACTGCGCCATTTTACAGGCAGCCGGATTGATCTGGATTACCACAGGTATCATTAGAGCAGAAGACAGAGAATTCAGTAAAGCGGAAGTGGCAAGAAACTGACGTAAATCATTTTTTTGAATTATCAGGCTCATACTGAACTACACTGTTCGCTTCTAATTTTGACTTTTAAATAAGTATTCAATATGAATAATATAATCGCTGCAGTTGATTTTTCAGAAGCCTCATTCAATTCTGTAAGTTATGCTGCCTATCTCGCCAATGTTTTTAACAGCACCCTCATTGTAGTACATGCCTATACCAATACAGACGCCATCGATGATGTTCCATTGATGGAAGTATTTGAATCTACCCAAGATCTGGAAAAAGCTAACCACCAGTACCTTGAAACTCAAATGAATGGCCTGGTCAGGAAATATACAGTTAAGATCAAGGGTATCGTAGCTAAAGGAAAACCTGAGGCTGTGATCATGAAAGTAGCCCGTGCAGAAAAGGCGTCTCTCATAGTGATGGGTATGAAGGGTAAAGGAAAAAGCAATTCAATATTTGGCAGCACCACTATCAGTATGATCGGCAAGACGGATTTGCCTATCATTGTGGTACCTGAAAAAGCAGCGTATAAGCCACTACAGAATATAATTGTTGCAATAGATTTCAAAGACAACAAACCTGTCAGCCGATTCAAGGTACTTAATGAACTCATCAAAAAATATGATCCCTTTTTGCACATACTCAATGTGCAAAAAAAGAAGAGTGAGCTATCACCGGAGTTGATCGCATCCAAGATGCGTTCAGGCCTGATATGGGATAAGTACAATCATAGTTTCAATATCATAGAAAATGATGATGTAGAAGAAGGTATCCATGAGTTCCTGAAGAAACATCCATCTGACCTGCTGGCCATGGTTGCTAAGAAACACAAATTGCTCGAGCGCGTATTCAGTCGTTCTCATACCCGCACGATGACACGTCAGACCAAGATACCTTTGCTGGTAATGCATCCGCCAAAAGAAATTATACGAAACAAATAAAGCTCACCTCAATCACCGGACATGCAGGGAAAACTATCTCAAAAAGATGCCAAAGAATTTCTAAAGAATAATATTTACGGACACCTGGGCTGCCATTCTTCCGGCAAGACTTATGTGGTACCAATCAGCTACGCTTACAACGGAAAAAATATCTATTGCCACACAGAAGAGGGATTGAAAATGGAAATGATGCGTGAAAATCCGGCAGTTTGTTTCCAGGTGGATGTGATGGATTCGATGGCCAACTGGAAGTCTGTAATTGTACATGGAGTTTTCAGAGAACTGATCACAAAGGAGCGCAGGAAAGGCATTGAGGCATTACTCGAAAGGCGCGTACCCGCCATCATAACTGAAACGGTGAAGATATCACCTGACTGGCCATTTACAGATGCAAAACATGTTGAAATACCCGGGATCATCTTTAGTATTTCAGTCGATGAAATATCCGGAAGGTTTGAAACGACAAAAGCACAACCTAAATAATTTGATGCAGATAAGTATACCATGATCAATATCATAAGGTGGTATGCGAATTATCATTTTGAGACTTGATCCGAAAAGAGATTTTTGTAAATTATTCGGAGCAATCAATAATGAATACCCAAATATATTTGCAGCAACTCAATGCATGGGAGGAGGCCCTTCATGATCTGGAACAGGAAAATGCCATGCTCAAAATAAAACTATCCGAATTAGTCGACAATAGTGTCATGGCTGATTTTCTACATAAGGCAGAGTTGCTGAATAATGAACTAATCGCTAATGATGAAAGCGTCACTGTCTTGTTGAGTACTGTAAACCATCTGCAGGAAAACATAGAAATTCCGGAAAAACAAAATACCAAATCTTCTGATATCAAACTCAGTAGCCTTGCTGCAGATATTGAAAAATTCAGAAATCGATTCAGTTCTATGAAACACAGGTTTCAAAAAGAATTCCGAGCGGCATAATCATTTTAATTGACCATATCTGCCAATTTGTTTTCATTCAGGATTTTAATACTACTGCCTTCTGTCGAAATGAGTTTTTCATTTTTAAAATCACTGACGGTGCGTATCAGTGATTCAGTGGTAGTACCCGCAATGTGCGCGAGATCTTCCCTGGATATCTGGATCAGGTAGTGATTGTTTTGCTCCGCTTTGTATTTTCGATAGAGAAATAACAATGCATTGGCCACCCTTTTCCTGAGTGAATTATAAGCAAGGTTCACAAGTTGTTCTTCTTTCTCAGTTACGTTTTGTGCCAATAGCTTAATGAATTTCAACGCGGTATTCTTATTATTTGAAACAAGGGTTTCAAAATCTTCCCGCCTGATGCAACCAATCTCACAAGGCTCAATGGTTTCCGCATTTTCCTTATACACTGTATTTTCAATCAAAGCGAAATAGCCAAAAAATTCTCCTTTATTGTAAAGTCCAACAGTCAGTTCTTTGCCGATATCATTGATCTTGTAAGTGCGTACCTTCCCGCTTTTGAGATAAAACAAATAGTGTGGATTGGTACCTTCTGCATACACTCGCTGCTTCTTCTTATAGTCATTGTAGCTGATCTCATCAAGAATATTTTCAAGCGTTTGCTTTTCTTCTTCTTCATCGGTTCTGGAACCCGCATTTTGCAATTGCATCGTTTCGTTTTTCCTCAACCGTACTTCTATTGCATTCATCAATTCCAGCTCTGTAAAGGGTTTGGTGAGGTAATCATCAGCTCCCAATTCCATACCTTTTCTGAAATCCATGCGTTCACTTTTGGCAGTGAGAAAAATAAAAGGAATATTCTTTAACTGGTCATTCTTCTGGATAAGGTGCAATAAACCATAGCCATCCAGCACCGGCATCATGATATCGCAGATGATGATATCGGGCATCACTTCCAACGCTTTTTGAAATCCTTCTTTACCATTGGCAGCAGTCGATACTACATAATTGGCAAGCTCTAATATCTCAGCAGTATTTTCCCGAATGTCTTCGTTATCTTCTACCAGTAGTACTTTCTTCATTGTGCAAAATTGATGATTATTTCTGTACCCTCGTTCAACTTGCTTTTCAGCTTCAGTTTTCCATTCAGCATTTCGGTATATTTCGAAACGATATGCAACCCAAGCCCCGTACCTGCAATATTAGTAGCATTATTCCCACGAAAAAAAATAGAGAATAATTGCTGCTGGTCTTTTTCGGAAATACCCATTCCCTCATCCTTAATCGAAAAGAGTATATTATCAGAATCAACTTCTGTTCGAATCCGGATGGTGGTGTGCTCCGGCGAAAACTTAGCTGCATTACTCAGTAGGTTGATCAGGATGTTTTTAAACAAATTCTGATCTAAATGCACCAACATTTCTCCTTCATGTACATAATCAATTTTTTGACCGGTTTTGAAGATGTCACTCATCTCCACATATTGTTCGTAAATAAGTTCCTTAATATTAAAATCGATCGGGTTAGCCTTGATCTTTCCTTCTTCTATCTTGCCAAGCGATAAGAATTCATTGAGAATATTATTGAGATTAATGACCGATGATTTGATCCGTTGTATGTGTTTGTCGCGTTTCTCCTGTTCATCCGTCAATTTATATTTTGCAAGCAACGATGCCGAAGAGAGTATGGTACTGAGAGGTGTTCTGAACTCATGCGAAGCCATAGACACAAATGCGCTCTTCATTTCACCGAGGTCTTTTTCCTTGCTAAGCGCCTGGGCTAACTCATTGCGCGAGTCTTCCAACTTCTTCAAAGTCTCTTCGAGCCTTACCGTTCTCTGATTCACTTTGTTTTCCAACTCTTCGTTCAGTTTCTCCATTTTTTTATTGATCGCCGCCAGTTCCAGTCGTTGTTCTTTCAGTTTCTCCTGTGTTTGTACGCGGGACGATATGTCGCTGATGAATGCAATAGAAAAAATCCCTTCCTCATTAGCGTAGCTGCTAAGGCTGATCTCCAATGGTATTTCACGATTATCTTTAGTGATTCCAAACAGGTCGCGTCCCATACCCATAGGCCTGGTTTCAGGATGTTTCAGATAATCTTTGCGTTCGCCTTCATGTATCTTATGTAGCCGCTTGGGTATAAGAATCTCCATTTTCTTACCTACTAATTCATCCTCATTCTCATATCCAAATTGTTTCAGCAAAAACTTGTTTGCCAATTGGATAACACCACCTTTGTCGATCACCAAAATACCAAGAGAAGCATTTTGAAAAATAGCTTCGAATTTTTGATCTGTTTTCATAACTCCGCCTGTTTCTCTTTTAATTTCGTTTTGTGCTTTCATTCCCAAACTCTTGCTGTGCCAGTATACTTTGTTTTTAAAAAATCAAATCCCTCTCTTTATTTTGGCTGGTTAAAATCCTTTTTGCCAGCCGGGAAGAGTGAAAAACAGCCTGCATCATTCATTTTATCTCAAAAAATAATTCCGCAATTTCACCGTCAACAACACGAGGTGAATTAAAATTTATCATTTTTAAAAATTAATGTCTGAGGAAATCTATTCTTCCGTATTCAATTTTTATTGGTTTTAAAATTATTGGCTGAATGAGAATAAACTCTGGCTCCTAAGAATTTACTATTCATAACCGATGCTTCATTGCAAAATAATTTCAAATTTTTGTCCGACAGAAAAATTTGAGCACAGGACAACTTCTCATTAAATGATTCTCCGGAAAAAGATGAATCTGAATATAAAAAACAAGAAATAAAATTCATAAGAAAAATCATAGCACAACAATCAAGGTACGCCAAAAGTCCGTCATTTTTTTAATTTGAAAAAGTCCGGTCTTATGAATCTTAATTCGCCTGCCCATTCTTGACAATAAACTTAAATGCCCTGTTTTTATTCCCTCAAGCAGCGACCTTTTTGCAGGAAGAATTTTTACAGAAATCAGTCAGCCACTCAGCGAAAAAACATCAAACATATTCTCATTTTCTTGGTTCAATGGATTAATTTTACAGCACTCCTTACATGATTCAGTTATTAATAATATTTATCTCTAAACTATTAAATCAATCCAATGAATCTTCGCAATTGGTTCTCTGCTTTTTTTGCCCTCGGACTCCTGGCAGGATGTAGTTCCTCAAAAAGGATTCAACAAAGCAACCTTTCGTTTGATGAAGGAATCGGACAAATAAAACACCTCGTAGTTATCTATATGGAAAACCACAGTTTTGATAATCTGTACGGAGAATTTCCGGGAGCCAACGGAATTCAGGGAATCAAGCCCGGAAACTACCTCCAGGTAAATGAAAATGGTGAGCCATACAAATATCTTCCGGAAGTTGCACGCAACAGTTCTTTTCCAACCAACCTCCCCAATCAGCTTTTCAATATTGACCAATATGTATCTGCCGACAAAAGAACTCCGGATGTAACACACCGTTTCTTTCAGAATCAACTTCAGATAAATGGGGGAAAGATGGACAAATTTGCTGCTTACAACAGCTCAAAGGGACTGGCGATGGGATACTATCAAACAAAAAAACTTCCCTTATACTCTTTCGCAAAGAAATACACTCTCTGCGATAATTTTTTTCAAAGCGTATTCGGCGGATCTTACCTGAACCATGTGTACCTGATCTCTGCCGCAATTCCTGTGTGGCACAACGCTCCTGAATCTGTGAAGGTACATTTGAATGAAGATGGAACCATTAAAAAAGACGGTGTGGTAACTTCCGACGGATACGCCATCAATCACATCTACTCAAGAAACAAACCATACCCCCAAAAATCCGACACCTCGGAATTGCTTCCATCACAAACGATGACAACAATTGGGGACAAACTCAGCGAAAAAGGAATTTCATGGGCATGGTATTCTGAAGGGTGGGACAATGCAGTGGCAGGTACAAAAACCAATTTTGCCTACAACCATGAACCCTTTCTCTACTTTGAAAATTACAAAGAAGGCACTGAGGGAAGGACACATCTGAAAGATCAAAACGATTTTCTGAAAGCCGCACAGGAAGGCGCTTTGCCCGATGTCTCTTTCGTAAAACCCGGCAATGGAAATGACGAACACCCGGGAAGTTCTGCTGTTTATCCGTCAGAACAACTGGCTGTAAAACTCATCAATGCCGTACTGAATGGCCCCAACGGGAAGGATGCATTGGTGGTGCTTACCTATGATGAATTTGGAGGATATTTTGACCATGTAATTCCACCTGTGATTGACAGATTTGGCCCTGGCAGCCGCATACCGGCAATTGTAATCGGCGCCTTTGCTAAGAAAGGTTTTGTCGATAATACACAATACGAAACCGTCAGCATCTTATCTTTTATCGAACACAGATGGGGTATTGAACCATTGGCTGAAAGAGATAAAAATGCAAACCCATTCAGAAATGCATTGATCTTCAGATAGCGTAAACAGACCCAGCGGACATGAAGAAAAAGCTGATCGTAACCACTGTTTTTTCAGTACTTATCTGCGTCGTAGGGTTTACTCCGTTTCGGTTGGCAAACAAAACGGAACAACAATCGCTGAACCGCGAAAGGAAAATTCAAAAAACACTTCTGAAACAAATTGTCTCGTTTCAAAACTACGTACACGATTCCTTGTATGTGTTGAGCACGCAGCCCAATGTAAGTGAACAAAAGATCAGAAGTGCATTTCTAAAAGTGCGGTTGCTGTATAAAAATTTTGAGTGGGCCTCTGAATATTTTACTGCCGACCTTGCCAGAAGAGTCAACGGACCGCCGGTGCCTGAAATTGAAAATGCAGATCTGCTGGATCCTACCCTCGCCTATACGATAGGTCCAATGGGGTTGCAACTTATTGAAACACTCATTTATCCCGAGTTTAGAATTTCCAATAAGGCAAGACTAACGGATGAGATAAAAGTTTTGATCCACAATACAGAATACCTCCTTTCTTATTTCACAGACCAGACTCTTGACGACTGGCGAATTCTCGATGCAGCCAAGATGGAGGTTTTCAGAATTATCTCTTTGGGAGTATCAGGGTTCGATTGCCAGTTGGCAGAAAACAGCATTGCTGAAGCGGCTCAATCTCTCCAAAGCCTGGATCGTTTGTTATCTCATTATACCACTGAAAAAAAATCCGGTTTGTCTGCGAAAATTCAGCGTGCCATACGGTACCTGAAATTCAATGCCGACTTCAACACTTTTGACAGAGCCGAATTCATCACAGATTATGCAAATCCTATTACTTCTGAAATATTTGATCTGGAAGAAATGCTGCCTGGCAGAAAAATAAAGTACAACCGAATGCTCAATCAGGAAGTGAGTACGATGTTTGACTCCGGCGCATTCAATGCAAATGCATTTGCTCCAGGTTCCGATTATTTTTCAAATGAGGCTAAAATAAAACTGGGAGAAAAATTATTTTACGACGTATCTCTATCGGGAACAGGTACCCGAAGTTGTGCTACATGTCACAAACCCGAACTTGATTTTACGGATGGACTGATAAAGAATTCATCACTCGCCGACCCCGGGAAGTTGCTTCCAAGAAACACCCCAACCCTGCTCAATGTAGCATTGCAATCCAATTATTTTTATGACCTACGCACCCTTACTCTGGAAGACCAGGCTCGCACCGTAATCAACAATCCCGATGAATTAGGCAGTTCGGTATCTGCAATAAAAAAATATTTTTTTTCAAACAGGGAATACAGAGAATTATTTTCAATAGCCTTTCCCGAACCAATGCGCAAAACCGATACCTCTCTAATGATCTTCAATGCCATCGCCTCTTTTGAAAGAAGCCTTACCTTGATGAACAGCCGGTTTGACGCATATATGCGGGGGAACAAGAAGGCGCTGACTGCACAGGAACTTCATGGTTTCAACCTGTTTATGGGCAAGGCTAAATGTGCTACCTGTCACTTTATGCCGGTATTTAATGGAACCACCCCTCCAAAGTTTGTAAAAAGTGAAGCCGAAGTCTTGGGAGTACCCCGATCCTTCACAGACTCCGTTATCGACCCGGATTTGGGTTATTACAACATCATAGGAGTAGCAGCTTATAAATACGGGTTTAAAACTCCGACTGTGCGAAATATAACCAGAACAGCACCTTACATGCACAACGGAGTTTTTCAAACGTTAGAAGAGGTAATGAATTTTTACAATAATGGAGGCGGAGCAGGACTGGGTATCAAACTTCCCAACCAGACACTCTCCGAGGAAAAACTGGACCTGTCTCAATCAGAGATATCCGATATCATCGCATTTATGAAAAGCCTGGAAAGCAGGTAAAACAATTTTTTGAAATAAAATTCCGCTGTAATTCTTTACAGCAAAATACTGCACAAACAATTTTTTCAAACAGTAGTTTGGATGAGCACATTACGACTGAAACCCTCACCAGAGAAAACACCGTCCAGGGCTTTCATGAATCTGGAACCATCAGGCATTTTACAAACACTATTGCCCTTTACCAAAATGCTGTATAAAGTGCAGTAAGTACGCCAAAGATAATTATAGAACCAATGACAAACCCGGTAGAAACCCTGAATGATGAAGTCTCCAGGATGATAGCTCCAGTGTCAGATACCTTCTTTGGCCTGACCAAACTCATGACAATCATAATTGCTAATATAACGAGGAAAGTAATCCCCATCCTATCCAGAAATGGATAGTCGGGGAAAAAACCACCGGTCCATTCCGGCAAGAATTTTAAGACAGCAGAAACAGGAATTGTAAGGATAGCACCTGCAAGTGCAGCAGAGGTTGTAGTTTTTTTCCAATACATTCCGAGTAAAAAAATAGCCAGTACACCTGGTGAGAAAAAACCAACATATTCCTGTATAAACTGATAGGCCTGATCAAGCGACGCTAAGGCAGGAGCGATAAGCGCGGCGATTAACATTGCAATAATCACCGCTACCCTACCTACCCTGACCAGTTTCTTTTCCGATGCTTTTCTGTCAAAAAATTTATTATAAATATCCAGGGAAAAAATTGTTGATATACTATTTGCTTTGCCAGCCAATGAAGCTACTATAGCAGCTGTTAATGCTGCGAAGGCAACACCTTTCAGTCCACTTGGCAATAAATTCATCAGAATAGGATAAGCATGATCTGGTTTTACTACTCCTGAAGCATCTGCCATCTGCGCCAGGTACATTCCATTCTTGTGTAGAATAAACATTACAATCCCCGGTAATACTGCAATCAGTGGAACAAGTAACTTTAAAAAGGCTGCAAACAAAATACCTTTTCTTGCTGTTTTCAAATCTGCTCCCAAGGCCCGCTGTACGATATACTGATTGCATCCCCAGTACGCAAGGTTATTTACAAGCATCCCTCCGACCAAAACTGATATTCCGGGCAATTCTTTGTAATGAGGACTTGACTTGTCAAAAATCATGTGGAAATGTTCAGGTGCTTCTCTTTTTAATACTGACAAACCCTTCAAAATACTTCCGCCAAATCCGAAATGTTCAGACAAAAGTGATAGTGCAAGATAGGTAGTAACAAGGCCTCCAATTATTAATACTATTACCTGAATTACATCTGTGTACCCAATTACATTCATTCCTCCTAATGTAACTATTACAGAGAAAACACTCAATCCTAAAATGCAAAATTCAAAACTTATTCCTGAAATAGAAGATATAGCAAGAGCTCCCAGGTAAATGATTGATGTAAGATTAACAAAGACATAGACCAGCAGCCAGAAAACAGCCATTATGGTACTCACATGTTCATTATACCTGTCTCTCAAAAATTGGGGCATTGTATATATCTTATTTCTCAGATATACAGGTATCATAAAAATAGCTACCAGGATTAAAGTTCCAGCAGCTAACCATTCATAAGAAGAAATGGCCAGGCCAATTGCAAAGCCTGATCCACTCATTCCAATAAAATGTTCAGCAGAAATATTAGAAGCTATCAGAGATGCTCCAATAGCCCACCACGTCAGAGAGCCTTCGGCCAGGAAAAATTCCTTTGCTGCCGAATCACTCGATCTCTTGCGACGATATACATAGTACCCATAGGCAGAAACTCCAATGAAGTAGATGAAAAATACAAGATAGTCGGAAAATTGTAGCGTATTCAAGTTTGGTATTTTTTATGACTTAAAAATTGTTTGCAAAACTGTTTCTACTTAATCATAACTACTCAGAATGCTCAAACCGCTCTAACCTGACTATTTCTTCAACGGTGTAGAGTCCCTAACAATTAATTTGGGATCCAAAACAACCTGAGTTGTTTTGGTCTCTTTTGTATTAATGTTATCAACAAGAATCCTGAGAACATTTTTTCCAATCGCTCTTATTGGCTGAGATACCACAGTAATCGCCGGTGATGCTAATCTAAACAGGTCATGGTCATCAAAACAAATGATACCGATATCCGACCCAACAAACCTTCTTGCCTTCCTAAGCCCTTCTAATCCGGGAATACCAAGGTTATTAGAAGTAAATAATATTGAATCCACCTCTGGATTTTTTTCTACAAAACTCCAAACCTCATTAACAATTTTCTGGACAGAATACTTAAACGGAATTTTCTTCACTAACATCGGAATAAATGGCATCCCGTATTTCCTTAAGGCAGCTTTATATCCCTCAAGGCGCTCCTGCATTTGAATTTGTTCTGTATCGCTGGTTACAATGGCAATTTTTTTGTAGCCTTGCTTGGCTAAATAACTTACACTATCAAAGGACCCCTTATAATTATCTATCGTTACATAACTGGATTCTAAATCGGAAAAAAACCTATCAATCAATACAAAAGGTTTATTATCTCTTTTCAACTCACGTAATTCGCTCACCATACTCAGCGTAGGTGCTATAATATATCCATCCATGTTCTTTTCAATTAAGGAACCTAAAACATTCCTTGTTTTCCCCTCATCATTCTGACTACTGCAAAACATTACTGTATAACCCAAACCATTCGCTTCTTCTTCAACAACCTTTGCGAGGTTGCCGAAAAAAAAGTTTGAAATATCATCTACAATTAACCCTATGGTATTCGTCTTTCCAGTCCGAAGACTTTTGGCAAACTGGTTGGGGCGGTAATTCAATTCCTCTGATACTTTCTGAATTTTATTGATCATTTTCTCACTAATCTTTCGATCCGGTCCATTTCCATTCAATACAATAGAAACAGTAGTAATAGAGGCACCTGCTTTCCTGGCTATGTCTTTAATTGATATCTTTTTCATTGCCCAAACTTAAAATAAAACACAAATCTTATCGTGCCCGTCCCAATTTCTAATATTCTTTTTTATCTCATTTACCTCTGTCATGTCAAGATCAGCTACCGGTTTTCATATCAGTTTCATAATTAAAAGGTATTTTCTATTTCAGTCATTAAGACTGCCCTTCCTTCCTTCATAGATTTCCGAGATGCATAGGCGATAGCCGTAGCTGTAATCATATCTTCGCCTGATACAGGCAGTTCCTTGTTATTAAGTACGGCATCCACGAATGATTTCATTTCACTCAAATAACTTTGCTTATACCTTTCAGTAAAATTATTCAGAGGCAACGCACTGTGAATACCATTTGCATCATAAATTACATTCTGGTTATATAAATTATTTTCGACAAGAATCATTCCCGCATCTCCGAATATTTCCAACCTTTGGTCATACCCATAAACAGCCTTTCGACTATTATCAATCACTGCATAAGTCCCATCCTCAAATGTCAGCGTAATCAAGGCGGTATCAATATCTCCAGCCTCTCCAACCGCTTTGTCAATAAATACAAGGCCACGGGCAACTACTTCTACAACTTTCTTTCCCATAACATACCTCGCCATATCAAAGTCATGGATTGAAAAATCCATAAACATTCCTCCTGAATTTCTGATAAAATCGACAGGTGGAATATCAGGATCCCTATTCGTAATCTTAATGATTTGTGGATTCCCTATCTTACCGGCAAGGACAGATTTCCTTAGTTGTGCGAAATCGTTATCAAAGCGCCGATTGAATCCAAACATCAATTTTATTCCTTTGTTTTCTGCCAATCGAATGACCTCCGTAGTAACTTCCAACGAAAGGTCCAAAGGCTTCTCACAAAAAATATTCTTTTGGCTGGATATTGCTTTTTTTATCAAATCCGCATGTGTACTGGTCGGTGTGCTGATAACTACTGTGTCAATTTCATCAGATTGCATTACATCAATATCAGAATCACTAAATGATACTCCCGGATATTGATCATTGAATTTATCCTTGTCATACATTGCATCAGCAACAGCAACCAACTTGGCACCAGGTATATAATGGTGCAGATTACGACAATGAGTTTGGCCCATTCGCCCCAACCCAATCAAACCTACCTTCAATATTTTCTTTTGCATATTTAACGGAACTTATAGGTTAATCACAAATGTTGCAATTTGACTTCT